>CAWIQZ010000001.1:0-9321 GCA_963838465.1 uncultured Bacillaceae bacterium
TGAGAAACCACATATAGTCGGCTCTAGGTATTAAAAATATTTATATGGAAATAAATTGAATGAACCTAGAAAATGATTACACACACTAAAAAGAAAGATAATCCATAAAGGTGACATAAATATGCAGATAAATAAAATTTCAAAATGTAAAAGTTGTGGTCGTAATATAGTTGGATCTATGGAAATTAAAGGTAGTATTTTTTTTAGAAGTTGTAAATGTGGGTGGGTAATTCGTATATATGATAAGAAATGATTAATTCATCTAGAGTGAATTGAGAACTTCAACACATCTACTTAGATTAATTGAACGTAACTTAAACTTTTTCAATAACCCCAAAAGTATTCATCCGTTTTATTTAGACGTTTTGATATAGTTACTTTCCATATAAGTTATAAAAACAAGCTTTTTATAACTTAGTTTGATTTAATCAATATCATAAGTGTATTATTGTATTAAATCATTCTTTTTGGAGGGGAGTATGAGATACATATATAAATTTTCAGAGAAAATAACTTTGGAGTTTTTGAAAAAATATATAATGAGCGTTTGAACTTTGAAACTACAGTTAAATTACAATTCACCATTAAACCTATTGATCAACCAAAAACGTTTCCTTTATATTATATTCCAACAAATAAGTTAATCAAATTAATAAATAATATATACAAACAAGATTCACTTTTAAACGAGTTACTTAATAATGATCTTCCGCCGATAGCCAGGGAAAATTTTATGTTTGACTGTTTGATCGAGGAATTATACCATACTAATGATCTTGAAGGTGTTAAAAGTTCAAGAGAAGAAATTATTAGAAGCGCTAGAATATTAAATACTACTAAAAGTAAGAAAAGATTTAGTAGTATGATTGCTTCATACAACAAACTTTTATTAGATGAATTAGAAGAATTAGAGTCCCCTGATGATATTAGAAAAATATATGACCACATAGCGGATGAAGAAATTAACGATTTCGAGAAGCCAGATGGAGAGCTCTTTAGAAAAGAATTAACTTATGTATATAAAAAAAGCGGCACTGAAAAAATAATACACAGAGGATTAACTCCCGAAAAGAAAATTATTGAATCATTAGAAATGATGATTGATTTTTTGAATGATTCTGAAATTCCGACACTAATTAAAATAGCAATAGCACATTATTATTTTGGGTATGTTCACCCTTTTTACGATGGAAATGGAAGAACTTCTAGATTCATTAGTAGTATATATTTAAACAATGAATTAAGTGAGCTAACCGCTATTTCCTTATCGAGAGGATGTAATAAATATAGAAATAAATATGCAGAGTCGTTCGAAATAACAAATAGCATTGCAAATAGAGGGGAAACCAATTTTTTTGTAGAAAACTTCTTGCAAATTATCTCGAATGAACAGAAAGACATGATCCAAGAATTAAAAGTAAAAAAAGAACAATTGAACGATTTCACAAACAAACTTTCTAATGATACAAGATTCCAGGACAAAGAAATGTTTTTTGGAATTATGTATGTATTAGGTCAAAATTATTTCTTCTCAGTGACGGAATCAGGATTAACCGCCAAAGAACTATCAGATATTTCAAATAGATCTATACAAAGTATGAGAGAAGCTCTGAAGGATTTATCTGATCTCGGAGTTTTAAGTACAAAAGGGAAAAGACCAGTTATTTATTCAATAGATAAAAGCTATTTTGAAGAAGAGTAATATTATAAACGTATAACTCAGTTTATTACAATCGAACATTTAAAAGGTGGCTAGCATAAGAACTACGGAGGCTGCCACTAAATATCTATTATTCGTGGGAATCCCGCACTTCAAACAACCCTCTTTCTGTTGTTGAAGTGTGGGATTATTTATTTCTTTTCAATTTTGACAGCCGTACCATACACAATGATTTCAGCTGCACCACTCATCACCGCAGCCGATTGCATTCTCATCGCAATAATCGCATTTGCTCCTTTTTCCTTTGCCTCCTCAACCATACGGTGCATCGCTAGTTTTCTCGCTTCTATCATCATTTCGTTATAGCCTTCGATTTCCCCACCCACAAGACCTTTCAGTGCGGCAGTAATATCACGGCCAACGTGCTTCGTTTGAATTGTACTTCCTTTTACATATCCGATTACATCCGTCACATCATAACCTGCCACCTGTTCAGTAGTCACAATCATCATAATTAATTTCCTCCTGTTTCTCTTTTTTTCGATCCAAAATAAAGACGACAAGCAATACAATAAGAGCAATTCCATATACACTAAACATCATTAACGCCCATTCGAGCTTTATAAACAACAGCACAATTCCACTTAACTGCCCAATTACAGCAAGAATGATAAGCAAGTATTTAAACGACTCAGACATGACGCTGTATCCACGTTTTCATAATCTCAAGAAATGTAGGTGAGAGTGGCTGTTCCCCAACACGCTTATACACCTTTTTCAACTGCAATATATTTGCCTCTACTTGCTGATCTCTAAGCATATGATTCATCCCTTCAACAATATGAACCTCTGCCACTCCCTTTACTAGATTTGGCACTTCATATACTCGTTCTGGCGTAACTTGCACATCCTTCGATCCCGTTATCGCCAGAACTGGACATTCAATTTGTCTCAAGCCCTCATACACATCGTACTCATAATGCTCTCGAAACCATTTAGCAGGCATTTTCACACCTTGAAACCTAATCACCTCTTGAGTCGAAGCTCGTATTCGATCATCAAATTTCGTTCCTTGCTTCGCGATCTTTTTATCGACACGTAAGAGGCGAATTAGCTTTCCTTTGAACCCTTTCATCCCTTTTAAATCATTTACAATCTGCTCACGCTGATGGTAAAGCGCCTCGAGCATTGATTCAGCAGCTCCAGCTACTAATATAAGTCCTGCTAAATCAGTGTCTCGCGCAATTTCAGGTGCCAGCATACACCCTTCACTATGACCAAGTAAGAAAATACGCTTAGGATCAACACTTGATTGCTCTTTTAAGAAGTGGATAGCTGCCTTCCCATCTTCAACTAAATCCCAAAAACCTGCCCGAACAAATTCCCCGTCACTTCTTCCTATTCCACGCTTATCATAGCGCAATGTGACAAAGCCATTGTCTGTGAAAAATTCAGCAAGCTGATTATACAGGTTAAATGACTGTCTTTTCACATTCCCATCGCGATCAAGGGGCCCTGAACCAGGAAGAAGGAGAATCGCTGGATAAGATTCACTTGCAGATACTGGAATTGATAACGTTCCATGTAATGTCCCATTTCGTTCAAATGTAATCATTTGTTCACTCATCGTTGTTCCTCCAATTACGTTTGTGGGATAAAAATCAATGCTAATGTTCTTGATCGACGTTCTGGAGTCGATTCTTTTTGGGCAAAGCGTTGGACGACTTCTCCAAGCTCCCTGCCGAATTGCGCCATTTCATCGGCTGTCAAATGAAGCATCGCTTGCGAAAAGCCTAGTCCATCCTTCGCAAAATCTTTTGCCGAGTGGGCTGAAACGTAACGTTCGAACTCCTTTAACAAGTTCGCTTGATACGTCATAAAATAACGGATATGCTCCTCAGCAGGTGTATCAGCTAACTCCTCTTCTGAAATCACTAAATTCTCTTCCTTAACAGCATATGTCTTCTCAATCGTTCCACGTATTTTATTCGTTTCAACTACCTCAATGAGCTCAGCATCAACTAATTGCTTTAAGTGGCGATACATCGTTGCCTGTGGAATATCATCGAGCTTTTCAAGTAGCTGTTGAACCGTCATTGTCTTGTATGTGAGCAATGTTTGAATCACTCGCATACGCACAGGATGGAGCATCACATCCGCTTTTTTCTTCATAATCTTTTTCTCACCTCATTATTATCATTATCTATAATGATAATAAATGATCTAGACCAATTTGTCTATAAAAAAACATGCTCCTGAGAAGAAATTTTTGAAACTATTTCATGCGAGCATGAATAAAGCATCTAGGAAATAGAAATAAGTAGGCACCAGCTCGATACTAGTTCTCTATTGATTTCGGATGTGTTATTCTAACATGACAAGATCATACAATATTTTTACATATGTCCGTAATGATAACGCTTCATTTGTATTAGAAAAGCAATTTCGATAAATCCATTATTTGTTATATAAGGAGTTTGAAAATGCAGGACGATAGATATCAATTGTTCAACCGTCAATTTGATTCATTAGAGGATTTTGTCGATGCGATTAGTGAATGCCTTCAATGTCCAGTTACACTAGAGGATTGGAATCACCATTTACTTGCTTATAGTTCACATAATGATCAAACAGATCCTGTGCGTATATCAACGATTATTGGCAGAAGAGTCCCAGAAAAAGTCATTAATCGCTTTTGGAAAGAAGGCGTGATCCCTGCCTTAAACCAAAGTGATGAACCTGTGATCATTTCCGAAATGACTGAGCTTGGTTTAGGAAAACGAGTCGCTGTATCTATTAGAAAAAATGGGGAAGTACTAGGTTATATTTGGGTGTCAGAAGTAGGCGATACGCTCTTACAAGAGGATTATGAGCTTTTAAAATACGCTGCCAGCAAAGCAAAAAATCAACTACTGAAGTTGAATTTGCAAAAGAAAAAGAAAGAGCGGAATTATCAAGAGGTACTCTGGCAATTAATCAGCGGAGATGTAAACAACCTTAATCATATACAACAAGATTTAGATATACTTGGACTTCATACCTCGATGTCATTTGCCGTTATGATTATCCGCTTTGATCAATTATCAGAGGAAATTTATCAGAAAATAATTTATGTTGCAAAAACATCGCAGAAAGTATCCATCCTTATTGAAACACTTGATGAAAATCAAATCATCTTTTTACTAGCACCTTCGAAAACAAGCAATCAAAGTGAATTAAAATCATTTAGTGAAACACTCCAAGCACAAATAGTGGAACGATTTCAAATAAAGCCTAGTCAAATTGGCTGCGGATATACATACACGAACTATCAAAATATGAAACAAAGTTACGAAGAAGCCCAAAAAGTGATTCAATTAAAACAAATCTATCCAAATGAAACGAGTGATGTTTTTTTCTATCATGAACTGGGCGTTCTTCGCTACGTTGATCTTTTACAAAGAACAGAAGCCTTATCAACAGTTGGTTCACACCCTGCACTAGCACGGTTAAAAACATACGACATGCAAAACCGAACGAATTTACTTGAAACACTTGAAATGATTCTGATGAACGATGGAAATATGAATGAAGCAGCAAAGATCCTTCACATTCACGTTAATACATTAAATTATCGAATGAAGCGAATCAAAGAAGTCGCTGATATAGAATTCAAAGACCCTATCCAAAAGCTTGGTCTATACTTTGATATTATTCTAGCAAGAGGGCAAAAAAAAAGTAAGCACTCACCTCATTCCTGAAGGCGAGTGCTCCTTTCATCTTTTTCAATCTTCTATATGGGTAAAGGCTTCTACATCAAACAAGCCACGATCCGTCAGCTTTAACGATGGAATAACTGGTAATGCAAGAAATGATAAGGCCAAAAAAGGATTCCATTCTTCCTCAAAACCAATTTCCTTCAATGCTCGTTCTAATTCATGTAAAGAATGATTCACCTCTTCAAAAGGAGCAAGCGACATGAGTCCGCCGAGTGGCAGCGATAATTCCGCTAAGACGTTCTCCCCTTGGACGATAGCAATCCCGCCATTTTGCCTAATAACATGCTCCATCGCTGAACGTATACTTGGATCGTCTGTGCCACAAGCTACGATATTATGTGAATCATGAGCAACAGTCGCAACAATCGCTCCGTTTTTAAGCGGAATTCCTTTGACGATTCCAAGTCCAACATGCCCAAGTGCCTTATGCCTCTCAGCAACGACAAGCTTTAGCTGATTTTTTTCAATAGATGGGATAAATAACCCAGCTTCCACCTTCACCTCTTCAATTAAGTGATCTGTCATAATCATTCCTGGCTTGACACCAATCACATGGGCTGTTGGTGAATCCATTTGCAAATTAAATGTATCCTCTTGAAAAGGTTTCACGTGCACACTTTGAAGGAGAAAATCAGGCGGCGCAATCGGCTCACGTATGGAAATGTTCATCTCTCCATTTTTCGCAACAAGCTTGCCATTTACATATACTTCTTCTATTTCTAATTGTTCTAAGTTATGAATCAAAAGAAAGCTTGCTTCATAGCCTGGTGCTATTGCCCCCTTCTTCTTCAGATCAAAGCATTCAGCTGCGTTTAAACTTGCCATTTGAATCGCTTGTAACGGCTCAACACCTAGCTTGATCGCTTTTCTTACACTCGCATCAATGCTTCCCTCACTCACAAGATCATCCAAATGCTTATCATCCGTGGAAAAGACACATCGTCTTGCATTTTGTGGCGTTAAGATTGGAAGCAGTGCTTCGATATCCTTCGCTGCTGTTCCTTCACGCATAAGGACATACATTCCTCTCCTCAAACGATTCAGTGCCTCATCAGCTGTCACAGCTTCATGATCATTGCGGATTCCAGCGACACCATATGCATTAAGCCCCGTTTCATCTAAGCTAGCAGCGTGGCCGTCAATCAATTTTCCACGCTTCCAAGCGACTTCCAGCTTCTCTACCATTTGATCATCCCCTGAAAACACAGCAGGATAATCCATGACTTCAGCTAACCCATAAGAACCGCTTTCATCAAATAAGCTAGCAATGTCCTGCGCTGATAATGTCGCTCCATTATGCTCAAAGTCAGTTGCAGGCACACAGGATGGGGCCATTATTTTAATATCAAGTGGTAAGTTCTTTGCTGCTTCCATCATATACTGAACAGCTTTTAAGCCACCTACATTAGCAATTTCATGAGGATCAGCCATAATTGTCGTGACACCACGAGGGACGACAATTTTAGCGAATTCCTCTGGCGGAACCATAGCTGATTCAATATGCACATGCCCGTCAATGAAAGCTGGTGAGATATAAGCTCCTTTTGCATCAATTTCATGTTTGCCTTCATAATCCCCAATCCCAACAATCACTCCGTCCGTCACTGCCAGATCAGCTTGATACGTCGTTAGTGTGAAAACATCAATAATCGTTCCATTTTTCACAACTACGTCAGCCTTTTCTCTTTTGGTCGCTGCTGCCAGCCTTCTCTTTAACGTTCTTTTCATTTATTGCCTCACTCCTGCTCCTGCGTATCGTCCGTCTATTGTAGTATGAAATCAACAGTAATGCACGAATTGCAGAAGATTATTTGCCAAAAGCAAAAAAGCCTGGCCTAAGATTAATATTAATCGTATTCAAACCGATCAATAATCGTCTAAGGTCAGACTTTCTTTTTTATTCTTCTACTTGTAGATCTGCTTCTTTTACACGATCAAGCGTCATCTTATATCCGTCATTCCCATAGTTTAAGCAACGCTTCACTCGTGAAATGGTTGCTGTACTTGCACCCGTTTCTGTCTCAATTTTGTGATACGTATACCCGTTCTGTAGCATTCTCGCCACTTCTAAACGCTGGGCTAAAGATTGTATCTCATTAATCGTGCACAAATCATCAAAGAACTCATAGCATTCTTCAAGGTCTTTCAGTGAGAGAATAGCTTTAAATAATTGATCGAGCTCTTTCCCACGAAGTTTATCTATTTGCATTATCATTCACACCTTTCTTTCACATTAATATGTGACACTTGCCTCTATTCCTGGGGATGTAGGCACGATATTAATCCACGTTTGTCCAGGTTTTAGCGGCACGAGTTCACCATTTTGAACAGGAACAATTTGTCCATCTCGATTCTCCCAGCTTATAGCATTTGCGATACCGCTCTGAAAAAGAAGTGCTTCTCCACCTGAAGTTAAATCAATGGACCGTCGTCCTTTATCATCTAAAATACGATGTTCTGCTTCAACAATCAACACATTAGCAATACGAATAGGCTCGTTTGTTTCATAATCAACCGTTTGTTCTAGATCATTAAAGCGTTCGTAAAGACCTGTTTGCTCATCAAATTCATACTGAACAACATTTCGATTTAAGTAGTCAATCTCTATTTCTCTACCTTCAGTTCCAGCTATACGAATATCATCACTTTCATGAAATAGTAGACTTGGAACATCACCAGACAGCTCATAACCTCGTGAATCTAGACCTGAAAAAATGTTATCAAACGTAATATACGAATTATGAGGTGCCTTCCGATCAGATGAGCGTTGGAAGAGCGTTCCGTCATAAAATAAACCATTTAAAAAATCAGCACGTCCTCCATTTAAAAGTCGTTCTGCTTCTGGACTCCATCCATGTGTCACAAGCAGTCCCTTGTATCCATTTACTAAATCAATGTGGTACGGTCGTAAGCTTCGAACAGGGCCGACGCGTTCTGGAAGCTGACTGTGAAACAGAGCCACTAACCGTGTGATCTCACCTTCTGATAACACCTCATAGACAATGTCTGCGTCTCCGATACCTGATTGTGGCCGAGCAGCCGGTTGATTATTAATCGTGACACCGACAACTCGTCGATCAAGCTGTTCCATTGTGCCGATACCTGTTAATGGATATGTAAAAGGATAAAGAGGCACGACTTCTTTTGGCTCTTCTTCCACTGTGATTTCTTCAATTAATTTTACAGGTTCTTCCTCTACTTTGGCTACATTTCCCCCATTATTACAAGCACCTATCATGAAGGCTGCAGCTAATAACATGAAAAGCATCGTTTTGTTTCTCATCTTCTCGCACAACCTTTTTCTGAATTAACTCACTAAAGGGACATCCTTTTCTAGTTTAACGCATAATGGCAGGAAAGAGTACCGTTTTCTTTTTCACGTCATAAATTCCACATTGTGTTACCCGAATATACGGCAAGTGGGTCGATGAGAAGAAAAAGAGGCTATAAATCGGATCTTCAAACTTGTAGCCTCGTTCCCGTAATAGCTGAACGAATGCTTTTTCCTCCTCCATGATTCCTTGCATCGGCTTTGTAGAAAGTACGCCTAACAGCTGCAGAGGAATACTCCCTATTACTTGGCCATTTTCAACGAGCGTCATGCCTCCCCCTTGTTCTTTCAGTGCCCGAAAAGCAGCAACCATATCAGCAACACTTTTTCCAATTAAAATAATGTCACCTGTATTCGAAAATGAACTTGCAAAACCAGACACATGAGTAGCAAAGCCTTTTATCACCGTTGTAATCAACCATTTCCCTTTTTTATCAACCATCGCAAAGAAGCTTTCATCATGGGCTGTGCTTAATACACGGTCTGTCGCTTCAATCGAAATTTGATATGGCTTTAAAATAACCGCATTAACCATTTCAATTCCCATCGGCATCGAAAAATGTAAGTCATCC
>CAWIQZ010000002.1:0-24120 GCA_963838465.1 uncultured Bacillaceae bacterium
TCGCCTAGTATGGGAGAATTCTAACGGGTGAGAGTCCCGAGTACGTCCTTGTAGCGGTAAGTACATAGCTAAAGGTAAGGGTGCCCATGGCGATGTGGAATCTGAAAGAAGCTCGAGGCAAACTACTGGTCTGACGAACAGAAATCATATAAGAGGCGACGTATGAGAACAAAACTGCAAAAGAAGTTAAAATCCGATAGCTACAACAATCATACGGTGTATATATGGCAGATAGATGGAGGGAAAGAGTTCACACCTTAACTGGGGAGGTCTCACTGGTCAACGCCAAAATCTTGGTAAGAGCCAATAATGAATTTGATATACGGTAATTTCTTATTGGCTACCAGACACCTATTCATGAATCGTTTGTCCACTAGTTTCAAAGTCTTCCATCCGTTTTTTCCAAAGGCGATATTATTCTTCTCGGTCCATTGCGACACTCCTTTTCTTAGCTAGAGTATCGCATGAATAGGTTTGGAGAAGAAGGTGTGGTCTATTTGAAAGCTTACAAATCTTGTAGTGATACAAGAGTGGATAGTGAGAAGTCGGTAGAAGCTGTAGTAGTGAAGCTATCTAATGAAAATTAGAAGGAGAAAAGGGCTAAACAAATTCATCGTTATAGACATCTCGATTGGAAGCGGAAATGGACCACTGGCAACAAAAGAAAAAGTGGATACCGACTTTACGAGACAGGAAGGAAATAACTAAGCATGTAGGAAGAAAAATTACTGAATAAAATTCTGGATAGAGATAAGGGTGCCGCTGGTGTGGATAGAGTGACAGTACAGAATCCATCGATTGATTCAAAAATAAGGAATAGAAGGGAAGAGTTGACGGTAAAATGCTCTCATAGGGCGAAATTAAAACCGCCGGTTCTACCGGCGGATATTTCCTTGTGTTAAAACCCGATATATTCTTTTGCATCTTCGGGGTTTGCAAATAAGATGATTTTATCATCAAGCATGACCATGCGTCCATAGTGTGTCGACATTTCAACTTGAAACAAATAAGGATCAAATTCACGTCCTAACGCTTCACTAATCTCTGTCATACAAAACTCTAATTTCTCTGTTCCATCAATACGAATCATGGCTGGGTAATGGGTTACTTTAATGCCGTCTTTTTCTTCCATGATTTCTGCAATTACTCGGCCCTCTACGCTATCACTGAGCGTAACACCGCATTTATTGTTAAATCCTTTCTCGAGCTGCTTATTGCTGTTCATAATTTCACCCCTTTTGGTAATTCAAGGTTTAACGTATTTAATATCGTCTGGAGACGCTGCTCTGCTCTACTATATGCGTGAGGGAAGGTTGTTGCCTTCACCCGGGGCTGTGACCAAATCGGTTGCAATTGCTTGGCGGCCTTGACACACATCGGAACATATTTGGCTAGCCATTGCTGGGCGACCTCTTTATTATGTTTTCCGTGCTCAGGATCTTGTAAAAACGTATAGAACATTTCGAGTGTATAATCAAGATTCCGTTCATAATCTCCTTCTGCTGTTGCTACAATCGTTGGAGTAACAAAATCCCCGTGAGAAGCGGCGAACTGCATGAGAAATCCACTTCGGAATAATTCACTCACTAAAGGCTCATAAATTAGATTTGCTGCAAACACTTGTTCAGCCCAGTCTGTTGAAGCGGTAAAATTTTCTACCACCTCACGTACGCCTTGCCATTCATTGTTTTTTAACCAATGCTCTTTCCCAGCAGCTTCATCAAATTCAATTTCATTCGCTATATTCATGACATAGAGAGCAAGGTCCTGTCCATAGCGTAATTTGTCAGAGGCATTTACAAGGATTGCATTATTTATCATTTGGCTCATGCCATCACGCTGTGCAGATTGAAACACCATCCCTAAACCGTATTCAGCGTGTTTTGATGCGCTTAAATGATTTTGTAAAATGGTTACCCACCCAGCATCCATATTGTTAAAGGATTCTTCTACTCTAGCGTTTTGAATCGTTAAATTGATTTGCTTTTCAATCGATGCAACACGGATGTAGTGAGTTCGCTCCCATTCACCATTTGGGTCACGGAATTCATGCCAATTAGAGCTTTTAATTTTTGTCCATTTGTCACTATACGCAGGAGTTCCATCTGGAAAGGAGATAATCCATCCTTGAATTAGGTATCGTTCAGGATCAGGTTGGACATCTACCGTAATGTTTTCATACAACGTAGCTCTCCGACCTTGTGGCTCAAAATAGTTGAACTTTCTGCTTGTACTTCCAGCAAACTTTTTAGCACCAGCTTCAGCAGATTTCCTTGGGCTTTTGTCAACTTCAACTTGAGATTTGCTCATTTTTTTACCTCCCATTAATCGTGGTTTCATCCATTTGCAAGAGATGGTAATCCTATTATTAAACAGATGCGGGCACAAACTTATCAAAGAAAATTCGATCTGAAGTTACACCCTTACGTTTAAGAATGTCAATTGAAGCATCAATCATCGGTGCAGGACCACATAGAAAAGCTTCTAAATGATCTTTTGCGATAATTGGGTCAACATGGCGCTCAAGCACTTCCGTAATGAAGCCTGTTTCTCCATCCCAATCATCTGAAGGAAAGGATTCAGAAAGGGCAGGAACAAATGTAAAGTCCTCTAGCTGACTTTCGATTTGCTTGAACTTTTCTACATAAAATAAATCTTTTTTCGATCGAGCACCATAAAAAAATGTAATCTTACGTTTCACTTTCTTCTCGACCATATCATTAAGGATTGACCATAATGGAGCCATGCCAGACCCACCACCAAGAAGGATCATATCGCCCTTATTTTCTTCACGACGTATGCAATTTCCAAACGGTCCTCGGATCGTGAGTTGGTCTCCCGCTTTTAATTTTTCATCTAGTAAGGTTGAAAATTTACCACCTTTGAAAACTTTAATCATAAATTCTAATCGATCCGATTGGCTTGGCGTATTTGCCATTGAATAAGAACGGTACGTATCCTCCCCTGGGAGGTAAATATCTACAAATTGCCCAGAATGAAAGGTTAGTTGCTCTGAATTCTCTATTTTCAAGGATAATTTGCGGATATCATGTGTGAGAGACTCAATGTTTTCAACAACAGTCGAGCAAGTTTTTATCGGTACGGACATTTTTAACGCTTCTTCATCAAACTGCATTAATTCGACGGTCAAGTCGCTGAATGCAAGTGTTTTACAGAGTAGTATATAACCCTCTTCTTTTTCCATTTCGTTAAGAGCAAACGTAGAATAACGCTCCATTTCTATGTCTCCATCAATTAACATTGACTTACAAGTCGAGCATTGCCCCTCCTTGCAGCCATGCATCAAAGCAATACCCTGTCGAAAAGCTGCTTCAAGAACCGTTTCATCCTCTTCGACATCCATTTTAATTCCAACAGGCTCAAGTGTAACTTTGTGAGTCATGAACAGTTCCTCTCCCTTTTTAAACATCAGCCCCTCCAGAATCTAATGAGCCGGGGCTGATGTTTCATTTATCAGTGATGTAGGCTAAATTGGTTTAATTGTAAACCCAGCTTGGTAATCTTTGATATGCTTTTCACGCTGCACTGGGTTCATTGCTCGTAAATCCACAAGGGGACTCCTAAACTCATACCCTTTTAAATGCTCAAGCTTCCACATTTTATCATCATCAAAATGAAGATGGGGCTGTGGAACTAACGTTTCTCCATCAGATCGAACGAAGCCTAGATCTTGAAGAATGTCAGCTAAATCCATACCGTGATAGAGTTCCTCCCATTCTCTTTTACCACTAAAGCGTCCCATTGCTGGAGTAGGACGACCGTTGTAATTGTCTGAAAAAGCGACTTTATGTGTCCATCGGCATTGTTCAGAACAATAGGTGTATAACTCACCATCCACTTCATCAACAACAAAATCTTCACGAATAACACATGGCACCATACAACTCCAACAACGGTGAGGATATTGGTAACCAACATCCGCAAATGCAATTGGTGTCTTACCAGGCTCAGAAAGTGCGCGATAGTGCTCCCACCATGTGCCAAATTCGTTGTACCATCCAGGGTATTTAGACTCGAACCACTCATAATCATATTCGTTAAGGGAGCCAATTCTCCAAAAGTTTACTGGCCAACCTGTTGCGAAAAATTGAGCAACTTTATGAACATAATTCTTTTTCGTTATACGATCCCAAGCAGCAGCTACATCATCATGGTGAATTTTTAATCCATATTTTTCTAGTGGGATCATGTAGCTACGATAATAGTCTTCATAAATCCACTTTTCCCACAGATCAGCATAGGATTCCTTATCCTTCCGTCGATCCGCCGTACCATATTCGATGATTGTACCGATCGCAGCATCAACGATTGCGTGATTTTGCCAGAAAGCATAACGCATATCCCGCTCTAGTAGATCATGGTTGTCAGGTTCGTTCAAGACCATCATTAACGTCCCGTAACCATTGTTAATATGGCGTGATTCATCGGACTGAACCGATAAGAAGATGGAAGGAAGCGCATAATCGCCATTTGCAGCTGCTTCTGATGGCATTGCAACAAATAACGTGTTGGTAAAAGCTGTCTCAGCGACAATTTGCAAATAAATATTTGCAGCTGTAATAGAGTCGCCTGTAATAAAACCTTCACCAAATTGACGCCCGATTGTCGTAGCATAACATTTTCCAAATGCCTTTTGCGTAATGTCGAAACCAGCAGGATCAATATAGTTCTCCATGTACCATTTCTTCAAGTTCATCTGAATGGTTGAGTGTCGAAATTCGTCAATCATCTGCATTGTGTAGCCATTTTTCAACTCGTCATTAGGTACAACGTTCGTTAATAACGCCATGGACCGAGCTGCAGAAATTTCGGGGAATGGAATGATAGCCAAAAAAAGTTTCATCCATTCAATCCAGCGAGGCTCTGCATTACGGAACATGTTTCCACGTAAAGCAGCGTCCATGGCTCCGTAAACTCGGTTATCCTTCTCTTCTTCCATCCCGAAATACGAATTCAATACTTGCTTCATGGTGTCTTTTGGTGCTTTGGAAAACTTGTAATCTGTCGGATACTTGATGGCTTCCTGAGCGTAGTCAGGTGTCCATGCCAGGTCTTTTACGCGTTTATGAGCCTCACTGATGCTCATATTGCGTTGAGACTTAATTTTCGACAATGATGTTGCCATAAGCTCATTCCTCCTTAATAACTTTTTTTTTTAGAAAAGAACCGTGTGAATTCTTTTCTAATGTTTTCTTATGCAAGTCTAATGCCAATTTTAAAAAGCAATATATACACTTAATAAGGAAAGCAAAAGTAGCTAGGATTAAAAATCAAAGCAAATAGGAAATCAAATATTGTAGTTAATATTAGATTGTAATCATTTTTAATGGTTCTAATAAAAGAATTTTTATAATATCAGAAAATTAAATTTATTATCGGGTTTACTGTATAAAAATAGACATTTTCGCTAATGTTTTTTAAAAATGTCGCATAATACTACACTTTAGTTTCGAATTGCGAATCTGTAGCAGTCTTGAGAAAGACAAGAGATGCATTTACTCAGATGTAATCATTCTTTAGAAAACAGGGCCTAAAATAAATGAGTTGTACGCTATAGATTCTTATCCAGGCACTGTTGAGTTTAATAATCATTGATTTGAAAATTTTGGCATGATAATTGCAATATAAATAAATGAGTTCCATTCATGCTACATGGTCTCTCTAAGAATGATAAACAATGGAGAAAGGGTGTGAGCGAGGATAATTAATAGCTTCAATTAAAGGTTATGTGCTGATCAAGAAATGCTCGTTTATCGGTAAGAAGTAAAAACATTTTGGGAGGTAATCTCATGTATAAGACAAAAGACGGAGAAGAAATATTTGTCATTGATTCTCATATTCACTTGTGGGATGGTAGCAAAGAAAATCAATTAAATATTCATGGTGACCAATTTATTAGTTGTTTTTACGACTACCATAAAAATCTAAGCCCAGAGGAATATGTGTGGCCAAAGGAAAATTTTTTAAAATATGATCCTGAAACGCTTATCAAAGATGTGATTGTAAAAGGATACGCAGATATGGGGATTTTTCAACCAGTGTACCTCAAAGAATTTTATAAAAATGGGTTCGCAGACTTTGATGAAAACGAAAAACTTTCTAAAAAATATCCGAACCGACTCATTTGCAATGGCACGTTTGATCCGCGACACGGTGAACGTGGATTAGAATTGCTAGAACAAAACAAACATAAGTACAATTGGCAAGGTATAAAACTATACACAGCAGATTGGGTGGGAGATTCAAAAGGATATAAACTATCAGATGATTCAGCGAAACGATATCTTGAAAAGTGTCAGGAGTTAGGGATTAAAAACATTCATGTTCATAAAGGACCAACAATTACGCCATTAAACCGCGATGCATTTGATGTAGCAGACATTGATGATGCTGCAAGTTGTTTCCCAGAGTTAAACTTTATTGTCGAACACGTCGGCCTTCCCCGACTAGAAGATTTCTGTTGGATTGCGACACAAGAAAAAAATGTCTACGGAGGCCTTTCAGTAGCGATGGCATTTATTCATACACGCCCACGGTATTTTGCAGAAATCATTAGTGAATTGTTATATTGGCTCGATGAAGATCGCATACTCTTTAGCAGTGATTACGCTCTTTGGGAGCCAAGCTGGTTAATTGAAAAGTTTATTGCGATGGAATTACCTGAAGATATCCAACAAGAAACAGGTGTTACCTTAGATATGAATGTAAAAAAGAAGATATTAGGCGAAAATGCGGCTGCTCTTTATAACATTGACATTGAAGCTCAAAAGGAAAAATTAAAATCCTGCCCGTTAGCAAAACAAAGAGCATAAATCCTCACTAGATTAGGATCAAACTATTGAATAGGGAGGTGCTATACACATATGAACAAGGAAAAACAAGTGTATGATATGCTAGATAAGGTATATGATCCGGAGCTAGATCAGCCTCTTACAGACTTAGGCTTCATTGATCATATAGTGATTAAGGATAATAACGTAGAAGTTGTGTTTCGATTACCGACCTATTGGTGTTCCCCAAACTTTGCCTACATTATGGCTGAAGATATTCATCACTATGTTTCTCAGCTTGAGTGGGTTCATGAAGTAAAAGTAAACTTAATGGATCATTGCAACTCTAGTGAGATTAATCAAGGCGTAAATAATAAGAAGGACTTTAGTGAATCTCTCAGAAGCTTTGGTGGTTCAGATGATGAGCTTGATGAGTTAAGGAAAACGTTTCAAATTAAAGCTTTTTATGCGAGGCAGGAAAAAATCATCAAGCATCTACTAAACAAGGAAGGACTTCAAAAGGAGGACATAGTTACGCTTACTATGGATGAATTTTGTGCCCTTTCACTTAGAGAAGATGGACCTGTACTTAGAGAAAACTATTTAGAGAAAAAATGGGTTTTACATCATAGGGGGAATTACGCAATAACAACACCAGAAGGGGATGCATTAAGTTTGGAGACATTCTCTGATTATTTGCTAGGCGTGAAACGCACAAGGTTAAGCATGGAATTCAATGGTCATTATTGTAGAGGTTTACTAGAAGCACGCTATAGTCTTCCGTCTACAAATAAGGAAAGTGCGATAAGTCGATAATAAAAGCTGATAGTGTTGTTTATTTATAACCGTTAATTGTAAGCGCTTTCAGTTCGGTTTTAAAAAATATCCAATATAGATAGATCAATGTAAATTACTATATAGATTGCTATTTATTAAGTAAATAAAATATGGAAGGTGTGTAAATGTATGAGAGCCGCACGTTTGTATCAATTTAATCAGCCCTTAAAAATTGAAGAAATTCCTGATCCAATCATTACTGACCCAACGGATGTGATCGTGAAAATAGGAGGAGCTGGCGTATGTCATACGGATTTACATGTGATCCAAGGAATGTGGGATCATATCGTCGGGACTGATTTACCTTATACGATTGGTCACGAAAATGCGGGATGGATTCACCAAGTTGGACCAGGAGTAACTAAATTCAAAGTGGGAGATCCTGTTATTGTCCATCCTGTTGCAAGTTGTGGATACTGCATAAGTTGTAGAAGTGGTGAAGACATGCATTGTCCAGAGTTGAAATTTCCAGGACTTACAGTTGATGGCGGATATGCTGAGTATTTAAAAACATCTGATCGAGCTTTAGTTCCTCTACCTAAGGGGGTTGCACCTGAAGATGTGGCACCATTTGCAGATGCAGGAATCACTGCTTATCGGGCTGTTAGAAAAGCAGCACCGTTAGCAAAACCCGGCACTAAAGCACTAATGATTGGGATGGGAGGGTTAGGGCATATTGGTCTCCAAGTTATGCGTGAACTTGGTAATGCAGATATCATTACACTAGATATTGATAAGCAAAGGCTCAATATGTCACTAGATTTAGGGGCTAGTCATGCGGTGGAAGCAAATGATAAAGCGATTTCACAGGTAAGGAAGATAACGAACGAAGTTGGCGTAGATATCATTATTGATTTTGTAGGAACAGACCAGACTCATGCTGATAGTTTGCAAATGTTACGAAAGGGAGGACATTATTTTGTAGTCGGCTATGGTGGTACGGTTAAAGTTCCATCTATTGAGATAATCAATAATGAGTTTAGCATTATCGGTAGTTTGGTTGGCAACTATAATGAACTTTATGAATTAATGGAATTGCATGCACGTGGAAAGGTGAAACTTCATTCTTCAAAATATTCCCTTGAAGAAGCGAATGATGTCCTTAAAATGCTTGAAGAGGGAAAGATCAATGGTCGGGCCGTCCTAGTTCCTTAAATACATTTCATGAAAAAGAAGTCAGGTTGGCCCCTGATTTCTTTCTTTACTACCAAATCTAAAACAATACAGAGTCTTTCAATTGGAATATACTTGAAACTTATTTTGTGAAGGGAGTGTCCACGCAATGAAAATTCAACCTTTGGGGAAGCGAATTCTAGTAAAAGAAATTTCCCGAAAAGAACAAACAAAAAGTGGGATTTTTCTACCAGACTCTTATCAGGAAGGACCGTGTATGGGACGTATTTTGGCTATGGGAACAGGTTCTGAAGAGCCTGAATTGCAAGTAGAAGATATTATTCTTTTCGAGAGACAGCTGAGTATGGATGTCATAATTAATAATGAGGAATATTTAGTGATTCAAGAAAAAGATATACTTGCCATCAATAAACAATAAAAAATTTAGATGGAGGTACCAATTATGCCGAAATTAATCAAATTAGATAGAGATGCACATGTGGCTCTTGAAAAAGGCGTAGATAAGCTTGCAACTATTATTAAGGCTACATTAGGTCCAAAGGGTCGTAATGCAATTATTGATAGACCGTTTGCAACACCAATGATTTCAAATGATGGTGCATTTATTGCAAGTCAACTCGAGCTTGAGGATTCTTTTGAAAATATGGGGGCGGTACTCGTTCGAGAAGTAGCTAGTACAACGAATGAAATAGCAGGTGATGGGACCACCACTGCGACGATACTTGCCCAAGCAATGATAAAAAAAGGGTTAGAGTTTATAAGAGAAGGCGCCAACCCGATGATACTTAAAAAAGGGATTGAAAAAGCAATTCAAGAAGTGATAAAAGGTTTAAAAAATCAGGCGATTTCCATCAAGACAAATGATTTAGTTGCCGAGGTTGCTTCAATTTCTTCAAAAGATAGGGAAATTGGTCAATTGATTGCAACAGCGATCGAGCGAGTGGGGCGAGATGGGATTGTGACGGTTGAAGACTCAAAATTGTCTGTGACAGAATTGGATATTGTTGAGGGGATGCAATTTGAAAGAGGCTATATTTCACATAATATGGTTACCGATTTTGATAGGATGAAAGCAATACTTGATGATCCATATATTTTAGTGACGGACCAAAAGATCAATCGAATTCAACAAATTGTTCCACTCATGAATCAATTGATGAAAGATGACAAGCCTTTATTGATCATTGCAGAAGATGTAGGAATCGAAGTTATAGGAACGCTTCTTATGAATCAAAGTAAAGGGAATTTACAAACGGTTGCGGTTCGGGCTCCTGAATTTGGTCCTTTTCGGACACTAGCATTGGAAGATATTGCTGTCATGACTGGTGCCCACTTAATTTCTGAAGATATTGGAAGAAACTTGGAGAATACGACAATAAATGATCTAGGAAGAGCTAGACAGGTTCGTGTAAGCAAGAGTGAAACAGAAATTATTCAGGGGCATGGAGATCCAGAACAAATTAAGGTGAGAAAAGAACAAGTCCGTATGCAAATTGAAGAAATTGCGCAAGAATGGGAAAAGGAAAAGCTCCAAGAACGATTATCAAATTTGTCTGAAGGTGTTGCAGTCATTTATGCAGGCGGCTCCACTTCTGTTGAAAGACGAGAGCGCTTATTACGAATTGAAGATGCCTTAAATGCAACTCGGGCTGCTATTGAACAAGGGATTGTAGCAGGTGGGGGTACGGCTTTGTTACATGTATCGCCATCACTTAAAAACCTAATCACACAATTAATAGGAGATGAACAATTGGGAGTAAAAGTGGTGCTCCACGCTTTGTCAGCCCCTCTTGAAACGATTGCCGAGAACTCAGGTGTTGATCCAACAGAAGTGGTGGAAACCGTAAAGTCTCTTCCTATTGGGCACGGCTTTGATGCTCTGAGGGACGAGTATGTGAACTTGATTGAAAATGGGATTATTGATCCAGTTAAAGTAACGTGTTCAGCCCTTGAAAATGCAGCTTCCATTGCATCCCTTATTATTACGACTAAAACATTGATCACAGATAAGCCAGAAATCGATGATCCAACGAATGGACCTTCTCATGGCGGAGGTGCGGAGGCTTATGAGTAGATCTTCTATTAACAAGCAGCAAAAAAGTAGATGCATGTGTTAATCTTACTCTTAAATTAATAAATTCGTCGGTTTGTAAATATTTTTTAATTGTAGCTATTCCTTTACGAGAGTATCATTTCAATGAAAATTGATCTTCATGTAAAGGAATTAGCTAAGTTAAATGTAATTCATTTTTAAAATTTAGAATTTTATAAAAGGTTATACCTCATTTAACAAGAATATCTAATAAGGACAAAAATAAAAACGCTACAAACACTCATGTGCCTTTTAATTACACCATACATTTTTATCTCATTTGGGGGTGAAAGTATGAATAATCGAATTAAATCATACGAACATTATTTGCATCATGAGCAAGAACGCAACAGATTAGAGGAAATTTGGGGGTATTTTGTCATTAAAAAAAACATTCCTAATCATTTAGGTCCTCGACCTGAAATGATGCAATCGTGGCAACGGTGTTTAAAAAAAGGTGTCGATCCGGTTACGACTCGCGCGCCGATTATTACCTCTAATCAGCAAGCAAAAGAGGAATTTATGAATAGTCGACTGTACCGATATTTGTGGCCATATTTGTTGAACATCAAGGAGGAAATCATTGAAATGAATAATCTTCTTGTTGTTACCAATTCAAGGGGTGAAATTAACCACATTGATGGAGCGGTTTTATTGCAGGGAAAGGCTGAAAAAATGAACTTTGTTGTCGGTTCCTCATGGGCTGAAATAGATTCAGGTACGAATGCAATTGGAACGGTCCTAGCTACTAAAGCTCCGATTCAAGTATTTGCTGCAGAACATTTTTGTCAAGAGGTACATGAGTGGACTTGCGCGGCTGCTCCAATTTTAGACCCTGTTACAAATGAAATTTTAGGTGTTATTGATTTAACAGGATTGTGGAAAGGAGCCCATCCGTATACTCTTTCAGTGGTCTTAACTATCGCACGGGCTATTGAGAGTGAACTGCGAAAAGAGTTAGAGGTGGACCGCTATAAAATGTTAGCTAATTATTTAGAAGTAACGATGCGAACGTCAAATATTCCAATTGCTGCTCTTGATATGAGAAGTGCCGTTATCAAAGCTGCTCCTGTGTTGTATGAAAAAAATATAATTGACGAAAATCATAGATTAGTTGGTTGTCCTACAAACATAATGCAACTATCATCAGAAGTAAGCTGGGAGGTTGATAAAGGGCAGGGAAGATGGAAATTTGTTATGGTGCCTTATGCGGATCAAGGACGTCCAATTGGGTTCATGGTTCATGCATTTCCACCTAGTTCTCAAGGAATAAAAGTATCTTCTTCATCAATCAAGCATTCTTTCTCGACTATGATAGGTCAATCAAAAGTTATCACGTCTACGATCAAAGAGGCACTATCAGCAGCTAGAACAAATCTCCCCGTATTAATTGAAGGAGAAAGCGGGACAGGGAAAGAGCTATTCGCTCAATCGATTCACAGTGCTAGCAAAAGGGCGAATGGGCCGTTTGTGGCAGTGAATTGTGGTGCCTTACCGAAAGAGCTGGGTGTAAGTGAATTATTTGGTTTTGAAGGGGGAACATTTACCGGTGCGGCCAAGGGAGGAAAATCAGGGAAATTCAAACAAGCGCAAGGGGGGACGATATTTTTAGATGAAATTGGTGAAATGCCATTAGATATGCAAACATTTTTATTACGAGTGTTAGAGGAAGGGGAAGTTGTACCTGTTGGGGCACAAAAGCCGATTCCATTAGACGTAAGAGTCCTAGCTGCTACAAATAGGAATCTTTTTACGGCTGTTGAAAACGGCCAGTTTCGTCGAGATCTTTTTTACCGTCTGAATATCCTCTGTATTCATATTCCTCCTCTTAGAGAGCGGATAGATGATATTCCATTGTTAATAGAATATCATCTAGAAAAAGCCTGTAGGGAAATCGAGTGTTCACCTATACATGTAAATGACGCGGCAATGCGTTTACTACAGACATATAAGTGGCCAGGGAATGTCCGTGAACTTCGTAATATTGTCTATCGAATGGCTACAAATGCTTCAAATAATGTTATAGAAATCAGTGATCTACCACTTGAAATACAAAATTACAATAATGCCCAAATGGAGTTTCATTACACAAAGGATAAATCAACTAACCAAGAAATCGAACAGAGAGAAAATGATATGGTAAAACAAAGTGAGGAGCTGAAGGAGACAAGTATTAAGGATCAGGAACTAGAAATGATTCTTTCTATACTAGATAAGGTTAATGGAAATGTAACGGAGGCTGCACGAAGACTTGGTATCCATCGTAGTACAATTTATAGAAAACTAAAGCTAATGTCATCACATAAAAAGAGCAAAAAGTAGCTGATTAGGTTATATATATATGATTATCGAGTGTAAACGATGAAAATTACGGGAAGAGGGAACGGAATATGGAGCCTGAGTTGTGGAGTGAGTTAAAAACGGAGGAACGTGAGAAGGTATCAAACCTTATTCTTGAGTTTAGTACGACAGCAGTTTCTTGGAACAACGAAGAGCAAGAAAATGTAGTCAATATTTTTACGAAATTAATGAATATTTGTCAGGAAGAATATCAACTCAAACCTCATCAATTAGTAGTGATTTCAAAAATGCTTCAAGAGGCAGCCATTTCTGATTTGTATGAATGGTTACCGGAGGATTTTGATAAATGGGAGGACAAGGATGAGCTGATGGCTGTATTTTTCTTTGGTGAAAAAGGGTTAGAAAATTATCGTAAAGCGAAGAAAAAGGCAAAATAATGATTAAATCATGATGAAACGAGGAAATAGTTATCCGTATAGATACAGAGATATAAGGTAATAAAAAGAGTGTCAATCAGGAGGAAGACGAATAACCAGGTATCGAGGCAGATTATTTAATGATTCTCATAAACCGTTGCACGCTTGAAGAATCATGATCACAGCTTAGCTCCTGCTTGACCTCTATTTATTTTAAAGTACACAATGATACTTTATCTTTGTAAAAGGGCGGCGATGCCACATTCTTCTCCCCAGCGATAAGATTTATTTTGTGTGTTATTAAGGGATATAATAGATTTTTGGTTCTTTGATTTAAAAAGACTCTCAACCACTTTAAGATTGTTCAAAGTATGTTCTTTAGAGAACAGAGGATTACCATGTTGATGAATACAATCATTCATATGCTTAATTCCTTCAATTGCAGAATTTTGTACCTCATCATTCATGGAAAGTGTAAATGCTCCTTTTGAACCAATGATCTCATAACGGTGCTGTGTATGTAACCCGATACTACAATCAATAACAGCCTGCACATGATTTGGATAATCCAAAAGGGCTAGGAGCGTTGTATCACTCGCATCGGTGTTTCTTGTTCCAGTTGCGACAACTTGAATAGGCTCATTACCTATTAAATAATGTATTGTCTTGATACAATTCGAGCTCAATAGGCGTAAAGCTGCACTTTGTGAATGCGCATTCATAGTAGAGTGATCATCCGTCCTACAATGATTTTTCAAAAAGCTTGCTCGGATCAACTTAATTGAACCAATCGCAGCTTCGTCAATTTGTGTTTTTATTGATGTAATTATGGAATGATAAGTTGCATCTACTAAAAATAGCTGATTTTTTTCACAGTAATGAATTAATTTCTGTGCCCTTTGTACACTTAATTCTGAAATATTTTTAAATAGAATATGCTTTTTTGTGCTGTTAGTAGAAAGGAACAACTCGATATCATGATCAGTTATGGAGGGTAGGTAAATGACATCAATCATTGGATCCATTAGGAAATCTAAAAATATTTTATCATGCTTTGGAGTCTGTAGCGTGTGTGTGTAACGGTTTGAGCGTTCACTTTGATTGACACAGGCATAGACTTCTGAGTGGATTGAATGATTTAAAAAATGTAGTTCATCCTTGTTTGTATTTTCTGACGTATGGACTAGTCCCCACCTTACTTTTCCCCTCTTCATTTCATTTCTCCTTCGAAATGTTCATTTAGGTGTTGAACAATAAGATCTGTTTCATTACTGATATGAATTTGTATATGATTATAGATTTCACCTAATTTATCAAACCATTCCCTATCGTCTGTATCAACAGCTAAAATCTGCATCTGAATCAGTTGGGCTCGATATAATTTTTTGTATTCATTCGGTTTTAACCAAGAAACGATGTCTTGGTGATAGCATGTGATTTTTTTACCATTCGCTAGATTTAAAATATAGTAATTTTCTTTTTGAGAATCGATCATTAACACTTCTCCATAAAGTAGGCTGTTATGATTAATAATTCTAACGACATCACCTGCTTGAAACATACCTTGCCTCCTCATTTTAAAATCCCCCCATGAACTCTAAAATTGTGATGATGTTTTTTTCAAACGAAGATGTTTCTTTTAAATATGCAAAAATGGTGCCAATGATGAGGAGAGGATAGATACTGAAAATCAGGATAAACACTAATCAATGTTTTAGTGGATGTCGCTTTTTACGACAAAAGTGTTTCAATTGTATTAAAATACTACACTATTAATAGAACTATGAAGAAAGCTAGTTACACTCGAGGAATTATCTTCTATGATTCTTACCAAATACGTTGGATAACGTTGTAGATGAAGAAAATTCAACCCGAGCATCGTTGCTTAGGTCGATCGTTTAAACCTGGATGAATAAAGGTTTCAAGTCTATTCGGGTATCAAAGCGGGGCAAAAACCTTATCGTCTAGAAGGTCTATTTAGGCTCTATCTTTACTGTTATGTGAACGGCATTCGTTCCTCTTGTAAGATGGTAACCGAAATGAAAAGAGGCATGAAGCTTAGAAGGATAATGATATAGGACTGAAAAATATTGTTTTCACTAAAAACTTTATTTTCTGAAATTAAATCGATATACTGATTGTATATTGTCGACGAATTAGGTTGTAACGTTCATTGGACAGTGGTTGATTGCTTTGAAAGAAATCACTGTTATTAGGTGAACTAGAGGGGTTAGCATTACTAAAAGTTGCAGTGTTTATTTGGCTGATATTAAGAGTATTGGAAAGGATGACGAATATGATTATTAATCCAGAAAATCTTACAACGAAAGAAAACTATAAACTATTATCAGGAAGCGTTGTCCCACGTCCTATTGCTTGGGTTTCAACAGTATCGAATGAAGAAACATACAATTTGGCACCATTTAGCTTTTTTACTGTTGCCTCAAGACAACCACCTATGCTAGTAATTTCAATCGGACCTGGTGTAGGAGAACGAGAAGGAACAGTGAAAGATACGTTATCAAATATTCGCGAGCAAATGGAATATGTCATTAATATCGTGTCTGCTCCTCTTGGAAATGAAATGCATCGTACGTCAGAAAATCTTACTAGTGATGTTGATGAGTTTTCCTATACAGGGCTTACTCCTGCAAAAAGTATGATCGTAAAGCCACCACGAGTTAAGGAAGCTCAAATAAATATGGAGTGCAAGCTACATGATATTATTGAGCTTGGTAGTGATCATCTTGTGATTGGACAAGTGGTTCAATTTCATATTCGCGATGAGCTTTATGAAAACGGAAGAATTAATCTTGAGAGACTTGCCCCATTAGGGCGATTAGCAGGAAACTATTCTCCGATAGAAACCGTTTTCTCACTGCCAAATGAAAGCTTAGAAGATTTTTTAACAACACCTGTGGATAAAAGTAAGGGGAGCGAATCATGAATCAAACATCTAAGAAAACGAAAAATAAGCAAATGTTTATTGATCAATTTGATTTCTCTAGACGAGTAAGGAATGCAGGAATAAGGCTTCGTATTCATCCTGTCATCGTTTTGGCGATATGAAAGGAGAACCCTCAATTATTAGTCGCGTCCAGATCGATTCTTTTATGGCTTGGAGAATGCTTGGATGGCTATTGTTAGCTCAAATTTTAGTGGCGATGGTTGGAAGAAGCATAGCTCCACTTGGGCCCCTTATTGCGGAGGATTTACAGCTAACAAACGCACAAATTGGACTTTTTCCTTCTTTTCTTTTTATCGGTCAAATGCTTGTTAGTATTCCATCCGGTTTATTAGTTGATAAGGTTGGAACCCGTAAGCTCTTGTTTGTACTCTGTCTATGCCTCGGCCTTGCCTATTTCATTGCATCCATGCTACCTTCCTTTGTTACGATATTGCTCTTTATTTTAATCGGTGGTATGGCGTATGGAACAATGCATCCTGTTACGAATAGAGGGATTCTTTATTGGTTTCCAGAGAGACGGCGTGGCACAGCAATGGGGATTAAACAAATGGGAGTCACATTTGGATCAGCACTAGCAGCGATTATTCTTTTACCTTTTGCTCTAGTAATGGGTTGGCGTATCGCTATGGCAAGTGCCTGTCTACTATTAATTGTGGTAGGTGCAATCTCTTATTGGCGTTACCGGGAACGTCCAATTGAAGAGAAGGTCATGAGCGAGGAAAAAGGTTCTTTATTTGCTCAAGTATTTAGTGTTGCTAAGCATCCTCCGTTGTTAATGATCAGTATCGTCGCTTTTTTCTTAAATGGTTCACAAATGACCTTGACGATGTATATGATCTTCTATGTTGGAAATGAACTGCTATTTGGTTTGGCAATAGCTGGAGCCATGCTCGTTCTAACGGAAGTCGCAGGTTCAATTGGCAGGGTAGCTTGGGGAACGATTAGTGATACTCTCTTTAAAGGAAGTCGTTTTGCTGTCATGCTATTACTGACGATCCTCGCGTTTTCTGGTACTTTAGCGATGGCATTTTTCGAGACGACAACACCTTTATGGGTCATGATACCGGTTATTTTTATTTTAGGATTAACAGTTACAGGATTTAATGGGGTATGGATGAATATTGCAACAGAGCTAACTCCTCCAGATAAAGCTGGGTTAGCGAGTGGGGTTAGTTTGACGATTGGTTCGATGGGGGTCGTTATCTTTCCACCAATATTCGGCTTGGCCGTTGATCTCAGTGGGAATTTTAGCTTAGCGTGGTTACTAATGTCTTCTTTATTAATGTTTGCATGTTTTTTATTATTAGTTTTAAGAAAGATTACCGCGTTTTAAGAACGTATAAGTTGATGATAGGGTAAAAGGTGTCCTCGCTTCTAGTAGGATACCTTTTTTCTTATATAAAGAGAGAATAATGGAATCGATTATCCCTTTTGCATAATTATTCAAATATAATAATGTTTTATCTTTCCAAACTCGAAGTATTTTGGTATAGTTTCTCTTGTAGTCTATGAACATACATGTCTATGTATTTATATTAATTAAATTGGAGGAAACAGCTTATGAGAAAGATTGTAGCATCTTGGTTGGCTCTTTTATTAATATTAACGATGGTCTCACCGACATCACTAGCTGTTCAAGCAAATCAACAGCAAGCGATTCAAGCTAATGAAGCAATAGAGCTTGAAGTGAGTCAATCATTACTTTCACTTACAGAGATTCGGACGGTCGATGTAAAAGTAGATTTTGGTGAAACGGTTAACCTTGAAAATTTGAAATGGGAATTTGGAGGTAAAGATTTTGCCGATTGGAAAAAGTGGAATAGTGAAGCAAAAGAATATAGTGGGGAATCTTTTATTCAAGTTATTGAAGAGCCGCACTACGTTGGTAATACAACGACTATCCAGGCAACAGTAGAATTTCATTTGCCTTATGATACTACGAATCTAGCTCCTCGAGCGATTCGAGTTCTTTATCCTGAATTAATTGGAAACTATGAATTAGCTCTTATAAACGCTGACACAGGAGTAAAAGCTTCGACAAATGTTAAGCTTAATGTGTATGATGAATATTTGGCTTATGAGGAAATAAAGCCAGCTATTGATCAAATCTTTGGTGAAGCTAGCGATTCAAACAATCGTTATCTTGAGTATAAGAAACTAGGAGAGTCTGTCGAAGGACGTGACATTCACTTTGTGGTCTTGGCAAAAGATGAGTCTGTAGTAAATAAATACTTAGATGAAACATTGCCTTTGGCGCTTGAAAATCCTGAAGAATTACTGAAAAAGCTAGAAGATGGAACGATTGGTGATTATCAAGTTCCGATCTGGTTTAATAACATCCACCCTGATGAAGTTGAAGGTGTAGATGCCCAGGTTGAATTACTTAAGAAATTTGCTCTTGAAAATGATGTTACCTTTCAGACAACGGATGAAAATGGAACAGAATCAACTGTGACATTAAATGTAGAGGACATCCTTGATGATGTGATTTTCTTGTTTAATTTCACGCATAATCCTGATGGTCGTGTGGCGAATACGCGTGCTAATGCAAATGGTTTCGATCTAAATCGTGATAATGCATACCAAACACAAGTGGAAACAATAGCCGTGAATGAAGAAATCGCCAAATGGACACCTCTTTCATTTTTAGATTTCCACGGATATGTGAATGGATTTTTAATTGAACCAGCAACACCACCGCATAATCCAAATTTTGAGTACGATCTTCTCATTAATAGCATGCTTGACCAAGCTCATGCGATGGGAAGAGCAGGTGTCGCTAATTCAGATTTAGACTCATACTTTATCCCTGCACTTGATTGGGGAAGTGGCTGGGATGATATGACACCAGCGTATACAGCGATTTTCTCGATGCTTCATGGGTCGCTTGGTCATACAATTGAAGTGCCGACGTTAAGTCAAGATTCACTGTATGCAACGGTTCATGCCGGTCTAGGGGCAACGAATTATGTTGTCGATCAAAAGGATCAGCTATTTAAAAATCAGCTTGAAATTTTCAAGCGTGGAGTAAATGGTGAAGACGACCGTTCTGTTGATCAATATTATGTGAATCAAGCAGGAGAAGAAATTGGTCGTATTCGTGGGAATCATGAGAATTTCTTCCCAGAGTACTATGTCATTCCAAATGACATAGAAGATCAGAAGAATATTCTAGAAGCGAATAGGATGGTTGATTATCTCGTTCGTAATGGAATTAAAGTGGAACAAACGACTGACCTTGTAACGGTTGATGGTGCGACATATCCGGTAGGTACGTATATCGTTCCGATGAATCAAGCAAAACGTGGCTTAGCGAATGCGATGCTTTATCCGGGTGATGATGCGTCAGATTGGGATGCGATGTATGATCCGATCGTTGTCAATTTCCCAGCCCTTCGTGGTTTTGATGCAGAGGAAGTTCGTGTGAAGGATGCATTTACAGCTAAGACAAAAGACGTACAAGCAGCGAATGTGCCAACTAGTCAGATTGATTCATCCACTGAACAGCAAGTTCTTACAAACTCAAATAATGATGTCATTAAAATTGTGAATGATCTTCTTGTAAAAGGAAAAGTCGTTCAATCAGTACAAGAGGGTAGTGCGGGAATCAATCAAGGTGATTTTGTCGTTGAAACAAAAGACTTAGCGCTTTATGCTAGTGAGTATGTTTTTGATGCGTTACCTTTAACGAAAGAGATAAAAACAGTTAAACTTACTCAACCAAAAGTAGCAGTCATTGGTTCGAAACAAAGTAAGGTTGTTGTCGAAGAGCTTGGCTTTGAATTGGTTGATCAAGAGCAGGCAGATGTCTTAATTGATGATGCTGGTGCGCTTAATGTTGATCAATTAGATGGAAAAGCATACATCGGAATTGGTGGTCGTGCTCTTAAGGCAGTGAAGGATGGGAATGTATTAGACGGCTTTGATTATCAAACAACGCAGCTTTCACACGAAGGACTAGTAAAGGCAAGTGTGAACAATCATCTCTTAACTTCTGGGTATCAAGAAGATGAACTTCTTTATATCACAACTGGTTCGTGGATTTCTGCTGTTCCAGAGCAAGCTGAAGTACTTGCGACTATTTCAGCAGATGAAGACTTTTACGTTGCTGGTTGGTGGCCAGGGCATGATGGAGCAAAAGGAGAAACACTTGGATTTACACAGAATCTAGATCAGGCAACGGTGACTCTTTTTGCAAATGATTTAGCGTTTCGAGCACATACGCAGCATAGCTATCGTTTATTAGCAAATAGCATCTATGCATCTGCGCAGGCTGAGAAGGCTCCAACGACTCCAGCATTTTCAGATGTGAATGAGGAATATTGGGCAAAGAAAGAAATTGAAGCACTTTATGCTGATGGAGTGATCAGTGGTTATCCAGATGGAACGTTCCAACCTCGTAATCAATTGAATCGTGGACAAGCAGCTGAGCTTTTGACGAATGCTTTAAAATTGGAAGTTTCAAGCGAGTTAACGGAAGCACCATTTTCAGACTTAACGGTCAAAAGCTACTACGCACCATTTGCAAAAGCGGTGAAGGAAGCCAGTATTTTCACAGGAAAGTTTGATGAAACATTCGGTGCTGGTGATCTCCTTACGCGTGAACAAATGGCAACGGTACTTGTTCGAGCATTTCATTTAGAGAATACGGGCGAAAAAGTGACCATGACAGATGTTGAACGTATTTCTAATGATCATCAAGAAAATGTAGAGATTCTTGCACAGCATGGCATTACAACTGTATCTGAATATCGTCCAAAAGAAGCGGTAAGTCGTGCGCAATTTGCAGCATTTCTTTATCGTGCTTTAGAACAAGAATAAATATCAAAGAGAAGGGGTGGCTGTCGTCACTCTTTCTCTTTTTAACTCATTCGGGATACAAATCATGATCATTTTCTGAACGAATGAAGAATAAGGATATCTCCATTAAGGACTCGCGATAAGCTATATTTTTCTAAACGTGAATAAACTTTGACATTCGGTCCTTTCGTTGTTTTAATAAGCAGAACAGGGAAGAAGGAGCATTCCTGTTAGAAACATTTTCGGGGACTTGAAAACAAAAAAGCCCTCTAGTATGATGCATGAGTGTCAACGGATTTTGACTCAATACATCCACGAGAGGACTATATCTATGAATTCTAATACGAACCATAAAATTAATCAAGTTTCAGAAAATACACTAGTAATCGGCATCGATATCGCGAAGCACAAACATTTCGCTTGTGCTATTGATGACCGAGGTCGAGTGCTCCAAAAATCATTTCCAATTGTACAATCACATGTTGGATTTGAAGGCTTTTATGAGCGTTTACTCGCGTTAAAAGCCATGCATGAAAAACAGGAAATTCTTATAGGTTTCGAGCCAACTGGTCACTACTGGATGAATTTAGCCGCATTTTTAACGCACTACGGGATTCCATTTGTGATGGTCAACCCAATGCATGTCAATCGCTCGAAAGAACTCGACGATAACCTACAAACGAAAAATGACCAAAAAGACGCACTTGTGATCGCTCGTTTAATGCGAGACGGACGCTTTAGTTATCCACGTATTTTGGATGGTGTAGAAGCAGAACTCCGCAACGGGGCAACGTTACGTGCCAAGATTCAAGAAGATTTAAATGCCCTTCAAAATCGCATCATTCGTTGGTTAGACCGCTTCTTCTCGGAGTTTACACAAGTATTTAAGAGCTTTGGGAAAATGGCGTATGCGGTGCTCGAAATGACACCACTCCCATCGGATATCAAAGGGAAAACGCCCGAAGAGTTACTGTTCTTATACCGCCAAGTAGACGGGATGAAAAGCCCCCAACTACCAAAGGCAAAACAATTAGTCGAAGTTGCACAACATTCAATCGGACTGACAGAAGGCTTAGTGATGGCCAAACTTGAAATCGCCACACTGCTTTCCCAAGTCAAATTGATGCAAGCCCAGCTGGAGGAATTAACGGCTCAATTAATCGAGCTCGCGAAACAAATGACGGATTATAAATATTTAGCATCGGTACCAGGAATCGGAGACGTAACCATTGTTGATTTACTATCAGAAGTTGGTTCCCTCACACAATATGCGCATCCACGCCAATTAATTAAACTAGCGGGACTCACATTGCGTGAAAACTCTTCTGGTCAACAAAAAGGACAAAAACGGATTTCCAAACGAGGAAGACGCAAACTTCGCGCCCTCTTATTCCGAGTCATGATGCCGATCATCTTGCATAATCCAGCCTTTAAGCAACTACATGAATATTACACAACACGCACTAAAAACCCACTCCGCAAGAAGCAATCAATCGTTGTGCTATGTGGGAAGTTATTAAAGATTTTACATGCCTTGTGCAAAAAGAAAACCATGTTTAACGAACACAAAATGATGAGCGATTTCGCTAGTCTTCAAACGGCTGCCTAAGCGTCACTAATAGAAGTCAAAGCAAGAGGATGACACGGAGAAGCCGGCATTATTTTCACCATCCGACCGTTGATTCAACTCAAACGAGTCCCTAAAGGAGCATCGCCAGCCTCTGCCTTATGAATAGACCGAACGAAGGAATGTACGCGCAAACAGACGCCTAGAGACATGGGAGGGTCCGTCATCATAAGCAACGCAGAGATCCAAATGTGCATCAACATACAGCACTGGATCAGGAGAATCATTACCAGTTAATGGTTCATCCTTTAGCGGAGCGTTCGGACGAAATGTAAGAAAAATCTAGAATTACAAAATAACGATAGTTGTACGTGTCAAAAAATTTTTTTTAGACGCTCAAAATTGGCGCAAGCCATTGATACATCAATATTTATAGAGGGAGTGGGATAAGATGTCACACCGTCATTTCGAAGGGCAACGGATCTTTCCGGCAGCTCGTTCAATTAAGGAATTTGAGGCATTACTCAAAAGTGAGTTTGAAGTGATTATTTTATTAAATAGTCATATTGGTCAATTAAAGACTTTAATCCAGCTAGCAAAAAAGGCTGGCAAGAAAGTATTTATGCATGCAGATCTCGTTCAGGGGTTAAAGCATGATGAGTATGCTGCTCAATTTCTCTGTCAGGATATTCGCCCAGCAGGAATTATTTCTACTAGAAAAAACGTTGTCCTAACTGCAAAAAAACATAAAATTATTGCGATCCAGCGTCTCTTTCTATTAGATTCAATTGCTTTAGAATCAAGCTATAAGCTACTTGAGACGACTCAGCCTGACTATATTGAAGTGTTACCAGGCGTCATGCCGCATATAATTCAAGAAGTTTATGAAAAAACAGGAATACCGATTATTGCTGGTGGCTTAATTCGTGAAAAAGAAGAAGTGAAAAGAGCATTAGAAGCTGGTGCAGTAGGGGTGACAACATCACGTAAGGATTTATGGGATGCATAGACCTTGATGACGAGAGATTGATAGCAAGCTTTAACATGTTGACAGCGTTTGCAAGGTATGTTTTACTATTTAGTAAGTTAATAACCTGTGGCGGAGATTTGGAGACAAGCAGCTTACCTATCGACATACTAGATAGGTAGGTTTTGCTTGTCTTTTTTTTGGCTAATTACCAGTAGGGATAAACATTATGGTTTTATTAACAATT
>CAWIQZ010000003.1:0-415133 GCA_963838465.1 uncultured Bacillaceae bacterium
GAAGCTGTGTGGCGGATTTAGAAGCAGGACTTGATTCAATATCTAAAAATCTAGGAATGGTTTCTTCTGCCACTTCTGAATTTTATAGAGGATATCGTCAAATTAGCGAACTTAGGTGAGTTTAGCCAATCATTATTCTCCACCGCGACTTCAACGATTAAAGCAAGCTTAAAGAATGTCACTCAATTAAAGTTGTCCCTGTAAGGTTTTTTAGCCGAGGATCTAGAGATTGCGCCAGACCCTGCCTATAGTTTTAAAGCATGTTGTCATTTGAAATGAAAAAGATAGAAATATTAAAAAAGTCCCTGTTGTAATTCAGTGGAAACTTGCTTATCCTTAAAAGATGAATTTATATGTATATGTGCTTGGAAATAATAAAAAATAAATAGTATTCAATTATTTTTTACCATTGAACTTTTCACAACTCTAAACAAAGAAATACTATATAAAATTAGAGGAACTATAAAATGGTCAAGGATTAAAAGGTGGTCTCAAAATGTATGATGAACTGTTAAGTGTTTCCGAAACTGCTAAATTATTGGGTATTTCCCCAAGTACATTACGGAGACTCGAAAAGAACGGAGTGGTTGAAGGGTATGGAATAAAAGTAATCTATACTCCTGGGGGACAAAGAAGGTATATGTTAGAAGATGTCCAGCAAATATTCACTCAAAAGGGATTTTCGGGACAACTTGGATTTGGAAATAAACCTGCCTTATTAATTCGTGATATGACGATAGCATTTACTGCACCATATTCACAGCTATCCATTCAATTACAAGATCAAATAAAATTCATTAGTCAATTAATTGATAGAGCCAATGAGCTATCAATTCCTGTCATTTCAAGTATAACGTATTATGATCCTGCTGTACCTGCTTCTAGGTTATGGGGAATAAAATTTCCGAGTCTTCAAGTATTAAATCCTACTAGCACCTGGTTAGATCTTCACCCTGACCTAAAGGATAAATCGTTTGATTTACTCTACAAAACTGTGTATATCACAGATTTTCACCAATCTCCAATTCTTCATTTCTTACAGGAGAAAGAGATCGATACGTTAATTTTAGTTGGGGCTTCAACAAGTGGCAGTATTCGGGCAACTGCACTTGATGCTTTGCAACATGGTTATCGGGTGGTCATACCAAGTGAAGCAGTAGGAGACCGATCCAATGCCCTCCAGACTTCTGCATTAATTGATTTAAATGCAAGATATGCTGATGTACTGAATATAAATCTTGTTTTAGATTATTTTACCCAAATGAAATAGAATATTTTCTCGTTTTTGTAATTCACTCCATAAAATGGACAGTTTGATAAAAAAGAGATTTTAAGAAGCTAGTAAATGACCCCGTTATTCCGCGAGGTCAGATAAATTAAAAATAGGCTTTAACAATAAATATTTAAACATACGAATAGAGTCGATCACATTGCGTCCATTATCATGACAATATTTATCTTCAAGTTCATCATAAACAGATGAAAAGTCAATTAAATCGTTAATTTTACGTAGAAGGTTTTCCTTTGGAACAACTAAATCATAAAATTGCATATATGGAATTAAATTTATCATCTCCTATTTTTGTATCATCGAATCCACTCACGTGAAATTGATACTATAATTATACAAGAATAAAGGTATAATCTCTCAAATAAATGAGAAATTATACCTTTTGATTTTTAAAGGGCTTTTTCAGTGCCCTCTTATTTCAATTGAGTAAGATCTTCGTAGCTTTTGTAATTAACGTTATTTATAAAATACCCAAAGAATAATTCCATTGGAGATCCTAATTTTTTCTTTTTCTAGACATAGACTGACGTAACCCTCTCTTGAAATAATAGAGACGTATAGTGATATCCTTGATCTGAATGGAGAATAGCTTTACATGATAAATAACACTGAAGGGCACCGCCTGTCACCATTTATAATATCCCTTCTACTTATTTTAGCTAAGATGCATAGTTGGGAAGCTTCACCCTTTAATTGATGGATTCTTTTTTCATTCTATTAGAATTGCTCTGCTAACGTTAACGTTCCTTTTCAACCCTTTTCAATGCCTGCCTCTAAGGATTTAACTTTTTTCACAATTTTTTAAAAATTCATAATTAATATTGACAACTTATTTTGATAAGTTTATGATTATTTCAGACAAGATTGACAAGATTGGCAAGTTTGATAAGTTTAAATAATTTTTGTGTGTAGCTCTTATTAATTAAATGGATACAGAAAGTTGCTATCTAACCTAATAAATAATATGTAAGGGGGCGAAAGCATAAGCCAATTAAAATAGGAAATTTAAAGCAAGTAACAAAATTGAAACAAAATCCTCTTTAAATGTAGGGAACATAAAAAATCACAAAATGAAATTTGTAAGGAGATGTTTTTATGAAAGAAGATGTAGAATCGATCTATAAAAAAGCTGGATTCTCTGGAGACCTAAAGATAGGAAATAGCCCAGCAATACTCGTTATTGATTTTCAATATGGATTTACGGATCCAAGCATATCTCCATTAGCAGGAAATTTCGAAAGGGAATTAAAAAATACAAGGAAAATTCTCAATGCTGCAAGAGAAAAGAAAATTCCCATTTATTTCTTTGTAGTCGGTTACAACGATGATAGTGAGAGTGGGGTATGGGGTGAAAAAGTTCCAACTCTTAAAACATTAAAATTGGGGACACGCTTAACAGAAATTGATAAAACGTTGAACCCGCAAGCCGACGAAGTTATTAATATCAAAAAGTTTGCATCTGCCTTTGCAGGGACACCAACCGCTTCTATTTTAAAAGAAAAGAAGATAGATAGTTTGATTATTACAGGAACAACGACTTGTGGATGTGTTAGAGCAACCGCTGTAGATGCAATCCAAAGTGGATTTAAACCTTTTGTTGTGGAAGATGCGGTTTGTGATCGTATCCAACAAGCTCATGATAACAGCATTATCGATATGAGAGCAAAATATGCAGAAATATGGTCAACGGAAGATGCTGTAAATTATATCAATAATTTAAAATAGGGGGAAATGGCATGAAGGCAACATTTGTTCTTTTAAGTATGATTTTACTCTTGGCTGCCTGTGGTGGCAGTGAAGAAAAAGCAAGTTCTGATTCTGAAGCTAATGAAGAACAGGATGTATATACGTTCATTGGTGTAACAGGAAATAATGATAACGATCTATTATCTCAATCCTTCTTTGTATTTCAAGAAAAAATTGAAAAAAATTCAAATGGAAGAATTGTATTAGATTATAGAGGTGGCCCTGAAACGATACCGCCTACTGATGTTGGTGAATCTTTACGTAATGGAGCCATTGATTTTGCTACGACTCCAGCAGCTTATTATGCCCAAACTGTTCCAGAGGGCTTAGCTCTTAGCTATTCTGAAATCGATACTCAAACAGAACTTGAAAGAGGAGCAATCGATTATTTAGATGAAATCCACCAACAAAAGTTGAATGCAAAATTATTAGGACGTGGGTCTGAATATAAATTTGGTCTCTATTCAAAAGAAAAGTTTACTTCGATTGAAGATTTTAAAGGCAAACGTCTTCGTGGAACGCCAACATATGCTCCACTGATTGATGCTTTAGGTGCAGAAATGATTTCACTTCCAGCGGGTGAAATCTTTGAAGCTCTTGATAAGAATGTCATCGACGCATTTGGTTGGGTCTCAATTGGAATGACAGACTTGGGCCTTGAAGACTTGGTTGGTTATAAACTTGCGCCAGAATCCGAGTACTATCGTGTGGATTCTGTAAACTTGGTGAATTTAGATAAATGGAATGCACTTCCTGATGATTTAAAAGAAATCATGATCCAAACACAACGTGAAGTGGAAGAAGAAATGCATAATGTTACCCAACAGTATTTTGAGAGGGAAGCAAAGAAATTAGCTGAAGGTGGAGTGGAAGAAGTTGTTTTGGGTGAGGATTTCTTCCAAATTGCAAGCGATGCTGGATGGGGCTTTATTAATGATAACGTCGAAAATCCTGAAAAATTAGGTGAGCTTTTTAGGGAGTAAATGATTAGAAAAACTTGGCTTATCGCCAAGTCCTTAATGGCAAAAGCCTTAGTCTTTTTTATTCGCTCAGAAAGGTATAATGATTTTATACTTTCTGATTAGTTAAAATAGGAATCTACCTAAATTCCTTAAAATCGTAGATAAAATACCATTGAGAGACACTCACAAATCTATTATAAAAATTTGGGGGTGTTTTTCGTTTTCAGAGAGAATATAGAAAGTATAATATACCCCGAATATTAGATATTTTTAATAAAGGGACCGTTTTGTTATTTATGACTAAGAGAGTCTTAAAACGTCGAGCTTTTGCCACTTTGGTCATTGTTGGTTTAATAATCCTAGGCTTGCTTATGCTTCCAGTGATGTTACCTGCATTGATGAGCATCTTGAACAAGCCCCAAACCTGGGTAGCGCGTAAAAGCTCTGAATTAAGCTTTACTCAAGGGCGCAATGGCTAGACATCAAAGAACCTTTCTTCCAAAAAAGTTAGAATTGGTGTTAAATGGTCCGTCACAAGAGGGCAAATATCTTTTGCTCTCTTTAAAATTGCCAATACTAATGAATGAGACATAGATGGAAAGAAGAGTAGGATAAATGAGGCTAAGAAATGACTGATATTGATGTGTTATATGCTGTGGGAATCGTCTGAGTATGTTCACCTTATCTTAAAATAATACAGTTTGGTATAACAAGAAACTGTTGTATAATAAAGTTAATTGGAATAGAATTAGGAAGGGAATAGTGAACTCATATAAACTTTTATTTATCATCATATCCGGACTCATTTATACGTTAGAACGTGGATTTTCTATGCTATCTACCAGTTTCATTAAGGCAGGGTTTTATTCTGGGTAAATGACTGGTGGAGTACCAGAAATAGAAATGCATACTCTTTTTGATAATTTTTTATGGACCCCTGTTTTTCATAGTTGGTCTAACATTCAGCATTTATGGTTTTTTGAAAAAATAATCGATTATGAGTGCACCGAACAGTTTTACACTCTTAAATAACGTATAATTATCAGATAACAGTAGATATTTTAATCGATAAATAATTATAATAGACTATGGTATGGTTATCAGTGAGATAGAAAAGATATGTAACGAATCGGGCTTTGCTTTTTGTGACATCTAGTAGGAGAGCCTACTCTTTTTTGCAAATAAAGTGGATAAGGAAGGTTATAATGAGCAACATACAGAAAAAAACAGACGTAATCTTAATTGGTGCCGGAGTCATGAGCGCGACTTTGGGGACACTTCTGAAAGAGTTAGCACCAGAATGGGAAATCAAAGTGTTTGAGAAGCTCTCAAACGCAGGAGAAGAAAGCTCAAACGAATGGAATAATGCGGGAACGGGGCATGCGGCGCTGTGCGAGCTTAACTACACGGACGTAAAACCAGATGGATCTGTAGATATTAGTAAAGCGATAAACATTAATGAACAGTTTCAGGTTTCAATGCAATTTTGGTCTTATCTTGTAAACAGGAAGCTGATACATCATCCAGAGGATTTTATCATGCCATTGCCTCATATGAGTTTAGTAGAAGGGGAACAAAATGTAGCGTTTTTAAAGAAACGTTTTGAAGCGCTGTCAAACAATCCTCTATTCCAAGGGATGGAATTTTCTGATGATCCGGAAAAACTAATGGAATGGATTCCGCTTGTTATGCAAGACCGCGCACCTGCTGAACCGATAGCAGCAACAAAAATCGACTCTGGAACAGATGTTAACTTTGGTGCTTTAACACGCATGTTGATAAACCACTTAGAGAGTAAAAACGTCGAGATAAACTACAAGCATAGTGTTGAGGATTTTAAACGTACAAGCGATGGCTTGTGGGAATTGAAAGTGCGGAATTTGGGTAACGGTACTGTCGAACACCATACTGCAAAATTCGTCTTTATCGGAGGCGGAGGAGGAAGCATACATTTACTACAAAAATCCGGTATTCCTGAAGGGAAAATATATTGGAGGATTCCCAGTAAGCGGACTATTTATGGTGTGTAATAATCCGGATGTTGTAGCGCAGCATCATGCAAAAGTATATGGCAAAGCTAAGGTTGGTGCTCCTCCAATGTCTGTTCCGCATCTTGACACACGGTTTATCGACAATAAAAAATCATTGCTATTTGGACCGTTTGCCGGCTTCTCACCAAAGTTTTTAAAAAATGGTTCGATGTTTGATTTGGTCACTTCCGTAAAATCGGATAATCTCTTAACGATGTTGTCGGCAGGTGCAAAAAACATGTCATTGACAAAATACCTGATCCAGCAAGTTATGTTATCAAAAGAAAAGCGCATGGAAGAGTTACGCGAGTTTATCCCGAACGCCAAAAGCGAGGATTGGGATTTAGTAGTAGCGGGCCAACGTGTCCAAGTTATCAAAGATACTGAAGCTGGCGGCAAAGGAACGCTTCAATTTGGTACGGAAGTTGTTAGTGCTGCCGATGGTTCGATCGCAGCATTGCTCGGCGCTTCTCCGGGTGCTTCTACCGCTGTTCACGTCATGCTTGAGGTATTAGAAAAATGCTTCCCGCAGCATATGAAAGAGTGGGAACCGAAAATCAAAGAAATGATTCCTTCTTATGGCTTGTTAATAATGGAAAACCCAGAGCTTCTGCACGAAATTCATACGTCAACAGCGCAGACACTTGGTCTAAGCGAAAAGGAACTGGTCTATAGTTAATTTTTTGGATGTAGAATCAAAGGTATTGAATGAAAAAGTTTAAGCAGCCTTTTTATTTTTCATTAATGGACAATCTTAATCTATGATGAAGAGAGTGAAAGGGCAATAATCGAAAAAACAGAAATAAAATAAAAAATCTACTTGAGGAATGGAGTAGATAATAGAATACACTGAACCTTTGATCTATCTTTGGATTGAAGGTTCTTTTTTAACATTCGAAGTTAGAGAGGAAACGGTGATTATAAAAGGTAATTTGACCACCGGTATAAGTTGATTCTTTCATCTGTGAATGGATCTGTACAAGCTCTGCGGTTTCCAGAACAGGCATCTCCGCATAAGAAAAAGCACCTTATTCGTTCTCCTGACCGGCAGCTCACTCTAAAGTGTAAGCTGGGACCAGGCATCCTTGTAAGGTGCTTTGGGACCGGGTTTGCTGTGCACGTAATCTGCACAGTGCCCGGTTTTTATTCTTTTAGTTTGCTACATTAGCTTTTTTATTTGCTTTAAGGTCGAAACGATCTGCGTTCATGATCTTGACCCATGCAGCGATAAAGTCACGCACAAACTTCTCTTTGCTGTCGTCTTGCGCATACACTTCTGCGACGGCACGTAGAATGGAGTTGGAACCGAATACGAGGTCCACTCTCGTTGCGGTACGAACGACTTCCCCAGTCTTGCGGTCACGTCCTTCATAGACGCCTCCGTCTACAGGCTTCCACTCGATTCCCATGTCAAGCAGGTTCACAAAGAAATCGTTTGTAAGTGTACCGACACGATCCGTGAAGACGCCGTGCTGAGTGCCACCGTAGTTCGTACCGAGAACACGCATGCCGCCAATTAGAACCGTCATTTCAGGAGCAGAAAGGGTTAAAAGCTGTGCCTTATCCAAGAGGAGCTCTTCTGGACTGACACTGAACTCTTTCTTCTGATAGTTGCGGAAACCATCAGCGACAGGCTCCAGCACTTCAAAGTTTTCTACATCTGTTTGCTCTTGTGTGGCATCGCCGCGTCCAGGAGCAAATGGAACCGTAACATCAAAGCCTGCATCTCGTGCCGCTTTTTCAACGGCAGCACTACCGCCTAGTACAATCAAATCGGCAAGGCTGATTTTCTTATCGTGCGACTTCTGAATGCTTTCCAATACAGTCAGCACTTTTTGCAAGCTGTTCTGGCTGATTTACTTCCCAATCCTTCTGCGGAGCAAGGCGGATACGGGCACCATTTGCACCGCCACGCATATCAGAGCCGCGGAACGTGCTAGCGGAAGCCCAAGCCGTTGTGACAAGCTCGCTGACAGTAAGACCCGAGTCGAGGATCTTCGCTTTCAGCTCTTCGACTTCGGCATCAGTTAAGTCATAATCAACAGATGGGACTGGATCCTGCCAGATGAACTCTTCTTCTGGAACTTCTGGACCTAGGTATCTGTCACGAGGACCCATGTCACGGTGGAGAAGTTTAAACCACGCACGCGCAAAGGCATCGGCAAATTCGTCTGGATTTTTATGGAAACGACGGGAAATCTTTTCGTATTCCGGATCCATACGCATCGCCATGTCTGCCGTGGTCATCATCGTCTTAACGCGTTTGGATGAATCTCCTGCATCAGGTGCAAGATGCTCCTCATCCGGATCGACAGGCGCCCACTGATACGCACCTGCAGGACTCTTCGTCAGCTCCCATTCATAGCCGAACAGCATATCAAAGAAACTCATATCCCACTGTGTCGGCGTAGGCGTCCATGCACCTTCAATTCCGCTAGTAATGGTGAAAGGACCGTGGCCGGTTTCGTATGAGCTTTTCCAACCGAAGCCCTGTGATTCAATTGATGATCCTTCTGGTTCTACACCAACAAGACCTGCGTCTCCTGCACCGTGTGCCTTACCAAATGTATGACCACCAGCTGTGAGGGCTACGGTTTCTTCATCGTTCATTCCCATACGTTTAAAGGTCTCGCGGATGTCGCGGCCACTTTTAACCGGATCTGGCTCGCCATTTGGACCTTCAGGGTTTACATAGATCAAGCCCATTTGAACGGCCGCAAGTGGATTCTCTAGCTCACGCTCGCCAGAATAACGTTTATCCCCGAGCCATTCTGTTTCAGGACCCCAGTTGACGTCTTCTTCCGGATGCCAGATGTCTGCGCGTCCGGCTCCAAAGCCAATTGTCTTTCCGCCCATTGACTCAATCGCCACATTCCCTGTTAGAAGGAGCAGGTCAGCCCAAGAGATCTTGTTGCCATACTTCTGTTTAATTGGCCAAAGCAGGCGACGGGCCTTATCTAGGTTGCCGTTGTCAGGCCAGCTGTTAAGAGGAGCAAAACGCTGTGCGCCACGTTCCACCACCACCGCGGCCGTCTCCCATACGATATGTACCTGCCGCGTGCCAAGACATACGGATAAAGAATGGTCCATAATGTCCGTAGTCAGCAGGCCACCAGTCCTGACTGTCTGTCATGAGATCGTGAAGATCCTTCTTAAGAGCCTCGTAATCTAACTTTTTAAATTCTTCGGCATAATCAAAATCTTCTCCCAGCGGGTTCGTTTTCGTGTCGTGCTGATGAAGAATGTTCAAGTTCAACTGGTTTGGCCACCAGTCTCTGTTTGTCGTACCACTAGAAGTTTGACTAGTCGAACTGCCGTGGTTGAACGGGCATTTTCCAATGTTTTCGTTGTTTTTCATGTCCATACGTTATTGCTCCTTTCTATTCTGTGCAAATTTAGCAGCATGCCTCTCATCCTAAGAAACTACAAATGGAAGGGCAATACTTATTCTTACATTATAATTATAATAAACTATTACGTAAATAGAAAGCAAAATGTAACAAATTATATAAACCTTATTAAAAAGTACTATGAATAAATATTGTTGCGTCCTTATAGCAGACATCATAAGGGTGAACGTTAGGACGATAGTTTTCGGTGTTCTTAAGGTGTTATCATCGTTATGCTGAACCTCTCTTTATTAGCAATAATCGTTTTTTTCTTTTTTATAAGCGGAGCAGAATTTCATTGATGTGCAGCTTATTGAAAAATCAAAAGTATCCTTGCCGGCAAAAACTTATCCATTTTAAGTGGTCATTATAAAACAGAAGGAAAAAATATGAACCGTGTAGCAGCGAGTCTTTTCATTCTGCGAGCAATTAGTGGCTTATGGAGGATCCAGATTTAAACCTCTGAGACTTTGAGGTAGATATGAATGATAAGCAGAATATTATTAATTATTCTTGCAACCATCTATAATGAACTCAAGACCAAATATCTAACAAATGAAATAATTGCTACTGTTCTTTCTAATTAAATAGATAATCATTAGCAGAAAAGAAAGGTGTTATGGATGGAAAAGTATCGTATTGATCAAAGTAAAGGGCTCGAGTTTGGGATTTATACATTAGGTGACCATTTGCCGGATCCTTTAACAGGAGAGAGGATGTCTGCAGGGGAGCGCATTCATGAAATCATTAACTATGCAAAGCTAGCAGAGCAGGCAGGTGTTGATTTTTTTAGTGTTGGGGAAAGCCATCAGGAGTATTTTGCGACACAAGCACATACAGTTGTGTTATCAGCTATCGCTCAGGCCACAAGCAAAATAAAGATCGCAAGCTCCTCAACGATTATTAGTACATCTGATCCAGTACGTGTATATGAGGATTTTGCTACGATCGATTTAATATCACAGGGGCGTGCAGAGATCGTTGCAGGTCGCGCTTCACGTGTAGGGCTTTTTGAGTTATTAGGCTATGACGTTAACAATTATGAGGAGTTATTTGAAGAAAAGTTTGACTTGTTACGTCAGATTAATGAAAACGAAGTCGTCAATTGGAGTGGTGAGTTCCGTGCCCCGTTAAAGGATGCAACCATTCTTCCTCGCCCACAAAACGGTTCAATGCCCATTTGGCGAGCAGTAGGTGGTTCACCAGCTAGTGCGATAAAGGCAGGCTACGCAGGTGTCCCGATGTTCCTAGCCCATTTAGGTGGGCATGTGATGAGCTTTAAGCGTTCCATTGATGCCTATCGTGAAGCCGCAAAACAGGGAGGCTTTGACCCAGCAGAGCTACCAGTGGCAACAGCAGGATTCTTCTATGCAGCTGAAACATCACAGCAGGCTGTTGAAGACACGTATCCTCATATCAATGAAGGAATGAAACGAACGAATGGGCGTGGCTTTCCACAGGAAGCTTATGCACAAGGGATTGATCCGCAGAATGTAATGAATATTGGTAGTCCGCAACAAATCATTGAAAAGATCCTCTATCAGCATGAAGTTTATGGCCATCAACGCTATATTGCACAAATTGATTTCGGCGGTGTTCCATTTGAACGACTACAAAAGAATCTCGAGCTCATTGGCACAGAAATCCTACCACAGATCAAGAAATACACGGCAAAAAAATAAAGAGGTAGAGAACGTAAAGAATAATAATGACAAACAGGCGCGTTACTCTTAAAAGAGTAAAGTGCCTGTTTTTTCGTAGTTGACGCGGAATTGTGCAAGGAAATTCATTGGAATTAGTAAAAGTAGATTTTACTGATCAGGGCTTTTGGGTGAGGTTCTTTATTGATTGTAAATTTATTTTTTAAGAAAAAATGAACTTTTTTCTATTATCATTACTCTTATAGGGGAGAGAGGTGAAGGCATGAATGAAGTTCGATTGGTGAAACAAGCGAAAAAGGGAAATAAGGAAGCATTGCTTCAACTAATTATGGCTGAAAAAGATGTGTATTATAAGCTTGCTCTTACCTATATGGGGAATTCGCATGATGCGATGGATGCGATGGAGGAAATGATTGTCAGTTTTATGAAAAGATTGATCAGCTGAAGAAGGAAGAAGCTTTTTACAGCTGGAGTAAAACCATTTTGGTGAATAGCTGTAAAACCTTGCTTCGTAAGAAAAAAAAGCTAGTGTTAATAGATGATTGGACGACGGCTAATGAGAGAGAAACGGGTCATGCTTTAACAAGTGATCCTTATCATAGTAGTGAACAGCACATGGATATCCAAGAGTTGTTAGTACATTTAAATCAACATCAAAAAGAAGCAATCCAATTAAAATATTTTCATGATCTTGATTACGAAACAATCGCTACGATCACAAAAGTGCCGATTGGAACTGTTAAATCAAGGATCTTTCAAGGGTTGAAAAAGCTAAGAGATCATGAAAGGGATGATGTCGATGAATAACGTCGAGAAACAATTGGCTGAAGCGAAGAAGCACATAGACTCTATAACCGCACCAGAAGAATTAGAAGAGAGATTAAGAGGTGCTCTCGATCATGCTCCTCCAAGAAAACCGAAACGAATGGCGTCTCTTTGGAAGCTAGCAGCGGTTGTCTCCTTATGTTTTATCATATTCGTTGGATATCATTACAATGCTTTTGCCTTTTATGGCAAGAAACTATTTGGATTTGATGAAGTGATGAATGGCACATTAACAGAATTAAACAATGAAGGGATGGGGCAAATCGTTGAAAAAAAGACGGAGCTAGAAGATGGAACCGAGTTTACCATTAACGGCATCATGACGGATGCTAATCAACTGATTATGTATTACACTTTAACGAATCCAGATGGGTTGAGGATGCTTATCCTGAACATTTTAAGTCCTTCGAGCATAACAGGATTTTTAACAGATTCAGTCGTGAGAGGTGGATCGTCATTATTGAATGAAGCGGGTACAGAGCTAAAAGGAACCATTTTTTTTGATCCTGTCAGTCCGTTTTCAAAGACATTAACGGTACACTTTCAACAGCATCTAGAAAATGGTCAGATGACGGAAAAAACGATTTCTTTTCCTTATGATCCAAACCAAGCGATGCAAACCCAGATTAAACAATCGATTAAGAAAACGATGACAGTTGATAAAGGGACTGTCACATTCGATTCGATTACAGCTACACCGACATCGACCGTGATTGAAGGAACATTGAACGTCGAGAACTTTGATCGAGTTCATTTTGCCTTAGGTGGTATCCAATTATTGGCCAATGGTACGCCTATAGATTTAATGGGTGGTGGCAGTCAATCATCACTGACAGGGATGAAGTTCGATATTCACTTTGATGCATTGCCAGAACAATTAGATTCACTTGAACTAGTGATGAATGAATTTGTCGGATATCAAAGATTAGAGGAAACGATTTCTCTCGCTTCGATGAGTGAAAAGCCGATTTTGTTAGGCGAAAAAGAGCTATGGATAAAAGATGTATCAACGACATTCAGAAGGAATTGAAGTAACGATTGTAACAAATGATGATGTGATGCTTGATGGTGTAGCGATAGAGACTGACAATCATAACACACCTTTAAGAACGACCGTAAACCAATCATTATTAGAGCGAGAAGATCAACGCCTCATGAAAGAACGTACTCTCTTATTTGATACAACCATCACGCCAGATTTCCTTGTCATAGAAGGGATGCACTACATGAAACGATACGAAAACGTCATTCAGATACCAGTTGATTAATACAAAAAACTCTAATTTATTGAAGGATCGGATGCGCTCCTGAAGCAACAGCAGGAGCGCTTTATGAAAATAGTAGGTGATTTTCTGAGGTTAGAGGAAGGATAGTCATTTGGTAAATTGAAACATTTCCATCAGTTGCTTCGTAAATGTATCAATACATCTGTTTAATCCTATGGGGAGGAGATTTAATTGTTGAATAAAGGATTAAAGAAACGTTCCACTATACGTGTGCGTTTTCTATTGATCATGACGGTTCTGACCTTGTATGGTTGTTCTTTTCCAACGACTTTTAATAGTCTTGTTCTGAATGAAAATACTTTTACGATAACGGGTAGGCATGGGGGTGAATGGCATTACGAGGATGTTACGAATACAGAGTTAGTGGATGAGATGCCAGATATTCGCGGAAGGTATTTTGGGAGATCTAACTCTCAAGTTTCACAAGGTCATTATACATTTCATGATGAACAGTATGAAAGAGGGCTTCTGTTTATTCATAAGAATTCACCTCTATATATCGTGATAGAATTAGAAGATGATAAGCCTATCTTTATAAATGCTCAAACATCAGAAGAGACAAATAGTTGGTTTGAGGGACTCAATCAATATATTGATGAAGACCTGAATCTGTGATAGAGATTTAAATCTTAATCATTTTCTAAGAGTATCCTTCAATCAGTAACTTCTTGGGTTTCATCGTAAAATTCTGAGGTTTAAATGGTCTTTTGTTTTTCAACATAAAATGGTTGGTCTTATGTTGAAAATGTGACATATAAGCGTTTGAAAGTTGGAACCTACGGGCTCTCATGTCCAAACGCGATTTTAAGTGTAAAGGAAAGTTCATAGTTGCTGAATACGCGTGTTTCGATACTTAGAGATAAGCTCATACTAAATAAAAGAATAACATTAGATAGGTGATTAGCCTTATTTTCTATTAAAACGAATTTATAAAGGATGATTAAAATGGCTCATACATCAACAACTACACTTATGATGACTAGACGTTTTGATGTCACTGCGGAAAAAGTATTTGATGCTTGGTTGAATCCAGACATGATGAGGAAGTGGTTTTTTACCATGGAACCGACGAATAAAGTAGCTGAAAATGAGCCACGGGTGGGTGGTTCTTGGGAGATTGTCGACCATAGAGAAGGAAAAGATTACAGGGCAATTGGTCAGTACATAGAAATTGACCGGCCGAGTAAATTAGTTTTTACATTTAAAATGCCCCAATTTAGTGATTTGGAGGACAAGATTACCGTTGAAATGAAAGCTTTTGATAATAATGGCTGCGAGATGACCTTTACACAAATGATTGTTGTTCCTCACGAAGAAGGTTGGACGGAGGAAGATATTGAAAAAGCACTTAACGAATCTAATAGTCAAACTGAACAAGGCTGGGGTTATATGTTTGAAGGGTTAAAGCAATTAGTTGAAACTGGTAAAATTAATTATCCATCTTAAATGACATGCACGGGCGTCTACTTTCGCTTGTGTTTTTAATATCTCAGTCTGAAGGGTTATAATACGTAGGAAGAAGTAGACACTAAGAAGGACTACCTTTTGTGGAGATTTAAAGGAGATAAAAAGACCAAAGAAGAAAGGGAGGAGATCAAATGTCAATGAGAAAAGAAATAATTGAAACAGGTTGGAACTTTGACAATAGTTATGTCAGTCTGCCGCAATCACTTTTCACCAACTACCAGCCTACTCCAGTTCGCTCACCGAAGCTGGCTATTCTCAATGATTCGTTGGCAACATCCTTGGGTTTAAACGTTCAGGCGTTGCAAAGTGAAGAGGGCGTAGCGACGCTAGCTGGTAATCAGGTCCCAGATGGTGCTTTTCCGCTTGCTCAGGCATACGCGGGGCATCAATTCGGACATTTTACGATGTTAGGGGATGGCCGAGCTCTGCTGATTGGCGAACATATCACTCCTAGAGGGGAGCGGGTTGATATTCAGCTCAAGGGTTCTGGCAGAACGCCCTACTCTCGTGGAGGTGATGGTCGCGCGGCGCTTGGACCGATGCTGCGTGAATACATGATCAGCGAAGCGATGCATGCACTTGGTATTCCTACTACTCGTAGCCTAGCGGTGGTGACAACCGGAGAGTCAGTCATTCGAGAAACTGCGTTGCCTGGTGCTATTTTGACTCGCGTGGCTGTTAGCCATATACGCGTCGGTACCTTTCAATACGCTTCAAAATGGGGGACTGCCGAGGATCTCAGAGCCCTTGCTGATTATACACTGCAACGACATTATCCAGATGCTGACGCTGCTGAGAACCGCTATCTCTCCTTATTTCAGGAAGTGATCAAGCGGCAGGCTGAGCTCATTGCCAAGTGGCAATTGGTTGGCTTTATTCATGGGGTGATGAACACCGACAACATGGCCATTAGTGGAGAAACGATTGATTATGGCCCTTGCGCCTTTATGGATACCTATGATCCGGCAACAGTATTCAGTTCGATTGACGCTCAAGGCCGCTATGCCTATGGCAATCAGCCGCAAATAGCTGGGTGGAATCTCGCACGCTTTGCAGAAGCCCTTTTGCCACTGCTACATGATCAACAAGAGGAGGCTCTCAAGCTGGCTGAAGATGCGATTTTAGAGTTCCCTAAGTTATATGAATCGAATTGGCTGGCGGGAATGAGAGCAAAACTTGGAATCTTTAACGAAGAGGAGCAGGATGAAGCACTTATCGAAGACCTTCTCAGCTTGATGCAGGAGCATCATGCCGACTATACGAATACATTCCGCGCTTTAACGTTTGATAAGGGAGGATACGGTTTTGTTTGCGACCTCGGAATTTGCTCAATGGCATGAACGGTGGCTGGCGAGACTAGGCAGACAGCAGGAATCAAAAGACTTATCGCATCAGTTGATGAAAAACAGCAATCCTGCGGTCATTCCGCGGAACCATCGGGTAGAAGAGGCACTAGAAGCTGCAGTGGCAGAGGAGACTATCAGCGTAATGAAGCACCTTCTTCATGCTCTTTCGAATCCCTACGCACACACCCCAGAGCAGGATAAATACGCGACACTGCCTGAGCCATCACCTTATCCTTACCGAACCTATTGTGGCACATAATCTAGAACGCTGTGAGATGGTTCGATTGATCAAAGGCAGTGATTAACTAAGGGGAGATAATCTGGATTATTGTGACCGCTAAATATTCTGTTTATGGAAATAACGGTGCCAATTCTCAATAAGTTTATACAATCGAAGTACATTCTCTAAACATAGGCATATGATAAAGTTGATAAACCTTTGAAGGGAATGAGCAGCATGTATGATTCTCAAACGTATCCATATCCTTATTACGCTAATGTTAGCACACCAATATTTTATCCCCCAGACTTTATGGCAAGAAATCACCACGGACAGGATCAACAAGTATTGGAAGCGATCCTTGAAGGAATAAAAAGAGAGGCTTCAGCGATTGATCTTTATCGGAGATTAGCAAATGCAGCGCCAAATCAAAAGCATAAAAATGACATTCATCATGCTTTAGAACAAAAACAAGCTCATTTGACACAATTTACGAATCTTTATATGAATCTTACTGGAAGCGAGCCAAAGTATCAAATCGATCATATTCCTTTTTATCGTTATAGTGAGGGATTGCAAAAGGCTTATGAAGCAGAAGTAGAGGGGTATGAACACTATCAAAAGAGTAGTGTCACTTACTCAACATCCAGCAATTCGGAATGTCTTTTTATGGGCTTTAAGTGGTAAACAAGAGAACGTTACGAGATTTAATTTCTTAAATGAGGAAGTGTTAAATCGATTAAGGGATTATGGATCAAAACCGTTTGTCGTTAATATTAATGAGGCTACTAAGCAAAATAAGACGTACCGTACTGCTTTATGGACAGGAAGTCATTTGCAAGTGACCTTAATGAGTCTTAATGTTGGAGAAGACATCGGCTTAGAACTTCATCCGACAGTTGATCAATTCCTCCGTATTGAGGAAGGGCAAGGACTTGTTCAAATGGGTGATCGTAAAGATAGATTAGATTTTGAAGCAAATGTCTCTGATGATTTTGCGATCATGGTACCTGCTGGAACATGGCATAACCTGACCAATACGGGTAATAAACCACTTAAACTTTACTCGATCTATGCCCCACCTGAGCATCCATTTGGAACAGTTCATGAAACAAAAGCAATTGCCATGGCTGCTGAAGAAGCTCACCATTACTAATGAATCGTATGATAGAAAATCAAGCCAACCTTTTAACTAGACGAAAGAGTGTCAAACTTGTTTGACGCTTCTTCCGTCGGATTGATGGGTGTGTAGAAGATCAAATACGATGTGTTATTAGTTTGCTAATAGTCAAATGGTACTAAACAATGGTTTGATTTTACTGAAGAACGAAAAGAATACCGTGAAAAGAATGGCTATCCTAAGTCTAGACCGACGAAAGCTTGGTATGTATAATTGAAGGATCGTGTCTCAGAGGACTAATTAAGCTTAGTCCTCTTTTTTATATGAGGAAGGTGTTCTTATACGAAAAATTGTGGACTTTGTATGTCTTCGATGTAAAATATGATCGGACTTAAGGAAGCAAATTAATGGTTTCTTATTTACGTTCACCTAAAACGCTCAGCATAATCAATTGACCATATAAGCATATGATGATATGATTTTGGGAGTTGATATATAAGTAAATAATAATATGCTTTATTATATCATCAGATAGGGGGTACGAAAATATGACAGTGAATATAACACAAGTTGAGCTTAAAAAAGCAAGCATGGTCCTAAAATTATTAGGCGATAAAACGCGATTGTCTATGTTAAAGCTTTTGCAGAAAAACGAATGCTGTGTGTGTGAGTTTGTTGAAATTTTTCAAATTAGCCAACCAGCTATTAGTCAGCATCTTCGCAAGCTAAGAGATGTTGGTCTAGTCAGAGAAAACAGAAAGGGACAGTGGATTTTTTATTCGTTAAATCAGAATAGTGATCTGTATGAAATGGTCCAAAGCATCCTTGAATTTATTCCAAATCAGGATGAGCGAATTATTGAGTTAGAGAAGCAGGGATTAAGAATTATTTGTGAATAGTGAGGGAATAAGATGACATCAGTCGTTTTGGCATCCTTGATTTTCCTTCTTACACTGATTTTTGTTATTTGGCAACCTAAAAATTTATCGATTGGATGGTCTGCTGTTGGCGGTGCAATACTTGCGCTGGTCGTCGGTGTGGTTGATTTTCAAGATGTAATTGACGTAACAGGAATTGTATGGAATGCGACACTTGCGTTCATTGCTATTATTATTATTTCATTAATCTTAGATGAAATTGGATTCTTTGAATGGTCTGCTCTTCATATGGCACGTGCGGCTAAAGGCAACGGGTTACGCATGTTTGTGTATGTAAGTATTTTAGGGGCATTAGTTGCTGCCTTTTTCGCAAATGATGGGGCAGCCTTGATCTTAACGCCGATTGTCCTGGCGATGGTTCGAAATCTAAATTTTGAAGAAAAAATGGTTTTCCCATTTATTATTGCAAGTGGGTTTATTGCTGATACGACTTCCTTACCTTTAGTCGTTAGTAACTTAGTCAATATTGTCTCAGCTGACTTTTTCGGTATTGGGTTTATTGAATATGCGTCGAGAATGATTGTTCCGAACTTCTTTTCTTTGGGAGCAAGTATCTTGGTTTTATATCTTTTCTTTCGTAAAAGCATTCCAAAGAATTATGATATGGCAGATCTGAAAGCGCCTAGAGAAGCGATTAAAGATAAGAAGATGTTTCGTTTATCTTGGTTTGTCCTAGCCTTTCTTTTGGTCGGTTATCTGGTCAGTGAATCCTTACATCTCCCAGTATCAGTTGTTGCAGGAGTCGTTGCGATCTTCTTTTTAATCATGGCTAAAAGAAGTCCTGCCGTTGCGACAAAGCAAGTATTAAAGGGAGCACCTTGGGCGATCGTGTTCTTTTCGATTGGGATGTATGTTGTTGTCTATGGCCTGCGAAATGTAGGCTTAACATCTGTGCTAGGAGATCTTATTCAAGCGGCGGCCGATCAAGGGCTATTTGTGGCAACAATTTCGATGGGATTCATTGCTGCTATCCTTTCTTCGGTTATGAATAATATGCCGACAGTGATGATTAATGCCCTTGCGATTGCCGAGACAAGCACTTCTGGTAGTATTCGAGAGGCATTAATCTATGCGAACGTGATTGGCTCGGATTTAGGGCCGAAGATCACGCCGATTGGGTCTCTTGCGACATTATTATGGCTCCATGTGTTAAGTCAAAAGGGCGTCAAAATCTCATGGGGTACCTACTTTAAAACAGGAATTATCTTAACGGTTCCAACCCTACTCATTACATTAATTGGCCTTTATTTATGGCTATTAATCCTATAATCCATTCACATTACAGCAAAAGGAGATCACAATAATGTCTAAAAAAACACTTTATTTCTTATGTACTGGTAACTCATGCAGAAGTCAAATGGCTGAAGGTTGGGCGAAAAAGCATTTAGGTGATGACTGGCAAGTATATAGTGCTGGTATTGAAGCACATGGGTTAAATCCAAATGCGGTAAAAGCAATGAAAGAAGCAGGAATTGATATTTCAAATCAAACATCTGATATCATTGATCCAGAAATCTTGAACAATGCTGATTTGGTCGTGACGTTATGCGGTGATGCAGCTGATAAGTGTCCGATGACGCCTCCACAAGTGAAACGTGAGCACTGGGGTTTTGATGATCCTGCGAAAGCGGAAGGAACAGAAGAAGAGAAATGGGCTTTCTTTCAACGTGTCCGTGATGAGATTGGTGCACGAATTGAACATTTCGCTAAAACGGGAGAGTAACACACATTTATAAGTCGAGAGAAGAACCTCTCGACTTATCTTATTATGATGATTTCATTTAAAGGGGATGTTACATATGACGAAAGTAGAAATATTTGATCCTGCATTATGTTGTCCAACGGGTGTATGCGGACCGAGCGTTGATCCAGAATTAACAAGAGTGGCTTCTTCTATATTTTTCATAGAGAAAAAAGGGCTGGATATTAAACGGTATAACCTGGGAACGGAACCAAGTGTGTTCGTTGAAAATGAAAAGGTCAATCAACTGCTTCATGAAAAAGGAACAGAGGCTCTACCTATCATTATGGTGAATGGAGAAGTAGCAAAGGTTGGGAAATATCCAACAAATGTCGAGTTTGCAAAGTGGTTTGGGATTGAAGAAGACAGCCTAAAAGCAGAAAAGCCCAAAATCCGATTAGATGTCGAATTTAAATAAGGAGGAGGGTTAGCATGATGCAACATTTCACCCCCAGCATGGTCGATGCTACGCCTTATCTGTTCTTTACAGGAAAAGGAGGCGTAGGGAAAACATCAACAGCTTGTGCAACAGCTGTTGCTCTTGCTGATGAAGGCAAAAAAGTGCTATTGGTCAGTACAGATCCTGCTTCCAATCTTCAAGATGTATTCGATATGGAATTTGGAAATGAACCTCTACCTATAAAAACAGTCGATCGATTATATGCATGTAATTTGGACCCTGAACAAGCCGCAAAATCGTACCGCGACAAAGTGATAGGACCTTATCGTGGGAAGTTGCCAGCTACCGTTGTTGATCAAATGGAAGAACAATTATCTGGAGCTTGTACGGTAGAAATCGCTGCGTTTGATGAGTTCACAAATTTATTAGCGAACAAGGAGCTTATAAACGATTTTGATCACATTATTTTCGATACTGCTCCAACAGGCCATACTTTGCGATTATTACAATTGCCAAGTGCCTGGAGTGGCTTTTTAGAAGAAAGCTCGCACGGTGCATCTTGCTTAGGTCCATTATCAGGACTTGGAGCAAAGAAAGAATTGTATGCGAAGACAGTGGAAGCACTTTCTGACGCCAGTCAAACAAAGCTGATTCTTGTTGCGAGACCAGATTCTGCAACCTTTTATGAAGCGGAAAGAGCTTCAAATGAACTTAAAGAAATAGGCATTGAAAATCAATGTCTTATTATTAATGGTGTTCTTCAAAAGGCTTCAAACGAAGATGTGATTTCAGATGCTTTTTATCGTCGCCAACAACATGCATTAAAAGGGTTACCTTCTAGATTAAAGCAGTTAGAGATGTATACATTGCCATATGTATCGTTTTCTCTTATCGGTGCTGAAAGTCTTCGCTATCTCTTTAAGTCATATACGTTACCAAGTGAATTTGAAGAAAAAGTTGAGTTACAGGCTAGTACATTATTGAACTTGAGAGATACAATTGATGGTCTGCATGAACAGAACACACGCGTTATTTTGACGATGGGCAAAGGTGGAGTTGGCAAAACAACCATTGCTTCTCTTATTGCGGTCGGATTAACGGAAAAAGGGCAGAAAGTTCATTTAACGACAACTGACCCAGCAGCTCACTTAGAGCTTCTTTTTCAAGATGAGCAAGTTGAAGATCGTTTAACAATCAGTCGAATTGATCCAGTGACTGAAGTTGCTAAGTACAAAGAAGAAATTCTATCGAATGCTCGTGGCGAATTAGATGAAGATGAACTTGCTTATTTGGAAGAAGATTTAAATTCACCTTGTACTGAAGAAATCGCTGTTTTTCGTGCATTTGCTGAAGTAGTGGAACGATCAAAAGATGAAGTGGTTGTGATCGATACAGCTCCTACGGGTCATACCCTATTGCTGCTTGATGCGGCCCAATCATACCAGAAAGAATTAGCAAAATCGACTGGTGAAGTACCTGAAAGTGTTCAGAATTTACTTCCACGTCTCCGTAATTCAAATGAGACAAGTGTCTTAATTGTCACTCTTGCAGAGGCAACCCCGGTCTATGAAGCAACAAGATTGCAAGAGGATTTAAAACGAGCAGAAATTTATCCAAAATCATGGATCATTAATCAAAGCTTGTACGGAACAAACACAGAGGATCCAATTTTAAGCGTGAAAGCAAATAGCGAAAAGATATGGATCAAAAAAGTGAGTGAGGAACTTGCTGATCAGACGACAATTATTCCGTGGCAAATAGAAGAAAAGCTTGGCTATAAGAAAATGAAAGCATTGATTCTATGATCGATTGGAGGCAATGGCTCTCCTTGTGTACCGCCAAGCCTTTAAAAAATATGCCTCTAGGATTTATTTTAATCCTAAAGGCTTTCTTTTTGTCCAATAACAAAATGATGTCATGTATGCTTGTCTTTGTGAGCAGCCTTTTTTACCCTGAGCACGTTTATAAAGCCAAGAATATGTGCAGCCCATACAACAATAATCAAAAGTAGAAACGGGACTCTTACAACATTTGAGATATGCGGGAGGTGAAGAAACAAAAAGTAAAACGTGTGCAGGACAACCAAAACATAATAAATATGGACACGTTGCTGTACGAATAGCCATGCCTCTTTTCCGAGGAATTTTATGCTCTTTTTATTAGACGTCAAAAAGAGCAAAAGTAAATAGAGCAGAGCAACAATACCGATGATATTGCCAATAGCAAAGCCAGGATGAAGATCAAAGCTATTTGAAAAAGGATTAAAGACAAAGAACAGTCTTATAAAATCCCAATTAATCCAGCCGTCAAAAATAATGTAGACATGGGCAAAAGCAGTGAATCCTGTCCAAATACCTAATTCTTTCCTCCAACTCAAACATAATTTCATACTGCTTATGAACTTTGAAAGGGAACCGATTAAGAGAATGGCTGCTATGTAAAGAACAGATACATCAGCAAAAGCGCGGTTCCAAGCATGCATTGGATCCCATTCTTTTCTTAAAAAGAGAAAAAAGGATATAAGTGCAGCAGTTAATAAGAGCAAAATTAGATGTTTTTTAAGAGCGTGGCCATTCATTTTACATTCATTCCCCCTTTAAATTCTTCGTGTTAGTGCCGCTTTTCAGTATAGAAGAAACGTTTGTAAAAATTGTGGAGAATAAAAAATTAATCACAATGTTTATTGATGGAGGAAAGATGACAGAAGTTAAGTAAGAATGAATATAAAAATCATACATATTTATGGAAAGGAAGTGAAATTGGGGAAGGGGTTGTTTGTATGGCAAATCCAATCGTTGTTAGATCATTAGATGAAATACACTTTTGGTCTAGGATTATGAAAGAGCATGCCTTATTTTTGAGTTTAGGATTCACTCATGAACAGAAACAATTAATTGATGAAGCACAGCAGTTTATCACTATTTTTGAAAGAATACAGGAAAAGCTGAGCACGTTCACAGTCAATTCGGATTTACGTCAAATTCTAGTTTTTAATAGCGAGGTTTATCAAGCAGCTGCTTCCATATGGAGCTATAAAAGAAAAGTATTAGGTTTAACTTTACGTTGCGAAATTCGCTCAAATAATTACCCGTTATTGGTTGACCATATTAGTAGAGAAGCAGCTTACTTTGCTAATCGATTAAAAGAGCTCAATGAAGGAATATTAGTCCCAAAACCAGAAGCAATTATTGAGGAAAATGTTTTCTTTCTTAAAATCATGGCGGATCATGCTAAGTTTATCGGGCATCTTTTAGATCCATCGGAACGAAAATTGGTTGAACAGGCGAGAGAGTTTAGTCATGATTTTGACCAACTCGTCTTTCAGGCAGTTGATTTGGATTCTATGCGACCACAATCAGAAACTAGCCCTATACTAAGTCAATTTTTAAATCAAAATAGAGTTTCGGTCGTTTCATTAAGGGATTTTAAGAAAACAGCAACAGAGTTAATTGAAGCATGTCGTATTAAGAGCAATATTCATCCCCTTCTAGCTGACCATACATTTAGAGAAGCTGAAAGGTTTCTTGAAATTATCGATTTATTTGAGGCAAGTCTGAATATGACACAACATTAACGAGCATCTCCGATTGAACGAATTTATTGACTAATTTTAGAAGTCTTCCATGTATACTTTTAAGATTCATTTCAACAAATAGGCACTCTCCTAAAAAGGATAGTGTCTGTTTCAGTTTGTTATGACGATATGAGAGTGTCTGCGATTACGAAATGGTTATACGCATAATTGATATTACAAATAAAAATATCGATATTTTAATGGGCGAATATCATGAAGTTCATAATAGGGCATGATTTTTCTTCTTACTACATTTATTTAAGATAGGCAAAGGTTCAAGTTGATTTTCACCATTCTAGGTATTTGTACATAAATTAAAAAGAAATGATTTTGAAAGGGGAATGGCTCATGTATTATGATGATTATCACTATGAAGATAGCTTTGACCAATTCGGCTATTCAGAAAGACAGCAGCCAGGTTTTCCAACACCACCAACAATGGAGGGAGCACAGCCAATGTCTGCACCACCTGCCTTTACACCACCAATTCCCGCTTGGCAGGTTGGCCCTAGTGGGATAAGGTCTTGTTTATTTCGCAACACGTTTATCTGGTTAACGAATGGAGATAACTTTTGGTTCTTTCCGACATTTGTAGGAAGACAATCGCTTATTGGATTTCGCTGGAGAGGATTTGGTTGGATTTATCATGTCATCGATTTAAGAAGAATTCGTTCTTTTCAATGTTTCTAATGACATAGTTGGTGGGGCTTTATAGGGTCCCACCTGTTTCACTATGGAAGAAAGTCATTTTTAAAAAAAGCAAAGGAGCAACTGAACAATGGGTTTCAGTCGCGAAAGGAAATCTTAAAGGAATTCCATTCTATGAGGCTAGTGGGTTCCATTTTATAAGAGAACTGGAGAGCTTTGCTAATGAGGAAAGTGAAGCCTATGTTTCCTTAAGATACTGTCGTGAATTACATAAGGTGAATGGAATGGCTTGAGAAAAGGAACTAGGTTTAGTACCGTTATCATGGTAAGTGACAAGAGGCTCGATGTGGGCTTCTTGTTTTCTTTTATTTGAATTGGACTAATCGGATTGCTATTGTAGTTGTTGAAAAACCTCTTATTGGGCAACAATGGTTAATAGGAGGTTTACGCCATTTGACGTATAAATTTCTTCACTTCAACGTTATTTCACAATTCCATGCTAAGCTAAGAATGATAGATACAAATGATAACTTGGTTACTTAAAAAAGGAGAAGGAAATGAAACATCTCATCCTCGTAAGTTTAGTCGTGCACTTAGCTATGATAAGTGGTTGTCAGGAACGAAGCTTTGAGGTTCCTCAGACAGACGACCCCTTGTTGATTGTTTCCCATGTGAAAGAGAGAATGCTAACATTTATAGATATAGAGTCTAAAGAAGTCCTTTTATCTGAAGATAGTCTTTTTCCACTTAATGAATTAATTAGCATTGGCGACGGTAAGATTTTTGCAACGAGTCAGAGTGAACATTCGCTTATGCTTTATGATGTGCGAGAGGGAAAAAGTAAACCTTTCCTTGAGATAAACCAAGGGCTGACAGCGATTCAGTATGATCCGACGACAAGTGTTCTTTTTGTAGCAGATATTAAAAATGACCTGGTTCACAGCATTGATGTTGAAAAAGAGCGGCTGACTCATAGTGTTGCTGTTGGCTCGTATCCTACTGATTTAGAAATCGCAAATGGACAACTATTTGTTTTAAATGGAGACAGCAATGATGTGACGGTGATTGATATAAGCAAGCAAGAGGTAGTCAAAACATTTCCCGTTCTTGAACGACCGTCTGGCATGTATTTCGATGGTCAATATCTTTGGATTGGTGGTCACGGCTCTTATGGTCAGTTAAACAAAAATGTGTTTATTTACAATCCGAAAACAGGAGAACAAATGCAGGAAATCGAGCTAGGACTAATGCCTGTAGCCTTTTTCGGAGACGCTTCCTCTCCATTTCTATATGTGTTATCTCACGGTGATCACACGTTATCGAAGGTTCATAAGGAAACATATGAGGTGATTGATTCGATTGAAGTTGGGCAAAATCCTAACGATGTAAATGGAACGGAGGAAACGTTATTCGTAACAAATCTTGATGGTGACTCGGTCTCAATCATTGACAGGACTTCGTTTGAATTGGTAGAAGAGCTGACCGTTCCAGCAGGTCCATATATGATTCTTTTGGAGGAATAAAATGATGAAAAACACATTTCATATTTTAGTTGTCGATGATGAAAAAGAGCTGCTGGAGCTTGTCGTCTCGTATCTTGAAAAAGAAGCGTACAAAGTAACAACAGCTAAAAGTGGGCATGAAGCACTACATTATGTGTATTCACAGCCGATCGATCTTGTTGTGTTAGATGTAATGATGGCTGACATGGATGGTTTTGCAGCTTGTGAGAAAATAAGAGAGTTTTCTTCCATTCCCATTCTCATGCTGACAGCGAGAAGTGGTGAAGAAGATAAGATTAAAGGATTAAAAATTGGTGCGGATGATTACATCGTCAAACCATTCAGTCCAAGAGAGCTTGTTGCACGTATCGAAGCAACATTAAGGCGGTCAAATGGAATGCAAACAACCACGAACATCGTGAAAATAAATGAGCTTGAAATCGATAAAAGCGGACGCAACGTATTTGTCGATGGACAACCAATTAATCTGACGAGAAAAGAATATGATTTATTATCGTTTCTCGTGGAGCATCAAGGTCAGGTCTTTACAAGAGAACACCTGCATGATCGCTTATGGGGAATGGATGCGGAAACAGGAACTCTGCGTACAGTAGATACACATATTAAAACATTACGAATAAAACTAAAATCAGCTGGCTGGTACGTTAAGACTGTTTGGGGGATCGGCTATAAATTCGAGGCTATCCAATGAAGAACATGGTCGATTAAATAGAAAGTTTGGTTTGCGATTATGGTGATCGCGCTGACGATCATCATCGGAGCAATCGCACTTACTATTCTTTTATATGAACGGCTTTATATTGATAAACAAATTGATTTATTAATGATGCAAGGAGAAGAGCTTGCGGAGTTTTATCACGAGCATGGAGCAGATGTTCATTTCCACGAACGCCTCATGTGGTCAGAACAAAGCTTGGCGGCAGATGTGCTCTTTACCGATGACCCAATGCAATTAGGAAGTGGTGCACCATTTGATCCATACTCCAATGACAATCTGATTACGTTTGAAGAAAGACAACAGCTTCTTGAAGGAGAAACGGTTGTGATGGTGCGAGCTCATCCCCACTTTCATCAAGATATTTTAGGTGTGGCCATCCCGCTATTTACGGATGGATATCTTTCGGGTTCTGTGTTTCTTTCAATGCCGTTGTCTGAGGTACATGAGCCATTTCTACATTTGCGAATGCTCCTCTTATTTTTTCTCGTTTTTGTTGTGTTGTTCATTATCTTTATTGGAAATAAAATCATAAACGATGTCGTTCGACCGATAAGTGAGATGAAACAAGTGCCACTATTATGGCAGAGGGGGATTTTTCGAAAACGGATTAGCGGTGTGGAGCGAGGAGATGAGTTAGGACAATTGGCTAAATCGTTCAATACGCTCTCCGCTTCACTAGAAAAAGTTGAGCAGAACAGACGCGAATTTCTTGCCAATGTCTCTCATGAGCTTCGTACCCCTTTAAGCTATATGAAGGGGTATGCAGAGGCGTTAGAAGAAGGAGTTATTGAACAGAAAAAAGGACTGAAGATTATTCAAAAAGAGGCAAATCGTTTAGAGCGCCTTGTCAATGATTTACTTGATCTGGCACAGCTAGAGGGTGACTCCTACCCATTGCGCTGCGAACCGATTGCCTTTGCCCAGCTGATCAATGAAGTCGTTGAGTCCTTTGAATTCATCGCAGCACAAAAGAATATCCGAATCATTCGCAGATTAGATGAGAATAGCATTGTAAACGGGGACAGCGACCGTCTTGAACAGGTTATTCGTAACTTGCTCGACAATGCCCTCCATTATACACCTCTTCATAAATCGATCACTCTGACATTAACGGTGAAGAATAACACTTCTGAATTGATCATTTCCGACGAGGGTATTGGTATTCCAGAAGAAGATTTGGCTACAGTAACTGAGCGATTTTATCGTGTTGACAAAGCAAGAACTCGTGCAAATGGCGGCACTGGTCTCGGTCTGGCGATTGTTTCACAAATTATAAAAAGGCATGGTGGAACATTCGAACTTTCATCTAAGGTTGGTCAGGGGACAAGTGCACGGATTATTCTCAAGGGGATGTGATCTCTAAATATAAAAAAATGATAAGCTAAATCGTGAACATTTTACTAACAAATCGATAAGTTCACTAGCGTTTCACAAATTCATTTTAAACTAATGATGAAAGAAGGAGGATGTAATAAATGAAAAAGAATTGGTTCGTTTTAATAGTGGTATTCTTAATGGTGCTTGTAGCATGTGGGCAAATGGAAGAAGAGCAAGGTGGCGAAGCGTTGGTTGATGAGCTAAAACCAATAGAGGTTGATCTAGACATACCTGAAACAGCTGATGTGGGAGAAGCTGTTACCTTTTCAAGTTCGGTTACGCAAGGAGAGGATTTGGTTGATGACGCAAGTGAAGTCGTATATGAAATTTGGTTAGAAGGTCAAAAAGAGCAAAGTGAAATGATTGAGGCTGATGAGCAAAATGGACATGCTTATCTTCTTACCTATACATTTGAAGAAGCTGGACTCTATCATGTGCAAACCCATGTGACAGCAAGAGGATTGCATCGGATGCCGACAGCAGATATTCAAGTTGGTGATGTGGAAAGGAATGAAGAAGAGCATCCGCATGAAAATGAACAAGAACAAGAGCACGATCACGAGGCTGATGTAGCAGTGGATACAAGCGTAGAAGAGGATCGAATTGTTATTCAGATTGCCCTTGAAGGCTCTGCCTATACTGGAGGAAATGTGACACTTGAATTGTGGCAAGATGGGGATGAAGGACGTCAATGGTTGGATGCTACAGAGATTGGAGAGGGGGAATATGAGGTACGCAACATTGAGGATTTTTCGGGGCCTTACTTTGTGACGGTTCATATTCAAGATGAGGAAATTCATGAGCATATTGATGCTGAACTAGAGTTTGAATAATGATTTGAGCGGGCTGCCTCAAAAGACATCATCTTTAGTCTAGGGCGTCCTTTTTTGGTATAGAAGGAAGAGTCATTTACTCCAAACGTTTTGATAAAAACAGTGAGAATAGGAGGTCTACAGACTGTACCTGCTTTTATTGACGGCAAAAGGGAGGGAGTGTTAAAATATGACAGTAAGTGATCCCCCTTTTGCTCGTTATATTTCTTTATAATGACTAGTCTAATCCACACTCATGTGTGGTCTAATGATAGAAAGAATCTCGCACATTTTATTTTTATTTTACATAACATGTTTCTTTATTTAATAAATACGTCTTCTTCGACGTCTTAAGAATATAGCAGCGATTAAGAAGAAAGGAATAAATCTCCGTCTAAAAAAAGGGTCACGTATAAACATTCCGCCTCGTGGTGGATCCATTCCATCAATGAATCCTCTATGCACTCTACCAAAATGATCACGAACTTCAACTTCATGACCAAAATGATTTATAATTAAATGATTCATTTTGCGCCCCCCTTCTAAAATTGAATGTTTTTCTTTTTACCTTCTGGAATTAATAACCGTTATTACAAGAACACCCTATAATAATGAGTAAAACAAAGACGACTACAATAAACGCAAATCCGTGATTATGCATGTATAGCACCTCCAACCTGAAAATGATCATACATTTTAAACGTGTACCTTAATTAACAATCACGCTTATGATCAAGTGCAGCTAAAACGACAATTAAGAGAATAAACAATACAACGATTAACGCAAAGTTACTCCCTTTACCACTGTATCCGCCATATCCAGCAACTGGATATTCATTTCCATAACTATTATTACAGCAACTTCCCCAAGACATGTTATCACCTCCAAATGAAGTTTAAAGTGGTGAGATATACAAATTGCATCTCACAATAATATATGTGTGGAGAAAGCGTTGGCTTGGACAAACGTCATAACAACAAGTAAATCCGCATACAGCCATTTCACTACGAGATATTCTTGGAAATAATTGCTCTCCATTCTCTATGTAACATCTACACCATATTTTTCACTTTAATGGCTCATTAAACAGCCTATTTTTCATTGGACATACCTTTCACTCCAGAAAATCTAAGCACTTGTCCAGATGAATCAGCGCATATTCCTAGAAAAATCATCCATACTATAATGGAATGATCTTGAATAGCTGAGGTGTTGTGCTAATGATTAGAACCTTTATATCCGTTCTAACTGTTTGTTATTTTCTGATTGCTGTACCTTCTCCTACCCACGCCCAATCAATAGTAGAACCTACTTACGATATCGTGATTGACGTTGGACATGGAGGAATAGATGGTGGCACATCATCAAGCGACCTTTTAGAAAAAGATATTAATTTTGCGATTGGAGTCAAATTGTTTCATGCTCTATTACATAAATCTTATTACGTTGGAATCACTAGAATTCAGGATTATGCATTAAGTGACGATAGTTCAAATCTTCTCGTTCGAAGTAGACATATAAGAGATTTAAAACAAAGAAAGCTAATAGCAGATACACTTCAGCCAAAATTGTTTATCAGTTTACATGTCAATTGGTCCAAAAATAAAAACGCGAGAGGTCCAGTTGTGATTTATCAAGCAAGTGAAGCTAGTTATATGTTAGCTCATACGATCCAAACACATTTAAATGAATTATATGGATTAAAAAAGGTGCCACAAAAGGGGGACTCTTACTTTTTGATGAAGCATTTAGAGATGCCATCCGTTATAGTTGAAATGGGTTTTTTAAGCAATGCCAAGGATAAAGACTTCCTTTCCTCAGCGCATAATCAAGAACTTCTTGTTGAAGCGCTAATACGTGGTATTGGGGAATACTTTTCCATTTATCCAATTCATACACAAAGGGATGAAGTTACTAGTTCCACTATTAGCGATGACAAAAATGGATACTCAAACTTGATCTCGATTTGCTCACTAAAGGATATAAAATAATATTAAATGCCTATTTCGATAAAGGATAAGCTCCAGTTCCGCTTATACTCAATATGATATCGAGAAATTAAAAAGAAATGGGTGATTGAATGTTAAACGAACAAGATAAAGAAATTCGACAAATGCCAACTTACGGAACAACGCAACATCACTATCCACAAGGTCAACAAATGTATCCAGACCAACACGGCCAACAATGGCAACCAAGTCACCACATGCAAGCAGGTCAACAATGGCAGCCAAGTCATCACATGCAGCCAAGTCACCACGGTCAGCAATGGCAACCAAGTCATCACATGCAGTCAGGTCAACACGGTCAGCAATGGCAGCCAAGTCACCATATGCAGCCAGGTCACCACGGTCAACAATGGCAACCAAGTCATCACATGCAGTCAGGTCACCACGGTCAGCAATGGCAACCAAGTCATCACATGCAGCCAGGTCACCACGGTCAGCAATGGCAACCGAGTCATCACATGCAGCCAGGTCACCACGGTCAGCAATGGCAGCCAGGTCATCATATGCAAGCAGACCAACAATGGCAACCAACCCATCAGGGACAGCTGTATAGGCCAGAATCTGCATCTTTTGGATACGAATTAGGGACTGGTTATGAATACTCTAGAGAAGACAGTTAAGAAAAGAAATTTGAAGCTCCTCCACGAACCTTTCTAGGACGCGAAATTTTATATAAAGAGAATGATAACAGCCTCAACAAATGAATGTTGTTGGGGTTGTATTTTTTCGAAAAAAAACATTGAATCATTCTGCTTGTTTATTCTTCAGCAAAGATGGATGGTTAAAGGAAAAGTTGCAGAAGGAAAAAAACATTTTGTGTCGTATAGGTAAGGAAAACCTATATCATTAAGTCTCAAAATGTAAACTGATGAAAAGGAGAGTTCGATTATGTACGAACTAAAGACAAAGGAAACAGATAACAGTGTCATTGAGTTTATTGAGAATGTTGAAAGCCCTAAAAAACGTGAGGACGCTTATAAATTATTAGATATTTTTACGAAAACAACTGGCTATGAAGCGAAGATGTGGGGACCGAGTATTATTGGATTTGGTTCATATCATTATAAATATGAATCTGGTCATGAAGGAGATGCACCACTAGTCGGCTTTTCACCTCGAAAAGCAAAAATCAGTTTGTATTTTGCGACTGGTGACACAAAACGAGAAGAATTATTAAAGAATTTTGGAAAACATACGACAGGAAAAGCGTGTGTATACATTAATAAAGTAGCAGATATTGATGTTGATGTTTTAAAAGCGTTAATTACCCAATCTGTAAGCTTTTTGAAAGAAACCTATCCAGATAGTGAAGAGTCATAAAAGAGCGGTTTGAAACTCTTGCAACAGTATAGTGACGAACTGTTAATGGAGAGAAAGTATACAGTAAAGCGATCTTAAGAACATGAAGGGAGTTTGTAACTTTGAAAAAACTTACGATGCATACACCAAAAGAAGAGGTTGAGCGCGTCTTGGCTGAACGGAGTAAAAAAATCATTGAGGAAACACATAAGCGTGGCTTTCCTGTCAGAATAGTCGATGAAGTGGGAAAATGCCTCCGTCTTGAGAAAGGAGGCATTTTTTGAGTCTCTGGACAGTAAGTGAGATTGACATTATGGAATAAGAACAGCTTTTCCTGTGCTTTTTCGACTTTCAATCCATGCATGTGCTTTAGCGGCATCTTTTAATGCAAATGTGTCGCCGATAAATAGCTTCAACTGTCCGTTATTTATAAACGGTAGTACTCCGTCAGCAATGGCTTTAACGGTTTCTGGACGAAATTTTAAAGTCGTTCCAAAACTGAATCCGAGGATAGAACGGCAAGACGAATGGAGGTCGTTCGTTTGACTTTGTCCGCCATTGCCAGTTGCGTTCCCATAGTTTACGATTCTTCCAAATCTAGCGAGACATTCAAGGCTTTGCTCGAAAATGTGACCAGCTGAAGAGTCAAGGATGACGTCTGCACCATTGCCATCCGTTAATTCAATGACTTTCTCGACGAAATTTTCAGTTTGGTAATTAAAAACATAGTCAGCTCCTGCCTCGGAGGCGATGTCTTTTTTTGCATCATCACTTACCGTTCCAATGACTTTTCCTGCGCCTAATAATTTTGCTAATTGAATTGCGGTCGTGCCAATTCCACCTGCTGCTGAGTGGATGAGAACGGTTTCATTTTTTTCTAATCTAGCTACTTTCATAAGTAAGCTGTATGACGTAAATGAAACGAGTGGAGACGCAGCGGCGATAGTGTTTTCTACGTTATCTGAAATTGGAAATGTTAACATTTCATCAGCCGTTACGTACTCTGCATATGTACCATTTGAAGGGAAAGCGATGACGCGTTGCCCCTTTTTCAATTCACGTACCTCTGAACCGACTTCTTCAATTATTCCTGTCACATCAAGTCCAGGGACAAATGGAGGTTGCGACGCTCCATGATATTTACCAAGTCTTGATTTAATATCGGCATAATTAACACTTGTTCCAGTTACACGAATTAATACCTGCTTTGATGACAGGATAGGCATCTCAAGCTCTTGGAACTCCATAAACTCAGGCCCGCCTAATTTCGTTACAACAATACCTTTCATGTAGCAAATTCCTCCTATTAAACCATACTTAAATGCTCCTTTAAAGCTCATATTCACAATAGATTACACAGAATATTTTGTCAAATATATTGCTTACGTGGTTAGGAATGAGGTAGCGATTGATAACAAGGAACAGCATGCTTCTTTCGAAAAAGTGATTGAAAAGGTTGCTGAGATTACGAAAATAGCGGAAAAGCAACCTGCGTATGTATTTTTGGAGCAGGTAAATCCGAGAATGATTGTTGTTGTACGCAAAGGTCTCCTAAATCGAATTGAAAAAGAACTAATTGCATTAGGTCACGACAGATATTGCAAATTGCAAAGTGAGGATTAGAGAAGACGCTACTAAAAGAAGGTGAGTTTGATAAAATATTAGGTGTAGCTATTAAGGATATATTTGTTGATTGGAATTTTCAATTAGATAGAAGTGCGATTGTGTTTATCACAGATCCAAAAATAGTATAGTAAATCATTTTTCAACATGCCCTTCTTGAATTCGTATGATTCAAATAAAAACAAAAAATAAGATACAATAGGGAGTGTGGATTTATGGAATGATAATATACGAGGAGGAATGACAGTGAGATCAATTGATCCTAATGAGTTACCAGAACGAGAGAATTACAAATTTTTAACAGGTAGTATCATCCCGAGGCCAGTCGCATTTGTTACGACACTTTCTAAGGAAGGAGTTGTCAATGCAGCTCCTTTTAGCTACTTTAACATTGTCTCAGCAAATCCGCCGCTCATTTCTATTTCGGTTCAGCGTGCAAATGGAGAAATGAAAGATACATCCAGAAATGCCATCGAAAAAAAAGAGTTTGTTGTCCATATTTCTGATGAATCTTATATTGAGAAAATTAATATAGCAGCAAAAAGCTTGCCTCCTAATCAAAGTGAAATTGAAGAAGCAGGTCTAACAACTGTGGAAAGCACAAAAACGACCGTTCCGGGTGTGGCAGAAGCAAGTATCCGAATGGAATGTGTGCTTGAAGAAGCGATTTCATTAGGGGGAACAGATGAGAGCAATCCTACGTGTGAGTTATTAATTGGTCGCATTGTTCATTATCATATTCGTGAAGAGTTATACAGTAAAGGGAGAGTCGACCCTAATGGTTTACAGCCTGTTAGTCGATTAGCTGGTAATGATTATGCGAAATTAGGAGAAATATTTGAAATCAAACGCCCAACTTAATAGATGATTTACTTTAAAGAGGATGGCTTAAGTCATCCTCTTTATGATGTCTTTTTTTAAGTTTGACGATCTTAATAATAATCGGTTTAAAAAATCATCTTACATTCAGTTTATAGATTTTAATGCAGGAGTGACTCAAGTCGTTTAATGAGGAAATGATTTTGTGGGACGAAAAATCGAGAGAATGCAGTGCGCAAGTATAATTTTGATCGAGTGGGAAATAAGAACATAGAGGACCTTTTAAAATAACGATATCTCAATGGAGGGGTTCCTTATAAGAAGTCATACGTGAACATCGCAGAGGTGAAGAGATGGGCTTTTTTACAAGGTTATTTGGAAATTTAGCAACAAAGGAGACGAAAAATATGTCAAACATCAAGTTAGCGGTTATCTATTATAGTTCTACTGGAACAAATTACAAAATGGCAAAATGGGCAGAAGAAGGTGCAAATGTAGCTGGAGCTGAAGTAAAAGTGTTAAAGGTTCCAGAGCTTGCCCCTCAAAGTGCAATTGATTCTAATCCAGCTTGGAAGGCACATGTGGAAGAGACAGCTGCAGTTCCGACAGTATCTCTTGACGATTTAACGTGGGCAGATGCGATCCTGTTTAGCGTACCAACACGCTTCGGGAACATGCCAGCACAGATGAAGCAATTTTTGGATACGACAGGTGGACTTTGGTTCGAAGGGAAGCTTGCTAATAAAGTGGTCAGTGCGATGTCCTCAGCAAGTAACCTACATGGAGGTCATGAAGCAACAATTCTTTCCCTTTATACGACCATGTATCACTGGGGCGCTATTGTAGCTGCTCCTGGTTATACAGATCCTTTATTATTTGCATCAGGTGGGAACCCATATGGGACAAGCGTAACAGTCGGTCAGGATGGCAGCATGCAAGAAAATGTCGAGGAAGCCGTTAAATATCAAGCAAAGCGTACAGTACAGGTAGCAGAGTGGGTTCAAAAAGGTAAGCAATAACATAAAAAAAGAAGAGGTTGACTCAAAATAGAGTCACCCTCATTCATTGAGAATAGATTTTAACATTAAAACGGTTTACTTCACTTCTTCTGGTACTTGTAAGCCGAGACCGGAATTAATGTTGGATCACGTAAACCAGCTGTGATGGAGTTTTGGTTGTCCCCTACAGGAGCACCCCAACTAGTAGTAAGATTGTTCTTTTTTGTCATAACAGAATCACCTCTAAAGTATTTTTGTGAAGCTTACTATAGAATGATGATAACATTTATCAAATAAAAATAAATACTTTTTTATAGTGATTATAAAAAGGGATTTTTTTATTAGAAAAAAATTAGATTATGAAAGGATAAGCATGATGGAAACAAGTCTAGTACGCTCTACTAAAAATGTTTATCGATAATAGTCATGCTATTAAAGAATTCTATTTGATTCATTTTTGTAGTGAGAAGCCATTTTCCGAACTTCAATTGATTAAAAATAACAAGGCTGACTCTTGAATGTTGAGTCAGCCTTGTTATTTCTTTTTATTTTACAGCTGCGACAAATTTTCGGTTCCTAGGTCCGTCGAATTCACAAAAATAAATACCTTGCCATGTCCCGAGAACGAGGCTTCCATTTGAGATGATCAATGTTTGGGCATGTCCGACTGTACTGGTCTTCAAATGTGCCGCGGTGTTGCCTTCAGCATGACGATCCTGTGGATGATCCCATGGGTAAACTTCATCTAACCGCATAAGCATGTCCTTTTTGACATCAGGATCTGCATTTTCATTAACCGTTATGCCAGCTGTTGTATGGAGAGAAGAAACGACTACAATTCCATCCTTTACACCGATTGCGAGAAGCCATTCTTCAATCGTAGAGGTGATATCAATCATTTGATCGCGGGCATTCGTTTGTAGTTGAAAGGTGTTTTTCATAGCAGTCATCCTCTCTTTTAAAAAATGTGTTGAAAAGCAATAAGCAAATCGTTGAATTAATTTAAATATTTAATAGCTAAATGAAGACTAGAGTATGTAAACGCTTCTTCCAATTTTATGCCTAGATTGACCATCGTGATCGCAATTTCCGGTCGAATACCCGTTATTTTCGCTTCGATTCCCATCAGCTGCAAAGCAGAAATCACTTTAAAGATTTGCAAAGCAACCACTGTATCGATAATGGGGACCCCAGATAAGTCGAAAATTAAATATTTGAGATGATAGGCTGATCCTTGTGAGAGAGCAGTTTCCATTAAATGTTGTGCTCTCTTGGTATCAATATTACCGATAAGCGGGATGACGCCAATCTCTTCTGTAACACGAACGACAGGAATGGAAAGCTCATGTACGGTGTATTCTGCAACGCTTATTTTAGCAGAATGATCTCGAACGTATGACAGGCTGAGCCAATGAACAGCTTGATCAACGACTGAATCAAAGCGTGACAACACTTCATAAAAAACATCAATCGTAAACTCATACAATTTCGCTTCTTCTTTAATCATATTTCCGATTGAATTCCGATAAAAACGAATTTCATCAATCGCTACATCTAAAGGCAATTCTAAGTTAACTAATAAATCGACAACTCCGTCTCCCCATTTCTGTAATCGAATAAAGGTATCATCCAATTCATTAGAGATGGAATGAGCATAAATGTCTATTAAATTTTTTCTCCAAACCTTTAAGGACTCATTTACTTCATTTGTGTAAAGATTGTCATTTATTACTTTACGCTGCTCAGCTAGCTCGTCTTTTTTTATGATTACTTTATTTGTGATTTCTTTTAATTTGCTATCGAATTGCAACGAAAGATCCATGGTTTACCTCCTGATGAGCATGAAGTCATAAAAATTTTGTCGATAATATTCTAACATATTTTGGCTAAGGGATAATATAAATTTAGGTAATGACCGCAACATCATTCATGTCTGGAACAATAAATAGTAGAAAAGTCTGATCAAATAACATCAGGTTGCTCAAGGTGTAGGAAGCAATCATCCAACAGGAAAAATTTTTAGCATAATCAGGTTTACTATGATCATAAAAAGTGAAAAGGAGAGCAATAACATAAATGAAAAGGAAGGTAATAAAATGTATATGATACTTGGTTTTATTTTAATTGCGCTTGCGTTTACAGGAATGGCATTTGACATTGGAGGGCCATCCAACTATGTATTTTTAGGATTGGGTATGGTTGTTTTTGCTGTACATGTGCTAAATCACGTTCCTCAGCAGGGGACTTTAAATGGGGAAAAATAAGGTTAAAACAAATAGGTCTTTTCTTTTAGCATCAGTTAGCAAGCTAAGGTATGAGGTAGAAAAAACGTAGATAAGGGTGGAAATATATGTTGACGGCTAATCAATCGTTACTGACGAAAGAAGATATGACGGATCCGAGAAGAGTGCCGGATTGGCTCTTGGAAGAATATAGAACATTTCATAACATTGTAACAGATACTACATTTCCTTGTTATTTCGGGATGAAGGCTGAGAAAAAAGGAGAGCTTCGTTACGCTTATATTTCGCACAGTGATTGGTCGAATCTTCCGAAGGCTGTTGAGAGCTTTTTAGCCCTGTTTGCGAATCCTCCTCTTGTCAGGCATGGCTTGTTTGTGTTTGTCGAACCAGAGAAAGAAGTACAGGAACTTGATTATTATCGCAATTACTTTTGGGATGTTCTCCAATACTTACATCAGCATGACAGTAAGCCATGGCCCGCGAACAGTCCAACGAATCCAGACCATCATCTCTGGGATTTCCACTTTGCTGGCGAGCCTATTTTTATTTTTGGGAATGCACCTGCGTATCAGCAAAGGAAGACGAGAAACTTAGGGGAAAGTATGGTACTAGGATTCCAACCGAGAAGGATATTTAAAGGACTAGAAGGAACGGAAGAAGGTGGCATTATGTCCCGGGCAAAAGTGCGGGAGCGGGTAGAGGCGTGGGATCAATTGCCGAAACATCCGGATATTAGCCATTATGGCGATCCAGAGCATAATGAATGGAAACAATTTTTTATCGGCGATGATATTAAGCCGATAGAAGGTAAATGTCCCTTTCAGCATGGGAAATGATAAAATCTGTCTAACACTATATTGGGAAGAGGATGGGATAATAATCAATTCCCTTCTCTTTTCTTGCGTTTTAGAGAGTTTAACAGTAAAACAAAAATGGAATGACCGCTAGGAATTCATTCCTAGCGGTCATTCCCTGATTCTCACTGCTGATATGGAAATTGAGAACTGTAACCAGAGAATTGTTGATACGTTTGCTGAAGCTTTTGCTGATCTGCTGCTTCTAATGCATAGAAGCCTTTGCGAAACATGACGTTATATAACTCGCGTTGGCAATCCTGTGTTTCTTTAAAAATACCGACTAAATCTTGATACAGGCTTTCATGACTTGCTTCATTTAAAGCAGTGCTATACGCATCGGTCATATATTTTTCTGTTGCAAGCTGATCGTTTATGAAATCTCGATCAGACATTTGTGGCGTCTTTGGTACAGGCATTTCTGGGTTTTGGATCTTTTGTTGTTGGTTCATATTCTAGACCCCCTTATTGAACAGGTATGGCTTGCTGTTGATTTGTTTGTTGAAGGTGAGAAATGATTTTTTGATAGTGCTGCTGATGCATGCTTCCTGCTTTCTCAAGCGCTTGCTTGATCTCTTGATCCTGACATTGCTGAGCAAAGAAATGTGCTTTTTTCATTGCGAGCAAATTCCAAGATAGCATATCTGAAATGTAAAGCTGATCCTTTGTCGTAATAACCGCTGGTGGCTCTGGCATGATCGGCTGCTGCATTCCTACTGGTTGCTGTTGCTGTTGCAAATAAATTCCCTCCTTTAGAAACGCATCCGCTACGTCGGATACAAGCTTAGTGTAGAGAATTGAACCGTTTTCTATACGGTGTACAAATAGGGGAGTTTACAAATCAATGGAAGATTTTATATTAGTGATATTTTAAAAGAGCAAAAAGCTGATCATTTTCAGAATTATCTATTGCAAATTATTTGAAAATTCGGTATGCTTAAGATAGAAAATGACATAAGAAGTTGTCGTTCTTTTTTTGGAGAAATAATGAATGAGTATTCATTCGGTAATTAATAAGCATGTTTTGTAGAACTGTTGCATAAAGAAAACTGATAAACAACTCGTACGAAAAGGAGGAGAACCATGACTCGTCATATACGTAAAGTTGCAGTAATTGGTTCAGGTGTTATGGGATCTGGCATTGCCGCTCATCTAGCTAATATCGGAATTCCATCATTATTACTGGATATCGTGCCAAAAGAATTGACAGAAGAAGAGAAAGCAAAGGGACTGACGCTTGAGGATAAGGCTGGTACGAAATCGTCTAAGCAGCACAGCGATTCAAAAGCTTGCGAAACAAAAGCCTGCACCACTTTCTGTAAGAAACAAAAGCTACATATATTGAGCCAGGCAATCTTGAGGATGACCTTACCCGCCTTGAAGAAGTCGATTGGATTATTGAAGTCGTCGTTGAAAATTTAGCGATTAAGAAGCAATTATTTGAAAAAATTGATGCAGTTCGTAAGCCTGGAACGATCGTTAGCTCAAATACATCAGGAATTTCCGTTGAAGCGATGGCTGAGGGTCGTATCAGAAGATTTTCAAGCTCATTTTCTCGGAACACACTTCTTTAACCCACCAAGATACTTAAAACTGCTTGAAATCATTCCAACGGCTAAAACAAATCAAGAAGTACTGTCATTTATGAAAGCGTTTGCGGAAGAGACCCTTGGTAAAGGAGTTGTTGAAGGAAAAGATACCCCAAACTTTATCGCTAATCGAATTGGAACATACGGTCTGCTCGTGACCGTTCGCGAAATGCTGAAGGGTGGGTATTCAGTTGGGGAGATTGATTCTGTGACAGGTCCGTTAATTGGCAGACCAAAAAGTGCGACATTCCGTACGCTAGATGTGGTTGGCCTTGATACATTCCTACATGTTGCGAAAAATGTCTACAATGTTGTCGATGGTGCAGAAAAAAATGTGTTCGATCCTCCAGCTTTTATGAAAGAAATGGCTGAAAAGGGTTGGATCGGAAGCAAAAGCGGGCAAGGATTCTTTATCAAAAAGAAAAGTGAAAAAGGGAGTGAAATTCTTGAATTAAACCCTGAAACACTTGAATACGAGGTGCGTAAGAAGCTAAAGGCAGCCTCAGTTGAACAAGCGAAGCAAGCGAAAAAAACAGCGGATAAATTGAAAACGCTCGCATATGCAGATGATCGTGCTGGACAGCTGATCTGGAACTTATTGAAGCCAGTTCTCCTCTATTCAGCAGAAAAAGCATACGAGATTGCCAATGATATTTATGCGGTTGATCAAGCGATGAAATGGGGCTTTGGCTGGGACCTTGGTCCATTTGAAACATGGGACGCATTAGGCGTGGCAAAATCGGTTGAACGGATGGAGTCAGAAGGTGAGACAGTACCTCACTGGGTGAAGGAAATGCTTTCAACTGGATATGAAAGCTTTTATAAAGGCGATACGTTCTACCATGATGGGGGCTATGCACCAAAGCAGGTAAATGAAAAGATCGTTCATTTAAAGGCGCTAAAGCCTGATAATGTTGTGATGAAAAATAGTGGCGCAACGCTTCTTGATATTGGTGATGATGTAGCCTTGCTTGAATTCCACTCACCGAATAACTCGATTGGACTCGACGTCATTCAAATGATCAATAAGTCAATTGCTGAAGTAGAAAAGAATTACAAAGGTCTCATCATTAGTAATCAAGGAAAGAACTTCTGCGTTGGCGCGAATTTGATGATGATTTTAATGGAAGCACAAGATGATAACTTCTTTGAGGTTGAGCTTGTTGTTCGCCAATTCCAACAAGCGATGGCAAATATTCGTTACTCGGCAAAACCAGTCGTAACTGGGCCATTTGGCATGACACTTGGTGGCGGGGCAGAAATTTGTCTTCCTTCTGCAAGTATTCAAGCCTCACTTGAAACATATATTGGCTTAGTTGAAGTTGGCGTTGGTCTGATTCCTGGTGGTGGTGGAAACAAAGAATTGTATCTTCGCAACCTGGAAACGAACGAATCATGATTTACAAAAAGCAGCAATCAATACGTTTGAAACAATTGCGATGGCCAAAGTCGCAACATCTGCTCATGAGGCTGCTGAAAATGGCTTCTTAAGTGAGCGAGATGGTATGGTTATGAATAGCGATCTTCTCATTGACCGTGCAAAGCAACAGGTTCACCACTTATCAGCTTCAGGCTATCGTCCACCGGAGCGTAAGAAGATTCCTGTTGTTGGTGAATCAGGTTACGCAACGCTATTACTTGGTGCGAAAACGATGAAGTTTGGTGGCATGATTTCCGACCATGATCTAAAAATTGCCGAAAAGCTTGCATTTGTCATTGCAGGTGGACGTGTACCAAAAGGGACACTGGTCGATGAACAATATTTGCTCGATTTAGAGCGTGAAGCATTTTTAAGCCTTATTGCTGAACCGAAATCACAGCAACGGATGCAATATATGTTAGCAAAAGGCAAACCGCTTCGTAACTAAATGAGAAAGTGAAGGAGGGGAAGACAAATGAGAGAAGCAGTTATTGTTGCTGGTGCAAGAACACCAGTGGGAAAAGCAAAGCGTGGCACGTTAGCGAATGTGCGTCCAGACGATTTAGGTGCATTAACGGTTAAAGAAACGTTGAAAAGAGCGGGCGATTTTGATCCAGCGAAAGTAGATGATGTCATTATTGGCTGCGCCATGCCAGAGGCGGAACAGGGAATGAATGTTGCTAGGAATATTTCGGCACTAGCGGGTCTGCCGCATACAGTTCCAGCGATCACGATTAATCGCTATTGTGCATCTGGTTTGCAAAGTATCGCGTATGGTGCGGAGCGAATTATGCTAGGCAATGCAAAAGCGATCATTGCTGGTGGAGCAGAGTCAATGAGCATGATTCCAATGGGTGGTCATGTGATTGCTCCTAACCCAACGCTTGTGGAAGAACAGCCAGAATATTACATGGGAATGGGCTATACGGCAGAAGAAGTGGCGAGTCGTTTTGGTGTTAGCCGCGAAGACCAAGATGCATTTGCAGTTGAAAGCCATAAACGTGCTGCAGCGGCTCTTGAGTCAGGCCGGTTTATCGATGAAATTGTTCCAGTTGATGTGACGCTACGCTCAGTCGGTAGTGACCATAAATTAAAAGAGAAGCAAGTGACGTTTCGCTATGGATGAAGGAGTTAGAACTGATACAACGGTAGAAGGACTGGCAAAACTACGCCCAGCTTTTCATCCGAAAGGGAGCGTCACAGCTGGGAATGCTTCTCAGATGAGTGACGGGGCAGCATCCGTTCTCTTGATGGATCGTGCGGAAGCAGAAGCGAATGGACTGGCGCCTTTGCTAAAATTTCGTTCCTTCGCTGTCGCTGGGGTTGCTCCAGAAATTATGGGGATTGGCCCAGTAGAGGCGATTCCAAAAGCAGTAAAGCTAGCAGGTCTTGAGCTTGCGGATATTGGACTTTTTGAATTAAATGAGGCTTTTGCTTCGCAAGCTCTTCAAGTCATCCGGCATTTGAAGCTTGATCATAACAAAGTCAATGTAAATGGTGGTGCGATTGCCCTCGGTCATCCACTCGGTTGTACAGGGACGAAGCTGACATTATCGCTTTTACATGAAATGAAGCGTCGGAATGAGCAATTCGGTATTGTCACCATGTGTATTGGTGGTGGAATGGGAGCAGCTGGTGTCTTTGAATTAATCGATTGAGTGAAATCATACTGAGATAGATAAAAAAGAAAAAAGGGAGGAACGGAAAATGAGTCAAACATCGGAACAAATCGTAAAAGGCGGTAGTTTTTTAGTCGAGGATATTGAAGCGGAAAAAGTCTTTACACCAGAGGATTTTACAGATGAACAAATCATGATCGGACGGACAACAGAGGAATTTGCTTTGAAGGAAGTAGCTCCAGTTTTAGAAAAAATAGAAGAGCATCAATTTGATCATACAGTTAAGCTATTGAAGAAAGCCGGAGAGCTAGGATTACTCGGCGCGGATGTTCCAGAGGAATATGGTGGATTAGGACTTGATAAGATTAGTTCATCCTTAATTTCCGAAAAATTTGTTCGAGGTGGGTCATTCGGTTTAAGTCACGGTGCTCACGTTGGAATTGGAACGTTACCGATTGTTTTTTTCGGTAACTCATGAACAGAAGGAAAAGTATCTGCCAGATCTTGCTTCAGGTGAGCGGATTGCCGCTTATGCGCTAACGGAGCCAAGCTCAGGGTCTGATGCTCTTGGAGCTAAAACAACAGCTGTTTTAAATGAAGCTGGTACTCATTATGTTCTAAATGGAGAAAAGCAATGGATTACAAACTCCGCTTTTGCTGACGTGTTTATCGTATATGCAAAAATTGACGGTGAACAATTTACAGCCTTTATCGTTGAAAAAGAGTATGAAGGGGTTTCAACTGGTCCAGAAGAGAAGAAAATGGGAATTAAAGGATCTTCGACTCGGACGTTAATTCTTGAAGATGCTCTCGTGCCGAAAGAAAATCTTCTTGGTGAAATTGGTAAAGGTCACGTCATTGCCTTTAATATTCTCAATGTTGGACGTTATAAGCTTGGCGTTGGTTGTGTAGGGAGTTCAAAGCGTGCATTAGAGCTTGCCGCAACCTATGCAAACGAGCGTAAGCAATTTAAGACGCCGATTGGAAAGTTTACGCTTATTCAAGAAAAGCTTGCGAATATGGCAACAGCAACCTTTGCAGCAGAGAGCTCGATTTATCGTACAGGTGGTCTTATTTGAAGACAGACTTGGTGGCTTATCTGATGAAGAGCAAAAAGACGGTCGTGCTGTTGCGAAAGCGATTGCAGAGTATGCGATTGAATGCTCATTGAATAAGGTAGTTGGCTCAGAGACGCTTGACTATGTCGTCGATGAAGCTGTTCAAATTCATGGTGGCTATGGTTTCATGGCCGAATATGAGGTCGAGCGCATGTATCGTGATTCGCGTATTAATCGTATTTTTGAAGGGACAAATGAAATCAACCGTCTGCTTGTGCCTGGGACGATTATGCGTAAAGCGATGAAAGGTGAGCTTCCGCTATTGCAAAAAGCAATGGCGCTTCAAGAAGAACTGATGATGCTTATGCCTCAGGAAATTGGTGATGAGCCACTAGAGCAAGAAAAATATCTACTAAGTATGGCAAAGAAGATTTTCTTAATGATTGCGGGTACGGGAGCTCAGAAATACGGGGAGAAACTCCAGCATGAACAAGAGCTTCTCTCAAATGTCGCTGATATTGTGAGCGAAGTGTTCTCAATGGAATCCGTCATTTTGCGTACAGAAAAGGCGATGAATAAGTCTGCTGATAAAGCAGGGCAAAAGCTACTGATGACTCAAGTATTTTGCCAAGAAGCATTCAATCGCATTGAAGCACATGCAAAGGAATCACTTGTTGCAATGGAGGAAGGCGATACCCTTCGCACGATGCTTGGTATTTTGCGCAAGCTCACACGTCATACGCCAATTAACGTTGTCGCCAAAAAGCGTGAAATTGCAGCAGCTGTTTTAGCAGAAAAACGCTACGTCGTTTAAAATGGTTATTCACTTTGGGGGTTACCCGTAATCCCCAAAATACTATATACCTCCTTTCTTATGAAGCATTCTCCTCTCTAGTGCAAAGAAGTCCCAAGTGGGGCTTCTTTGTCGTACTTGCATGATTCTGCCTCTCCAAACACATTCTATTTATAGAAGATACAGAAGGGAGGGTGAGTGTCGAAAAACAAAGACTTGCACAGATCGCTCCTATGATAGGCGTAGAGGAGTTTTCGCAAGAATGGTATAGATTTTCGGGAACGATGCTTTAAAAAATACGTGAGAACAAAAAGAAAAACAAGCAAAAGGATTGTGAACGAGAAGAAGATACGTAATAATAGCGATAATGAGTAGAAGAAAGGAGGAGCGTTATGGCGCTTACATTTTATCACTATCCTAAATGTGGTACATGCCGCAAAGCAAAGAAATGGTTTGATGAAAAAGGGCATTGAGATCAACGACATACATATTGTGGAGCAACCACCTTCAAAAGAGGAGCTCCGTGAGCTTTATCAAAAAAGTGGACTAGAATTAAAGAAGTTCTTTAATACAAGCGGCCAAAAATATCGTGAGCTAGGTTTAAAAGATAAGCTGAAGGGAATGTCTGAAGACGAGGCACTTGAGTTACTCGCATCTGATGGCATGCTGATTAAGCGACCGCTTACAACAGATGGAACAAACGTGACAGTTGGCTTCAAAGAAGAACAATTCGAGCAAACATGGGGATAGCCTATTTTGTTTCGATGGAAATGCAGGTATAATGTAGAAAGATTTTTATTCACAAAGACGGAGGGATAGTCATGAGCAATTTACCAAAGGAATTAAAGTATTCTGAAGAACATGAATGGGTGAAAGTAGAAGGAGATAAAGTCCGTATTGGGATTACGGACTTTGCGCAATCTGAATTAGGAGATATCGTATTTGTTGAGCTTCCAGAAGTAGGCGACGAAATCGAAGCGGACGAGCCTTTCGGAAGCGTTGAATCTGTCAAGACTGTATCTGAATTATATGCGCCAATTAGTGGAAAAGTGGTTGAAGTAAACGAGGATCTTGATGATTCTCCAGAGTTTGTGAACGAGTCTCCATATGAAAAAGCATGGATGATCGTTGTAGAGCCAGCAAATGCTGATGATATTGAAAAGCTCATGTCTGCTGAACAATACGAAGAAATGATTAACGAAGACTAATCATAACGTCAAAAAGGAAGAGCTATGGCTTTTCCTTTTTTGTGTTAAAGAACGAACAGGCGAGAAAAATGAGGCTTATGATCATAATGGCAAAGAGGATTTTTGCTAGCGTATATATCTTTTGTCAGAATAATAAAAATTATATTGTGAAATAATAATAATCATTGACAAGTTTTTTAAGGGCGTGCTATTATTCATTCATGCAAAAAACGACAAACGAATTTCATATACTCTTATCAAGAGTGGCGGAGGGACAGGCCCTGTGAAGCCCGGCAACCATTAGATGATGTTGATGTCATCTAGGAAGGTGCTAAATCCTGCAAAGTGTATTAGCTTTGGGAGATGAGAGAAAGGCTCATATATTCAACCTTTCTGTTCATCATAGGCAGAAGGGTTTTTGTTTGTTATATAAATATGACATAAATAGTATTATTGGAAAGGAGGATCAGGATTTGATTTCGTTAAATGGTATTCGTAAAGTATTTCCAATCAAGGATGGCCCTGTAACGGCAGTCGATGGGGTCGATTTGCATATTAAAGAAGGAGAAATTTATGGGATCATTGGCTATAGTGGTGCAGGTAAAAGTACGCTGATTCGTATGTTAAATATGCTCGAGCGTCCGACAGAAGGCGATGTTGAGGTCTCAGGAAAAGTTCTTTCTAAATTAAGTAATAAAGAGTTACGAAAGGCGCGTCAAGAAATAGGGATGATCTTTCAGCATTTTAATCTTTTGTGGTCACGAACGGTTCGGGAAAATATTGCCTTTCCGCTTGAAATTGCTGGGGTTAAGAAAAGGGAGCGAGATAAACGAGTTAATGAATTAATTGAAGCTTGTCGGACTAGAAGGGAGAGGAGAAAGCTACCCTTCACAGCTTAGTGGTGGTCAAAAGCAACGTGTGGGGATTGCGCGCGCACTTGCGAATAACCCGAAAGTTCTCCTTTGTGATGAAGCAACGTCAGCGCTTGATCCTAAAACAACAGATTCTATTTTGGACTTACTTGTTGATATTAATGAAAAGCTCGGTTTAACGATCATTCTTATCACTCATGAGATGCACGTGATTCGTAAGATTTGTCATCAGGTTGCGGTGATGGAAGCTGGGAAAGTCGTTGAGAAAGGTCCTGTTCTTGAAGTGTTCCGTAAACCGAAAGATAATATGACAAAGGAATTTGTAAAGCAAATTACCGAACCAGAAGAAACAACGGATGCGATGAGACAGATGCTTGCTGATTATCCTGAGGGCCAAATGGTTCAGCTGACATTCGTTGGTGAAGAGACTGAACGTCCTTTGATCACACAATTGATTCGTAAGTTTAAGATTGAAGTGAATATCGTGCAAGGGAAGATCACGAAGATTCAAAAGGGATCTTATGGAACGTTGTTTGTAGCGTTGAATGGTGAAAAAGAAGAGGTTGAAAAGGCGATTTCCTTTATCCGGCATAAGAAGGTCGAAGTGGAGGTGATGACCGATGCTTGATCAATGGTTGGGCGATGTGAAATGGGACAAGCTCTGGGAAGCGACATTGGAGACTCTTTATATGACAGGGATATCTGTCACGGCTACTTTCTTTTTAGGGACGATTCTTGGTCTACTATTATATTTAACAAGTAAAGGGAATCTCTGGGAAAACGTAATTTTTAATCGATTTTCCAGCTTGATTGTGAATATTTTCAGGTCGATACCTTTTATTATCTTGATTGTTTTGCTTATTCCATTTACTCGTGCTCTAATGGGCTCTATGCTGGGGGCTAATGCAGCCTTGCCTGCACTAATTATTGGAGCAGCGCCATTTTATGCGCGAATGGTTGAAATGGCTTTACGAGAGATTGATAAAGGTGTGATTGAAGCTTCTCAAGCAATGGGAGCGAGCAACTGGACGATTATTCGAAAGGTTCTCATTCCAGAAGCTCTACCTGCTTTGATTTCTGGGATTACCGTTACTGCGATTGCTTTAGTGAGTTATACAGCTATGGCGGGGGTCATTGGTGCAGGTGGTCTTGGACACTTTGCCTATTTAGAAGGCTTCCAAAGAAACAATAGTCAAATTACGTTGGTAGCAACGATCGCTATTCTTATTGATTGTGTTTATCATTCAATGGATTGGTGATTATTTTACAAATAAAACAGATAAACGATAACTAAGGAGGAAAAGAAAGATGAAGAAATTTTTAAGTATTATTGGTGCAGCCGCATTATCACTTTCGCTAGTAGCATGCGGAGCAGCAGAAGAAGAAACAACAGAAAATGCAACAGGAGAAGAGCGCGGTACAAGAAGAAACAAGCAAATAGTTGTAGGTGCATCTGCAGTGCCGCATACAGAAATTCTTGAAGCAGCTCAAGCCATTACTTGCTGAAGAAGGCATTGAACTTGAAATCGTGACGTTCCAAGATTATATCTTACCGAACCAAGCATTACGTGATGGCGACATTGATGCAAACTATTTCCAAACACCTGGATACTTAGAGATGCAAATGGACGAGAATGCTGAATATGACTTTGTTAGTGTTGGAGCGATCCATGCAGAGCCAATTGGTGTATATTCTAAAGAATATGCTAGCCTTGACGAGCTTCCAGAAGGTGCGAACATTATTATGAGTAATTCGATCAGTGACCATGGTCGTATTCTGCCGATTTTCGAGAGTGCTGGTTTAATTGAACTTGACGTTGCAGAAGGCGACATTAGCTACAATTGATGATATCGTTTCAAATCCGAAAAACCTTCAATTTGGTGAAACACAAGTAGAAGCTAGAATGCTTGCTCCATCTTTTGAAAGTGGTGAAGGTGATGCAGTTGTCATTAATACAAACTACGCGCTAGAAGGCGGAGTTGATATTGAGCAATATGGTATTGCATTTGAAGGTGAGGATGTTCTTCAACCAAACTTAATGGTTGTTCGTTCAGAAGATGAAACACGTCCAGAAGTGTTAAAATTAGTTGAAATTATTACAGTCTGAAGAAATTCAACAATTTATTATAGACACCTATGATGGTGCTGTTATTCCAATGACAAACAACTAATCATAAAGGAGTACGCTGAAAAAAAGGCGTGCTCCTTTTTAAAATCATGATCCTTTTCTGAACGCATAAAAAAAGACTGACGTTTTCCTCATTAAGGTCTTGGTGATAAGCTAATCTTTTCTAAGTATAATGGCCCTTTTCGAAACGAATACTAACATTGTTACAATTTGAAAAAGGAGGCATGTGTCATGGACCAACAGCAAGAAAATACAATCGAGATGGCGCTACAAGATTATAAAGAAGGAATAGGTCAGTTTACAGAGAAAATGCCGAAAATCGCGAAGACGTATAATGCGTTTACAGAGGCTTGTTTTGCAAAAGGGAAACTCTCGCAAAAAGAAAAACAAATGATTGCACTAGGTATTAGTGTGTATTGCTCAGGATGAATATTGCATGATCTATCATACAAAAGGCTGTCTCGATCAAGGGTGCACAGAAGAAGAGATTCTTGAAGCGATCGGGGTAACAGCTGCATTTGGTGGCGGAGCAGCGATGAGTCAAGCAGTGACTCTCGTTCAAGATGCGATAACGGAGATTGGTGGAAGAGGTCAGCAAGTTCAGTAAGCGTAGTTAAGCTTAAAACGGAGTATATGTAAGTATTGTCTTGTAATATTTTCTGACAATGACTCACCTCTTCTCAAGCCGATAAATGCTTTTATACCTTAGCAAATCGAAGTTGGTGGAATAATCTGACTATGATACGATTAATTCTACAAAACATAAGAAAGGATTGATTTATTATTCATTCGATAAGCACGAAACACACAGGTGATATGGAAAAAGCGATGTATCAAGCACACGGAATAGGTTATGCGGAATATGATCGGAATTTAGAGAAGCGAATTGAAATTGAAATGGAACGAGATAAAAACTATCAGGCAGGTAATAAGTTTGCTGAACAGTTTAAGTAATCGTTAACATATAATGGTCAAACAAAAGAACAGAGTAGTGCCTTTTGGTGCTACTCTATTTTTCTTCATTTAAATCGAGACATTCATTTAAAATGGTACGAAAAAGGAAGCTAGATAGGCTTCTCGTGCAAAAGCGCTTACACTTAGATATGACGTATAATTGTTCGCTTACCTTGAACTTATAATGGATTTGTTATAAGATTGTAATGAGAATAGATTGAGAATAAAAAATAAATTTAATGAGCTTTGTCCATAAATAGATGAAGCAAAATACATTGGAGGTCATCGTAATGTCAGCACCATTTCTTAAGATTGAAAATTTACACGTATCAGTAGAAGGAAAAGAAATTTTAAAGGATTTCAGTCTTGAAATCAAAGGCGGAGAAATTCACGCGATCATGGGACCGAACGGTACAGGTAAGTCTACTCTTGCATCTGCAATTATGGGTCACCCTAAATATGAAATTACAAGCGGATCTGTTACAATTGATGGCGAAGACGTTCTTGAAATGGAAGTCGACGAACGTGCTCAAGCTGGTCTTTTCTTAGCGATGCAATATCCAAGTGAAATTAGTGGGATTACAAATGCAGACTTCTTACGTTCTGCTATTAACTCAAAGCGTGAAGAAGGCGACGAGATTTCTCTTATGAAATTTATCCGTCAATTAGATAAGAAGATGGAATTACTTGAAATGGATGAGTCATTCTCACAACGTTATTTAAACGAAGGTTTCTCTGGTGGGGAGAAGAAGCGTAATGAAATTCTTCAATTATTAATGCTTGAGCCGAAAATCGCGATTCTTGATGAGATTGACTCTGGTCTAGATATCGATGCACTTAAAGGTTGTTTCAAAAGGTGTTAACGAAATGCGTGGATCTGAGTTCGGCTGTTTAATTATTACTCACTACCAACGTCTATTAGACTACATCACTCCTGATAAAGTACATGTTATGATGCAAGGTCGCATTGTTAAATCAGGTGGTGCTGAGCTTGCACATCGTCTTGAAGCAGAAGGTTATGACTGGATTAAGACTGAGCTTGGTATCGAAGATGAGCGTGTGAACGTAAACCAAGAAGCATAATAACAACATAATATATAATAAAAATCGTTTAAAATTGCTCTCACAAAAGTAACTGCGATTTTAATAATAAAGGGTGGGTATGTATGTCAGTCGAGACGAAAGTATTGTTCGAAAAAGAACAAATCGAGTCATTCTCGGATGCTCGCAAAGAGCCTGAATGGTTACGCGATCTCCGTTTAAAGGGACTTGAGCTTACAGAAACAACTGAGCTTCCAAAGCCAGATAAAACGAAAATAGATAAGTGGAATTTCATACAGAGGAATTTTGATTTAGCTGCAAAAGCTGCAGTAAATGCTGTTTCAGAGTTACCTGAAGCGCTTCGTGCGTTAATTGGCGAAGAATCAGCTGATCAAAATCTCTTCGTTCAACAAGATACATCAGCTGTTCTTAACAAGGTAAGTGCTGATTTAGCAGAAAAAGGGGTTATTTTTACAGATTTACAAACAGCTATTGCTGAGCATGCTGATAAAGTAAAGCCTTATTTCTTTGGTGAAGCAGTAAAACCTGCGGAAAATCGCCTTCTTGCTCTTCATGCAGCACTTGTTAAATGGTGGAGCATTTATCTACGTACCGAAAAATGTACAAGTAGAAGTGCCGCTTCAAGCCGTATTTTCTTTTGAAACAAATGAAGCAGCGTTTACAAATCATGTCATTGTTGTAGCTGAAGAGAATAGCTCTGTTACTTACGTTGAAAACTATATTTCGCAAGCTGAAGGTGAAACTGTTGCAAATATCGTTGCTGAAGTATATGCAAAAGCTGGTGCGAAAATAACATTTGGTGCGGTTGATAATCTTTCTAGCAACGTGACAACTTATGTTGTTCGTCGTGGTCATGTTGATAAAGATGCTCGTATTGATTGGGCTCTTGGTCAAATGAATGATGGAAACACAGTATCTGAAAATACAACACATCTTATTGGTGATGGCTCTTGGGCTGATACGAAGACAGTAACAGTTGGACGTGGAGAACAAAAACAAAACTTCACGACACAAATCTTCCATCATGGTAAGCATTCTGAAGGGCATATTCTTAAGCACGGTGTTATGCGTGAAGCAGCAACAGCGATTTTTAACGGTATAACAAAAATCGAACACGGTGCGACAAAATCAAATGGTGTTCAAACAGAGCGTGTTCTTATGCTAAGTGAAAAGGCTCGTGGTGATGCGAATCCAATTCTTCTTATCGACGAAGATGATGTAACAGCAGGTCACGCAGCTTCTGTAGGTCAAGTGGATCCACTGCAAATGTTCTACCTAATGAGCCGCGGTATTTCACGTAAAGAAGCAGAACGCCTTGTTATTCATGGTTTCTTAGCTCCTGTTGTGACGCAACTTCCGATTGAATCAGTTAAGGAGCGTTTGCGTGAGGCAATTGAAGGGAAAGTACGCTAATGAATGCCAAAGAGATTAAAAAGCAATTTCCGATTCTCGATCAACAAGTAAACGGAAATCAGCTCGTCTATTTGGATAGCGCGGCAACTTCTCAAAAGCCGGTAAAAGTAATTGAAGCGATTGATGATTACTATCGTCGTTACAATTCAAATGTGCACCGTGGTGTTCATACACTTGGAACACTTGCAACTGATGGGTATGAAGGAGCTCGTGATAAGGTTCGAGCATTCATTGGAGCGAAGGCAAGAGAAGAAATTATCTTCACACGTGGAACAACAACAGCATTAAATCTCGTTGCCTCTAGTTACGGTCGTGATAATTTGACTGCTGGTGATGAAATTGTGATTACGCCTATGGAGCATCATAGTAATATCATCCCGTGGCAGCAAGTTGCACGTGTAACTGGAGCGACGTTAAAATACATTCCATTACAAGCTGACGGTACAATTGACTTGGCGGATGTAGAGAATACGGTTACGGAAAAGACGAAGATTGTTTCAGTCATGCAAGTATCGAATGTGCTTGGAACGATCAACCCTGTAAAGGAAATTGGTGAAATTGCTCATCGTAACGGTGCGATCATGGTTGTTGACGGCGCACAAAGTGCACCACATATGAAGGTGAATGTTCAAGACTTAAATTGTGATTTCTTTGCTTTCTCAGGTCACAAGATGGGTGGGCCAACTGGAATTGGTGCTCTTTACGGAAAGAAAGAGTTACTTGATAAGATGGAACCAATTGAATTTGGTGGAGAAATGATTGACTTTGTTGGTTTGCAGGAGTCAACATGGAAAGAGCTTCCTTGGAAATTTGAAGGGGGTACACCGATTATTGCAGGTGCAATTGGACTTGGCGCAGCGATCGATTTTCTTAATGAGATTGGTCTTGAAGAAATTGAGAAATATGAGCATGAGCTTGCTGGTTATGCGATGGAGCGTTTATCTGAGATTGATGGGATGACGATCTATGGACCAAAGCATCGCGCTGGCCTTGTTACATTTAATATCGATGACGTGCATCCACATGATGTAGCGACAGTTCTTGATACAGAAGGAATTGCTGTTCGCGCAGGGCATCATTGTGCTCAGCCATTAATGAAATGGCTTGAAGTTTCAGCGACTGCACGTGCTAGCTTCTATTTGTATAACACAAAGGAAGACGTCGATGCACTTGTTGCAGGATTAGTGAAAACAAAGGAGTACTTCGGCGATGTCTTCTAATAATCTTGATACACTGTACAGACAGGTTATTATGGATCATTACAAGAACCCTCGCAATAACGGGGAATTCGATGGTGAGATTCTGTAACGGTAAATATGAACAATCCAACTTGTGGAGATCGGATTCAGCTTCAATTGAAAATTGAAGATGGAAAAGTATCTGAAGCGAAGTTTTCGGGTGAAGGTTGTTCGATTAGTTTAGCTTCTGCCTCGATGATGACTCAAGCTGTGAAAGGCTTAACGACAGAAGAGGCGGTTGCAATGTCAGGAATTTTTTCAAATATGATGCTCGGTAAAGACTATGATGAAGATCAGTTTGACTTAGGTGATATCGAAGCATTGCAAGGTGTTACCAAGTTCCCAGCACGAATCAAATGTGCTACACTTGCATGGAAAGCAATGGAGAAGGGAATCGAGGATAACAACCAGTAAGGTTTGTTTATAATCAAAAGGAGGGTTTCAAATGGCTAAAAAAATGCCTGAAATCGGAGAATACAAATATGGGTTCTCAGACCGCGACGTATCGATTTTCCGTTCAAAGCGTGGTTTAACACGCGAAATCGTTGAAGAAATCTCTCGTATGAAGAGTGAGCCTCAGTGGATGTTGGATTTCCGCTTAAAATCACTTGAAATATTCTATAAAATGCCGATGCCACAATGGGGCGGCGATATGTCTGAACTGAATTTTGATGAAATTACGTATTACGTAAAACCATCAGAGAAGTCAGAGAAATCGTGGGATGAAGTTCCAGAGGAAATCAAAAACACGTTTGATAAACTAGGTATTCCGGAAGCAGAGCAAAAATATTTGGCTGGGGTTTCTGCACAGTATGAATCTGAAGTGGTTTACCATAGTATGAAAGAAGAACTGACAGCGCAAGGGATTCTCTTTACAGATACTGATAATGCCCTTAAGGAGCATGAGGAAATCTTTAGAGAGCATTTTGGGAAGACTATTCCTCCAAGTGACAATAAGTTCGCAGCGTTGAATTCAGCAGTATGGTCAGGCGGTTCATTCATCTATGTACCAAAAGGAGTAAAAACGGATACGCCGCTACAAGCATACTTCCGTATTAACTCTGAAAACATGGGACAGTTTGAGCGTACGCTTATTATTGCTGATGAAGATAGCTCTGTACACTATGTTGAAGGCTGTACAGCACCTGTTTACTCGACCAATTCACTTCATAGTGCAGTGGTAGAGATTATCGTTAAAAAGAATGCTTATTGCCGTTACACAACCATTCAAAACTGGGCACCAAACATTTTTAACCTTGTTACAAAACGTGCAGTTGCGGATGCGGGTGCAACAATGGAATGGGTTGATGGTAACATCGGTTCGAAATTAACGATGAAATACCCTGCTGTTATCATGCGTGGTGAAGGTGCAAAAGGTACAATCCTTTCAATTGCCATCGCAGGTAAAGGGCAACACCAAGATGCTGGAGCAAAAGTTATGCACTTAGCACCTAACTGTTCTTCAACGATCATATCGAAATCGATCTCAAAGCATGGTGGTAAAGTAACCTACCGTGGTATCTGCCATTTTGGCCGTAAATCAGAAGGTTCAAAATCTAAGATTGAGTGTGATACATTGATCATGGATAACCAATCAACATCTGATACGATTCCTTACAATGAAATTCTTAACAACAACATTACGCTTGAGCATGAAGCGACTGTTTCTAAAGTGTCAGAAGACCAGTTGTTCTATCTCATGAGCCGTGGTATCTCTGAGCAAGAAGCAACGGAAATGATTGTTATGGGCTTCATTGAACCATTTACAAAAGAACTTCCAATGGAATATGCTGTTGAGATGAATCGTCTAATCAGCTTTGAAATGGAAGGTTCGATCGGTTAATAGGTAGGAGATAAATAGGTTGACTCACAAGGGTCTGACCCCGCGTAACGGGTCAGACCCTTGTTTTTATTGGTGGTTAGAAAATAAGTGAGGAGGGACATGAAAAGGATGATTTACATTGGCCTCGCAGGATGGGGAGATCATGATACACTGTATGAAGGAGCTGGGACGGCAATCAAAGTTAACGGAGTATGCAGGCCATTTTCCGATTGTAGAGCTTGATTCGTCTTTTTATGCTGTACAACCCGTTCGTAATATGGAAAAATGGGCGAAAGAAACACCAACATCTTTTCAATTTATTGTCAAAGCATATCAAGCGATGACGGGTCATCAACGGGGTTATGCTCCATTTGAAACGAAAGAAGAGATGTTTGATGCTTTTCGTGCCTCTCTAAAACCTCTTATCCAAACAGGGAAGCTTGCCATGGTGCTTTGTCAATTTCCACCTTGGTTTGATTGTAAGAAAGAAAATGTTCAATGGCTTCGTTATGTAAAACAACAATTACAAGGCTTACCAGTTGTACTTGAATTTAGACATCAATCATGGTTTACACAAGAGATGCGTCCAAAAACGCTCCAGTTCATGCAAGATGAAGGATGGATACATAGTATTTGTGATGAGCCTCAGGCGGGATCAGGCTCCATTCCTACTGTCTTAGAGGCGACAGATACAGGTAAAACACTTATCCGTCTGCACGGGCGAAATGTGCATGGCTGGAGAGATCCTGGTGATGGAACGTGGAGGGATGTTAGGTACTTATATCGGTATAATCATGCTGAATTAACAGAATGGCAGGAAAACCTCCATAAGCTTACGAGCCAATCAAAGGACATCTACGTCATTTTTAATAATAATTCTGGTGGAGACGCGGCAGATAATGCAAAGCAATTTATTGACATGCTAGGGATTGAATATGTTGATTTGGCGCCTAGACAACTTAATTTATTTTCAGAAAGAGTAGATTAAGTACTCCATTATGATTATTAAAAAAGCTTTAAATGAGAGAAGCATAACCTATCACATTTAGTTTGAATTATTTATACATATGTTTGTGACTTGATGCTACATATAATGATTCATATGGAACCTATCGAAGAGTTACCATCGCTGTAAAAAAGGAGGTGTCTAGTATATGACCATAAAAAGGATCACACTTTTCCACTCAAATGATGTTCATAGCTGCTTTGATTATTGGTCACAGATCGTCTCATATATTAAGCGAAATCGTGATGAAAATTCGCTTTATCTTGAATTGGGAGATCATACAGATCGAAGTAATCCACTTACAGAAGCGACAGTAGGAAAAGGAAATATCGACTTATTGAATGAAGCTAAGGTTGATTACGCGACAATTGGAAACAATGAAGGGATTACCTTTGCCAAAAATCAGCTAGAAGAACTCTATGATCAGGCAAATTTTCCTGTCCTGCTCGCAAATTTATTTCACCTAGATGGAAGTCGACCTTCTTGGGCGAAACCCTCAATTATTCATACAATGGCTAATGGATTGAAGGTTGGGATGATTGGTTTAACGGCACCGTTTAAACAATTATTACGAAGAATTAGGTTGGGTAATCGCACATCCTAAAGAAATTTTAGCTGAATTATTACCTGACATACGCAAGCAGGCAGACGTCGTAGTCCTAATGTCTCACTTAGGCTTTTTCCGTGATGAGGAAATAGCTGCAGAATTTGAAGGGATAGACGTAATATTGGGTGCACACACACATCACGTTCTACAAAGAGGAAAACGTGTGCTAGGCACTCTTTTAGCCCAGGCTGGAAAGCATGGATCATATGTAGGAAAAGTCATCGTCGACTTTGATACAGCGAAGGGACAAATTGTTGAAAGTACGGCGACTCTTGATAGACGTCAAAGAAGATCCTGAAGATGAAAAGACGAGCGATCTTTTAGCTACGATGCAAGAGGAAACGAATCAAATATTCAGTGAAAAGAGTGGCGATCATTCCAAAACGACTACAAGTTAATGGCAGGAGGAAACTGAGGGACTCAGTTGCTCTGTGATGCGATTACAGAATGGTGTGGCGAGGAAATTGGAATGATGAATGCGGGTGTACTTGCTTGATTCATTTGAAGAGGGAATGATGACAAAGGGAGACATACATCGCATTTGTCCTCATCCAATCAATCCGTGTGTTGTCAGGATAACAGGACAACAATTGCAGAGTACAATTGAACGAGCGTTTACCGAAGAAATGCGATGGCTTGAACTAAAAGGATTTGGCTTCCGAGGCAAAATGCTTGGCCGCATGATTTTCACAGGAATCGATATTGAATTGATAAAAAGAATGGCAGTAAGAAGATGACGATTCTGGGGAGAGAGCTTAAGAAGGATCAGAATGTATTCCATTAGCAACACTTGATATGTATACATTTGGTCATCTTTTTCCTGCGATTTCTGAATCGCGGAGAAGAAATATTTTATGCCTGAATTTCTTCGTGATGTCCTCGCATGGAAGTTAGGGCAATTGTGGTCTTAAATTTGCTTCACACCTCCTCGGTTTCATTCATATCGTAATAGGGAGAATGGATGAGTGACGAGAAGGGAGTGTGGAGGCGATGCTTGAGATGAATCCAATTGCAATTAATGGTGAAACATTTATCGCTGTGACATTAAAACTACCAAAGACAAATTTCATGGCTGTCATGAATGATACAGGATATATCATGTGTGGAGCTTTGGATGTTGCCCTTTAAATGAAAAGCTAAAAGAGCGAAAGATTGTTGCGGGTCGTGCTGTTGGGGTACGAACAATTGATCAATTACTTTAGGCGCCATTAGAGTCGGTTACGCTTGAAGCCGAAGAGCTGGGGATAACAACTGGGATGATAGGGAAGGATGCATTGCTTAAAATGAAATAGTAATGTTTAAAGCTCTCGAAAGCAACCATGCAAACGAGAGCTTATTTCCATAGTCAGATACTGCGCTTACTGAAAAAAACGGTTGAAATTTATGCATTTATTTACTAATGTTTATAGATATTTACTTGCAGACTTTACCTAATCATGTGAAACTAAGTGGTAATAATGTTTTAGATTGAACGTAAAAGGAGAACTTCATGAGGTTAGTGGCTACAAGATCGTTGTGGTGCAGGTACAAAGCTTGGAAAGCCTATTTATAACGATAATGGGCAAATTCTTTTGCGCCAGGGGGTCGTTTTAACAGAGAGAGTCATTACAAGACTGTTTGAGATGGGAATTTCTTTTGTTTATATTGAAGATGCACGGACAGAGGGAATCGACGTTGTAGATATTGTGACGGATGAAACGAAAAGAATGGCAGTAAAAACGATTAAAGAAGAGTTCTTGCATATTGGAAAAGAGATGCAGTTGAAAAAGGTCTTCGATGGGGATCATCTTAGTAAAGATTTCTCAAAGGTTGTGCAAGCTATTTTGTCAGATATTAAAAGCAACGAGGAAGCTTTAGCGTTATTATCAGATGTGTATGTATATGATAATTACATTTTTACTCATTCTTTAAATGTCACAGTTTATACGTTAGGACTTGCAGTTGAACTTGGGCTTTAATGAAAAGCAACTAATGGAGATTGGCATGGGTGCATTGCTTCATGATGTTGGAAAAATGTCAATTCCTGTTGAAATTTTAAACAAGCCAGGTCGGTTAACGGATGAAGAATTTGCCATCATTAAGACTCATGCCAAAGCGGGGTTCGATATGCTTCGACGGTTACCCAATATTTCTTTGCTTACTGCTCATTGTGCATTGCAGCATCATGAACGATTGGATGGGACTGGTTATCCCCAAGGGCTGATCGATGAAAACATTCATATGTATGCAAAAATCATTGGAATTGCTGATGTATTCGATGCTGTGACTTCTAATCGAGTGTATAGAAAGCCGATGCTTCCTCATGAGGCATTAGAGCTGCTTTATGCAGGAGTTGGAACGCAATTTGATCATACATTAATTGACGCATTTCGCAGAACGATAGCAGTATATCCTGTAGGGTTGACGGTGACATTAAGTGATGGAAGAATTGGTATTGTCATCAAACAAAATAAAAAGTTAAGTACTCATCCAGTTGTTCGGATTATTTCTGAAGGTACAGAAGAATTAGAGCATCCTTATGATTTGGATTTGACTAAGCAACTGAACGTAACCATTGTGGAAACAGAATCGACGCTTGCTGAGAGTATGTCGAGTAAAAGGGGTAGTGAAGGCGATGAAACAATATTTGGATTTGTGCAAATATGTAATTGAGAACGGAAATGAAAAGTCTGATCGAACAGGTACGGGAACAATTAGTACCTTTGGCTATCAAATGCGTTTTGATCTTAAAGAGGGTTTTCCTGTTGTAACGACAAAAAAGCTTCACCTGCGTTCCATTATTCATGAGCTTCTTTGGTTTTTAAAAGGAGATACAAATGTCCGAACTCTACAAGAGCATGGTGTTCGCATTTGGAATGAATGGGCAGATGAAAATGGTGAGCTTGGTCCAGTATACGGGAAGCAGTGGCGCTCTTGGGAAGGAGCAAACGGGAAAACAATTGATCAAATCAGTGAGGTTATTGAACAAATCAAGAATAATCCAGATTCGCGCCGTCTTATCGTTAGTGCCTGGAATGTAGCTGAAATCGACGATATGGCATTAGCACCTTGCCATTGTCTTTTCCAATTTTACGTAAATGATGGGAAGTTATCTTGTCAGCTCTATCAACGGAGTGCAGATATTTTCCTAGGTGTTCCGTTTAATATTGCTTCTTATGCACTCTTAACGATGATGATTGCGCAAGTAACGGATTTAGAGCTCGGTGAATTTGTTCATACATTTGGTGACGCTCATATTTATAAAAATCATATAGAACAAATTAACCTTCAGCTAACGAGAGAACCACGTCCTTTACCGCAAATGAAGCTGAATCCTAATCGTACATCGATTTTTGATTTTACATATGAGGATTTCGAGCTTGTTGGCTATGATCCGCACCCACACATAAAAGGAGAAGTGTCGGTATGATGTCTTTCATTGTGGCAATGGATAAGAATCGTGTGATCGGAAAGGACAATCAGCTCCCTTGGCATTTGCCTTCTGATTTGGCGTACTTTAAGAAAATCACATCTGAAAAGACCATTATTATGGGGCGTAAAACGTTTGAATCAATTGGTCGCCCATTACCGAAGCGACGTAATATCATCTTAACTAGAAATCAAGATTTTCAAGCTGAGGGTTGCGAGGTCATTCATGATACACAAGCGGTTGTTGAGCTTTGTAAACAAGAAAATGAGTGCTTTGTCATCGGTGGAAGTGAACTATTCTCGCTATTTTTTGAAGATGTTGATCGTCTTTATATCACATATATTGATGAAGAATTTCCTGGGGATACCTACTTTCCTGAGATGAAAGAAAGAGAGTGGCAACTTCTTTCATCAGAACAAGGTACAGTAGATGAAAAAAATCATTATCGCCATGAATTTCGGGTATATGAACGCATAGGTAGTCTGAAATAAATGTAAAGGTAAACAGCAAACCCTCTTTGCATATAATTTTGCAAAGAGGGTTTTTATCATTAGAGCAATTGAATAATGAAGAATGGTCGACTTTATCATTCTGTAAAGTGTAGAATTGGATTATAAGAAAATCAAGGCTTTTACAATAATGTAAGTAGATGAAGGTAACATGTTTTTACTATTTAAATCACCTATACCTTATAACAGTATTTAACATTGTTTATTCAGATATATTATGCTAGTATCATTAATTGAAAACTTGATAAAAGAACCTCATCGTCATGATGGGGTAGAGGCGCAACTGTCATCAGTATATTCTTGGAGGATGACAACAAAGATGAGTGTAGAAAGGGTCAGTTGCCGAAGTGAGAGTTGGACGTCATGCTACTCTTGCTGGGGCTGTTTTGAAGAAGGACAGCACTGTCACAACGATCTTTCGTTGTGGAGGACTACTATGGTGAAGGGGACTAACACTTGATTCTTTTAGGGCAGTAGTGGGTCGACCATTATTGTCCTTTTTATTTTATGGTAATAGAGGGAGGGGTTAGAAGGATGGAAACATCAGTGTTATCATTGATACCACCTATTCTGGCGCTTGTGATGGTTGTTTTAACAAGACGGGTTCTCTTATCACTAGGGGTCGGAATTATTGTTGGTGCACTTATGTTGAACGGCTATAATCCAATTGATGCACTTGCGAATATTTATGCAATTGTGGCAGGCATTATTTTTGATTATGGTGATGTGGATATTGTGACGTTTGCTAGTGTGACGTCGGCTATCCTTGAAAGTGGATTTGCGATTAATACGTGGGAATTTTATATTGTTTTATTTTTATTGTTGCTTGGAATGCTAGCGGCTTTAGTGACTCGTTCTGGAGGAAGCCTGGCCTTTGGTGAGTGGGCAATGAAGCGAGTGAAGACACGCGTTGGTGCACAACTGTTTGCCATTGCTCTTGGTTTTATTATTTTTATTGATGATTATTTTAACAGTTTGACAGTTGGAAATGTGAGTCGGCCGTTAACAGATCGTCATCGTGTTTCACGTGCTAAACTAGCCTATATTGTCGATTCAACAGCAGCACCTATGTGTGTGATTTCGCCAGTGTCGAGTTGGGGAGCTTATATTATTGCGATCATTGCTGGAATTTTATCGACCTATTCTGTTACAGATTACGGTGCTCTGCAAGCCTTCATGTTGATGATACCGATGAATATTTATGCGATCGTTGCTCTTGCTATTGGTGATTTTAGTAGCGTGGTTTAATCTTGATTTCGGGGCGATGAAAGTTCACGAAAGACGTGCGATCGAAACAGGAGAACTCGTTGATCCATCTGCAGGAGCGATTCCTGGATCACAAGATGAGCTTGAAGCTAGTGACAACGGAAAAGTTGGCGACTTGGTTTGGCCAATCATCGCTCTTATTGTCGGAACGGTCTTTTTTATGATTTTAACGGGTATACAAGGTACGGAAGGGCAAGCGACGTTACTGACTATTTTTGAAAATACGGATGTATCAGCATCGCTTGTTTATGGGGGACTGTTCGGCTTGCTTGTCGCCCTACTACTTACTATGACGAAGCAAAATAATGGGACAGGATTAGTGAAGTCACTTGGAATTGGAATGAAATCGATGTTACCTGCGATTTATATTTTATTCTTTGCGTGGACGATTATTTCCATTATTAGTGATCTTGGGACAGGGGCTTACCTAGCATCACTTGTAGATGGGAGTATTCACCCAATGTTCTTACCCGTTATTCTCTTTGTTATTGCAGGTTTTGCTGCATTTTCAACAGGAACATCTTGGGGAACATTTGGCTTGCTGTTACCTATTGCTGGTGAAATGGCATCTGTTATTGATATTTCGATGTTACTCCCAATGCTCGCTGCTGTACTTGCAGGGTCTATCTTTGGTGACCATTGCTCGCCAATATCTGATACGACAATCCTTTCGTCTACAGGCGCAGGAAGTCATCATATTGATCACGTGATGACCCAGCTTCCTTATGCGTTGATTGCAGCTGGTATTTCGCTTGTTTCGTTTTTGATTATTGGAGCAACGGGAAGTACAATTTTAGGCTTATTGACAGCAACAGGGCTACTTGTTGTTACTGTATTCGTTTTAAAACGTGTCGCAACTAATTAAAAAGAAAACGAGTGGTATTAGAGAATATTACTCGTTTTCTTTTTTTGCTCTGGTAGCTAATGAATATCAGTTCCTTGCATAAGAGTCAGTTACAAGCTAATATTAGTAAACTGTTCGTTATCAGAAGGATACAATTTTTTTATTGTTTTTTAAAACTTTATTTTGACAAAGTTCGACAAAATTATTATAATGAGATAATGAATAGTCAGAAAATTAAGAGTGGGCAAGTTAGAAAATCACTTTAATACAGTGAAGTGAAAGAGCGTAAATTTGTCTGGAATTAATTCACAGATTATTTCGAATATGAAAATCGATAATTATACTAATGTGGTAATGATCAGAATTTCTCTAGAAAAAAGAGATTTAGAAAGGGGTTTTACAATTAATCTAAGAGAACAGGTTGTATACGAGCGGGCTTTGTGTTTTTGAAGCATCGTTTCTACATTTGTTCTAGGTAATATATGTATTTTTTTATTTGTAGGATATGAAAATGGACGAGCTGCAAGTTTCTTACCTACTCACTCTCCTTATTAACAGCATGGGTATCGTACTTATACTCTTACATTTTCACGTCAAGAAATCGATTTAATAAACAGATTTGTAAATTATTGAAAGTTTTTTGGGGGTTTAAACATGTCGAATAAAGCACCTTTTTCTTTTGTTTTGGTCACAGGATTAATGCTTTTTGCTCTATTTTTTGGGGCGGGAAATTTAATATTTCCTGCAATGCTTGGTCAATCTGCTGGATTTAATATTTGGGCAGCTAACGCTGGGTTTATCGTTACAGCAGTTGGATTGCCCCTGCTAGGTATATTAGCATTTGGTTTCTCTGGTAAAAGTGATCTGCAATCAATGGCAAGTAACGCACATCCGGTTTTTGGGTTAGTTTTCACAGTAGTTCTATATTTAGCGATAGGTCCTCTTTTTGCATTACCAAGAACAGGAACTGTTTCTTTTGAGGTTGGAGTTAGACCATTCCTGCCTGACGATATCAGTTTTTTACCTCTCGCGATCTTTACGGTTATTTATTTTGGAGTTACATGCTTATTTTCCCTCAACCCTGCGAAAATTGTTGATAATGTTGGAAAAATCTTAACTCCCCTACTTTTACTTTTTATTGGTACCTTAATTGTTACTGCATTTTTAAATCCGATGGGAAGCTTCCAAGCACCGACAGAGGATTATGCTGTCAATTCATTCTTTAAAGGATTCCAAGAAGGCTATTTAACAATGGATACTCTTGCAGCGTTTGCATTTGGTATCATTATTATTAACGCGATTAAAGAAAAAGGGGTAACTTCAAGAAAAGAAATCTTACGCTTTTGTACAAAAGCAGGCCTTTTAGCTGCAGGACTTTTAGCTATTATTTACACAGCACTTACGTATATTGGGGCTTCGAGTGTAGAACAACTTGGCTACCTTGAAAATGGTGGTGCTGTTTTAGCTCAAGTTTCAAATCATTATTTCGGCTCTTTTGGTGGAGTGTTATTAGGCATTATCGTGATAGCGGCTTGTTTAACTACTAGTGTCGGGCTTGTCACTGCTTGCTCTTCCTACTTCCACAAGTTATTGCCTAAAGTATCTTATAAATCGTTTGTTATTATTTTATCGGTATTTGGTGCAATGGTTGCGAATGTTGGATTAACGCAATTAATTGCTATAACAATTCCTGTGTTAATAGCAATTTACCCATTAACAATCGTAATGATTTTCTTAACATTTTTACATCCGTTGTTCAAAGGGAGTTCTCGGGTTTACCTTGGTAGCTTATTACTCACATTTATCGTAAGTCTTTTTGATGGATTGAATGCAGCTAACATGAGTATTCCAGCAATTAACGATGCTCTCACTCAAATACTTCCTCTTTATAGTTTGGGAATGGGATGGCTTGTACCAGCCATTATTGGTGGCTTATTAGGTTATATTGTAGACTTAATACAAAAAAAACCTGAACTCAGTAAATAAATTTTAAAAACCAACTCTCTATGTTAATTAGATAGTTGGTTTTTTTTGTAAATTACTAGCCGGGACTTCCAAGAAAAAACAGTCTTCGTACTAAAACGAATGCAAAGTAAAGAAGCATAAACCTAATGAAAATGAAAGGTTTGAATCCGTTTATTAGGAAAATATAAGATGGTGAATCATGGTATATTTTCCTAATAAGATCAAACTTTTTTTGAGAAAAAGATAATACGACAAGAAAAAATATATTTTGACAAAATTCGTGTTAATTATTATAATAGCATAGCGAATAGTCAGAAAATTAAAGCGAGGGTTATGTCATTAATGATAAATAAAATGCTTTTTTGCATTAAACAAATACGCTAAAGTAAAAAGGGAATTTTCGAATAATTTTGACAAAAAGTGTATAAACAATTATACTAAAGTTGCAATTTTCTGAATATTTATTTATAGAAAGATCATTTAAAAACGAAAGGAGAAAGGAAAATGAGTGGAAGAGAGCAATGGGGTACACGCGCAGGTTTTATTTTAGCTGCAATTGGTTCTGCAGTTGGATTAGGTAATATTTGGCGTTTTCCATATGTAGCTTATGAGAATGGAGGAGGAGCCTTTTTCTTACCGTATTTATTTGCCCTTCTTACAGCGGGTATTCCGCTTCTTATTATGGAATTTACTCTCGGTCATAAGTACCGTGGTTCGGCTCCGTTGTCATACGCGCGTTTAAACAAGAAAACAGAATGGATTGGTTGGTGGCAGGTTGCGATTTCCTTTGTTATCTCAACTTACTACGCGGTTATTATTGCATGGGCGATCGCCTATACGTACTTCGCTGTGAATCAAAGTTGGGGTGAAGATACGGGTGGGTTCTTAATGGGAGAATACCTGCAACGTGTCGATATCGTTTCAGGAGGTGCACCTGGTGATCTTGGGTCATTAGTGCCAGGGGTATTAATTCCGTTAATTCTCGTCTGGGTCGTTGCGCTAGGGGTTTTATTTAAAGGGGTTAAACGTGGAATTGAAGTGGCAAACCGAATTTTCATCCCGCTTCTTGTTGTGATGTTTCTTCTGATCGTTATTCGTGCTGTAACGCTTGAAGGAGCGGCAATGGGTCTTGAGGCATTCTTTAGACCTAATTGGAGCGAAATTATGACTCCTGAAGTGTGGGTAGCCGCATATGGACAAATTTTCTTTAGTTTATCGATTGCTTTTGCGATTATGGTGACATATTCGAGCTATTTACCAAAAAAGGCGGATATTAATAACAATGCATTTATTACTGGTTTTAGTAACTCAAGCTTTGAGCTATTAGCGGGTATTGGTGTATTTGCTGCATTAGGATTTATGGCTTTAGCTTCTGGGGTAGAAGTTGCAGATGTTGCCAGTGCAGGAATTGGGCTTGCCTTCGTTGTCTTCCCAGAAATCATTAATACATTCCCTGGCTTTAATGGATTCTTTGGAGTGTTATTCTTCGGTTCACTCGTCTTAGCTGGACTAACGTCGTTGATTTCAATTGTTGAGACGTTTGTCGCAGGGATACAAGATAAGTTCAATATATCACGTGTAAAAGCTGTTGCTTTTGGTGGAGGGTTATCAGCACTCATTTCCCTTTTGTATGCAACACAAGGTGGTTTATTCTTCCTAGATGCAGCCGATTATTTCGTTAACCAATTTGGAATCGCGCTTGCAGGACTTGTTTCGGTTATTATCGTTGCTTGGTTCTTAAGAAAACTTCCAGAGTTACAAGATCATGCGAACGGTATATCTGACTTCCGCACAGGTTTATGGTGGAAAGTATGTTTAGGCGTTATTACACCAATCGTACTTGGCTATATGTTTATTCAAAACACGATCATTAACTTAACAAGTAATTATGAAGACTATCCAACTTCTTTCCTTCTTTTGTCAGGATGGGGAGTAGCCATTGCGGTTATCGTGGTTGGCTTCATATTTGCAGCAGTTAAATGGCAAAAGAATGCTTTAGAGATGCCTAATGATAAAAATGAAAAAGGAGTTGAGCAATAATGAGTGGAAGTGCAATCGCTATGATGATTATCGGCATTGTTATTATCTGGGGTGGCATGGGACTTAGTATTGCCAATGCCGTGAGGGTTTCGAAAAGAAATAAATAAGAAATGAAAGAGGCTGAGTTGATATCAGCCTCTTTTCTTCTTTTGACGATCCTTATATGCTTGTCGTTCCCATGATTTAAGTGATGGATAAGGATCAAATGACCATTCGGTGTAGCCGTTGTCACGGTACATGCCATAGTGAAGATGAGGAGGGAATTTTCCTTGTGTTCCAGGTTTTCCATAACCAGAACTTCCGCAATACCCAATGACATCTCCTGGAGAGACAATGCTGCCTTCTTCAATTCCTTTTTCAAACCCACTCAAGTGAGCGTAATAATGATAAATATTATCTAAATCACGAATGCCGATACGCCAGCCACCGTATTTATTCCAGCCTTTGATTTCAACTCTTCCGTAAGCTGTTGCCCGGATAGGAACATTGTAGCCTGCAAAGATATCTGTTCCTTCATGAATCCGTCTGCCGCCCCAGCCGCGCTTGTCTCCCCACGTATTTCGATAGCTGTAATTATAATTGAGCGGCATCGGAAATGCGTGTGTATGCAAATCTAGGCGATCAAAATGCTCATAGATGAGTGGAGTGACCATGTACAATGTTCACTGATTGATCACGTTTGTATTTTTCCCATAAGGCAATCCGAAAATCTTCATCATCGAATCCGAATTGCTCAAGGTAGTGAGCAAATGTATAAAGAACATCTTCATCATTTGTTAATTCTGCTAATCCGTCACCATCCCCATCAAGTCCTACTCCTCCAAAAAATTGGATCGAGAGTGGATTCGTATCAGAATGATCTGGGTTACATGGCTCCTGCCCATTCTTCTTCCGAGAAAAAAATGGCAATCACGCCCTCTTCGTTCGGGCGATCTTTTTGTGTGCGTCGCAGTCCTCTTTCATACGTATCGACAGCTGCTAAGTAATGCCAAGGGACATTTGTGATCGTTTCAACCTTTTGATATAACTCCATTCGTTTTTCAAATAGTTGATCAGCGGAGAGTGTCTCTTTTTCAACAGCAAATCCCGTTAATGGAAGAGAGACGAAGACAACGATGAATGACAGTCCAATGGCGGTGCAGATTCTTCCCATAGTGGTCTCCTTTCTCTGATTTATAAAGCTCTTTCAGTTTTGATGATTTTCTCTCTTTATTTAGTGTGTAATAAAAGAAAGGAAATAATAGGAGTGAATCAATGGAAATTTTGAGCGCTCACTTGGTCATTTTTGTGGAATCATGATAAAGTAGAAAGAGAAAATTTGTTCACCGCGACAAAATGTATCATTGGATGGAGTGAAAAGAATGGCAAAAAAAGAAGAACACCTTCGAAAGCCGGATTGGCTTAAAATAAAATTAAATACGAATGAATCCTATACGGGTTTGAAGAAAATGATGCGTGAGAAAAATCTACATACCGTATGTGAAGAAGCACGTTGTCCGAATATTCATGAGTGTTGGGCTGTCAGAAAAACAGCGACATTCATGATTCTAGGAGATATATGTACACGAGCATGCCGTTTTTGTGCAGTGAAAACAGGTCTTCCGAATGAATTGGATTTACAAGAGCCAGAACGCGTTGCAGAGTCAGTTGAAATGATGGGCTTAAAACATGCCGTTATTACCGCAGTTGCCAGAGATGATTTAAAAGATGGTGGTTCGGCTGTATTTGCAGAGACGGTACGTGCGATTCGTCGTCGTAGCCCGTTCTGTACGATTGAAGTACTACCATCTGATATGCTTGGTGGTATTGAAAATCTTGAGACATTGATGGCTGCTCGTCCAAATATTATGAACCATAATATTGAAACGGTTCGTCGTTTAACGCCAAGAGTTCGTGCTCGTGCAACATATGATCGTTCACTTGAATTCTTACGTCGTGCAAAGGAACTGCATCCTGATATTCCAACAAAATCAAGCTTAATGATTGGTCTTGGTGAAACGAAAGAAGAAATCATTGAAACAATGGATGATTTGCGTGCAGTCGATGTTGATATCATGACAATCGGGCAGTACTTACAGCCGACAAAAAACATTTAAAGGTTCAAAAATACTATCATCCAGATGAGTTTGCAGAATTAAAAGAAATTGCGTTAAGCAAAGGCTTCAGTCATTGTGAGGCTGGTCCTCTTGTCCGTTCATCGTATCATGCAGATGAACAAGTAAATGAAGCACAAGTTCGTGCCGAAGCAAAAAAAGTAGCTGGATCATACAGTCGTAAAAAGGGGCGTCAAAGGACGCTCCTTTCTTCAACTAAACAGAAAGTATGAAAATCATCGTGATAGGGTGAATGATTAAAAAAGCTAAGGTTTTTCTTATTTGTTATTTATCCATTAAACGGCGTTGCTTTTGTTCCATGATCTTTAATTGTCATCTGTCCGTTCATTATATTCGCCTTGAGGGGATTGCTGCTGCATCTCGGTAATGGTTTGTTTTAGCGTCTCCTCCACATGTGGAGCTGTAGGTGATAAATGTTGGAAACGCTCGATATCTTGAAAATGGTCATGATTATCGGAAAGGTAGACATGGTAATAACGCGGAACGATGGATAGTACACTTCGTTTTACTTGATCGGCCACATACTCTCGGTTATCTGTTTGAGCGTCATAAGTCACTAAGACATATTTATCCGTTACAAGGGTTGCGGCTTCATTTATCGCTTTATTATTTAACACGATGCGCGTCACGCCATCAGCTAACTGGTTACGATCGAATGACGGAGTGAAGTGTTGATTTTCCACTTGTTCTCTTTGGTAGCGATGGTATCCAAAGTCTGAGGCATTATCAGCTTGATTCATACGAGTCATAGGGTGGAGCTTCGTGCTAGAATCATTAGCTAAGCTCTGTATTTGTGGCTGACCTTCGTCTGTCATTTGACAGCCTGTAACAAGCATCATACCAGCAAGTATAGAAATGAATGTTGATTTGTTGATCATGTTCACACCTCCTTTCTGTTCAGACTGACCAAAACCACTCATTTTTACAGCTAGTAAATGATGGTCAAAGGAAAAGCTGTTGATAAGAATGACATGTGGTATAATAAGGGAAGCAAAAAAAAGCAGAGGTGAGCCCAATGGTTCGCATTCAAGGGATGCAATATGAAGTTGTTGAAGATGTGAAAGATGGCTGGGATGAAGAAGCATTCAAGGCACGCTTCAGTGATGTTCTCAATAAATACGATTACATAGTTGGTGATTGGGGCTACAATCAATTAAGACTTCGTGGCTTTTTTGAAGACCGCCATAAGAAATCAACATATGATACAAAAATAAGTACGTTACCAGATTATTTGTATGAATATTGCAATTTCGGCTGTGCCTACTTCGTCATCAAACGAGTGAAAGAACCAAATGAAAAGCAGTCTCGCTCATAAGCGAAGGCTGCTTTTTTTAGGGAATCAAGCATAGATGTGCAAAGAAAAATGTTATTGTACTGTTGGTTCCTCATCTTGTTTTGGATCATCGTGAGTCGGATGATACCCAGGAAACTTTCTCGGTAGATTTTCGTGAAATGCTTTAAATTGATAATTAAACGCACTATAGTAGCGTTGACCAGGCTTCCAAGGAGTGCTCTTATTTACAACAGGTGTATCTTTGTTTATAGGTGATCCATATGGGCCTTCTGGTGTGTCTTCGACGGTTAAGTAATTACGCATGGCCTCGACATTTGAAAAATCGGTATATTCTTGATCTTTTTTTTCTTCAGGTTGTTGTTCACGCATAAAAAAACACCTCCTTACGAGTTATGGTGCCCGTAAAAGGTGTCGATTACTTAGACAAGTTCAGAGAGAAAAGAGCGTAAATCCTCTGCTTCCTCTGCAGAGATATGATACGCATGTTCGAGATAGCCCGGCTCCTCAAGATCGTCCGGTCCAATAATAGCAAAGCGATTCGATAGGACATCGAGGACAAGTTGCTTGCCATAATATCTTGATGAAGAAACAATGGCTAGATCAAACCGCTGTTGTTCGCCCATGAAACTGACAAAGCGTGTGCGTGTTTCTTCTGTGTCATCGTATAAATAAAATCGTTCTGACATTTTTTCAGTCTCCTTTCGATGCGAAAATCAATATAGCTATCATATCATGCAACGAGTAGCGGTGACATGGTTCATCATTTGTAGATTCTGTATAACTACTTGTTCGGTCATGCTTTTGTTTGGTCGATGTCCAAGAACGTCTAATGTTGTATACTATGTGTGCAAAGGTATTTTGACGGAACTAAATCTCTGGTTCATCTATGTAATGTGATACATTTTTTAACTTTAGACGAGAAAACGAATGATGGTAGGGGGATGACGATGTACTTTGTAGACAGAGAAAAAATTGAACAAACACTTATTTATATGGAAACGATCCAAGCTCATGTAAAAACGATACAGCAGCCAAAAGATATAACTGAACAAATTGCGCTTGAGCGAATTGTCTATGTAATCATTGAATCAATTATTGATGTTGGGAATAGTATGATTGATGGTTTTATTATGAGAGATCCTGGGGGCTATGAGGATATTATTGATATTTTAGAGGATGAGAAAGTTATTAACGCTGAGCACGCCCAGTCATTGAAGAAGTTGGTTATCCAGCGCAAACAGCTTGTCCAAGAGTATACAACTGTCGATCACCAAGCTTTGTCCGATGTGTTGATTAACAATGAATTAGCACTAATGCAGTTTCCGAAAGATGTGAGGCGTTATTTAGAAGAAGAGCTCGGACCTGTCTCTGCTTTTTTACCAAATGACAAAAAGGGCAATGACTAAATTTTACAACACACAGCTGATCGCATACAATAGTAGATAAGGGTGGTGATCGTCTTGGCTAAAGAGACTAACTCTACGCGTCAAATTATCTTAAATATGTTAAAACGCAATCAAGAACTAACGGTTGCTACAATAGCGACAGAGCTAGGTGTGACGGAGATGGCGGTGCGCAGGCATTTGCAAGGGCTTGAGCATGACGGATTGATAAAGTCTCGTTTGTTGCGTCAAGCGATGGGAAGACCAACACATATCTACTCGTTAACGGAAAAAGGCGACGAATGCTTTCCAAGAAATTATAGTGATTTATCGCTAGGCATTCTTCAAGATGTCGAGCAAATGGGTGGAAGCCAAATGGTAGATCGGTTATTTGAACAACGAAGAGACCGTCTGCAGCGCAAATATGAGGCAGATATGAACGGTTCTTTTTCTGATCGAATAGAAGCGTTAGCGCTTATTCAAAGTGAGAACGGATATATGGTTGAATATAAGCAGCTAGAAGACGGTTCTTATGAGTTCATTGAATACAATTGTCCGATTTCACAGGTCGCTAAGGAATTTCCAATTGCGTGTAACTGTGAGCAACAGCTTTTTAAGAAATTATTGGAAACAGATGGCGTGGAGCGAGAATCCTGTATCGCGAAGGAAAATACGAGTTGCTGTGTCTATAAATTAAAAGAAAAATCATCAAGCTGACTTGAGAGGAAAGTCGTTACACATGGTCCTGACCTTCGGAGATGATTTTTGCCCGGGGGCAGGATTTTTTAACTGTATGAGATAGGCGACTACTTGTTAGCTCTCTAAGTTGATTAATCATGGAATGAGGTCAAGGGATGAAACACTATAAAGGGTTCTTAATTGATTTAGATGGAACGATGTATCGTGGTAGTGAAAAAATTGATGAGGCTGTTCAATTTGTGAAGGAATTAGAGAAACGTAATATCCCGTATCTCTTTGTCACAAACAATTCTACAAAGCGACCTGAACAGGTAGCTTCTTTGCTACAATCGATGGATGTGCCAGCTACTGAAAGTCATATTTTCACAACAAGTATGGCAACGGCTACATACATTTCAGAACAGAAGAAACAAGCTCGTGTCTATGCGATTGGAGAAGAAGGCTTACGCTCTGCTTTGATTGAGGAAGGACATGAGTTGGTAGAAGAAGGTGCTGATTATGTTGTCAGCGGTCTTGATCGGGATATTACGTATGAAAAGCTAGCAAAAGGAGCACTGAATATTCGGGCAGGCGCCACATTTATTGCCACAAATGCGGATGTAGCCTTGCCGACGGAGCGCGGTCTTATGCCGGGGAATGGTTCACTTGTATCAGTGTTGTCGGTCACAACAGGGGTTAATCCAACGTTCATTGGTAAGCCTGAATCGATCATAATCGAACAAGCATTAGAGGTTATCGGAACGTCAAAAGATGAAACACTTATGGTAGGGGATTATTATCACACTGATATTCTGGCAGGCTTACGCGCTGGAATGGACACGTTTCTCGTCTATACAGGAGTCTCGACAAGAGAGCAGGTTGCCACGTATGACGAAAAACCGACACATGAAGTCGATTCATTAGCAGAGTGGACATTTGAATAGAGGATGAACTCATAAGTGTCTAACCCTAGGTGTACAACGGGATCAGACACTTTGGGTTATTAAGTCTTTGCTGCGCCATGAGCAAGACGGCTTGACGCAGCAGCGGCGATGGCTCCGACGATATCATCGAGAAATGTATGACACTCTCCGGTCGATTTGTCGTTAAGTCGTCTCTAATATTCCAGGTTTTTGCTTATCGATATATCCATAATTAGTGAATCCGATTGAGCCATAGACATTAATGATCGATAAGGCAATGATTTCATCAACTCCATATAATCCCTCATCTCGATCGATAATTCCTTGCAAAGGTTGTTCAAGTAAACCCTTCTCAGCAAGAATATCAAGCTGGATTCCTGTTAAAATGGCATTTTGTACTTCTCGCTTGGCAATGACACGGTCGACATTTTCCTTACAATCTGCTAACTGGAGATTGGGATGATATTTCACTTGAAGAAAATAAACAAGGTCAGCTATATCATCTAACGTTACCCCACGCTCTTCTAACCATTTTCTTGCTTTCTCCTCTACTTCATCGATCTTCTTTTTTGTCATAGGAAGCACCTCCAACGAACACTCATTCTGTCCTTTTAAAAGACAGAAAGGATAGTAATAGTCTACGGTACATACACACATTTTATTCATCTGGGTCATAGACTGAGAAAAGGAGTGAACGTTTGAGGAGGAGAGTCGATGTTTGAACGAAATGTGTATGACGTTTATGGGCTCTACTGTGAATCTAGATTTTCAATCGGAGAGTATGAGGGCTTTGATGCAGGAGGACAATCCTATTTATTACTGCCAAAGGAGGAATCGATCTCAAGTGAGCAGGAGATGATCGCGTTCGCAAATTATTTGCACTCAATTGGTGATACGACCGTTCTTCAGCCACTGACAACGGTTCATAGACAACAATCGGGATTGATTGATGGGCAAGAGGTGTACGTCTGTCTTCTTCCTCAAAATGTGTTGCAGGATCAGCACCTTGTCAGTGAACCAGCAGACACAGGAGCGCATTTAGCAACGATCCATTATCATGGAAAACAAATGCCTTATGAGAAGAGAAGCTATGAGTTTTTTGGCCAATGGCATAAGCTTTGGGAAACCAGACTTGAACAGCTTGAAGGCTGGTATCAGCAAATTCTCTATGAAACACCACAATCGTATGTTGATGAAGCTTTTTTATTTTCTTATCCTTATTATATGGGATTAACAGAAAATTCCATTCAATATGTTGTCGATGCGATGATGGATGATCCAAGTCGTGAGCAAGAGAAGCCGACCATTTGTCATCGTCGGTTTAATGACAGAACCTGGCTCGTGCTCTCTGAAAAGGGTGAGATTGTGAAGCGTCCGACTGAATTTGTATATGATCATCCTTGCCGTGATCTAGCAGAGTGGATTCGCGATCATAAAATGGATGAAGAGTCATTTTCGTGGAGAAATGTTGATGTTTTTTTGCAGGGATATGAACAATATCAACCGTTAACGACATACTCTTGGCGATTGCTCTATGCTCGTTTATTGTTTCCACTTCATTATTTTGAAACAATTGAACATTATTACCGAAGTCAAGTAAGAGAGGCAAGAGAAGAAGCTGGTCGAGACTTCTTTCATTTGTTAGAGCAAGAATATCGAAATGAGCAATTTTTAAAGGAATTCACAAGAGATGCGCTTCTGTCTAAGAAGATGATGACAAATAACATTCCATCACTCGAATGGATGGGCTAATCAAGTTAGGTCAGCTTTCCTTTAAAAAGCTGGCTTTTTTTGTTGAAAAAAATGGTTAGTAAGAAGAACTGTCATATCGCCCAGGTTATTTACGGCCTTATTATGAGTAACAGAAATGAGGAAATAGGCGCTTTTAATGGTTGAATCCTCGTGTCTACATCAGTTCTTCTAAAAATTTAGATAATTATCAAAATGGCTCTTGTGCTTCGATGGGAAGAGGTCTATAATGTCCTTTATAGATAAACAATTGTTCATTTAAGATATACATGTTAAGAGATAGAGAAGGAGTGGAGAGCATGTCAGCGGAAGTTCGTGTAGGGTTACTTGGTCTAGGCACAGTAGGAACAGGAGTCGTTTCGATTATCAGTCGTCATCAAGAAGAATTACGTCATCAAGTTGGCTGTCCTGTTACGATCAAAAAGGTGCTTGGTGCGAGATAAAGAGAAGCATCGTCCGGTTGATCTTGATGAATCAATTGTGACTGAACATATAGATGAAATTTTAACAGATGATAATATTGATATTGTGATCGAGGTCATGGGTGGAGTAGAATTAACAAAGGAACATTTGTTGAAGGCATTACGAAATGGTAAGCATGTCGTGACGGCAAATAAGGATTTAATGGCTTTACATGGTGCTGAACTGCTTGCGTGTTGCTTCTGAAAATGGTTGTGATTTGTATTATGAAGCAAGTGTTGCAGGTGGTATCCCAATCTTACGTAGCTTAGTTGACGGCTTAGCTGCCGATCGCATTACGAAAATGATGGGGATTGTGAATGGAACAACAAATTATATTTTAACTAAGATGACTCAAGACGGAAGCTCATATGAAGATGTACTAAAGCAAGCGCAAGAGCTTGGTTTTGCTGAAAGCGACCCAACAGTTCAGATGTTGAAGGGTTAGATGCGGCAAGAAAAATGGCGATTTTAGCTACGCTTGGATTTTCAATGAATGTCAGTCTAGATGATGTTGTCGTGCGTGGGATTTCTTCTGTAACTAAAGCTGATCTAGATTATTGTGATCAACTTGGATATACAATGAAGCTAATTGGACTTGCTAAGCGTGATGATGGTCGCGTTGAGGTGAGTGTAGAACCAACATTATTACCGAAACAGCATCCACTTGCTTCTGTTCATAATGAGTATAATGCCGTTTATGTTTATGGTGAAGCGGTAGGAGAGACGATGTTCTACGGCCCTGGAGCAGGATCGCTACCAACAGCTACGGCAGTTGTTTCCGATTTAGTGTCTGTGATGAAAAATATGCGCTTAGGCGTTAGTGGAAGAATCGTTCAAGGTCCATTTGCATGAACGCATCTTGAAGCAGGATAATGAAATTGATTCAAAATATTTCTTGCGCTTACGTGTCATTGATAAAGCTGGAACATTCCAAGCTGTGACAAACTTATTTGCCAGACCATGAAGTCAGCTTTGAAAAGCTTTTGCAGCTTCCGGTTGAAGGTGCAGAGGTAGCCGAAGTCATTGTTATTACACATCATACGAACAAAGAAAATTATGAAAAATTATACAAAAAATTATCTGAGCTTGAAGTCATTGAATCGATTGAAAGCTGCTACCGCGTCGAGGGAGGACGATAAGATGAGTCGTTGGAATGGATTATTACATGAATATAAGGAATTTTTACCTGTAAATGATGAAACACCTATGCTTACATTGCGTGAAGGAAATACACCACTTGTACCACTTGAGCATTTATCAAAAGAGTGGGGTGTGGACATTTATGTGAAATATGAAGGAGCTAATCCAACAGGTTCATTTAAAGACCGTGGAATGGTAATGGCTGTTGCGAAGGCAAAAGAAGAAGGAAGTAAAGCGATTATTTGTGCTTCGACTGGTAATACATCAGCAGCTGCAGCAGCATACGGTGCAAGAGCAGGATTACGTTGTATTGTTGTTATTCCTGAAGGGAAAATTGCCCTTGGTAAGCTTGCCCAAGCTGTTATGTACGGTGCTGAAGTGTTAGAGATTAAAGGGAATTTTGATAATGCGTTAGATATTGTTCGTGAAATTAGTAAACGAGAACCAATTACTCTTGTGAACTCTGTTAATCCGTACCGTATTGAAGGACAAAAAACAGCTGCTTTTGAAGTTTGTGATGCTCTAGGAAAAGCACCAGATGTTCTTGCCATTCCTGTCGGAAATGCAGGTAATATCACAGCATACTGGAAAGGCTTTAAGGAATACAATGAGAAAAAAGGTACTGGTTTACCAGAAATGCGTGGATTTGAAGCGGAAGGTGCAGCTGCGATTGTTCGCGATGAAGTGATTGAAGAGCCTGAAACGATTGCTACAGCGATCCGAATCGGTAATCCTGCAAGCTGGAAGCAAGCTGTTGCGGCAGCAGACGAATCAAATGGGAAAATTGACTATGTTACAGATGAGGAGATTTTAGAAGCGTATAAGTTGCTTGCAAGCCGTGAAGGTGTGTTTGCAGAGCCTGCTTCATGTGCATCGATTGCTGGTCTGAAAAAGCAAATTGAATCTGGTGAAATCAAAAAAGGTTCGACAGTTGTTTGTGTGTTAACGGGTAATGGATTAAAGGATCCAAGTACAGCAATGGATACAGTTGCTGTTAAGCCAGTCGTACTACCAAATGATAAGGAGGCCTTCCTTGCACATCTTAAAGGTGGTGTCACATCATGAGCCAAGAACCATTTGTCATAACGGTTCCTGGTAGTTCAGCTAATTTAGGTCCAGGCTTTGATTCGGTCGGGATTGCGGTTAATCGCTATTTAGAATTAGAAGTAGTCAAAGCGAACGAGTGGTTCTTTCAATCATCTTCAAGTGAGTTAGAAGGAGTCCCAGCAGGAGAAGATAATTTAATTTGTGAAGTAGCCAAGCATGTAGCATCAGAGCTTGGCTATGATCTCACTCCATGCCATGTAACCATGTCGAGTGATATTCCATTAGCACGTGGTCTTGGAAGCAGTGCTGCAGCGATCGTAGCTGGAATTGAATTAGCTAATCAATTGCTTGGTGACATTTTATCTGCTGAGGAGAAAGTTCGCTTTGCAAGCCTATGGGAAGGTCATCCTGATAATGTTGCAGCCTCTGTATACGGAGGGCTAATTATTGGAACTCATACGGAAGAGAGTACGCATGTGTTATTTGGTGGAGTGCCAGAAGTGGACCTCGTTTTACTTGTTCCATCTGAAGAGCTTATGACGAAAAAAGCTCGTGGTGTGCTACCGAGTGAGCTTGAGTTTCGTCAAGCTGTTAGAGGAAGCGGAGTTGCCAATGTTCTAGTAGCTGCATTGCTCCAAGGAAACTGGAAGGTAGCAGGAGAGATGATGAATGAAGACGTTTTTCACCATCCGTATCGAAAAGAGCTCGTTCCTCATCTCGAGGATGTGATTCGCGTTGTGCAAGAAGAAACAGACGCATATGGTGCAGCTCTTAGCGGGGCAGGTCCAACGATGTTATGCTTAGCTCCTCAAAATGAGGGGAATGTCATTCAAGAGAAGCTTAAAGGATATTTTCCTAACTTTGAAGTCGATGTCCTTAAGCCAGCTCGTGAAGGTATCACTGTATGCAAGGGAACACCAGTAAAGACAGTCTGAATAAGATTCATGTATGGCGGGCAAACCATTTAAAAAAGGGAGGCCAATGTCCATGTTTGAAATCAATCAGCTACAAGAAGGTCAACAAGTGTATATTATTTATCGTAATCCCCACACACCAACGGTTTCAACGATTCAAGAGGCGACAATTGCCCGAGATCCGATGAATCCAAGTCAATTATCTCTTCTTCTCTACGATTATTATCATCCGATTGAAGAGGACGATGCGATTTTTACATCATATGCCGAAGCAGAATCATTGTATGATGAGTATATGCCCTCGTGATGAGGGTACTTGGCGTTGCTCACAGGACGTGAGCGGTCTTAGCGAAGTTACTTACGTGATGAGGATCCTGGCGTTGCCCACAGGACGTCGGCGGTCTTAGCGAAGTTACCAAGCCCTTACGACGTGAACGACTTTAGCGAAGTTATCTATGGTCTTCCGAACGTGAACGAATTTAGCGAAATATCCACACTATACAAAAAAGAAACGCCCGACCTCGGTCGGGCGTTTTTGCTGTATTAAAATACTTGTTCGATCTCTTTAACGCCTGGTACTTCTTCAAGAAGTGCACGTTCAATTCCTGCTTTAAGTGTGATTGTTGAACTTGGGCAAGATCCGCATGCTCCAAGCAAACGCACCTTTACAATACCATCTTCAACATCTACGAGTTCGACATCCCCGCCATCACGTAGCAAGAAAGGACGAAGCTTATCTAATACTTCCTTGACTTGTTCGATCATTTCAGTACTTGTTGCTGACATATTAAACAACTCCTTTCTACTATCTATTATAAAGGCGTAACGAAAAAAAATCCATCCATCTGCTCGATTTTCTCAACAAAATAAGTCATATAATGGAAAGTGAATAAGTTACTTAGTCATTTCCTGAAGCTTCTTAAAGAGCTTGCGTGTCCAAAAGGTGAGAAGATATGCTAAATGTAAAGGTGGAAAGGTTGTGGAAAAGATGAGGCATTATCGATGACTGTGTTCGGAGCGGAAGAAAAATGTGCAAGCTGTATTCATCTTCCAAGTGCGAGAGAGACGATGGAATGGTTAGATGCAGCTATTTCAAGGAAATTCCCTGAGCTAGCTATTGAAACAGTATATGTTGATATTGATACGCCAGGAACAAATGAGTTGCATATCAAGTTGTCAGAAGCGATCCGTGATGAGGAGTATTTTTACCCACTTGTGCTTCTTAACGACGAAATTGTTGCAGAAGGGAACCCGAAATTAAAAGATATTTTTGCCGCGATTGAACTGTGGAATCAAAACAATCCCGTCTCCTAGTTGATAAGAGACAGGATTGCTCTTTGTAGGTGTACGTTTCTTATGACCCAGAATGGTGCTTATACATCCAGAGAACGCCACTTTTTAGGACTCGTGGGACTCGTCCAAGAAGAGTACGTTCACCCATTAATCCAAATCCGTGTTTTTTGCCTAGTGATCCTAATACTCCTTTTAGCTTAATACGTGGGAGCTCTTCAGGTAGTGATTCGCCGTTCCATTGCTTTTTCAGTATCGTCACGATTTGTTCAGCTTGTCCCTCGGCAAGCTGAGCGCTAGGAGCGTGAGGGAGGCTAGCACAGTCACCAACGATAAAGACATTTTCATCTGTTGGAAGGAAATGCTGAGGAGTCAGCACAACTCTTCCTTGTGAATCTTTTTCAACATTTAAATTTCGTACGACCTCGACTGGTTGCACACCAGCCGTCCAAATGATAGCATCACAATCAATTCGTTCATCATGATTATAGAGAGCGCCAGGCTCAACCTTGGTAATGTTTGACTTATTAATCACGTCAACACCATGATCAACAAACCAATTTTGAACATAGGTGGAAAGCTTTCGTGGGAACATGGAAAGGATAATATCTCCACGGTCAAATAATTTAACGGTCAGGTCTGGACGGCTTTCACGAAGCTCACTTGCTAATTCGACACCGCTTAGTCCAGCACCAACGATTGATACAACACCATTCGGTCGAACATTATTGATTGTTTCATACGTACGTCTAGTTGCACCCATCGTCTGAATGCTGTGTGTGAACTCTTCCGCCCCTGGTACGTTATGATACTTATCTTCGCAGCCTAAGCCAACAACAAGTTTATCGTAGGGAACATGATCCCCATCTTCTAGTTCAACTTTCTTTTCATCAAGGTTGACCTTCTTAATTGTTCCGTATTTGATCGTTAGTCTTGCATCCTCAGGAAACTCAACACGAAGATGGTGATCCGCAGCTGTCCCGGCAGCTAATGCATAATACTCTGTTTTTAAACAGTGATAAGGCAAACGATCAATTAAAGTGATTTCAACATCTTCAGGTAATTCGTTTGGAAGGAGACGTTGGAGAATGCGCATACCTCCGTAGCCGCCGCCTAATATAACAAGTTTATTCATGAGCAAATGCCTCCTCTTTTCGGTTATTGCATCTAAGCTTGCTTCGACCAAAGTCATCACATTGGCAAGCAATCGTGCCTTTGTTGGTTCTGTTGCAAAGGTGTGTATTCCATGTGAAATTAAACTATGAATAATATGACTCCACGTCTCGACAGAAGTCGCTGAGTGAACATCACCCTGTGCTTTAGCATTTAAAAGAAGCTCTTCCCAATGTGAAAACAGCAGTGATTGTTCTTTAAGAACATGATTCCACATTTCAATTGTTAACGCAGGATACTGATCGTAATCAGTTAAAATAAATTGTAAGTAAGAGCGTAAGCGGACAGGGAGAGATCGATGTTTTAAATGTGGCTGCCGAACATACGGCATAACGGCTTGCAGAAGATCGTTTGCAAGTGATTGCATGATCGAATCTTTAGTTGGGAAATGATTAAAAAAGGTTCCTTTTGCTACATTTGCCGCATTCGTTATTTCTTGTACAGTCGTTCGTGTGTATCCTTTCTCTCGAAATAAATGTAGTGCTGCTTGTTCAATTCGTTCCTTCGTTTGTTCTTTTTTCGCTCGATCGGTCATAACGTCTCTCCTTATAAAATGACCTCGGTCAGTTTTGATTATAACGAGGAATGTTTAAAAAAACAACAAATTTGTGAATGTTTTTGTCAACTGTTCCTTTCGCTTGCTTACGTAATAGTGAACATCATAATTGACTTCTTTCTAGCACGAGAGTAGCATATAGGTTGAAGATTGATGAGGTGAGATTATGCGTCCGATTATTGAATTTTGTTTAAGTAATTTAGCGAGTGGAACTCAAAAAGCGATGGAAGAATTAGAAAAAGATCCGAATCTCGATATTATTGAGTATGGATGCCTTAACAATTGCGGAATCTGTGCGCTTGAACCATTTGCTCTTGTAAATGGAGAGTACGTTTCAGGTGAAACAAATGCTGAGTTAGTTGAAAATATCTATACCTTCTTAGAAGAAAATCCAATGTTTTAATATTGCTGTTACCAATTTTAAAAGGTCTAATCCTGGTGAAATAAAGTAGCATGTTACATAAGCGTTTGACTTATGGTCGATGTGCGCAAATCATCAAAGGAGTAGATCTTTTTTATTCGAAATATCAAAAGATCAAAAGGTTTAAGAGATAGAGAAAAGGGGTGTAGATCAATGGATGTGATTCCATTTATAAATACATGGCCGTATGAGCGCCAATTCGATGATATTTATCTGCAATCCTGTCCATTCTGTCATCAAGAAAACGTATTAACGAATATGAAGAAATCAGAATTTAAACGTGCACAGGAAGGAATTAAAACAATTTTGATCTTACCTTGTTGTCATGAGAAATTGACCATTCTTGAAGCAGATCAAGATTATTTCTGGACAAACAAAGGGTTACGGAAGGATGGAATGTAGTATGCAATTTACGAAAATGCATGGTCTGGGAAATAGTTATATTTACGTCGATACGTTAAAAGAGGTTTTAAAAGAAGAGGATCTCCCGCAGCTTGCCATTGAGGTAGCGGATAAAAATACAGGTATTGGATCTGATGGTTTGATTCTCATTTGTCCATCAGAGGTAGCGCCTGTAAAGATGAGAGTCTTTAATAATGATGGTTCTGAGGCGAAAAATTGTGGAAATGGCTTAAGATGTGTCGCTAAGTTTGCTTATGAGCATGGTTATGTTCAAGAAAAAACATTTCAAATTGAAACGCTCGGTGGTTGTGTCGAAGCGACAGTTCATGTTGAGGATCAAGTTGTTAAAAACGTGACGGTTGATATGGGCAAACCAATACTAGCAAGAAACGCGATTCCGATGCTAGGACAAGATCAGGAGAAGGTTGTGGCAGAACCATTTGCTATTAACGGAGAAACAATGGAAGTAACGGCCGTTTCAATGGGAAATCCACATGCGGTTATGTTTGTTTCAGACATTCATGAAGCGCCAGTGGAGACGATTGGTCCATTAATGGAAAAAGACGAGCGCTTTCCAGAATGGGTCAATGTTGAATTTGTTGAGGTCGTTTCTAAACAAGAAGTACATTTCCGCGTTTGGGAAAGAGGATCTGGCATTACTCAAGCATGTGGAACGGGAGCATGTGCAGCGGTGGTTGCTTCTGTGCTTAACGGATTTGCCAAGAAAGATGAAGAGGTTGTCGTTCATTTGCTTGGTGGAGATTTAATGATTACATGGCAAGAAAATGGCCATGTGTTAATGACTGGTGCAGCTGAGGTTATCTGTGAGGGAGTTTATCAAAGGAAATAATGCAAAAAGTCATGTCGCACATTCGGACATGACTTTTTGATGGAAACTTTTGTTGATCGACCAGTGTTCTTCTAATATGTTTTTATGACATTATAGAATGTGTCGCGTTCTACTGGGATCTTATTTGCGCTTTTAATGAGATAGATTAACTCATCACGTGTGATCCCTTGTGATGTTAATGCCCCAACTGAATGAGAAATACGCTCTTCGATTAATGTGCCATGAATATCACTGGAGCCGAATGTTAAAGCCATTTGTGTCAGTTGTACACCAATATTAATCCAGTACGCTTTAACATGGTCAAAATTATCAAGCATAAGGCGACTGATCGCAAGGGTGCGCATATCATCGTAAGCTGATGTGCGGCGTTTAATTCCAGCTTCGATTTTTCTTGGCTGCATCGCAAGTGGAATGAAGACCATAAATCCATTTGTTCGGTCTTGAAGCTGACGAAGGCGGTCCATATGAATGAGGCGCTCTTCTTTTGTTTCAATTGAACCATAAAGCATTGTCGCATGTGTCTTCAAGCCGAGATTGTGAGCAATTTCATGTGCCTCTAACCATTGATCAGTTGAAGCTTTATCAGGGCTCATCTTTGCACGATAGCGTTCCGTTAAAATTTCTGCACCACCACCTGGAAGAGTATCGAGTCCAGCTTTGATAAGTTCCTCAAGCACTTCTTTCATTGATAAGCCAGAAATCCGGGAGAAGAATTCAATTTCTGCTCCTGTGTAAGCTTTAATCGTCACTTGTGGGTAATGTTTTTTTAAAGTCCGAACAGTATCTAAATAATAATCAAATGGTACTTCTGTGTTATGTCCACCAACAATGTGAAATTCACGGATATTGTCATTCCATCTTTCACTCACATAGTGAAGAAGAGCAGCACTGTCCATCGTGTAGGCGCCTTCTTCTCCAGGCTTACGTTTGAATCCGCAAAAACCACAGTTTGCTTCACAAACATTAGTCGGATTAATGTACATATTTTGAATAAAGTAGACATGATCGCCATTCTTTTTTTGATTTACTTGGTTAGCTAGTTGGGCTACTCCTAATAAGTCAGGTGTTTCATATAAGTATAAACCATCCTCTATTGTCAAACGCTCGCCATGTTGAACTTTCGCGGCAATCGTTTGAAGCTTCGAATCTGTTAAAGTCATTCCCATTTCCATTTCCTCCATTTCATTGTCGTAGCTGTGTAACGCACTATAGATCCAACATTACACTCTACTGGGACTCGGTCCATTACCTATTCATAAACGCAAAAGAAGATAAATCTTCTCTGACGTGAGTCATACAAAAAGATCTTTCGTGTTTGTTTACTATTATACTATCAGAATAAGTCAATTAAAAGAAAGAGAGAGACTTGGAAATCATAGTAAGTATAAAAATAAAAATAAATTGTAAAAATAAATGAAAACATCCTGTTTTTTACGTTTATTTATTGCGTTCTTTTCCTATGTTTTGTAAACTTAAGGTAATCATTTGAAATTATGAACTAACACCTTTTGATTAATCACAGAGAGCTAGACTGGACTATTAGCGAAGAGGTGATGGAGATGAACAATGTATTGACAGAAGAAGCTTGCATGGAAAAAATTGAAGAACTTCGCAGTAAAATGGTTAGTACAGCAAGACAATACGGTATGACTCATCCTCTTGTATTACGTTATAGTCAAGAATTAGATCATGCACATAACACAATGCTTATGCTAAACATTTCTAAGCTTCCTGTGTGGGAGAGTTCGCTTCAATTATGAAAGCTTTCCAATAAGCACTTACCTTGAGGTTCAAGGGATGAAGGAGTATACTAGTCATAAGAATGATTAGGAGGGATGTCATGATTACGTTAACAGATGCAGCAGTTAGCCAAATTAAAGATATGATGGAAGCAGAAGGCGAGCAAGGCTTAATGCTTCGTGTCGGTGTAAAAGGTGGCGGTTGTTCTGGTCTTTCATACGGAATGGGCTTTGATACAGAAAAACATGAAGAAGATCAGCAATTAGACATAAATGGACTGTCTATTTTAATTGATAAGGAAAGTGAACCAATCATTAAAGGACTTGTGATTGACTACAAGCAGAACATGATGGGCGGAGGGTTTACGATTGATAACCCGAATGCCATTGCATCATGTGGCTGTGGTTCTTCATTCCGTACAGCAACGAATGTAGGCACGCCTGAAAATTGTTAAATAATAGAGGATTACGCATATTGCGTAATCCTCTATTTAATCTTAAGGGTTTCAGGGAACTTTGCTAAAATCACGCGCGTCGTAAGGTTTAGGAAACTTCTCTAAAACGGCTTACGTCGGTAACCCCAAGGAAACTTCGCTAAGTTCGTTCACGTCGTGTGAGCAACGCCAAGTACCCACGTCGTGTGGGCAAGAACCTCGACCAACCGAATCGGTGTTGGGTAACTAGATGCTTGAAAGAGAATGGAGGATGTCTGTGTCCTCTCTATACATAACTCGATTCGGAAGGTGAGGTTCTAGGTCAAAACATACTTGTGCTGTGTCCTGGGAAGACTTTGGCATTTGGATCGATATAGGCTTTGGCGTTGTTGACGGCTGTTGGTGCTTCTCCAAAGCCAGTAGCAATGAGTTTGACCTTGCCGTCGTACGAGCAAACATCGCCTGCAGCATAAATCCCTTTTCGATTTGTTTCCATTTTTGTGTTTACGATAATCGAATTTTTCTCAATTTCTAGGCCCCATTCCTTAATTGGACCAAGGGATGATACGAAACCAAAGTTAACAATCACCGCATCGACATCAATTGTTTTCGTTGTGTCCCCTTTAATTTCTTGGATAAGCACTTGATTAATTTCTTCATCATTTCCACGCAATTCTTTAATCTCAAAAGGTGTTAAAATGTTGACCTTTGATTGGTGTAATAGTTCAACACTATGCTCATGGGCGCGGAATTTGTCTCGGCGATGAATAAGCGTTACCTCTTTCGCAATAGGTTCAAGCATGAGGGACCAATCGACAGCTGAGTCTCCTCCTCCAGAAATAAGAACGTTCTTACCAGTAAATATACTTAAGTCTTGAACAAAGTAGTGCAAATTCTTTCCTTCATATGATCTTGCATTTTCAATATCTAATCTTCGCGGCTGAAAAGCACCCGCGCCCGCAGTAATAATGACTGCTTTCGTATAATGTTCCTCTTTATCTGTCTTGATGATATAGCTTTCATCTTCTAGTTGGTTCAGTTCTTGGACAGATTGTTCAAGGACAATCGTCGGTGAAAATTGTTGAGCTTGTTTTTCTAAGTTATTTACAAGGTCTTGTGCCTTAATTTTTGGGAACCCAGCAACGTCATAGATGTACTTCTCAGGATAAAGAGCGGAGAGTTGTCCCCCTAATTGTGGCATACTCTCAATGATTTTTACTTTTGCTTGTCTCATTCCTGCATAAAAGGCTGCAAACAATCCTGTAGGACCGCCGCCAATAATCGTAATATCGTACATGTTATCAGTGTTTGTCATCAACCAACCACTCCTGTAAAAAAGTCTATTATCTTCTTTCATTATATGCATAATCGAGTCAAAAAAGAAAGGAACGGGAACTAGAACTAGAACAGAAGATTTCTCTCTAAATGTATATTTAAATATGGTTTCGCTTACATTGTGATTAAGTAAAGAAGAATAAAGAAATGTCTTTCTTAAAGAAAGCTAACATGAAATTTAAAAATATAGTTGAAAAATGACTGGAAAAGCCATATTATAAGAGATGTATTTGTGACGATTTAACGATATTATATCTAATCTGCCTTTTTTTCTAGCTTAGTTCGTGAAAAGAATCACAATGTTGTTTTCGGAAGCATAATCGTAAGGTAAATCTTAGAAAATGGAAGTGATCAGTTTGAAGAAGCCAAATATCGTTATTCTTGGTGCTGGTTATGGTGGAATGATTACAGCAGCTCGCCTAACAAAGCAACTAGGTCATAATGAAGCAAGCATTACGTTAGTGAACAAGCATGACTATCATTATCAAACAACTTGGTTACATGAACCAGCTGCTGGAACATTATCTCCAGAGCGTACTCGTATGCCTATTAATAGCGTACTTGATTTAAACAAAATCAAGTTTGTAAAGGATATTGTCGTTGAAATCAAGCGTGAAGAGAAGAAGGTTGTGCTTGAAAATGGCGAATTAGAATACGATTATCTTGTTGTTGGACTAGGTTCTGAAGCAGAAACATTTGGTGTGCCAGGCGTTTTTGAACACGCTTTTAGTAAATGGACAGTTAATGGTGCTCGTGAAGTGAAGGAACACATTGAATACATGTTTGCGAAGTATAACAACACACCTGAGAAGCAGGACGAGCTTTTGACATTTGTCATCGCTGGTGCTGGTTTCACAGGTATCGAATTTACTGGTGAGCTTTCTGAGCGTCTACCAGAACTTTGTGCACACTACGATATTCCACGTGAAAAAGTTAAGATTTACGTTATTGAAGCAGCACCAACAGCTTTACCAGGCTTTGACCCTGAATTGGTTGAGTACGCAATGAATCTTCTTGAGAGTCGCGGTGTTGAGTTCAAAATCAACTGCCCCATTAAAGAAGTAACGGAAACAGGCGTTACACTTGCAAGTGGAGATGAAATCAAAGCTGAAACAGTTGTTTGGGCAACTGGTGTACGTGGTAGCTCAATCATTGAAAAATCAGGCTTTGAAGCAATGCGTGGCCGTATTAAGGTTGAACCAGATTTACGCGCTCCAGGTCATGAAGATATTTTCATTATTGGTGACTGTGCACTTCTTATTAATGAAGAAATTAACCGTCCATACCCACCAACTGCTCAAATTGCGATGCAAATGGCTGAAGTATGTGCTCATAACATTAAAGCCCTTATTAAAAATGAATCACTTAAAACGTTTAAGCCAGAAATTAAAGGTACTGTTGCTTCACTTGGTGGGAAAGAAGCGATTGGTGTGGTCGGAACAAGAAAGCTTTTTGGTTCGTCTGCTAACTTTATGAAGAAGATGATCGATAATCGTTACCTGTTCTTACTAGGTGGACCTAGTCTTGTCTTGAAAAAAGGGAAAAGCCCACTTTAAAGAAAGAGAAACGAGCGCTTTTAGGCGTTCGTTTTTTTATTTTACTTTAAGAAAGTTTAACGGCACTCTTCTTTTTGAGGAAAAAGCGATAAAGTGGTTTCTACTAAAATGCCACAAAGATGCCATCACATTCAGTTGACTTGTGGAGACTCGATTCAGTAAACTTATAGAGGATACGGAGGTGCAAGCATTGTTTTTACCACAATTACTGATTTCGATGATCCTCTTTCTTGTTTTGTTTTTTGGAATCGGGTTCTTATTAAATATGGTTCTTCGTTCAACTTGGATTATGGCTTTCTTTTATCCAATTATCGTGATTTTGATTGTTGATGATGTTGGCTTTTTTGACTACTTTACATCACCTGGCACGGCATTTCCGCTGCTAGGCTCAAATTTAGTCGCTCTGCAGCTTGTTGATATTCTCATTTTAACAAGTGGCTTTATCGGTACGATCATTGCGGGCATTGTTATTAAAATGCTACGAGTTCGTGGATATCAAATGTTTTGATTAAAAAGTGACGATCGGGGTTAGACCTAATCGTCACTTTTTTTGTATAACTTTCACTTCTTCTGGAGATGATGAATCAATGAGAGGAGTGAAATCTTTTGGTTTTGATGAAAAAAATAGGTCGAAGAGTGGGTATGGTTAGCTTGTTCTTAATCGCTTTATTAACGACGTTTCAAACCTTCTCTGGAGTGGGGGCTGCTGACATCGGCAATTGGGTGCTAGGACGTGAGGGAGATGAGCACGAAGAACGTCTACATATAGCAAGAGATAACGCATATAAATCATTCGGATTACAAATAAAAGCATTACCTTTTTTAAAAACGTCAGTGCAATCTATGTCTCACGAAGTGGTCGAGGCTAAACCTGTCACACTAGAAGAATCAATAGATTGGTCGCAATATCCATCTGAGAAAGTGATAGCTACAGGCTACACAGCAGGCTATGAATCAACTGGGAAGAATCCAAATCACCCTGGCTATGGCATTACATTTTCAGGTGTGCAAGTGAAAAGAGACCTTTACTCGACGATCGCCGCAGATCCGAGTGTTTATCCAATCGGAACAGTGTTGTTTATCCCTGGATATGGATATGGAGTAGTAGCAGATACTGGATCAGCCATTAAGGGCCAAAGAATTGATTTGTATTATGAATCTGTTCAAGATGTGTATAATAAATGGGGCAAAAAACAAGTGGACGTATATGTGGTCAAAAAAGGAAATGGCGAGCTGTCAGAGGAAGATTTAACAAATTTAAATGAAGATGATGCCGTTCAAGTTTTTCGTAATCAAATGTCTTATGAATAGGAAAGAAGGAGTCTCGGTTGCTTACCGAGACTCCTTTATCCTTTTAAAAGAATGAATATTCAATAAGCTAAGACGTGTAGGATCAAATGGAAGCAATGGATCAATGCCATCATCAGCAGGAAAAATCGTTGGATGTAGAAGTGCACCAAGCTTCTTTAAGCCAAGTAGTAAACGTGGAGATGGCCGGCAATACAAGGGCTCTTCAAGAATGTGAACTTGGTTCGTCTGTAAAGCGTTTAATGTATTCCATTGCGGACGCTTCCATAATAGTTCAGGCTTTACTTTCTCCGTTTGAATGCCTACCCATGCAAGGCAGATGTGGTCTGGCTGCTTGCTTGTATACATCTTCCCAATCTGTTTGCACACTTGCTAACTCAACATGATCATAAACGTTTCTTCCACCAGCAAGCCTGCTTATTTCAGTTAACCAATTGAGACGACCAGGAGTAAAAACAGGCTTTGGCCACCACTCCCAATACAGATTAGTCGATTCAACTTGCTCAGCATAACGTTGGTACGTGTGAATAAATTGTTGATACGATTGGACTACTCGTTCTGCTTCTTTCTGCTTTGAAGTACGTGACCCTAGATCAAGTAAGTTTGAGGAAATATCGGTTAATGAGTTTGGATTATAGATGACGTGAGGAATACCATCGTTTTACGAGTTGATCAATATTTCGTTCCATTCCAGGTACACTTAGAGAAGCTAGAACAAGATCGGGATTTAACGCTTCAACTTCATCCATCCGGATCGATAAATCAGGTCCAAGACGAGGCAAATTTTGGATTGAAGTCGGCCAATCTGAATAATCATCAATGCCAACTAATTGTGAGGTTAAACCCAAGTATGCGAGCAATTCCGTATTACTTGGGCAAATGGAGATCAGTCTCATCATATCCCCCCTTTTTTAATGAATGATGGTGTGCAGAATGAGTGTAAGAATGATGCCGAAAAGGCCTCCGAAAAATACTTCGATTGGTTGATGTCCAAGTAATTCCTTTAATTCTTTTCGCTTCTCGACCTCTTCTTTTTTAGGCCATGACTTCACTTCGTCAACAAGCTTGTTAAAATCAGTGACGAGTTGATTAATGACAGTGGCATGATAACCAGCATGTCGCCTAACTCCCGTTGCATCGAACATTACAATAATTCCGAAAACAGCTGAAATGGCAAAAAGGGTAGAATCAAGTCCAGCCTCAATCGCTATCGCTGTTGAAAGTGCTGTAACGGCGGCGGAGTGTGAGCTTGGCATTCCACCTGTACTCGTAAGCAGCGTCCAGTCAATTCTTCTTGTAGCAATAAAAGCAAGAGGTACTTTAACGAATTGTGCGAATCCAATCGCAAATAAAGCGGCCCATAACGGGAAGTTGTCGAATATTTCCATCGTGGTTATAACGTCCTTTCTTATCAGTCACAATAAAGAGATCTATATGATTTTGGTATACCCGGAAAAAAGTGCAATAAAGCGTATAATAGTTCGGGGAAGATTGACATTCATTATATCATAAGTAGGTAGGATATTTTTATGCTTAGAAGGTCTTTCTAAGATTTAATAGCTACTTTCCTTTCGAATAGCAACATAATTAAGTGTAGCAGCATATACGATAGTATCATTATGGAGAAAGGAGCGAAGGAAATGTTTAAGACTCATACTGCATTTAAAACAAGTCATGCTCATGATGGTCTTGTGATTGGAATATTTGAAAAGAGTGAGCTTCATGTAAATGCGAAAATGGTTGATGAGCAGCTTAACTCTCAATTAACGATGTTAAGAAAGGCAGGAAAACGATCTGCTAAGCTCGGGGTGTGTACCAGTGTATATACACTAGGTAAACTTAATACGGAGATTGTCTATGTTCTAGGTCTTGGAAAACAAGAAGATCTTACGGCACAGGGATTACGTGAAGCGATTGCCGGTGTCGGAAAGGAAGCTGTAAAGAATCAAGCAACGGATTTAGGGTTTCTAGTCGATAGCTTTGTCACAAAAACGCTAAGTGGCAAGGATGCAGCCATCTTAATTGGAGAGTCAATAGCTCTTAGCAATTATCACGTTCAAGACTATAAGGAAAAGACAAATGAAGTCGATCGTCAGCTTGATTCTGTCACTATATATATTAATGAGGAAGAAGAGGTCATAAAAGGTGCTGCGCAGACAGGTTATACATATGGAGCGGGTGCAAACCTTGCGCGTAAACTTGTGAATATACCAGGTAATTTACTAACACCTACAGATTTGGCTGAAGAAGCAAAGGAGCTGGCTGAACGACATTACTTTGATTATGAAGTCCTCGAACGAAGTGAGATGGAGAAACTTGGGATGGGGGCATTGCTTGCTGTTGCTGCGGGAAGCGATCAACCTCCGAAGATGATTGTTTTACATTATCATGGAAATGAGGGATCGGACGAGGTGGTCGGTTTCGTTGGAAAAGGCCTAACGTTTGATTCAGGTGGAATTTCGATTAAGCCGCAGGAGAAAATTGCATGAAATGAAATTCGATATGGCTGGAGCGGCAGCGGTTCTAGGGGCGATGGATATTATCGGATCTTTGAAGCCAAAGATAAATGTAATAGCTGTCATTCCATCCTCAGAAAATATGATTAATGGCTCAGCGCTTAAGCCAGGTGATGTCATTCGGTCTCTTAGTGGGAAAACGATTGAGGTGAGAAATACGGATGCAGAAGGACGCTTAATTTTAGCTGATGGCATGACGTATGCAAAGCAACTAGGAGCAACGACTTTAATCGATGTTGCCACGTTAACAGGTGCGGTTATGGTTGCACTTGGTGACTGTACAACGGGTGCGGTGACAAATAATGATGACATTAATGGAGGAAGTACTTAAGGCTTCTGTTGAGACAGGGGAATGGATTTGGTGTTTTCCGAACTATCAGCCATACAAAGATATGCTGAGGTCAAGTGATGTTGCTGACTTAAATAATGCCCCTGGTCGTTTAGCGGGCAGTATTACAGCAGGATTATTTGTCGGTGAATTTGCGGAGGGAACACCATGGGTTCATCTCGATATTGCAGGCACAGCATGGCAATCAAAGGCTACAAATCTCGGGCCACTTGGTGGGACTGGGGTCATGGCACGGACGCTCGCTCGTTTAGCGATCAACCGTGAAAGCAAATAAAAAATCATAAAAAAAACCAAAGGAAAACATCACATTTACGATTAAGTAGATGTGATGTTTTCTTACATTAGAAGAGCATACGACAATATGATGGAGTTGTGTGGAGGATATAAACAGATGAGTAGTCCTACATCTTCTGAGCTGCTTTTTTACTAGCTTATTCCATAATAAGACAAAATATGAAGTTTGAGAGAGGTTGTTGTTTCAAGTATCATCATTAGTAACTAATTTTATTAAAGAATACATTTTTTTTCACAATTTCATAGAGAGGAGGTCATACATCGGTGAAATTTTTACGAATGCTTGACCGTTTGCTCGTGAAGATCGAAGAGTATATTCTGAGTTATTCAATTATTATTATTTCGATTATGGTTATTGGTAATGTACTAAATCGAGCAATCACGGGAAGAAGTTGGTCTTTCTCTCAAGAAGTTAGCCTTTTTGCGGTGACGGTGGCTACATTTATGGGCATTAGTTATGCGGCTAGGAAAGGGAGACATATTAGCATGTCTGCATTTTTTGATATAGCCCCTTTCCCGATTAGAAAAGCTCTAGCAATTATTATACCGGCAGTTACTGCTATTCTTCTTTTTGTATTAGCAGGATATGCATATGATTATTTTATGTCCCTTTATGCATCAGGTCGTCTCACGACAGCTTTACAAATTCCAGCATGGGTATTAGCAAGTTTTGTACCGCTTGGATTGTTCTTAGGAGGCATTCAATTTTTGAGAAATATGTGGGTTAACATTAAAGAAAAAGAAGTTTACTTAGCTCAAGACAAGAAAGATTACTCCTAAGAACATAAAAATAATGAATTGTGAGGAACCGACCATGATAGCAACGATGTTAATAATTATGATTGGGCTACTTGCGCTAGGATTCCCCATGATGATTCCGATGCTTGCGGCTTCTATTGTCGCCATCCTCATTTACATGCCAAACGTAGATCCAATGTTCCTCGTTCAACAGATGATGCAAGGTATTTCATCTTATGTACTTTTAGCAGTTCCGTTGTTTATTTTTGCAGCTGATATTATGTCAACGGGAAAAACATCAAAAAGATTACTAGATTTTGTTGGAGCATTTATTGGTCATGTGCGTGGAGGTTACGCGATAACGACAGCTGCTGCATGTACGTTGTTTGGTTCGATTTCGGGTTCAACACAAGCAACTGTAGTAGCAATTGGTACACCTATGCGAAAAAAGCTCTTATCAGCAGGGTATAAGGATTCAAGTGCGATAGCTTTAATCATTAATGCTAGTGATGTTGCGTTACTTATTCCTCCTAGTATCGGGATGATTATTTATGCGCTTGCTGCACCAAGTGTATCAGTCGGAGATTTATTTATTGCTGGGATAGGTCCCGGGATAATGATTTTTTTGATGATTTCCATCTATAGCTATATTCATGCAAAAATTTTCAAGATTCCAATTGCAGAGAAATTTAGCTGGCGTGAGCGTAGAAAAGCAACAGTCAAAGCGCTTTTCCCATTAGGTTTCCCATTAATTATTATAGGCGGAATTTATATGGGTTACTTCAGCCCTACAGAAGCAGCTGGTATTTCAGTTTTATACGCACTTATTCTAGAATTATTTGTTTTCCGCTCAATGAAAATAACAGATGTACCGAGAATTGCTCTTTCGACAGGGCTTGTGACTTCAGCCGTCTTTATTTTAGTTGCGGCAGGTCAAGCATTTTCGTGGCTCATTTCACGTGCAGAATTCCGCAAATGGCTGCTGACGCGATTCTTAGTGCAGATCCAACAGCTTTGCAAGTATTATTTATTGTTTCTCTATTCTTCTTTATTGGATGTATGTTTGTCGATCCGATTGTTGTCATTTTAATTTTAACACCAATTTTTTATCCGATAGCGATTCAAACAGGTGTGGATCCGATTCATTTAGGTGTCGTCATCGTGTACCAAGCAGCTCTCGGTTCAGCGACACCGCCGTTTGGTGTGGATATTTTCACCGCCAGTGCTGTCTTTAACAAATCCTATTTGGATGTCATACGGGGAACACCACCGTATATTATTATGTTACTGATTGGTGCGGTGTTACTTATATTATTTGAGGAAATTTCACTATTTCTACTATAGTGATTTCTTAAAATATAAAATAAAAAAACAGGGGGTATTTGATGATTATTTAAAAGAAGAGGATGGAAAGCATTTACATTAGCTGGTGCTTAACATTAGTACTAGCAGCATGTGGGGGTGAGGAAGAAGCAGGAACGGACGAAGCGGTAGATCCAGTGGATAATGAAGATGTTGGGGAAGCAACAACGGCAGAAGACGAAGAACCGTAACACTGGCAATTTGTCACAGAAGAAGTTCAAGGGCAAGTCCAGTATGAGTATGCGGCTGAATTTGCAGAAAACTTAATGAAAAATCAGATGGTCGAATTACAATTGATGTATTTGAGTTTGGTGCATTAGGTAGTGAAGTGGATCAAGTTGAGCAACTTCAAGATCGGGATCAGTTGAATTTGCGATTGTTTCACCAGGTTTTACAGGTGGAATGGTAGCGGAAGGCCAAGTATTTGCCTTCAATTCTTATTTCCAGATGACCAAGAAGTCACACAAGAGATCCTTAATACAAGTGAAGCGTTAAATACGCATCTTGCTGGCATGTATGAAGCACATAATATTAAGCCACTTGCTTTCTGGACAGAAGGTGCGATGGCGTGGACAGGTAACCGTGAATTGCGAACACCTGCAGAATTTGCAAGGCTTTCAAATGCGTACACAAGAATCTCCCTTATTTTAGATCGTATCGTGCATACGGTGCGGATTCACCTATTGATTTAAGCTGGTGAGAGCTTTATACGTCTCTTGATCGCGGAGTCGTTGATGGTCAAGAAAATCCGATTTTCTTTATTGAAGATGCTTCATTCCATGAAGTACAAGACCATATGACGATTTCAAATCATAATAACTATGTCGCGATGACGACTGTAAATCCTGATTTCTATAATGGTCTTCCAGAAGACATTCGCGCAATGATTGATGAAACAGTTGAAGAAATGCAACCAATTGTTTTCGATATGCAGACGGAAATGAATGAAAGACTTTTCAAGTCGATTATCGATGATACAGATAACCCAACAGAGGTTATTGAATTAACAGAAGAAGAGCGTGAAGCGTTCCGTGAACTAGCGATGCCAATTCGTGACTTCTTCCGTGATGAAGTTGTTGGTGATGAAGGTCGGGAATGCTTGAATTACTAGAGCAAGAAATTGCTGATCATCAATAATAATAAATGAAGAAAGCAGCAGACGCCCTATAATACGGGCGTCTTTTGTTAGTTATTCAGAAAGTATAAAGTCATGATACCTTTCTGAACGTATAAAAAAAGACTAAGGCTTTTCTAAGATTCATGTACGTATTATTATTGTAAGAAAATTCATATTGACATAAATAGCAAGCTGATGGTAGGTTGGTTGAGTGCTTTTTCACATTAGTGATTTAGTAGAATAAAGAATTCGGAGTTGGTTGTTATGAATGCAGTTCTTGTCGCTGTTATGGTTATGCTCGTTCTTAGTCTCGCTCGTGTCCATGTCGTGATTGCTCTAGCGATAGGCGCACTGATCGGTGGCTTACTCGGTGGTATGGGCTTAGAACAGACGATAACGGTTTTTAGTGATGGTCTTGGCGGTAGTGCAACCGTTGCCCTTAGTTATGCGCTTCTTGGGGCATTTGCTGTTGCGATTGCACGGACAGGCTTGCCGGATGTCATGGTTCAATATGTTATAAAACTTGTTGGACGTAGTGAAGATTCGAGAAAAAAAGCATTGTCGAAAGCACTTATTTTCTTTTTATTAGCTCTGATTTCCTGTTTTTCACAAAATGTGGTGCCGATTCATATCGCCTTTATCCCGATATTAATTCCTCCTATTTTAAAGATTTTAAATGAGCTTGGTGTCGATCGTCGAGCAATTGCTTCGATTCTAACGTTTGGGTTAACAGCACCATATATTTTCCTGCCTTATGGATTTGGAGCAATCTTTCACGGTATTGTTGTTGATAACATGGCCGAAAGTGGGCTAATTGTCGATGTTGCTGACTTACCTAGAGCAATGGCTTTGCCAACTTTAGGGCTTGTGATTGGTCTATTAATTGCGGTGTTTGTAACGTACCGCAAGCCTCGTCACTATCAAGATCGCGACATTGTTGGGGGGAAGCAAGAAGAACAAGCGTATTCAACTTGGTCTGTCGTCGCAGCGGTTCTCTCCATCATCGCGACATTGGTTGTTCAAACGATATCTGAATCAATGATTATGGCAGCTTTAGCTGGAATTGTCGTTTTGATTGTTAGTGGCTCATTAAAATGGAAGGAAGCAGATGGTGTCGTAACTGAAGGTATGAAAATGATGGCATTTATCTCATTCGTCATGTTAGCTGCTTCTGGATTTGCAGCAGTTATCCGTGAAACAGGACATGTTGATTTACTCGTTGAGCAAGCAGGAGCCATTGTTGGTGAAAGTCAAGCAGCTGCTGCATTGCTGATGCTAACGGTAGGTTTATTTGTCACGATGGGCATCGGCTCGTCATTTGCGACGATTCCAATCATAGCAACGTTATTTGTGCCACTTGGTATAGCTGCTGGTTTTTCACCTTTAGCGATTATTTCATTAATTGGTACAGCAGGAGCGTTGGGTGATGCTGGTGCGCCGGCTTCAGACAGTACACTTGGTCCAACAGCAGGGCTGAATGCGGATGGTCAGCATAATCATATTTGGGATACGTGTGTACCGACGTTTGTACACTTTAATATTCCACTCTTCATTTTTGGTTGGATCGCGGCTATGGTTTTATAAAGAAAAATGTGCCGGTTGGGGTCAGACCCGTACCGGCACATTTCTTTTGAAAACAGTGTTGTAAATTCGTTTTGATAAGATAGCAGCGAATATCGTGAGAATGACATCCTTCACAAGTGGTGCTGCCATCCAAGACCAGACGATCTGATAGCTAATGGCATCGAGGTCTGCGAGAAATTGGAATGCATAATACATATAATGTGTGCCGATAACATAGTTAATGATAAGGCCGACAAAACAAGCAATCATAAATGTACTGCAAGCTCTTTTCTCGACTTTTTTCGATGATTAAACCTGTGATAAAGGCTACTAAGATAAATGATAGCAAGAAACCGAATGTTGGACTTATCAATGTACCTAATCCGCCTTTAAACTGAGCAAAAACAGGAAAGCCAACAAGACCAACAAGCAAGTAGACGGTCATGGATAAGGCACCGAGTTTGCTTCCTAATAAGGCGCCAGCTAAAATAGCAAACAGAGTTTGCGTAGTGACAGGAACAGATCCGATCACAAGAAAGGATGTAATGTTTGCACCAATTGCCATTAAAGCAGCAAACATGGCAACGAGCACAAGGTCAACTGTACGAAAAGATTGTTTTGAATCGTGTCATATGTTCACCTCTATTGTAATTATAGTTAACAATAGAATAGAGATTAATGGATTCATTGTCAATGGTTGTTTGGATTTGAGTTAACAGTTGCTCTTGTGAATGACTGTGCAAAAAGATTAAAAGAGCGTTATAATGGAATGTGTTGTATTTACTCGGAGAAAAAGGAGGGATAGAAGATGGTCGAACGTCCAGCGGGCTTTTGGATTCGTCTTGGTGCTCTCATTCTTGATGGGTTACTGATTTTTGTTACTGTACTCATCCTGAGTTCTTTATTAGGGTTGAACTCGGATAGAACGGAGATTTTTCAAGGGATCATTGATGTGCTCTATACATTATTATTACCAGTATTCTGGTATGGTTATACAGTAGGCAAGCGTATTTGTGGTATTCGTATCGTCAAATTAGATGGTAGTAATGTTAGGATAGGGGCGATGTTACTAAGAGCAGTTGTGGCAGGCTTTGTGTATGTCATTACGTTAGGGATTGCGTTTATTGTTAGTATCTTTATGGTTGCCTTCCGTCAAGATAAACGAAGCGTGCATGACATGCTTGCTAAAACCTATGTAACATACAATCAACCAGAAGAAGTAAATCCATATCAAGAAGCATAATAAAAAAATGAGGCTGACTTAACATAAGATTCTGTCCCTAATTGGGACTGAGCTTATGAGACAGCCTCATTTCTTATTTAACAGCTTCTTTTAGCTGCTTCCCTGCTTTAAAAGCGGGGGTTTTTGTAGCAGCAATATCAATTTCTTCACCTGTTTGTGGATTACGTCCTTTTCTAGCCGCGCGTTCGCGAACTTCAAAGTTACCAAAGCCGATTAGTTGAACGGTATCGCCTTTTGACATCGATTCTGTTATGACTTCAAATACTGCATTTACAGCGCTGCCTGCATCCTTTTTCGATAATTGACAACGCTCAGCAACTGTTTGAACAAGCTCGGTTTTATTCATATGCTCATCTCCATTTCAATAATCAACTAGTAATCTGCTAACCAGTATTGCCAAAACCTTTCATTTTATACATTTTGTTTTTTTCATCATTTCAATGTTTCAAAAACGTTCTAAGCTTACTTAAATCGATTTGATTTTCTTTGAAGATATAGAGAAGCGTTAATCTCACCTCCGATAACAAGTATAATTCCGGTTAGGAAAAACCAAAGCATGAGGATGATTACCCCGCCTAGGCTTCCATAAGTGGCAGAAAAGTTCGCGAAATTGCTAACATAGGTTGAGAAGGCTAGAGAAATGACCTGCCATCCGACGGTTGCAGTGGCTGCTCCGACGATGACTTGCTTAAACTTAAGCTTGACGTTCGGTGCAATCCAATAGAGTACCATGAGAACGAGCGTCATAAGACCGATGCCGACAATCCAGCGGAGCATATTAAGAATCGTCGTCGTTTCTCGCGGGACAGAAAAATACGTTTCCATCACTCGAATAATGACATTCCCGAAAACCGGGAGTAAAAGTGTTGCGACAATCACAATGATCATGCCAATTGTCAAAAGAATCGAGAGGAGACGAAGCTTCAAGAAGTTACGTGTTTCCTCGATATTATATGAGCGATTGACAGCGCGAATTAAGGCATTGACCCCATTTGAAGCTGACCAGATTGTGGCGAGTACACCAAAGGAAACGAGCCCTCCTTGAGGCTTACTAATCACTTCGAGTATGGTTGTTGAAAATAAATCTGCTAATTCGGAAGGCACATAATCATTTATTAATGAAGAGATCATGTCTATATTTAGATTGAAATACGGAACAAGTGCAATCATGAAGATCATTAATGGAAAAATCGATAGCATAAAGTAAAAAGCTAGAGTAGCGGCCCAATCTGGAATAGGATCCGTTTTAAGTTGGTGGATAAAGGTTTTCATGAATGAATGATTTTGCATCGCGCTCTCCTTTGGAAAAGGTTGCTTTTTTAAAATCCTTCCCCTTCTTTCTCATCGATTAAACCGTGTATAATAAAAAAATGAAGAAAATTGTAAGAGTTTTATTTTTAAAACTTAAAAAGGGAGTGGATGAATATGAATCGAACTAAATTTTTGCTTAGGACATCGGCTGTTTATGCCTTAATCGGTACATTTATTGGCTCGCATATGGCAGGAGCGGGATCAATGCTATTTCGAGCCATTCATGCTCACATCTTAGTGGTCGGTTGGCTTTCTTTGTTTGCCTTTGCCGTCTTTTATCGAATGTTTGCGGTTCCGAAATCCTCAAAGCTGGCTAATACCCATGTTTGGACTGCCTTTTTCGGATCGTTTGGCTTAACGGGAGGCATGTATCTCCATTATTTTAAACCGCCTTTTTTGCCAGAAATCGTTTATTTATTGTTTTATATTATCGGTGGCTCCATCTTGGTCATTAGCTTTGTCCTGTTTGCGATTATGACGTTTGTATTTGGACGAGCTATTACAGAAAAGGAGTGAAGAATGAATGACATATCGAGCAACTGAACCTAAATTCTTATGGATTCTCCTCTTTATTATGACATTAACGTATGCGTATGCATTGGATTCGTCCTTTTCCTTATCTGGCTTATGTATTGTTATTCCTCTTTTTTGCAGCAATGATGACAAACTATCGGTTTGAAATAATGGAAGATGCTCTCGTGTATGAGGTGCGGATATTAAGTCTCGTCATTTCAAAACGGGTGATCAAATCAACCGAAGTAGAAAAGGTACATAGCATCCATGTTGGACCTCGTACGATTGTCCTGATTCATCCGAAAAAAGGAATGAGAATTAAGCTACATCGATTTGTTCCAGCTGGAATTGATAAAGAGGTCGAACAATTTGCACGTCAACATGCTCTACCGATTAAGAGAACAGGTGAGAAGCAATAACAGAGAAATAGGCTAGAAAGTCACATATTATTTTTAGACAGTCGTTATGATGTTCGTTATAATAAAGAGTAAACGACTTTTTATAAGGAGTGGAATGAATGCCAACAGTTGAAAGCTTTGAGCTAGACCATACCATTGTAAAAGCCCCTTATGTACGCCATTGTGGTACGCATAAAGTTGGAACAGACGGTGAAGTAAATAAATTTGATATTCGTTTTTCACAACCGAATAAGCAAGCGATGAAGCCGGATGTCATCCATACGATGGAGCACCTTCTTGCCTTGAATATACGCCGATTTGCTGAAGACTATGATCACTTTGATGTCATAGATTTATCACCGATGGGCTGCCAAACGGGATTCTATCTTATTATGAGCGGAACACCGTCCGTTGATGAAATAATTGATGTTTTAGAGAAAACGATGAACTATTCTTTAGAGATTGACGTTGTCCCTGCAGCGACTGAAAAGCAATGTGGTCAAGCGAAGCTACATGATCTAGATGGAGCGAAAAGATTAATGCGTTACTGGTTAGAGCAGGATAAAGAATCGTTAAAACAAGTATTTGCTTAAAAAGATCTGATCAGCTAGTCGTTATCTAGCTGATCATTTTTTTTCGTTTGATGAAGAATATCTTTAGATGGGGAAACATCTGCTTTTAAAACATCTCTCATTAAATGAATCGCCTCTTCATTTGTTTCCACTGTGTTCGATGCGACACAATCTGCAGGGATAATGAGCTTGTAATTGCGCATATAGGCATCATTGGCAGTGAATTGCACACACATATTTCCAGCCACTCCGGTCAAAATGAGGGTATCAACCTGCAAGTGTTCGAGTAACAATTCGAGAGGTGTAGCGAAAAAACCAGAGAATTGTGGCTTTAAGACAAAGTAATCATCCTCCTCTGGCTTCATTAGCTCTGCAATAGGTCTTCCTCTAACGTCTTGTTTAATACAATGCTCGACGATCGTACGGAAATCCGATTGCCATTTTCCGTAATTATCATTGACATAAATGGTTGGAATACCTGAATGCTTTAGCCGTTTTTTTAAAGTTGAAATGTTTTTGGCAGTCTCGTAGGCATGAGGAAAGAGATAAGAACCATCCTCGAATTCAAGATCATTTATCATATCAATAATAAGTAGAGCATAACGAGGTGATTGAGACAAATCCATACTTGTGATCCTCCTAAATGTATTCAGATATTGTTCATCATACCATGAATAAGATTCTAGATCTAAATAGTAGAAAAAGGTGATTCGCTCCGTTTATTCAATGTGTTATGATAGACAAAATGACAAACAAAGATTTGACATATTGTTGATTTGGAAGGGGATAGAGAGATGAAGGAAATGGAGATTGAAATCTTACGTATTATAGAGGAAAATGGGCGAATCGCTATTCCAACTTTGGCAAAAATGGTCGATGCGACAGAAGGCGAAGTAAAGGACGTCCTACAACAACTCCAAGATGATAAGATCATTCTTAGCTATTCTGCTGTGATCGATTGGAGTAAGGTTGATATGCAAGAAGGTGTAACAGCTGTCATCGATGTCAAGGTTACGCCTCAACGTGGTGTTGGTTTTGATGAAGTGGCAGAGAGAATCTACCGCTTTCCAGAAGTGAAGGCGCTCTATTTAATGTCGGGTGCGTATGATCTTTCTGTCGTCATCGAAGGTAAGACGATGTCAGAAATCGCTCGTTTTGTTTCAGAGAAGCTTTCAACGATTGATACCGTGATCTCAACAACAACCCATTTTCAATTGAAAAAATATAAGCATGATGGTGTTGTGTTTGAGCAAGGAGAACAAGATCGACGCATTGTGGTGACACCATGATGACTTCACAAACAAAAACAAATGGACGTTTATCGAAGCGAGTGCAAGAAATTAAGCCGTCTGGTATTCGACGGTTCTTTGATCTAGCTTCAAAAATGGAGAATATCATCTCTCTTGGAGTTGGGGAACCAGACTTTGTTACTCCTTGGAATGTACGCGAAGCAAGTATCTCCTCACTTGAGCGAGGCTTTACTGCTTATTCCGCTAATGCTGGAATCATTGAATTACGCCGAGAAATTTCAGCTTATATGGATCGACGTTTTTCTGTTCAATATGATCCAGAACAAGAAATACTTGTGACGGTTGGAGCAAGCGAAGCGATTGATATCGGAATGCGTGCAGTGATTGATGAGGGCGATGAAGTGATTATCGTTGAACCGAGCTTTGTTTCGTATGCACCGCTTGTTCAGATGGCAGGTGGAGTTCCGGTCCCTGTTGGAACGAACATTGAAGATGATTTCAAAGTGTCAGCAGAGCAAATTGCGGCGGTCATTACGCCGAGAACGAAGGCGATTATGCTCAGTTTTCCTAATAATCCAACGGGAACGACGATGAACGCTGCTGAAATGCACGGGATCGCTGCTCTCGCAGAACGCTATGATTTGCTCGTTTTTTCTGATGAAATTTACGCAGAGTTAAGCTATGACGCTGATCATGTCAGCTTTGCGTCACTTGCGCGAATGCGAGAGAGAACGATTTTAATTTCAGGCTTCTCGAAGGCATTTGCGATGACAGGCTGGCGCTTAGGCTTTGTACTTGCTCCACCGGACTTATTAGCGGCAATGTTGAAAATTCACCAGTATAGCTTGATGTGTGCGCCTACGATGGCTCAATATGGTGCCCTAGAAGCACTACAAAGTGGGATGGATGACATTGAGCGTATGAAGCAATCCTATAAGCAGCGTCGGAATTTTGTCGTCAAATCATTTGCTGAGATCGGTTTAACTTGTCACACTCCAGGTGGGGCATTCTATGCGTTTCCATCTATTTCGAATACGGGGCTTTCCTCTGAAGAATTTGCTGAAAGACTTTTACTTGAAGAGCGCGTAGCTGTCGTTCCAGGACATGTATTTGGAGAAGGCGGTGAAGGGCATATTCGCTGTTCTTATGCAACTTCAATGGATAATTTAGAGCAAGCTGTGAAGAGAATAGAGAGTTTGCTGAAGCGTCTTTAATTAAAAATGAAAAAAAGAGCTGACTCATTAAGGTGAGTCAGCTTCTCTATTCGTAGGGGGAATACGATTGTACTACCCATTATGGACAATAATCTGCTTATTATACCCATTGTCAGAAAAAGATATTGTTTGTTTTCGCTCATTAAAACAGGTAAGCTTTTACATAATGCCCCAGAGAGGAGGGTACTTGCGTGCTCACACGAAGTGAGCGTGAGGAGGGTACTTGGCGTTGCTCACACGACGTGAGCGTACTTAGCGAAGTTTCATTTAATATAATGAAAGGATGTGTTTTGATGACACTTGAGCAAATTCGCAAGGAAAATCCCCTTGTTCATTGCATGACGAATGTCGTTGTGACGAATTTTACTGCAAATGGACTACTGGCTATGGGGGCATCTCCTGTCATGGCTTATGCAAAGGAAGAGGTAGCTGATATGGCTCGGATTGCAGGCGCATTGCTCCTCAATATCGGTACGCTTTCAACTGAGCAAATTGAGAATATGATTATTGCAGGACAAGCAGCAAATAAAGCGGGAGTACCGGTTATACTAGACCCAGTAGGAGCTGGAGCGACTTCTTTTCGAACAGACATGAGCTTGCGTATACTGAATGAAGTTGACGTGACTGTTTTAAGAGGAAACGCAGGAGAAATCGCTTCTCTTGTTGGAGTGGAGGCAACGGTAAAAGGTGTCGATGGGGCCATTGAAGGCGACACAGTCGAGCTTGCTAAGCGGGCTGCTAACTTCTTTGGTTGTACGGCTATTGTGACGGGTGCAGTCGATGTCATCACAGATGGACAACTTGTTCATACTATTTATAATGGACATCCGTGGTTGACGAAAGTAGTCGGGACAGGATGTTTATTAGGAGCTGTCATTGGAGCGTATCTAGCTGTTCGCCGTGATGATGTGGTTGCAGCGGCGGCTGATGCTGTTGCTTATTACGGAATTGCGGCTGAAATTGCTTTTTCAAAAACAAATGAAACAGGAATTGGTGCTTTCCAACAAGCGTTTATAAATGAATTGCAGCTCGTTACAGACGAGAATGTCGAGCAGCTACGCCGTACAGAAGCGTAATGAAAAGAAAGAGGGACTAAAAGATGAGTGAGACGTTTTCATTTAATGATTTACCGGAGTTTTTAGCGAATGTACTAACGGAACAAGGTATTACAGTACCAACGGATATCCAAACAAAAATGATTCCAGAAGCATTAGCAGGTCAAAGCTTAATCGCACGCTCACAAACGGGGACGGGGAAAACTCTAGCTTATCTTCTACCAGCACTTGCGAAAATTGATCAGGATAAAAAAGGGTTACAAGCAATTGTTCTTGCCCCTACTCAAGAGCTTGCGATGCAAGTCGTTGATGTTGCAAAGAATTTGACAAAACATAATCCGATTGAAATTGGTGCTTTCATTGGTGGTGCCAATATTAAACGTCAAGTCGAACGTTTAAAGAAATTAAAGCCACAGCTAGCGATTGGAACACCTGGGAGATTGCTTGAGCTCATTGAAATGAAAAAGTTAAAAATTCATGAGGTTCAAGTCGTGATAGTCGATGAAGCAGACCGAATGATGTCCGAGCGACCTTCATGGGAAGCGACGATGCAAATTGCCAAACGTGCAGGAAGGGATACACAATTCTTGTTTGTATCAGCAACGATTCCAAAAGACTTCACAGAGCAAGTAGCCGATGTTGCCCCATTTGTTATTCAAGTTGAAGCAGAAGGTGGCTTACTTGAGACTGAAAAAGTCGACCATCTTTATATTCGTGTCGATACAAGAGACAGAATTGACATGGCTAGACGTTTGATTCACGCAGAAAAAATTGAAAAAGGGATTGTATTCGTAAATCAGCTTGACACAGTTAGTGAAACGGCAGAAAAATTCACATACAGAGGTATTAAAGCACTGCCGCTTTCATCTGAACAATCCAAGCAGGAGCGTGAACAAGCATTGAATCAATTTCGAAAAGGTGACACGCATATCCTAGTCGCAACTGATGTGGCAGCGCGTGGTCTTGATGTTGATGATGTGACACATATTATTCAACTTGATCCACCTGCGAGTCCAGATAGCTATTTGCACCGGGCTGGAAGAACGGGAAGAATGGGAAAAGCGGGAACGGTCATTACATTAATTGATCCCAAAAGTGAGTATAAATTAGAAAAATATCGTCGTGATCTTAAGCTTGAATTCAGCGAACGCTTTCTTTCGCACGGTCAATTGAAGGATGATCAAAAAAGAGGATCTAGATAGAGTAGCATTTAACTTATATTCTCTTATATTATGAAAGAGAAAAATCGTTTTTTGCGTAAAATACAAACTTGTGTTAAAATTAAAAGGTTAAAAATTATTTAGGAGATGTATGTGTATGTCAAATTATGAAGTAGGCAGTATTGTAGAAGGTAAGGTTACTGGAATCAAGCCATTTGGTGCTTTCGTGGCACTTGATGAGAAAAAACAAGGATTAGTTCATATCTCAGAAGTGGCGCACGGTTTCGTTAAGGACATTAACGATGTTCTTAAAGTAGGAGACGAAGTAAAAGTGAAAATTATGAATGTTGAAGAGGAATCAGGAAAAATTTCACTTTCTATTCGTGCTACTCAAGAAGCACCTGAGCGTCCAGCACGTCCAGCTAAACCTCGTAGCACTGGTGGTAATCCAGGCGGCGGCGGTGGTCGTAAGCCACAACAACAGCAAAAAGCTCCTCAGCAAGGCTTCAACACGTTAGAAGACAAGCTTAAAGAGTGGTTAAAGCAATCGAATGAAATTCAAGCTGATCTTAACAAACGTGCTAAAAAATAAGTAATGTTATGAAACACTCGTATATGCGGGTGTTTTTTATTTCGAGTTAACATGTGGTTTAAGGACTCGATCTATGTAACATTGATTGCAATCATTAGAATGCCTTAGTTTTTCTTAAACGTTCAGAAATTTACTATCATTTGTATACTGATTCGTTTATAAAAACCGAGGAGCTAAGCTGCCTCGGTTTTTACACGGTTATACTGCTAATTTCTTACATTCTTCCACACATTTTGCACACGCTTCTGCACATTTTTTACAGTGATCATGATGATGCTTGCTACATTCCTCTGCACATTTCTCACAAATTTTTGCGCATAGTGCAACAAGTTCATCGATAAAGTCTGAATTTCTCGATAAAGCTTGTAGGGTGAATGAGCATATATCTGCACATTCCCTGTCCAATCGGATGCACTTTTTCATCATGTCCAAATCTTGTTCATAAAAGCAAGCATCGTAACAGTGCTCGCAAGCTTGAATACATTCAGTAAGAGCTTCGATTAGTTTTTGATATTTTTCATGTGCCAATGTCAACACTCCTTTATCATTAATAGTGTTACCCTTCCCATTTCAAAAAATAATGAAACGTAAAAAAAGAAAATCAACATAAGTGCTTAGCATGTTCACTTGACATATGCAGTCTTTTTTAATGATTTGAGCAGTTTCTACATAGGTTTTTCACATTTATCGTTTATACTATTTAGTAGAAAAGATGCAAGGAGCTTATGTCATGAATAGAGAGCGGACAATTTTAGTCGTTGATGATGAATGGAATATGCGTAATCTCTTATCTATTTATTTAAAAGGCGATGGATTTCATGTTGCTGAAGCAGCAACTGGCGAGGAAGCACTACAAAAATGATGGCTTCAAAGGATGCTTTTGATTTACTTGTTCTTGATATTATGATGCCAAATCAGGACGGTTTTGAAGTGTGTAAAGTTATCAGAGAACACTCTGATATTCCGATTCTCATGCTTTCTGCTAGAAAAGAATTACAGGACCGAGTAGATGGATTGAATTTAGGTGCTGATGATTATTTGACAAAGCCATTTGAACCTGAGGAATTACTTGCGCGTATTCATGCCTTACTAAGGAGAGCCTCGAATAAGAGTAGCGCATCTGATTTAAATGAGCTGGTGTTTGAAGACGGATTAAAAATACTGTATGAAAATAGAGCCGTGTATGTAGGCGAAGAGCTCATTGAATTAACAGCAAAAGAGTTTGAGCTTCTTTATAAACTCGCGTCCACTCCGTCACGAGTATTTACGCGAGAGGATTTACTTTCCTTAGTTTGGGGAGAAGATTACTTCGGTGCAGAACGAACCGTCGATTCACATATTAAAAATATTCGTTCAAAACTCTATGCAGCTGGACTAGAGCATAATCGTATTACCACTGTCTGGGGTGTTGGGTACAAATTTATTTAAAAAGTGATGATGCCGTATGAATAGAATTGACATTAAATTAGGAGCTGCAATTATCCTCCTATTAATTTCTATATTATTGCCTCTGGGATTTGTTTTGAACCAGATTTTTTATGGATTTTATATTAATCAAGCTCAAGAAGAAACGCTTACGCTGTCCGCACAATATGCCTCTTTACTGAACGAGAACGAAGCAGAAAATCGGTTGGGTGTTGTGGAGGTCGCTGCAAGAATTTCAAATCAAAAAATGGTCGTTTTAAGCGAAGAAGGGCATGTTTTGGCTCATTCTCATATGGTGATGAGTGAGGATGATATCAACTACTTCATGGAACGGTTAAATGTGGCAGACGACCAGCCTTATATTACGAATTCTTTTAAGACAACGGAAGGTCTAACGTATTTAGCTACTGCATCACTTATCGAATTAGACAATATAGTAGGACATGTCATCGTTTTTTCACCACTTGAACGTATTCTACAGTCACTACAGACGGTGCAGAACTTAGTGTTTCTAGCAGCGATCGGCTCTTTATTATTTGGAGTCGGACTGACTATTTTTATTTCGAGAAAATTATCACAGCCTTTAGTGAAGATGGAGAGTGCTGCGAGACAAATTGCCAAAGGGCAGCTTGATACACGAATTGAAGAACAATCGTCTGATGAATTAGGCTCCCTTGCCCGTGCGATCAACGATTTGGCAGCTGACCTTAAACGAATAAACGAACAGCGACGCGAATTCTTTGCCAATATTTCTCATGAGCTCAGGACGCCGATGACGTATCTTAAAGGATACGCAAAAGTTCTGCGGGAAGGCTTATGGAAAACAGAAGAAGAAAAGAATCAATACTTGAACATTATTGAACATGAAGCCACTCGTTTAACGTATTTAGTGGATGATTTGTTTGATTTGGCGCAAATGGATGAGGGGAAATTTACTCTGCAACGAACGAGTGTTCAATTGAATGAGATGATTAAACTGATTCTTGAAAAGACCTCCTATAAAGCAGCTCAAAAAGACATCGCTCTCCACTTCCATTGTGAAGCGACCAATCAGGAAGACACACGAATCACGGTGGACCCTTTACGGATTGAACAAGCGCTGTTAAACATTGTTGAGAATGCGATCCGGTACTCGGATCATGGGGAGATTCATGTCTTCGTTATTTCAGAACCCGAACATGTGAACATCAGGATTACAGATACAGGTGTAGGAATAGAAAAGGAAGAGCTGCCTTATATTTTTGATCGTTTTTATCGTGTCGAAAAATCGAGATCGAGGGAATTTGGAGGGACAGGCCTTGGTTTGTCGATTGTAAAGCAACTAATTGAATTACACAATGGGACAATTGAAGTCGATAGTACGGTTGGGAAGGGAACAACGGTTACAATTATCCTTCCTAAATCAATTGATGAAAGGGGAATGGAAGGCAAATGAAACCAATTGAATGGCTCATTGTGTTCGTATTTGTCATACTAGGATTAATCTGCTTAACCTTCTCCGCTACGTGGATCCTTCCTGGTACGCATCAACACTTGAGCTCAACCTTTTTCACGATTTGTTTGTACGCCTTCATTCCTTTTTCTTTAGCAGCTGTCTTTTATTTCTTATTCCGCTCTCGGAAGAAAAAAAGATAAAAAACACCAATTAAATCAAATGTTACGTACTCTTTGAATCGTCTCTTTAGGGAATGCTTTTTACACTTTTGAGAAGGATAAATTTTTAGTACAGAAGCGTATCATCCCAAGTATAATTGCCAATAGGCTTATCGTCACTTAATGACGATAAGCCTATTTTTGTTTCTGTATGAAAATATGACTAGGGTGTGACAGATTAACCTCTCTTCCATTTCTCCATGATTCCTACACAATTTCTTTCTACACTACAGGATACATGGAAAAATAATCATAGGAGGAAATGATGAAGAAAAAGAGACGATTGTTCATTCGTTCAGCTATCTTACTTGTCATTGCTGTTGCCATCGGTTACATGTTCTATTCTAATTTCTTTTCTGATAACGGAGCAGCTGTGCGAATCGGAGACGAAGCGCCTAATTTTGTGTTAAAGGACTTAGATGGGAAAGAAGTAGAGCTTGCCGATTACCGGGGCCAGGGTGTGTTTCTCAATTTCTGGGGTACGTATTGCCCGCCATGTGAGCGAGAAATGCCTTATATGGAAAACCAGTATGCGATTTATAAAGATCAAGGTGTCGAGATCCTTGCTGTCAATGTCGGAGAGGCACCATTAACAGTCGAGCGTTTTGTAGAGAGGCATGATTTATCTTTTCCGATTCCGATGGATGGCGGACAACAAGTACTAGATAGATACGGGGTTCTTCCTCTGCCGACGACGTTTTTAATTGATCCTGAAGGGACGGTTATTAACGTCATTACAGGAGGGATGTCAGAAGCGGATATTGCTAGTTACATGGAAAGTATTAAACCGTAGGAGGGATAGAACATGGCTGAGCTGATCTGCTCATGTGGGCAGAAAAACCCCGAAGGCACCGTTTTGTGCGGGGGATGCGGGAAGCCTTTAGGAGAACAAAATGAAAAAGAATCGATTTTAAATATGCGCTATGAGGGGGCGGCTAGACGCTCGCAAACGTACAGTCAATCAATTATCGATCACATTTGGAATTTTTTCTCCTCGGTTAAAGTAGGGATTTGGATTATAGTTCTCTTGCTCTTGGCTTCTTCATTAGGCACGATTCTTCCGCAGGAGATGTATATTCCACCAAATGTCTTCGCATCAGAATATTACAGGGATCAATATGGTTTGCTTGGGCAAATGTACTATGAATTAGGCTTTCATAATCTCTATCAATCTTGGTGGTATCTCCTCTTGATGGCTGCTTTGACTGTCTCACTGCTCATTGCGAGTGTTGATCGCTTTTTTCCGCTGTATCGTTCGCTAAAAAATCAACGTGTGAAGAAGCATGTGAATTTTATGAAGATGCAGCGGATTGTGAGTGAGACGGAACGATATAGGATTCTTTTGACCATGATTTGGTCATCAAAAAACTAAAGAGCAAAAAATACAAGGTTAGAACCGATGGAGAGGCGATTTTAGCAGAAAAAGGTCGGTTTGCGAGATGGGGGCCGTATGTCAATCATATTGGTCTGATCATTTTCTTAATTGGTGGCATGCTTCGCTTCTTTCCGGGTATGTTCGTTGACGAGCACCTTTGGGTTGGTGAGGGAGATATTGAGGTCATTCCAGGGACAAACGGCGAGTACTACTTAGAAAATCATCAATTTATCATTGAATTGTATGATGAGGAGGATGAAGTGTTCGGTGAAGCGATTCGAAACCAAGGAGGCCCTGTCGTCAAAACCTATCAAACGGATGTTACTCTCTATCAACGAGAAACAGATGGTCCTGTGGGAGCAGAGCGTGAACTTGAGGAACTAGATTCTTATGAAATCATCGTCAATGATCCCTTTAAATTTGATGGCTTTGCTCTTTATCAAGTGGACTACCGCCTTTACGAACTGAGCAAAATGATGTTTATGCTTGAAAATGAAGAAACAGGTGAAGTGTTTGGTGAGTTCACAGTCGACCTATTAAACCCAGATGAACGGTATGAACTAGGTGACTACGTAATTACATTGCAAGATTACTTCCCAGACTTTTATTTAAATAATGAGGGAATGCCGAGCACTCAGTCGCGAATTCCGGAGAACCCTGCCTTTATTTTTGCGGTCGATAGCCCACATCAAGTAGAAAATGAGGTTAGCTTTCTAACAATTGGTCAAAATTTTGATCCGAATGAGACGAATACGTATACGATTCGACTGTCGAATATAGAGACAAAGCATATTTCGGCCTTAATTGTTCGTAAGGATCATACGTTACCATTCCTCGTAGCTGGCGGATTTATTTTCATGGTTGGATTAGTGCAAGGGAGCTATTGGACCCATCGAAGAATTTGGTTGAAGCAGGAAGGTGAGCAAATCATTCTTGCCGCTCATACGAATAAAAATTGGTTTAGTTTTAAACGAGAAATTACAGAACTTACTGATGAAGCAGGACTGAACCAGCCTGAAGATAGAAGGGAAGGTTCGTAATCTTTGAAAGGAGTGAACGTTTAAAATGGCTGTACTTAGTAGTAACTTATTGCTTGCTGCCTTTTTTATCTATATTGTCGCAACGATTGTCTTTTCGATGACGATGTACTTTGAAAGCAAGAAAGATGAGAAAAAAACAAAGAGATGGGGATGGATGGGTTTTGGCCTCGCTTTAGCTGGCTTCCTAGCGCAGCTCGGCTATTTCGTGACGCGTTGGATGGTCGCCGGACATGCTCCCGTCAGTAATATGTTCGAATATACAACATTTCTAGGTATGACGATTATCCTCGCCTTTCTGATTCTCTTTCTTATTTATAAAAAGCCGGTGCTTGGTATTTTTGCGATGCCGGTTGGGATTGTGATTATTGCATACGCTTCTGTTTTCCCAAGTGAAGTTTCACCACTAATACCAGCACTACAAACGTACTGGCTTCATATTCATGTGATTACGACAGCTATTGGTCAAGGGATTTTGGGAATTGGTTTTGTCGCGGCTCTTATTTATTTAATTCGAGTGATTGATCAATCCAAACGCTCAAAGCAAACGTTTTGGCTTGAAACGATTATCTTTACTGTTACATGTGCCATTGGTATTGCAGTCACCGTAGGGATTTTCTCGGCTAACAATTATTCAGCTACGTTTAACTGGGTTAATGAGCTGGATTACGAAGCCCAGCTAGAATATCAATTACCAGCGATTGTCGGACCTACTGAAGGAGAGCTGATTGCCGCTGATCAGGAGCGGTTTGGCCCACTATTTCAAACACCTGGTTGGATGAACGGAGTTGAAGCCCCTCGTAAATTCAATACATTTCTTTGGTCTATCTTTTCCGGGAGCCTTCTCTATCTTGTCTTGCGATTAGGATTCCGAAAGCGTCTTTCAGCGGCCATTCAACCTATTTTAAAAAACGTAAATCCACAATTATTTGATGAAATCAGCTATCGAGCGATTATTATCGGCTTCCCTATTTTTACACTTGGAGGATTAATCTTTGCGATGATCTGGGCTCAAATTGCCTGGACACGCTTTTGGGGATGGGACCCTAAGGAAGTGTGGGCCTTAATCACGTTCCTCTTTTATGCGGCTTATTTACATCTTCGACTTTCAAGAGGATGGCATGGTGAGAAATCGGCTTGGTTGTTAGTGGTTGGGTTTGCGATTATTATGTTTAACTTGCTCGTCGTAAACTTAGTGATTGCCGGCTTACACTCATATGCGTAATGTACTTTTGAAGGGAGCTTTCTATGACTGATATAACGATACTACTAGCTTTTGGCGCGGGGCTCTTGTCCTTTGTCTCGCCGTGTAACATTCCTTTATATCCCGCCTTTCTCTCGTATATAACAGGTATGTCAGTTGATGAGTTGAAGGAGAAAGGAAAAGGGTTACCACCGAGAGCGATGTTGCATACGTTGATTTTTATCCTAGGGTTCTCAACAATCTTTATTGTGCTTGGGATGTCGACGTCTTTAATTGGTGAGCTGTTTATTCAATATAATAATATGATTAGGCAAATCGGGGCAATTTTTATTATTATTTTTGGTCTCGTTACACTTGGAGTGATCAAGCCAAGCTTATTAATGAAAAACCACCAAATTCAATTTTCTAAGCGACCAAGTGGTTTTTTCGGAACGTATGTGATTGGACTAGCATTTGCTGCAGGGTGGACGCCTTGTATTGGGCCCATTTTAGGCGCAGTGATGGCATTGGCGGCAAGCAATCCAGGATCAGGTATGTTGTACATGAGCGTCTATAGTATTGGGTTTGCGATTCCGTTCTTTACAATGACTTTTTTCGTCAGCAAACTGAATTTTATTAAAAAATACATGAATGTGATTATGAAGGTTGGCGGGGTATTGATGATCTTCTTTGGCATTTTCCTATATTTTGATTGGATGACACGACTAACCTCTTATCTTGTTAATAACATTTTCAACGGATTTATGGGGTTTTAATGATTTTCCGAAGAACGAATGGAATGAAGAAGGATCTGCTACTCGATTGAGTCAGATCCTCCGTTCATGATTATCGTTGTGTCTCTGGAACACGCTCAAGCTCTTCATCAGGCTTGAAAAGAATAGAAATACAATAGAGACCAGCTAAACCGACAAGAGCGTAGATAACACGTGAAAATGCCGCTGCTTGTCCACCGAAAATGGCAGCAACAAGATCAAAACGGAAGAACCCGATCAGACCCCAGTTGATCGCCCCGATAATCGCAAGCGCTAATGCTGTACGTTGAATGCCGCTCATATGATTCACCTCCAATAGTGGTAGAGTGAACACAACACAGAAAGGTTGTGCTTCTCTTATAGAATGAGATAAACGTTTGGCAATTATGCATGTCGCTAAAGTGCCAATCGTTTACATTAGCTTGCGAATTGGTGATAATAGAGAAGAAATGAATGAAGGAGGAATAAACGTGAATCCATTTGTTTTTCAAAACCCAACAAAGCTGATTTTTGGAAAAGATCAAAATAGTGCATTAGCAGCAGAGGTAAAAAAATATGGTAAACGCGTGCTTCTCGTCTATGGTGGGGGAAGTATTAAGCGTAATGGTTTATATGAGCAGGTGCTTGAACAATTAGAGGAAGAGGGAGTCACGGTAACCGAGCTTGCTGGTGTTGAGCCGAATCCACGTCTGACTACGGTCAATAAAGGAATTGAGCTTTGCCGTGAGCAGCAAGTAGAGTTAGTTTTAGCTGTAGGTGGAGGAAGTGTTATTGACGCTGCAAAAGCAATTGCAGTCGGAGCGAAACTTGAAGGTGATATGTGGGATGTTATTACGAAAAAAGCAACACCGACGGACGCTTTGCCGTTAGGAACAGTCCTTACGCTTGCAGCAACTGGCTCTGAAATGAACGCAAACTCAGTCATTACAAACTGGGAGATCAATCAAAAACTAGGCTGGAACAGTCCTTTATCATTCCCAGCATTTTCGATTCTTGATCCGAAGAACACTGTTTCTGTTCCGAAAGATCAAACGGTTTATGGGATGGTCGATATGATGAGTCATGTGATTGAAGCATATTTCCATAAGGCTGAAAATACGCCATTACAAGACCGAATCATGGAATCCATTCTTCTTACAGTGATGGATACAGCTCCGAAGCTACTTGATGATTTAGAGAACGAGGATTATCGTGAAACCATCCTTTATTGTGGAACGATGGCACTGAACGGAATTACGCAAATGGGCTTACGCGGTGATTGGGCAACACATAACATCGAGCATGCGGTTTCAGCGATTTATGATATTCCGCATGCTGGAGGACTCGCAATTCTATTCCCGCACTGGCTTCGTCATGCATTAGATGAGCGAATTGAACGTCATGTTCAGCTGGCAACACGTGTACTAGGTGTTGACCCAGAAGGAAAGACTGATCAAGAAATTGCGCTTGAAGGGATTGAAAAGCTATCGGCGTTCTGGACGTCACTTGGTGCACCAAATCGCTTAGCTGATTATGATATTGATCATAGCCAAGTCGATAAAATGGCTGAGCATTGCATCAAATCGTGGTGAATTTGGCAACTTTAAATCATTAAATAAAAATGATGTAGAACAAATTTTAACAGCAGCATTATAAGACGAAAAAGGTGGCTTCGGTCACCTTTTTATACTTTAAGTTTAACGAAACAGAAACTTCGCTAAAAACGCTCACATTATGGGAAGAAGGAACCTCGCTAAGAGCGCTCACGTCCTGTGAGCAACGCCAGATACCTACATCCTGTATGCACCGCATAACTTTTTGAAAGAATGAAAGGATAAGAAGGCGAGAAAATTTGTCATCAGAGCTCGACAATTAGGTGATTTTTCATGAGAGAAAAGTCGAAAATAAACTTTTTTTGTTTGGTTCCGTTTACATGATCTTAGTTACTTGATTCTTCCTCTTTCATTCGTTAAAGTGTACAGTGATAATCTTTTAAAAACAAAAGGAGGCCAACGAATGGCTAAATTACAATTCGATTATACAAAAGCATTACCATTCTTCAATCAACATGAAATCGATTATATGCAGGGCGCTGTAACAGCAGCTCATGATGCATTACATAATGGAACAGGAGCAGGAAGTGATTATTTAGGCTGGATTGACCTTCCTAGTAATTATGACCGTGAAGAGTTTGCTCGAATCCAAGCAGCAGCAGAGAAGATTAAGAATGATTCTGATGTTTTACTCGTTATCGGTATTGGTGGTTCGTATTTAGGTGCTCGTGCCGCAATTGAAGCGTTAAACCATTCATTCTATAACATCATTTCGAAAGATGAGCGTAAGACGCCACAGGTCTTCTTTGTAGGACAAAATATTAGCTCAACGTACATCAAAGACTTACTAGCTTTAATTGAAGGAAAAGACGTATCAGTCAATGTGATTTCCAAATCAGGAACAACAACTGAGCCTGCAATTGCCTTCCGTATTTTCCGTGACTACCTTGAGAAAAAATATGGACAAGAAGAAGCTCGTAAGCGTATCTTTGCAACGACTGATCGTGAAAAGGGTGCGCTTAAAACACTTGCAAATGACGAAGGCTATGAAACATTTGTTGTTCCAGATGATGTCGGTGGACGTTTCTCTGTTTTAACAGCTGTAGGATTATTACCGATTGCGGTTAGTGGTCTTGATATTGAAGCAATGATGAAGGGTGCCGAAGATGCAAGCAAAGATTTCGCTAATCCCAGCTTAGCTGAAAACCAAGCGTATCAATATGCAGCTGTTCGTAATGCTCTTTATCACAAAGGCAAGACGATTGAGCTTATGGTGAACTATGAGCCTTCTCTTCATTTTGTCAGTGAATGGTGGAAGCAGTTATTTGGAGAAAGCGAAGGGAAAGACCAGAAGGGATTATTCCCAGCTTCTGTTGATTTCTCAACAGATCTTCACTCAATGGGTCAATATGTTCAGGATGGTCGTCGTGACTTATTTGAAACGGTCTTGAATGTGGAGAAGGTACGTGAGGAAATCAAAATCGAAGAAGCTGCAAGTGACTTAGATGGATTGAACTATCTTGCTGGAGAAACAATGGATTTCGTCAACAAGAAAGCCTTCCAAGGGACAATGCTTGCTCATACTGATGGCGGCGTTCCAAACTTAATTGTCAACATTCCAGAGCTTAATGAGTACCACTTCGGTTATCTCGTCTACTTCTTTGAGAAAGCGGTTGGGATTAGTGGGTACCTTCTTGGTGTTAACCCCTTTGATCAACCAGGTGTTGAAGCATACAAGAAGAACATGTTTGCTTTACTTGGAAAGCCTGGCTTTGAAAAAGAAAAAGCTGAGCTTGAATCTCGTTTAAAATAATTTAGTAGGGCCTGATCCGAATATAAGGGTCAGGCTATTTTCTTACCCATTAAGCTAAGCTGGCTCGTTGTTTTATTAGCTGAAAGAGGCAGATTATTACCAGAATAAAAGGTTTGATCATCCAAGACCAATCTGACTTTAAGCTAGATTTTCTATTTTCTAATCTATACATAAAACCTCACCCATGTGATCACTCTAAAAGAAGGATAAGAGAACAGTCACGAAAGGATGAGGATGATGCAAGAATTTTCATCAGCAGTCGAAGGAAAACAATTCAAATTGAAGGAGCTTGAGGATAAACTGAAGCCGCTTGGCTATAGCATCGGTGGAGGGTGGGAGTATGATCATGGATATTTTGATTACAAAATTGATGAGGAGGTAGGCTACACCTTTTTGCGATTGCCATTTCAAGCAGTGGATGGAGAGCTTGATCAACGTGGAGTAACGGTACAGCTTGGTCAGCCGTACTTACTGAATCACAAGTTTAACCGTGGGCTTGATGATAACCCTAATCCAACCGAGGGACTTGTACCAATGAACAGCCTTGTTAATCAATTTTCAAACCCAGTCGATAAAGATGCGACCATTGATCAAAAATATATGCCAACTGCTCGTAGTTTAATTCGAGAATTGGAGCTCACGTTGATTTATTAAGATTGCAGCGCTCAATCACAATTAATTCATCCTGTTCTTGAATAAGTGTTGAAGCAGGTGGGTGAAGAAGAACTTGCTCGTTTCTTTTCATACCAATTAAAAGCATATCTCTCTCATAAATCTCTGTCATCACTTGTGAAAAGGGATAGCCAATATGAGCTATTGGCGTTACTTGAAAAGAAAGTTGATTGGTTTGATCAAATTTCAATAAATCATCCAAGACATCACTCATATGATGATAAAGCAGGCTAGAAACCAGGACGGCACCTGTTAAAGTGGTTGATTCAATGCATTCATCAGCCCCGGCACGGCGAGCATTTTCAAGCTGTTCGCTCGTCAAGATTTCAGCAATTGTGTATACATCAGGATTTTGATTTTTTACAGCAAGTGTTGTCAAAATGGTTCGCGCATCAGCTGTAAATTCACTACCTTGGTGTTCAGCTGTTATGAGGACACTTGAGGCAAGTCCAATGTTTGCTTGCTTCAACACAGCATCTTCACTACTATTCCCTTTGACAAAATGAAGCCCTTTATATCCTTTTGGGCCTTCTGTTAATGTCTCATCGATGAGCACAATGGGAGTATGAGGCTGTACGTGAATAATATTTTCAATCGTATGCTTCGTGCGTTCATTCCAACCAATAATAATCACATGATTCTCACCTAAAAAAGCAAGCTCACCGTATCGAGAGGATTGATTCCGAGAAAATGCTGTTGTGGCAACTGTTGACACAAGTAACGTCATAAATCCAACACCGACAAACATTAACACAATCCCGATTAACCTTCCTAAAATGCTTTCAGGCGCATAATCGCCATAACCGACCGTTGCAATCGTCACAATTGCCCACCATACCCCATCAAACCAGTAAACAAATTGACTAGGTTCAATCAAGTGGACAATACCCCCAGCAATAACCATGGTCAAAATAACAGTAAGTAATAACTTAATAAGTAACGGTACCTTGCCAAGTAAGGTTTTCAACACCCACCACTGTAACATGTCCTTACCTCATTCCTTTTACAAATAGTAAGAATTCATGTCACTCAGTATAGCCATCCCCTTGCCGACTCAATCACCCTCTGCTATCATAGACAACGAACATCATATGAACAGGAGAGACTCAATGACTCAATTTATTCCAACAATCGTTTTTGCCTTTGCGGTCTTCTGTGGTTGGCTTGTTTTTGATATCGTCAAGCAACGCAAATTTACTCTTGAGAATGTAGTCAGCTCACTCGTCGTCGCTGTTATCGCTGGAATTGCATGGTGGTTGCTCGAATTAATTTTCTAAAAGACTAGCGAAAAAATATTGCGTTACGATGAATTCGCGCTATAATGATACATAGAGCACGACAAATTTAAACATGGCGCATTAGCTCAGCTGGCAGTTTTCAACACATTTCAAATGTGGACGAACTATTGCTAGTACAACGTTTTTTACATATAAATCTATACGTCCATAATACGTGTTAATTCAACCTTCTAATGAGCTTTACACAAGTTCATTGGGAGGTTTTTTATATGTTAATAGAAACAGTTCAAAAAGTGTTTATCCCAGAGAAGAAATTTGAAGGTTTAAAAGAAAGTTCAATTGGTTCATATCACACTTTGTTTAAACACTGGAACATTTGGTTAAATCAACGAGGTATTGAACAACTTGAGGACATTACGTCAAGAACAATGAAGCAATATTTAATAGAGTGTGTTGATTCTGAAAATAAACCAAAGACAGTGAATGACTTCAACTGAAATTCAAAAGACTTTGAAGCTAAAAAAGAAGGGGTCAAGGTTCTATGACTTCTTAAATGCTTGTCTTGAGTCTGGAGTCATTTCAAAGGACAACAATGGAGCTTACTTTGTGAATGATCAATTTCATTTCAAAGGAATGCCACAGAGATCCTATGGTTTACGGAGGTATCTCTCCAATTACTTTGACACTCAATGAGTTGAGAAGTTTGTTTGGAGCAATGAGTCAACCGATGACTTATGTCCTATATAAAGAGTTTGGAGAAGTCGAGAGACATGACTGTTGCAAATGAGAGATACAACGAATTAAAGAACAAATAAAGAATAACTCAATAGCTTAGTACATAGTCTTGTTTTACCACTAGGAAAAGACCTGATGATTTGCAATTAATGTTATAATTATAGGTAATTGTACCAATATAAATATAAAAAGGAGAGATATAAGATAATGTATCAAGAGAAGATTTTACATTCACCGTGGTTAACTGGACTGTTATTTGCTTTATGGTTCTTGGTCATTCCTCCGATTATTGCAATAATACTTATTATCATAAGAAATAAGGAACTAAAGAAATTCCAAAACATGTGGGTTGAAAATGGTTTTGAGGAAATATTAGAAAATAAAGAACAAGTCTCTAGCCTTAAAGAAGAGTTACATAACTTGACTAATAATAAGCAAAAAATTGAGAAGAGAATTGAAGAATACAAACAAATTAGTGATCTATTCGATGTAAAGGATAAAATTTCTGAACAAATTAATGATTTAAGTGAAAAAAGTGAAGCACTTTCTAAAAGAGTTAGCGATATCCAAATGCTTTTAGATATCGAAGAGTCAAAACAAAAAGTAACTAATGAAATTGAATCACTTAATAATAATAAACAAGTCATAGTTGAAGAGTTTAATAGTCTTCAAGAAGAAGTTATCCTTTTGAAAGACGAATTGTTAATGCAATCATTTGGATTTACAAATCCGAAATACGGTTTCGAATCATCTGAAGTTTATCAAAACAAACTTAACGATATTCGCAAAGAACACAAACAATTGGTTAAAGAAAGGAAAGCAACAAAACACTCACTTGATTGGACAATTGGTAATGATAAGAAAAAGGGTCGAGAGTTCATTCTTGATACTATTAAACTTACACTGAGAGCCTTTAATAACGAATGCGACAATATTATTGGTAAAGTGAAATATAATAATATAGAAGCGTCTGAAAAGCGTATTAGAAAAGTATTCGAAGATTTAAATAAATTAACTGATATGCAAAGAGTAACAATTACAAGTCTTTACCTTAACCTAAAGATTGAAGAGTTATATTTGAAATATGAATTTGAACAAAAGAAACAGGAAGAAAAAGAGGAACAACTTGAAATTAAAGAACGTATGAGAGAAGAAGCAAAAGCTTTAAAGGAATTAGAAAAAGCTAAAGAGAAAGTTGAAAAGGAAGAGAAACACTTTGAACTAGCAATTGAAAAACTAAAGCAACAAATGGAAGAAACAGCAAATGATCAACGAAGTAAATTGATCGAAAAGCTCAAGGAATTAGAAAAGAAATTGGAAGAAACTAAGAAAAACAAAGAGGACGTTTTATACAGAGTACAAAATACTAGAGCTGGTTATGTGTATATCATTTCAAACATTGGATCATTTGGAGAAAATGTGTTTAAGATTGGAATGACACGTCGATTAGAACCTATGGATAGAGTTAAGGAATTAGGGGACGCTTCAGTTCCATTTACCTTTGACGTACATGGAATGATATTTAGTGAAGACGCACCAACTCTTGAAAATGCACTTCATAAAGCCTTTTCTGAAAGACGTCTAAATAAAGTGAACGAGCGTAAAGAATTTTTTAGGGTTGATTTAAAAGAGATAGAAAATGTAGTTAAGAAAAACCATAATAAGACTGTTGAATTTACAAAATTAGCTGAAGCTGAAGAATACCGAAAGTCTGTTCAATTTGAAAAGAAATCGTTACAAGCTGTATGATAAACTAAAAGGAGCTCCCCATTGGAGAATTTTTAAGCATTACGTCATAACACAGAGTTTCCTCATTGGAAACTCCTCTTTTTACAATAATTTTCTATTTAAGAAACAAGAAGTTATTCCTCGTCAAAATAGGTGAAATCAATTTTCTTAACAACAAACGTCTCTTTGACAGTTACTCCAATATTATAGCTGATCATGAGTTTCGCTAATGTCTCTCCGTCATTTAATACTATTTTTTTACTTTGTAGCCTTTCAGTATATTGAATTGCATGCTTTGTGAAATTAGAAGTTGTAATGAAGACACCCTTTGTAGCTCCTAAATCGTCAAGAGTACCGTAAGCCCCCATTCAAACAACGCATATTAACACGCAGCTCCTCCTGGTACGATACATGTATCAAAAAATGGGTACAGACTATTGTTAGTAAACTTCAAAAGCTTTTATCCAACGTATTCCATAGCTTTCAGACCAACCAACACTCTCTGACAACTTTGTTTTCGTAATTAGCTTACCCATATTAACCTCCTAAGTTCTTCACGACAAAAATACCCCTTTTCTCCTATTATACAAAGAAGGTCTATTTCCTTTATTAATGTTTATCTTTAAGGTAAATGGAGTTGTAAAACGAAGGAAAAGTATGAATTAGTACTTTCGTTAAAGTTTGTTTTAAAACGTGATTGACAGTTTTTTGATGGACGTTATACAATATTAAAAGTAACAAACAAAATACTGTGTAAAGCTCATTGGAACATAATCCATTGAAAACACATGGGGCATTAGCTCAGCTGGGAGAGCGCTTCGCTGGCAGCGAAGAGGTCAGCGGTTCGATCCCGCTATGCTCCAGTCTAAAAAAAGAAACGTAACTTTAGTGTTACGTTTCTTTTTTTATCCGAGTATAGGATGCTCATATCGTTTTGACATAGTCCTGATATATTTGATAGAGGTAGTGACAACTTTAGTAATGTGTATTTTTTATCATATTGAATGCTTTTCAGTATAAATATGGTATTATTTAAATGTGTAAAATTTTATTGAAGATATGCTTAAATTTAATAGATAAAAATATTTTCTTAAGAAAATGGCAAACCTATTGAAAGATAGGGACGCAAAGCTACAGGCCTAAGACAGAAATGTTATGGTGGCTGGGTTACCAAATAAGATGGCTTTATGTTCTATTAATCCACCTTCTTGGTGGATTTTTCTTTTTGTGTTTTATGAAATTGAAGACATTCTGTGTTGGATTGTTCTACTATGTATTACTTTTGTAAAAATATGTGTGGTTAAAAATGGAGAGTGACATCATGAGGTTAGTTGTTAAAAACACAATCGTTATCAGTATATTAATTACAATATCTATGATAAGTATTTCTGCTTTTGGATATACGAAAGCAAAAGATTTTCTATATGACAGATTTCAAGAACAAGCTTTTAGTCAACTTGAATCGGTAAAAGCCAATATAGACATATGGATAAAAGGTAAACAAGAAACAATGGAATACATGGCTGAAGTTGATGATTTAAAAGTAAGTGATGGCACAAAAGCAGACGCTCTTGGTATTAGAATAGCAGAAAGGATGGATAACCCAGATGCTTTTGCCTTTATGGATGCTGAAGGTTTCTTATACTTAGGTGGGAATCAAATTCCAGTTAGTGACTATGAACACTATCAAAATGGTATGAATGAGCTTACAAAGACATATAATCCAGTTCCTTCACAATCACCAAGCTTAAATGGTGCTCCGATCGTATTATCTTCTTCACCTATATACGGGAATAACGGAGAGGTTATAGGTGTTGCATCGGGAGGTCATCAAATTGAAAGTCTGATGAATATTATTTCCAACATAACGTTAGGATATAGTGGATACGTAACGGTTTTTACCAGTGATGGTACCATTGTTGCAGGTCAAAATAAAGAAGACGTACTTAATAAGAAAATTGCAGACTACGAAAATAGCAATTTGGACCAATTGGTTGAAAATAGTATGAGTGGTGAAACAGGTGTAATCGAAACGAACTTTAACGGTGAAAATAGTTTAATCTACTATAGCAAAGCAGAAGAAATGGATTGGGGCATTATGATTTCAGTCCCTACGAGTGAAGCATTTGCGGATGCAAATTCATTATTGAATTACTTTATTATTATTACGATTATCTTCATAGTAATTGGGGCAATCATAAATTATGTTATTAATATGAGATCTTTGAAACCTATTAAAGAAGTAACTGATAAAATAGAAGAATTAGCTAATGACGAGGGCGATTTAACCCAAAGATTAAATATTCATCGAAATGATGAAGTTGGGAAATTAGCAAATGGTTTTAATTCGTTACTAGATAGTTTGCAGAACTTAATTGGGGATATTCTCCATAAAGGAGAAGTTGTTACCGAGAACACTGCTGTTCTATCAGAGCATGCTGAGGAAATGGTTCAATTATCTGGTGTCGTTACAAAGAATGTTCAAAATGCTGCAGAAATTTCTACGGAACAAGAAAGAGGAAACAAAAAGAATTTAGAATCAATTAATGGGATTACGCAAAGTGTATCAGAGATTAAAGATCATTCTTTATTGGTATCTGAGAAAACAAAAAATGCTTACAGAGAAGTTGAGAAAGCGAATGAGGAAGTTATTTCGTTGTTAAGCCAAATGTCTAGTATACAGAACTCTGTTCGAAATTCATCCGATACTGTAAAGAAATTGGGGAATCGTTCTTCTGAAATTGGCAATATTGTTGAAATGATTACTAGAATATCAGAACAAACCAATCTTCTTGCATTAAATGCTTCTATTGAGGCAGCTAGAGCTGGCGAACACGGAAAAGGATTTGCTGTTGTTGCTAATGAAGTGAAAAAGTTAGCGGAAGAATCTGCTCAATCAGCTAAACAAATTTCCGAGCTGATAAACGAGATACAAAAAGACACGTCTAATGCGGTTGTGGAGATTGAATCTGGCACAAACCAATTTGGAACTGGTATGGAAAAATTAAAAGATGTTAATGGAAGTTTACAAGCTATATACCACTCGTCTAAAGAGTCTTCGAATGAAGTAGATAGGATATTTATAGAGATCGAAAACCTACTTTCTAAGGTGAAAGATGTTGAACAAGTTATAAATGATAATTCACATAAAACGATGGAGTCAACTACGTACATCCGTGAAGTTGCCTCTTCTTCAGAAGAGCAGTTAGTTTCGATACAAGATATTACAGCTTCAATTGAAAAAACTGCGCAATTTGCTGAAGAATTGAGTGATTTATTGAATCGATTCAAAATATAAGTGAATGAAATCAGTTTTGGTGTACAAAGAAGGTAAATTCACAATACTATTTGAGACTATTCAAGCTATGTAGAGTGTGTAGTGTCAACACAACTTCTTGAAAAGGGATGATTTATAAGGCTGCTCAACTGCAGTCTTTTTGTTTTTAACTACTTTTATTTGACCTATTGTAAGTTGTGAAGTAAGTTGATCACTACTCGTTTACATTGACAACCAGTCAAATTTCTTTTTAACTATAATTAAGAGACAAATGCTGAAAAGCTTTACTATACTATAAAATTGGAGCAATTACATGATTTATAAAAGTCTAGAAGAGTGTATCCTCGATTTGGAAAAGCATGGACATTTGATTCGTGTTCACGAAGAAGTTGACCCACATCTTGAAATGGCTGCGATTCACATGAAAGTTCATGAGGCTGGTGGCCCTGCGTTGTTATTTGAAAATGTAAAAGGTACAAAATTTCGCGCGGTATCTAACCTTTTTGGGACGCTTGAACGCAGTAAGTTTCTTTTTCGAAGCACGTTAGATGCGGTACAAAATGTCATCAGTCTGCGCGAAGACCCGATGAAAGCGTTAAAGCAGCCATTTAAACATATTGGAGCTGGCTTAGCGGCTTCTAAAGCGCTGCCTTCAAAAAAAGGAAATAGTCTGCCCGTTGCTTCCGAAGAGATAAATATTTCTGACCTCCCACTTATCCAGCATTGGCCTGATGATGGAGGTGCTTTTGTCACGCTTCCTCAAGTCTATACGGAAGATCCAGAAAAACCAGGCATTATGAATGCGAACCTAGGAATGTACCGGATTCAACTCACTGGAAATGAGTATGAAGTGGACAAGGAAATTGGGTTGCATTATCAAATTCACCGAGGTATCGGAGTCCATCAGGAAAAAGCGAACAAACTAGGAAAGCCATTAAAAGTCAGTATTTTTATTGGCGGACCTCCAGCCCATACGTTGGCGGCGGTTATGCCATTACCAGAAGGGTTAAGTGAGATGACATTTGCTGGCTTGCTTTCTGGACGCCGTTTTCGTTACAGCTATCAGGATGGCTATTGTATTAGCAATGATGCTGATTTTGTGATTACAGGAGAAATTTATCCAGAGTGAAACGAAGCCAGAGGGTCCATTTGGCGATCATTTAGGTTATTACAGTCTCATTCATCCTTTTCCCGTTATGAAGGTCCATAAAGTCTATGCCAAGCCCAATGCGATCTGGCCGTTTACCGTCGTAGGACGACCACCACAGGAAGATACTGCTTTTGGTGATCTTATTCATGAGATGACAGGTGATGCGATTTCACAGGAAATTCCTGGAGTGAAAGAAGTCCATGCTGTTGATGCGGCGGGCGTGCATCCATTGCTTTTTGCTATTGGCAGCGAACGGTACACCCCTTATCAACAAGTGAAGCAACCGACTGAACTGCTTACTATCGCTAATCGGATATTAGGTACAGGACAAGTTAGTTTAGCTAAGTATTTATTTATTACGGCAGAAGAGAACCAACCATTAGATACCCATAAAGAAGTCGATTTTTTAACGTATATTTTAGAAAGAATCGATCTTCACCGAGACATTCATTTTTATACAAATACAACGATCGACACTCTTGATTATTCTGGTACGGGATTAAATAGCGGTAGTAAAGTTGTTTTTGCTGCTTATGGCGAGAAGAAAAGAGAGTTGTGCAAAGAAGTACCTAGTGAATTGAATGAATTGCGAGGATTTGAAAATGCGCGTTTAGTGATGCCTGGCGTTGTTGCTGTCCAAGGTCCGAATTTTTCAACGTACGAGAAAGCGCAACAGGAATTGGAAGCTTTAAGTAAATCGATTCAATCGAAAGGCTCTCTGACTTCTTGCCCGATGATCATCCTATGTGATGACAGTCAATTTGTTAGCGAGACGTTAAAAAATTTCATGTGGGTAACATTTACACGCAGTAATCCTTCGCATGATATCTATGGTGTAAACAGCTATTATGAAAACAAGCATTGGGCTTGTGATAATCTCATTATTGATGCCCGTATTAAACCGCATCATGCACCGCCATTAATCCCAGATCCGACGGTTGAGAAAAACATCGAGCGATTCTTTGTCAAAGGTGCTAGTTTGGGAGGAGTGAAGATCGGTTAACTGAGAAAACAATAGCGGGGAATCTATCTCAAGGCTCTTAGCCGAAAGGGCAGAGGTGTGATCCCGCTATGCTCCATTATAATTGAAAGTCAAAGCCCTTGAATGAAAAGGGCTTTTTCTCGTTTTATTGAAATAGGATAAAACGCTTAGCCAATTTTGTTAAAAGATGATTATTTTATTATTTTTCAGTATAATTCAAATTTAGAAGGTTATGAGGAGGGTGTAAATGAAGGGAAAAACAATAACAGTTGAAAACCTTGTTCGGAAGTTTTCGATGAAAGTGTTGGCTGGTGAGAACCTGCAAGAGAAAACGATTATGCAATCTCGGGTACATCGTCCGGGTCTGGAATTTGTTGGCCATTTCGATTTTTTTCCGACAGAAAGGATTCAGATTTTAGGAAGAAAAGAAATTAATTATTTACATAAGTTAAGTAAAGAGGAACGTAAAATTCGAATTGGGAATATTGTCAATTATCATCCGCCATGTTTCATTGTTACAGCGGGTGAAGAAGGACTTACATATTTAACTCAATATTGTATAGAAGAGGGAATCCCTTTGTTAACGACAAACAAGCCTGAGACCGACGACAGAATTTATCACAAAGTTGGATGCGTATTTGGTGAAGGAATTAGCACCAGAAATGACGATACATGGAGTTTGTATGAATGTGTCTGGGATTGGTATTTTATTACGTGGCAATTCGGGGGTCGGGAAAAGTGAGTTGGCGCATACGTTAATTGGTAGGGGGCATAGACTAGTTGCTGATGATATTGTGGTGTTAAAGAAGCTTAGTCAGCAAACCCTTCTAGGTACTCATGATGAGAAAACAAAGGAATTTTTGGCTCTTCGTAGCGTCGGATTATTAAATGTGGTTCGTTTATACGGACGAAAGGCTTTTCAAGAGGAAACACGAATTGCTCTTGATATCAAATTGACGAAATGGCAGAAAGATGACTTGAATAACGAATTGGAGCATGAGCCTGAATATACAGAGTATATGGGTATTAAGATTCCTGCTATTGAAATCCAGCTCCAACCTGGGCGTGATGTAGCAGGGTTAATTGAAGCGGCTGCGAATAACTGGTATTTGAGGCAGCAAGGATACAGTGCTGCTGAGGAGTTCATGAGTAGGATTGAGGGTGAGCTTTCGGATTCTAGTCAGTAGGAGATCATAAAAAACGGCTTCCATTCTATTTGGTGTAGCTTTTGCTGCACTTGGAGAAAGAGGAAAAAGTATTAATGATTTCTTAGATAAGCTTTCTTTTTGCGCTTTCTGACCTAAAAGAAGTGAAACCAACTGTTTAATAAGAGAAACAGAGTTCGTTCAAGGTGCGTTTTTTTCTAACCAACATGAACAAGACCTTGAACTATTTGATTATGTTCATTGGTTCAACCACATTCGAATTCACGGTTCATTAGATTATTTAACCCCAATGGAATACAAGCATGAATGTCAAGCAGAAGTGAACACTTCCTTCAGTAGGAACGTGCACTTTACTTAGAGAGGCGGGCATGGTAGCCTTTGTTGGCTGAGCCGGATTCCTACCTATCTGGCTTCCTGGCTCACACTCATGCCCGTAGAGGCTCAAAGTAAAGTGACAAACTGTCTGCACTGTTTTCCATTAGAAATGTTCAACCACTTATGTTGTTACAAACGTTAATGTACCTTTAAAAATTTTTTCGATATAGTGTTGACATACCATGATTAGAAATAAAAGTGATGTAGCGCATTTACCTTAGATTTATACAATGCCTTAAAAATAAGATGAACCAAAACGTTAAAGTACGTTTTGATTCATCTTTTTCTTCAATCCCATATCTTTGGTTCGTAGTTTAGATCTGCGAATAGTCGATTGCGTTCTTTCTTTGTTAAGTCTCTCCATTGGCCAACCGGTAGATTGTTCAAATGAATATTCATGATTCGAGTTCGCTGAAGTCTATAAACTTCGTATCCAAGAGCTTCACACATACGACGAATTTGACGATTTAACCCTTGTGTCAAAGTGATTTGAAAATCATATTTAGATAGCTGTATAACTTCACAAGGAAGCGTTTTTGTATCTAGAATTTTTACTCCTTCTGCCATCTGCTGCAAGAACAGCAGGTGTGATTGGTTTATCTACTGAAACAATATATTCTTTTTCATGCTTATTTTCGGCACGCAAAATTTCGTTTACAATATCTCCATCGTTCGTAAGGAGGATCAAACCCTCTGAGTCTTTATCAAGTCGCCCAATATGATGAATGCGTAATGGGTGATTAACTAAATCAATAATATTTCCTTTTACATGTTTTTCAGTCGTACTAGTAATACCCACGGGTTTATTTAAGGCGATATAAACATTGTTTCTTGCAATCATGATAGGGGAACCACTTACTCGTACATCATCGCCAGGATTTACTTGACTACCGATTTTTGCTATGGAACCGTTAATCGTTACTCTACCTTCTTTAATTAGTTTATCTGCTCCGCGTCTAGATGTTTTTCCAGACTCGCTAATGTATTTATTAATACGCAGGTTAACCACATCCTTATGTCTAAAATTATTACTTCAACTTTTGTACCGAGGAAATGAAAAATACTTCATTCTTCTCTTTAGTATAGTGAAATTAGCGAGAAATCACTACTACATAGAAGAGATTTCTTCTATATGATAAAAAGAGTCTTTAATTAATCGGTGCGTTGCATGGATGGCTGAATACGTATTCCGATAAAATTATATAATTGATAAGCACATCTATTAATCATCCAAGTATGAGCAATCGGGAAAAAGGCTGCACTTGCAAAACTACCAATGGCCATAAAACTCATGGCACGCCCTCGTTTCTGAATAAACCATTGGGGGACAAGTGTGTTCGGAACGAGCGTCATGCTTCCTTGACCGAATAAACGAATGAAAAAAAGACTAAGGCTTTCTCCAATAAGAAGTTGGTGATAAGCTATACTTTATAAAAGTTTACCTATATTAAAGGATTAAAGTATGAGTGCAACTACGACTTTCGCCATTAAAGCTTGGCGATAAGCCAAGTTTTCTAATGAATAATGAGGGTAATAGAGAAATAAATGATGTACTGAAAGGAACAGCGATGCTTGAATCTATTATACAAATAGACAGAGACCTATTTCACTTGATCAATCAGAATCTGCATTTACATTTTTTAGACCCGATCATGTTGTTTTTAACAACCATCAGTAATTTAGCTGTTTTTTGGTTTCTCGTTGCTGGGTGGTTATTTATCAAAAGAAAGCAGGTCGGGGGAGCCTTGTCGAGTTTTACGTTGTTAATTGGTATTTTTATAGCAATTGTCGTTGATGAAGGAATAAATGCGATTGTTGGAAGGCCTCGTCCTCCCGAGGTTGAAGAAGGAGTTCGGCAATTGGTCGAGTTGCCTCTTTCTAGTTCCTTTCCGTCTGGTCATGCTGTCACCTCTTTTGCAGCAATGTATATTTTGCTCTATTTTTTTCCGAAAACAAAATATTGGGTGCCCATTCTTGCAGTTTTATTTGCTTACTCTCGTTTATATGTAGGGGTTCACTATCCCATTGATAGTATAGTCGGGGCATTAGTAGGTATAGTGGTTGGCTTTCTTACGCTCAAGCTTCCTCTTAAGTCCTTGCTTGTACAGATCGAGAAAAAATACACTTACATGAAGCAATAAGAAAATTGTTCATTTAAAAGAGAGAACCTTTCTAATGTAGTTAAATCAAAAACACCCCCGCTCCTCACAAACATAAGCGAAGAGCGGGGATTTCATTATTATTCTAAAATTTTATCTTCTAAATCATCTAGCATGAGATTTGCAGCGATGACCCCACCAGCTGTGTTCCAAATATCATCATTACTTTGTGAGCATTTCCATTTGCTACAACAGGTAGCTGTTGGAATAACGGATCAGCTAACCATTCTTCTTCTACCTTCGATCCTTCGCCATCACCTGTTTCATACGTGAAATAGAAAAGAAGATCGCCATCCATTTGTGGAATCATTTCTTTTGTTGCACCCATAATCGCAAATTCATCAACATCCTGAGATTCAGGACGAGCAAATCCGATTTCATCAAGAATAACACCAGAGAATGAATCCTTTTGATAAATACGAACATCGCCACCCATGAAACGAATCATGGATATTTCTTGGTCTAGTTTATCGCCAGCTTTTTCTTGGAAGCTAGCGATGCGGTCAGCATAAGCGTCAAGAACCTTTTGGCCTTCTTCTTTTTTATTAACTGCTTCTGCATAAAGTTCATAATTAATCTTCCAGTTTCCACGAAGTGTCTCTGCGAATACAGTCGGTGCAATCGCACTTAATTGTTCGTAGACAGCTTCCTGGCGCATTTTGTTTCCGATAATTAAGTCTGGTTGAAGAGCAGCAATGGCTTCAAGGTTTGGTTCACTTTCTGTTCCTACTTCTTGAACGCCTTCCATTTGATCACTAATGTGCTCATACCAAGGGTCACCAGTCCAAGAAGAAACAGCCCCAACAGGCGTTACTCCTAATGATAACAATGCTTCTGTTCCTTCGTTTGTTAAAATAACAACCCTTTGAGGCGTACCATCAAGTTCCGCCGTTCCCATTGCATGTTCAACTGTATAAGATGTAGATTCAGCTTCTTCCGTATTTTCTACTTCTACCTCTGTGTTAGAAGCTTCTGGTTCTGCTGGTGCTTGTTCAGATTCATTTCCGCAAGCGGCTAAAGCTAAGATGATTGTTAGCATAAGGGCAAAAAGAAGCGATTTCATTGCTTTGCTTTGCATAAAATGTTCCCCCAATAGTTTTTAATTAAGAATAATATTCATTGTCAATTAATATATTAAGATTTGTTTGTCGTCATGTCAATATATAATTGAAAATGATTTTCAAAGTCATTGACACTTCTTATCAGTTAAAATAAACTGAAACTGATATAAAAATTGTTTTTACTATATAGATAGAAAAGTAGGGACTTTGATGTTTTTAAAAACAGCAACTTCTAAAATAGTTGGACTTTTCATCGGTACAGGATTGTTTCTATTATTTATTTGTTTGAGTATTGTGTACGGATATACAGATACAACATGGAAAATGGCTATTGACGCTTATACGAATTTCGATGGATCAAATGAGCATCTTATTATCCAAACGGTGCGGATGCCAAGGGCGTTAATTGCTGCTGCGGTTGGGGCAAGTTTGGGAATTGCGGGAGCATTAATGCAAGCGCTAACGAAAAATCCACTTGCTGATCCGAAAATTTTTGGGATTAATGCTGGAGCAAGCTTTTTCATTGTTTTCGCTGTTTCCTTTTTCTCAATTACGTCTTTAGATGCTTTTATTTGGATCGCTTTTGCTGGAGCTGCAGTGGCAGCAGTGATCGTTTATTTTATTGGATCACTTGGTCGCGAAGGGTTAACACCAATGAAATTCACATTAGCCGGGGCTGCGATATGGGCATTATTTTCTTCCTTAACGCAAGGAATGCTTGTCTTAAATGAGAAAGCATTAGAGGAAGTGCTTTTTTGGTTGGCTGGATCTGTACAAGGGAGAAGCCTGGAGTATTTACAAAGTGTTTTACCTTATCTGATCATTGCTTGGGTGGGGTCACTAATCATTGCTCGACATATTAACCTTCTGTCGATGGGAGAGGATGTCGCGAAAGGATTGGGTCAACGAACGGGCTTGATTAAAGTAGTGACAGCTTTGTTTATCATCTTGTTAGCTGGGGGGTCTGTAGCGATTGCTGGTCCGATTGGTTTTATTGGTATCATGGTTCCGCATCTTGCGCGCTTTCTAGTTGGGATTGATTATAGATGGGTGATCCCTTATTGTGCACTCATTGGAGGAATTTTGTTAATTGTCGCGGATATAAGTGCACGTTACATCATCATGCCACAGGAAATTCCAGTAGGCGTCATGACTGCGATTATTGGAACTCCATTCTTTATTTATATCGCACGTAAGGGGATGACTAAGTCGTGAAACTGAAAAAGTATAGCGCATGGCGATTTGGAAAGGGAAGAATATCCTTTTTAGTCGATCGTAAAAGCTTAGTCGTATTTCTATTCCTCTTATGTATGACTGTATTTCTTGCTTTACTAAGTAGCGGGTTGGGGGACATGAGAATTAGTCCAATCAATGTTGTGAAAGCATGGTTTGGTTATGGAACGGACATGGACCAATTAGTTGTGAATTCATTCAGGCTACCGAGAATTATCATCGCGATACTCGTTGGCATCTGCTTAGCGATCTCGGGTGCGATTTTACAGGGAATTGTTCGAAATCCTTTGGCTTCTCCGGACATTATTGGCATTACAGGGGGAGCAGCTGTTGCCGTCGTTTCCTTTTTAACCGTTTTTAGTGATGAAAATAATGCATTAACTGTTAGTATTCATTGGATGCCTTTAGCTGCCTTTATCGGAGCAACGGTCATCGCTTTCCTTATTTATGCACTCGCTTGGAAAAATGGTATTTCTCCGATTAGGATTGTGTTAATTGGGATTGGGTTGTCTGCGTTAACACAAGCATTGACGACGCTGTTTATGATTTTAGGTCCGATTTATCGAGCAAGCCAAGCGAATATTTGGCTGACAGGCTCCATATACGGAGCTAGCTGGGAAAATATCTCCGTCTTATTGCCGTGGACAATAGGGTTAATCATTTTATTATTTATTGTAACGAGACATTTAAATATTCAAGAGCTGGGTGATTCTGTTGCGACAGGTGTCGGAAGTGCAGTGGGTCGTTATCGACTGATCTTACTATTGTTAAGTACAGGCTTTGCTGCAGGAGGAGTAGCATTTGCAGGAGCGGTTAGCTTTGTTGGTTTAATTGCTCCTCATATTTCGAGAAAGCTTGTCGGTTCTTCCTTTGGGGCATTATTGCCGGTTTCCGCACTAGTTGGAGCGATTTTAGTCATTGTGGCTGACTTGATTGGAAGGGTGTTATTTGGCCCTACTGAAATCCCTGCAGGTGTGTTTACGGCGGCGATTGGAGCTCCGTATTTTATTTACTTGTTGTATAAATATAGAAACTTATAACGTAAAAAGAAGGGAGTTATACGGTATGAGAAATGGTCTTGAAACAACTTCATTAACACTCGGTTATGGTGAATCGATTATTATTGAAGAGCTTGATTTACAAATTCCTAAAGGAGAAATCACCGTTTTTATTGGGGGAAACGGTTGTGGTAAATCTACGTTACTCCGGTCACTTGCAAGGCTGCTGAAGCCAAAGACAGGTTCAATCATTCTCGATGGTACATCCATACAGCAAATGCAAACGAAAGAGATTGCGAAACAATTGGCAATCCTCCCTCAAGGACCGGAAGCACCAGAGGGGTTAACCGTTTTGCAGTTAGTCAAACAAGGGCGTTATCCCTATCAAAACTGGTTAAAGCAGTGGTCTGAGGAAGATGAGAGAAAGGTCAATGAGGCACTAGCAGCAACACAAATGACAGAGCTAGCTGAAAGACAGGTTGATTCCCTTTCTGGAGGCCAACGACAACGAGCGTGGATTGCCATGACATTGGCTCAGGATACAGAAACGATTCTGTTAGATGAACCGACAACCTATTTAGATATGACGCACCAAATTGAAATTCTTGATTTATTATTTGAGTTAAATGAGAAAGAGAACCGGACGATTGTCATGGTGCTCCATGATTTAAACTTAGCCTGTCGCTATGCTCATCACATTGTCGCTGTTCAAGATAAAAAGGTTTATGCCAAAGGCAAGCCAGAAGAAGTGATCTCATGCGAGCTAGTAAGAGAGGTCTTTAAAATGGAATGCCAAGTAACGAGTGATCCTATTTTTGGTACGCCGCTTTGTATTCCTTATGGTAAAGGACGTTGTATTGTCAAAAATACGACTGGCAACGATGATCCTTCTGTTAGAATCGGATAAAGACCATCAAAATGAGTATGTATCGATCAACAATGGAAGAATTTCTTGAAACAACGAGGCGGACTAATGTAATAGGGGCGGACACTTTGGTTTAAAGTCTGTCTCTATTTTTTTATGCCTGGCGCATGATTAGATATGGTATGTTTAATGTAAAGCAACATGGTAGCTGGGAATGTCGAAAATGGTTTTACTATCTTTGCATTCATTATATAACCTAGGAGGAGATTTGGATCATGAAAGTAGCATTTGTTTTGTTTGAAGATGTAACAGCTTTGGATTTTGTCGGGGTTTATGATCCAGTCACACGATTAAAAACAATGAATGTCATCCCAGATTTAGAGTGGGATATTTGCTCCTTTACCAATCAAGCGATTGATGGAACGGGACTTGTTTTTACGCCAACAAAAGTGAAGGAACCGCTTGATCACTATGATATAGTGATTGTGCCTGGCGGCTTTGGGACGAGGAAATTAGTCAATGATTTTGCGTTTATTCAATGGCTAAAAACAGCAAAGGATTGTAAATTAAAGGCTTCTGTGTGCACAGGCTCATTATTATTTGGGGCAGCAGGTTTTTTAGAAGGAAAAAAAGCGACAACACATCCGAATGCCTTCGAGGATTTAAAGAAGTATTGTGAGGTTGTTGATGATCGAATCGTCGATGAAGGTGAGATTATTACGGCAAGAGGAGTCAGCTCTTCTATTGATTTAGGCCTGTACCTTTGTGAAAAATTTGCAGGAAAAGAAGCGAAGGAAAAGATTCGTAAGCAGATGGATTATCAAGACGAATCGTTAGTTTGTGAACAGAAATGAACGTTTGAATAGATAAAAAGGAAAAGTTCAATCATTTGTAAATGATTAAAAGTAGCTTCATATTTTCACTTTCTGTATAATGATAGCTGGAATAGAGTAAAAGAAAAAGAGGTCTGAAGAATGCGTAAAAAAATAGAGAATATGACAATCATCGCATGGCTGACTTCGCTCGTTGCCACGTTAGGATCATTGTATTTTTCGGAGATAAGGCTATATGAACCATGTACTCTTTGTTGGTATCAGCGAATTTTTATGTATCCACTTGTGATGATTTTGCTTATTGGGATTATTAAAAAAGACGCTAAAGTAGCTCTTTACTCGGCGGCTTTGTCTGCTGTTGGCCTTTGCATTATCAATCTATCATTATGCGATTCAAAAGATTCCTTTCTTTACTGAAGCCGCTCCTGCTTGCGGACGTATTCCTTGCACTGGTCAATACATTAATTGGCTTGGCTTTGTGACGATCCCATTTCTTGCGTTGACAGCATTCACGATTATTTTAATTTGTAGTCTCATCGTTTTGAGATTTGCTAAGGAGGAAGCACCCGAATGAAGAAAGTATTATTCTTTGGCGGTATTGTCGTTGTTCTATTTATCGCTCTTGCTCTTGTTACAAACATCCAACAAACGCAAAGAGCCGAGGGGAACCCGTTTGGAAAAGAAAGATTAAATCCAGCGACAGTTAGTCTAATGGACGATCCAAACTATCAAAATGTCATTTTACCAGATGAACTAGAGGAAAGAATTTCGAATGGGGAAGATGTTACGGTTTATTTTTATAGCTCCACATGCCAGTACTGTAAAGAAACAACACCACGCTTAGCCCCTTTAGCAGATGAAAATGGAATTGATTTAGTTCAATATAATTTATTAGAGTTTGAAGATGGCTGGAATGATTATAAGATTGAAGCTACACCAACCGTTGTTCACTTCGAAAATGGCGTAGAAGTAGGGCGCGTTGTCGGTGCAGCGACGAATGATGAGTTTCAACAATTTTTTAATCAGCTAGTATTAAACGAATAATCGCAAACGAGGGTGACTTACCCTCGTTTTTTGCATACTCAATCTTACTGGAATGAATTCTTCATATCCTCTTTTTTAAGTTGACAAAAAGGTTAATTGCAAAAATAATAACGGCTAATACAATAGCCGTAGCACCGATTGGAATAATCGCTCCAATGGCTGCATTTCCTTGAATCATGAAAAAAAGACCGATCATCATGACAGGCAATCCAATATTATGGAGCCAAAAATGTATTTTACCTAAGAGACTGTTTCCTGTTTTCGGAAATAAAGTGTAGATAAGTCCAGCAAGTGTCATAGACGTCCAACCCAATAAATTAATGTGAACATGAACGCCAGCTAATTGATAAGCATGAGCTACCGACATATAATAGCCTAACAATACCCCTATCACAAAATATACAGATGAGATCTTAATAAATCTAATGCCCATTTAATCGCCCCCTCTGTAAGTATCATCGTTTATGAAAAGTTAAATTATGACAAAAAATAATAAAAAAAAGCAAGTTCACGGTTTAATTAAAGAGTATATGCTATTAAGAGAAAATGAAGAAGCCTAAGGTGATTTGCGGTTCACCTTGGGCTTCTTCATGTTCATTATTGACCTTGCTGAAATTGAGGTTCTTCTTGAATGACTTGTTGATATCGTCCTTCGATTTGACTGCAGATGTTTTTTTGTTGTTGAGCTAATTGTTCAAATAACTGTTTCGCTTCTTGGTTCTCGGTTTCCAAAGCAAATTGAGTTAAGCTTGCTTCAACACTTTTAGCAGATGAAATTGCTTGTTGCATTTGTGTTTGAACGGTCATGACTACACCTCCTCATCAAGATATATTGTCTTTTTGAAAAGAATTTTATTCCTGCATTCAAAAAGATTTTAATAAATCATCTATCAAATACGAATCAAACGTGATGTTCGTCAAATGCATAATAAGTTATTTCTTATCTAAATACTAAGCTTGATTGCTCGGTCAATATATGTTTATTGGAGGAAACAGTACCCCATGATGGAAGAATCAGTCGTTGTCATCGTTCGTGCCATTATCTCTTTTTTTACTTTGTTACTTTATACGCGTTTGTTAGGAAAACAACAAATGGGGAATTTAACTTATTTTGATTACATAAATGGGATTACAATCGGCTCGATGGCAGGAACATTAGCCACTGATCTTTCTTCCAAAGCATGGGCGCATTGGCTAGGACTTACTGTATATGTGGTCATTGCTTTTACCATTCAGGCTATCGATTTAAAGACACGTTTTTTTTCTAAAGTAGTAGACGGGGAACCGACAGTGGTTATGCAAAATGCGAAAATGCTTGAACAAAATTTAAAAAAATCGAAGCTGACTAAAGACGAGCTTATGATGCTATTACGAGATAAAAATATCTTTGATCCGACTCAAGTAGAATTCGCGATTATCGAACCAAATGGCAATCTTTCTGTCCTTCCAAAAGCTGAATACCAGCCAGCCACTCCCAAGGACCTTAATATTCCAGTACAGCCTGCTGGACTGACAACGGAACTGATTATGGATGGAATCTTATTAGAACAAAATTTGAAACAGAGAAAAAAAGATAAGCAGTGGCTCGAGCTACAGCTTAAGGCACACGGGATTAAAAATATGAAAGAGGTCTCCTTTGCAGCTATTTTGCCGAACGGTCAATTGTATGTTGATACTTTCGAAGATCATGTGGCAAAAGAATCGGATATGAGTGACTACAGGGGACCATTTTAAGTGAGGTGAACAAGATGAGAGGAAGGAAGCTGCTTATTTATTTGGTTCCAATCGTCTTTCTATTAATAAGTGTTGGATTGATGGCAGGTGGAAGTCTGTTTAAACATCCGCTCGGTGAAAACGATCGTCTTTTCGAAGCTATGAAAAGCCTAGAAGCTGATGTGAGAAATAAAGATTGGGACCAAGCTGGCGATGAAATCGATTATGGACTTAAAGCTTGGGGGAAAGTTGTCAATCGGATTCAATTCAGTGTTGAACGTGAATACATGTTTGAAATCAGTGGCACGTTAGCTCGTATACGAGGAGGGATTGAGGCCGAAGATGACAAAGCAATTATGGAAGAAATTTACTTTTTTTATGATTTGTGGGAAAATTTAGGAAAATAAGAAGATGAAAGATTTTAAAAAAGGAAAGCCTAATCGTTTTCAAGATAAATTGAATTTATCTGCGATAAGTAATAAGAATGATAATCCCTATGCATGATTCGAGGAATAAAAAAGAATGTGGTATTTAAAATAGAATTAGTTAAGATAAAATGAAAAACTACAAAGGTTTGCAATTAAGGTGTCCTTATGTTAATTATAGTAAAGAAATCCCTCACACCAATCCAATTTAAAAAGCTGTGTGAGGGATTTTTCACATTATAATGAAATGTACAGGAGGTATAGTCATGTCACAGAAATTGATCTTCTTTGATATAGATGGAACACTTTACAATGAGGAGAAGCAATTGCCTCATTCAACGATAAATGCGATACGTGAGCTTAAAGAGAAAGGGCACTATATTGCGATTGCAACTGGACGAGCACCGTTCTTATATCAAGATTTACGTGAAGAACTTGAGATTGATACATATGTAAGTTTCAATGGATCGTATGTCGTAGCAGAAAATAGAGTGATTGATAAAAAAAGGTTGGATAATGACACCTTAATGGAACTGATTCAATTTGCTAAAGGTAAGCAGCATCCATTAGTATTCATGGACCACGAAGGGATGCGCTCGAACATTGAATATCATCCTCACATTGAAGAAAGTATTGGGACGTTAAAATGGGGGCATCCTGCTCACGATCCAAATTATTTTCAGAGTCGCGAGATTTATCAGTCCTTAGCTTTTTGTACGGAAGAAGAGGAAGGTGAATATGTGGAGTCCTTTCCTCAATTTGAGTTTGTACGCTGGCATCCTCTGTCGGTTGATATTTTACCAGCTAATGGATCGAAAGCGAGGGGAATTGAGGCTGTTATCAATCATTTAGGTTTTTCACATAAGGACGTATATGCTTTTGGGGATGGATTAAATGATATTGAAATGCTTCAATTTGTGCTATAATAGTATTGCGATGGGGAATGCCTCTGATGCTGTAAAAAGTGCGGCTAAGTATGTCACCAAGCATGTGGAGGAAGATGGAATCGAGCATGGGCTGAAATTAGTTGGTTTGCTCTAAAACGTTTCTAGATAAGAGGATGCCTCATAATAAGGGTCAATGAACTCGATACCTTATGCTTCGAGCATATATCAAGGGATGAGGAGTCAGGCACTTGTATTTTGGGATATCCTTTTTTCAGTTTGTTATGAGACGAAGCGATGACAATTACATTTTTACATGGATGTTTCATAGGAAATGGCTAACATAAATAATATTTTCAATAAAAGGTAAAAGGCAGTCAGGATATAATATAATTTAGGAAGGAGAAGGAAAAACCTTTCTCATGATAATCGATGAATGATGGAGAGAAGGAGAAAATGTATGAATTGGTTAATGGTTATAATTGCATTACTAGCAGGTACTTCATTAGCAATTCAAGCGGGGATTAACGGGGGATTAGGTAGAAAGATAGGAGCGATCGAAGGAGCCTTTGTGTCGTTTTCAGTTGGAGCAATCGTGTTATTGCTGTTAATGATCTTTGCAGGGAAAGGGAATATTCTTAATGTTATGAATGTACCTAAATGGCAGCTGACAGGAGGAGTCTTGGGAGCTTTTATCGTCTATGGTACAGTATTAACTGTTCCGAAAATTGGTGTTGCGCTCACAATGGTCTCACTTATAGTAGGACAGGTAATGACGAGTATGATTCTTGACCATACTGGAATCTTCAGTGGAAAACAAATTCCATTTGATACGAGCCGTTTTATTGCGGTCATTCTATTGGCAGTTGCGTTATATCTCATTTATAAAAGATAATCTCTTAAGCAATGAAAGATACGATTAGATAACCCTGCAAAAATAGCTTTTTTGTAGGGCTATCTTTTTGTTCTAAGGTCGTTCATTTAACTGCTGGATTCTTGACTGACAAAAAATGTACGAACACGATGAATGAAGCGATCACTTCGTTTTTGTTGGAAATAAGCATCAAGCATGGCATCGAGAGAATCGCGATCAATGAGGTTGATTTTATTTGCATGAGCCAATTGCTTTGCCGCATTTGTAAATGTACTATTTGTGATGACGATGACTTGTGTGGCTTGATAATGTGGCTTTGTTGTTAAAGCTTTTTGAATCGTTTGCTTGTTGATCATCGCGTTTTGACGTTTGGCATAAACGACCGCTTTGACACCACGTTTTCTTAGAATAAGGTCAGCCTTGTTTTTTTCATTGGCTTTCGTCTGGTTAACGGAATAGCCTTGACGTCGAAAAAGTGGGATAAGCAGTTCTTGGAATTCTATCTCGGTCATGTCATCAATATTCACGAGTGTGGTCGATCGATAACGGGATCGGAATGTTGAGGCTTTAATCGTATAATAAATACCAATCGACGATAGAACAAGAGTGAGGGTAAATCCAAACAAAATGTAATCGTGATGATAAAGCAGTACGAGCAAGTAAGTCATCGTAAATAGTATGGAAGGGAGATATGGGTATCGCTTTTTGCGATTTGCTGCTGTATGAGGTGTTGTTGACATGGTCACCACATCCTTTCATCATCTTGTCACATAGTGTACCCATGATTGGAAGGAATATGAAAAGTAAGCAGTGCTTTAAACATTCGTTGAAGGGAGTTGTGAATCATTTTGAAAGAGGTTTTGCCTTCTTGGGCATTGACAGCAGGTGTGGTTGTCCTTGGGTTGATTGCTGTGTTGTTTGTGTTGGCGATCATTTTTCGCTTCAGAAAAAAGAAACGGTATGATTTAACAAAAATTACGCTCACAGATATTGATCAAATGACAGGGCATGAATTTGAAGAATATTTATACGTCTTGTTAAGGGCGCTTGAATATGATCAAACATTTTTGACGAAAAAAAGCAGAGATTTCGGTGCAGATCTGTTGTTTTACGACCAAGAGAATAAGAGAACCGTTGTGCAAGCAAAGCGTTTAGCTGAAAAACTTGGGTTGACAGCCGTACAGGAAGTGTATACGGCAAAGGCTTATTACGAAGCAGAAAATGCAATCATCATTACATCAACTAATTTGATCTCTGAACCCTGTCTTAAGCTTGCAGCAGCTACCGAAGTGAGGATTATTGATCGCGAGGAGCTTAGTGAGATTCTAAAGGCTTTTAAGCGTGGTCATTTAATAGAAGCAAAGGAGCAAATCGAAGAGCCTTTCGAATCTATTCCTTATCGTGCAGAGGATAGTTTAGAAGTACTGGAACAACGGCGAGGAGTCATTCAAGCAGGGGATTATTTCTACAAACTATCATCTAGGTCGAAAAGGAGCATTTAACTAGCAGTTGATTCATAAGACAATCGCTTTTTATCATACTATGTGGTAAAAGGGAGGCGTTTGTATGGTAAAGGGTATCGATCTGCAAATGGTTGCTTTTGTCGGGGCTTCGTTACTGCAAGACTATCTTTCCTTCATTTCTTTACCACGAATTTATTATTTTTCTGAAGATGGGCAGGATGAAACAGATGATCGAGTCGCTTAATGGCTTCCACCTTCAAAATGATTAATACCACCTACTTTTGTGAGCAGGTGGTATTAATCATTCATTTGATGTAGATGCTTGAATCGTATCACCAATCTGAGCAATGATTGATTCAATCGCATTTGGATCCTGATGTAGGTCGTAATCTTGGATGTTTAAGCGCAGTACAGGGCATGACGTGAAGGATTCAATCCATTGTCCGTAACGCTCATGCATCTCCTCCCAATAGGTAGAAGGGGTATTTTGCTCCATTTCACGTCCACGCTCATGAATGCGGCTGACGATATGATCAAGGCTGCCTTCTAGATAGATCAAAATATCAGGGTGCGGAAAGAAAGGTGTCATGACCATTGCATCAAAAAGACTCGTGTAGGTTTCGTAATCGATCTTCGTCATCGTCCCTTTATCAGCATGCATTTTGGCAAAAATACCTGTATCCTCATAAATGGAACGGTCTTGAACGAAGCCTCCCCCTTGCTCAAACATCCGCTTCTGTTCCTTGAAACGCTCAGCTAGGAAGTAAATCTGTAAATGGAAGCTCCAACGCTTGAAGTCAGCGTAGAATTTATCTAGGTATGGGTTAAGATCGACATTTTCAAAGGATGTGTTAAACCCTAAAGCAGTCGCAAGGGATTTTGTCATGGTGGATTTGCCAACTCCGACCGTTCCCGCAATCGTGATAATCGCATTTTCTGAGATGTTGTATTTAGCGCGTAGATTCAATACGTGTCGCTCCTTTTATGTGAGTTCAGAATCAATCATCTATCAAAAATGATTTCGTAGGTCTTTTTCGTTTTGGACAAAGTTAAGTTTATCACCATTAATTCGAATAATCGGTGTTTCTGGATAAAGCTCTGCCCATTTAGCCATAGCGAGTTCATAATCATCTGAGAGTTGTTTTAAATATTTAGGATCGATTTGTTGTTCCATTTCACGTCCGCGTAGCTTAATTCGTTTTAGCAACGTCGGAAGGCTGGCATGAAGGTAGATCAATTAAATTTGGCTTTGGCATATCGACCGTCAAGATGTCATAAATTCTTTTATATTTGCTCATATTGTGAAGCTGTTAAAGTACGACTAGCAAAAATCATATTTTTATAAATATGGTAGTCTGCAACAACTGGGGTATGTGCAGCTAAGTAATGTTGCTGAATGTCTTCTAGCTGCTTGTACCGATTACAGAGAAAAAACATTTCTGTTTGGAAGCTCCACTCTTTACTGTTTTCATAAAACTTACTGAGGAAGGGATTTTCATCAACAATTTCTTTTAGTAGATGGTATTGATAATGGTCTGCAATCGCATTTGCAAGCGAGGTTTTTCCCACACCAATCGGTCCTTCTACTGCGATAAAGGGCGTTTTTTTCATGCAGGAGCCTCCGTTTTTTAACAATGATAAACGTCTTGAATGAAAAATAGACAGACGTTATTGTGCCATAACTTATAAGGAGTGGGTCAATGAAAATTGGTTAAAAAGGTCAGGAACCTTTTTGGAAAGGATTCCTGACCTAAGGATAAGAAGAATGACTTTGGGCTCATTTATACTATTAAACGACCTTCGTCGTCCAGGATTCGCAGTTCCAAACGTCTGTGACAAGTCCTTCGTAAAATTCAGGTTCGTGACAAATAAGGAGGACGCTTCCTTTGTATTCTTGCAATGCCCGTTTCAGTTCGGCTTTTGCGTCAACATCAAGGTGGTTTGTAGGCTCATCGAGAACTAGAATATTCGTCTCACGGTTAATGAGCTTACAAAGACGTACTTTGGCTTTCTCACCACCACTTAAGACGACGATCTTACTTTCAATATGCTTTGTTGTTAAACCACATTTAGCAAGAGCAGCTCGGACTTCAGCTTGATTGAGAGAAGGGAAGGCTTTCCAGACTTCTTCAATACACGTATTATCTGGATCTTTTACTTCTTGCTCAAAATAACCAATTTCTTGGTATTCACCACGCTCAACGCTACCTGAAATGGGTCGGTTAATGCCTAGCAAACTTTTTAGTAGAGTTGTTTTCCCGATTCCATTTGCTCCGACTAAGGCAATCTTTTGACCACGTTCCATTCGTAAGTTAAGTGGTTTTGATAATGGTTCATCGTAGCCGATGACAAGGTCATTTGCCTCGAAAACAAGCTTACTCGTTGTACGAGCATCTTTAAAGTTAAACTGTGGTTTTGGCTTTTCATGTGCAAGTTCAATCATGTCCATTTTATCGAGCTTTTTCTGACGAGACATCGCCATATTTCTCGTGGAAACACGTGCTTTATTACGGGCAACGAAGTCTTTTAATTGGGCTACTTCTTGTTGTTGTCTCTTAAAAGCAGCTTCAAGCTGCGCCTTTTTCATTTCATGAACTTCTAAGAAATGATCATAATCACCAACATAGCGATTAAGCTCTTGGTTTTCCATATGATAAATCAAGTTAATGACGCTATTTAGAAACGGGATATCATGTGAAATGAGAATAAAGGCATTCTCATATTCTTGCAAGTAGCGTTTAAGCCATTCAATATGCTGTTCATCTAGATAGTTCGTAGGCTCGTCTAAAAGCAGAATATCAGGCTTTTCAAGTAAAAGCTTTGCTAGCAAAACCTTCGTACGTTGACCACCACTTAAGTCCTCAACATCACGATCAAGCCCAACATCATCAAGTCCAAGCCCGCGTGCAATTTCTTCTACTTTTGCATCAATCGTATAAAAGTCGTTATTTGTTAAGCATGTCTTGAATGACTCCGACTTCTTCTAATAGCTTTTCGAGTTCTTCAGGAGTGACATCACCCATTTTGTCATACATCGCTGTCATTTCTGCTTCAAGGTCATACATATACTGAAATGCGCTTTTTAAAACATCGCGCATCGTCATTCCACGCTCAAGAACAGTATGCTGATCTAAATAGCCAACACGTACTTTCTTAGACCACTCAACTGTCCCTTCATCTGGCATTAATTTACCAGTGATGATATTCATGAACGTTGATTTACCTTCGCCATTTGCTCCAATGAGACCAATATGCTCTCCTTTTAACAAACGAAAGGAAACGTCTTGAAAAATGGCACGGTCTCCAAAGCCATGACTCAAGTTTTTAACAGTTAACACACTCATGTAAAACACCTATCCTCTATCTAAAAATGCGTACGATTTTACTTTTCCCATCTTATCATAAGAGGTGATGTTCTGTAATTGATATTAACTGTTTGAAGGTGTATATCTCTCCTTATTTCTCCGATATTTGGAATGTGATAAACTTATATATGGTTTTGGTTGCATTGTAGGGGCATTATTTTAATGCTCTCAATAGTCAACAGTATTAAATTTTGTTCTGTGAATTGTCAAAAATTTTCATGGTATGATACTATTTTTATGAGAGTAAAAGAATAAACAGGAATCTATGACTGTAATGTGAAATAAATGAATGTTGGTTTCGCATATATAGAGACAGCCTGTTTGACTGTGGAGGGAAGTGAAGGTAATGAGTGAGTTATTTAATCAAGTAATTAATCGTAAAGGTACAGATTCAATGAAGTGGGATATGACGATGGAGCGTTTTGGTGGGGAAGATCTTCTACCGATGTGGGTAGCGGATATGGATTTTCGGGCACCGCAAGCTGTACTTGATGCTTTACATGAAAAGGTTGAGCATGGGATATTCGGTTATCCTGCCCATTCTAGGGGTGTTGATCTTGCGGTACAAGGTTGGCTGAAACGAAGATACCATTGGGATATCGAGACGAATTCCTTGATCTATACGAATGGGATTGTACCTACAATCAGCTATATCATTCAAGCGTTTACAGAGCCAGGTGATGAAGTCATCATTCAAACACCTGTCTACTACCCATTTTATGATGTGGTCAAGAAGAACAATCGCGAATTGATTCGAAATCCTTTATCGTTTGATGGAGATCATTATGAGATGGACTTTACACAATTAGAAGAAGCGATTACAGAAAAAACAAAAATGCTTGTTCTCTGCCATCCTCATAATCCAGTTGGTCGTGTATGGAAGAGAGATGAATTAGAAACGCTCGCAGCGATTTGCAAAAAGCATGATTTACTCGTTGTTTCGGATGAAATTCATGCTGATCTGTTATTTAAAGGCCAGCAGCATATTCCGTTTGCTTCGGTAAATGAAGATGCTGCTCAGAGAACCTTTACATGCTTAGCACCTAGCAAAACATTTAATCTCGCAGGTATTCAAACCTCATACGTTGTCGTTGGAAACGAGAAGATGCATATGAGACTAAAAAATCATTTAGCCAATTCCTTTGCGAATATGACGAATAGCTTTGCTGAGGTCGCTACAGAAGCAGCTTATACATATGGCGAAGAATGGCTTGACGAGCTCATGGAATATGTGCAAAGGAATTATGAATTTCGTAAAGGACTACGTACAGGAGCATATGCCAGTCCTTCGAGTCATGGATTCTGAGGGGACATATCTTCTTTGGTTAGACTGCTCTAAGCTACCTTTAACAGCAGCTGAACGCAAAAAGTGGCTCATTGAAGAGGCACAGGTTGCCCTCAATCATGGACCTATGTTTGGAGAAGAAGGCACGAACTTTGAACGAATTAATTTAGCTTGTCCAAGAGAAACGTTAGAAGCAGGACTAGAGAGAATCAACAAAGCGTATAAGAAATACAAGTTTTAACAGATTTCTGAAATGTTCCCTTCCTATAAAAAGGAGCTCATAAGTCGATACAATACTGACATTCGGTTGAAAAACGAAAAAAGTTGATAAATAAACAAAACAAGAGGCAGGATTAATGGAAATGCTGTCGAATAAATATCATTTGTTAACTAAAACAAAAAGGATAAAAGTGATTATACCTTTCTGAACGAATAAAAAAAGACTAAGCCTTTCGCCATTAAGGAATTGGCGATAAACCAAGTTTTCTAATCATAGTGAGGAACTTGACTGAATAAAGTAAAGTGAGTGAGTTATTAAGGGTTTGAAAATCTTTTATAGGAATTTTCGAAAGAGGGGACATTTGCACGATGACAGTCAAAAATGTATTTCAAGAGCTAGTAAATGAATGTAAATGTAAGCTTGGAAGAGATTTGAAAAAAGAAGAAGTAGAGCTCATTAAATGGATTCAAGAACAACAATTTCAGAGTCTTTTTCAACAAGTGAAAAGTTCATAACGTGTTAAGGAAATAAGGTTTCTGTCAAGATGTAAGTATATTGGCGTGGAGGAAGGCTACTAGTCGTCCTCTTTTTTGTGCTTAAAATAGTAAGGGTATGATTGTTGATTTATGAGCTAATATGGTTTAATGAATATAAGAGAAATCAGTGACTGATCGTTAAGCTGCAGTAGGGAGGTAGATTCTCATGAAAACATTTAAGCTCTATTCATTTTGTTTGCTAGAAGGAAGTTTGGGTAAGGTGGAGCAAAAATCAATTCCGATTAAGGATGGCCTTATTATTAATTTAGAAAATGCAGAGCAAACATGGTATATCGATGCTGTTTTTTCAAAAGACGAGCTAGATTATTTTAAGCGCATTCATGAGCAAGAACAGCATATTTTGGTTGATGTGATTATTACAAGCAAGGATAATCATCCAGCTGCGATGATTTCAAGTGTTCAGACGATTACAGAGCTTTCTGAACATATCAGTGTTTTGTTTGACGCGAAATTGGCTATGAAAAAAGACGATGTAGTTGCAGATGTCTTGGAGGATCTTGTCAAAAAAGGATACACAAATGGATCCTTATTAAGTGAGTTTCGTGGTGAAATGGAAAAGATTGCTGCTCATTCTCAACACTCACTTGATGAGCTCTATCGCTCTTTACAAGAAAGTGGACAATATAATTTGGCATAGAGAGAAGGCGTCCATTCAAAAAAGAGTGGTCGTCTTTTTTGAAATGAATCAGAAAGCATAAAAATCATAATACCTTTCTGAACGATTAAAAAAAAGTTTAAGGCTTTCGCTATAAAGATTTGGCGATAAGCCAAGTTTTTAAAGATAAATAGAGGAGTAGAGCATGATGGAACAATTTTTTGATCAAAAGGGTTGTCGAGTACGCATTACATTTGATGAGCTTGTCTTTTCTTCGGAAGTTGGGCATGTATGGGTCGTGTGTCGTTACGAGGAGAAGTGGCTGCTGACACAGCATCGCAAAAGAGGAATCGAGTTTCCAGGGGGGAAAGTCGAATTAGGGGAATCGGTTGAGGAAGCGGCTAAGCGTGAAGTGTATGAGGAAACAGGCGCTACAGTCGATAGCTTACATTATATAGGTCAATATGAAGTGACATGCGGTGAGGAGAGCATGTACAAAAATGTCTACTTCGCCACCGTATCTGATTTGCCGAAGAAAGAGGATTATCTTGAAACGCATGGTCCTGTTTTACTTGTTAGATTGCCAGAGAAGATTCAATTAGATGAAAGATTTAGCTTCATAATGAAGGATCAAGTCTTGCCTCTTGTCTTAGAAGAGATAGCTAAGAAGCAACTGGCCTAATCGTTGCTTCTAGCTTAAACGAATCAGAAAGTATAAAGATCATGATACATTCCTAAAAGCGTTTTAATAAATGATATTCTGTTAATTCGACAGCTTTATACATGACCGTTGCGAGAATGGCGATGACAAGTAAGCTCATTAGCACTAATGTGAAATTGAAGACTTGGAATCCGTAGATGATTAAATAGCCGAGTCCCTGCTTTGATACGAGAAATTCTCCGACGATCACGCCGACCCATGATAAACCGACATTCACCTTTAATGTCGAAACCATTGTAGGGAGACAGGCTGGGAAGATGACATGCCGAAATGTTTGTTTTTTGGTCGCGCCAAATGTATTCATTACTTTTAAATAATTAGGATCTACTTCTTTAAATGCAGTATAGACAACCATTGTCGTAATAATGACAGAAATAAGCGCACCCATCGCAATAATCGATGTGAAACCTGGACCAAGACCGACGATCAGAATCGGGCCTAGAGCTACTTTGGGCATCGAATTCAAGACAACGAGATATGGTTCTAGTACTCTTGAAGTAAAAGGTGACCACCATAATAAAGCAGCAAGGGCAACCCCTACGACTGTCCCGATGATAAACCCAAGTATGGTTTCAAAGAGTGTGACAGACGTATGGTTAAGCAATGTAGCATCGCTTAATCGTTCAAATAAAAGGAGTCCAATGCGAGAAGGCATACTAAAAAGTAGGGGGTCAATCCATTGCCAGCGCGCTGCGAGCTCCCATAAGCTGAAAAAGGAGAGGAGGATACCGAGCTGAACGGTTAAAATACGACGGTTTTCTTGTTTAACGGATGCGAGGTAACGTTTGTGTAGCCATTCAAGTCGTTGTTTCAAAGCTCTCCATCTCCTTCCATATGTGTTGGAATAGCTCGTTAAATTGTGGATGCTGTCTAGCTTGAAAAGGTGTCGAGCAGTGCTATTTCATTTGGCATTTCAAAGATACGGTGAATGCGTCCAGGTCTTGGAGTAAGCAGGATGACTCGATCAGACATCGCAATCGCTTCTCCAATATCGTGAGTGACAAGGATCGCCGTTTTTTGTTCGGATTTTAACGTTTGAAAAACAAGATCTTCTAATTTTAGCTTCGTTTGATAATCGAGTGCTGAAAAGGGTTCATCAAGTAGCATTAGTGAAGGATTTGTCGCTAGCATTCGGACGAGAGCAACACGTTGCCGCATCCCTCCTGATAATTGATTCGGGAATAAGTCTTTCTTATCGCCAAGGCCGATTTTTTCAAGCCAATCAAGAGCCTCGCGTTTAGATTCATTCGAGTAGTGACCGCGGATTTTTTGTCCAAGTGTGAGGTTATCCTCAATGGAACGCCATGGAAAGAGATAATCCTGTTGCAGCATATAACCAATGTTTGCATGTTTATGTTTTGATGTAAGGTCCTGTTCTCCTAGTGTGAGATGACCACTTGTTGGATTAAGTAGTCCAGCAATAATCGATAGAAGGGTGGTTTTACCGCATCCGCTTGGGCCAAGAAGGGAGACAAACTCCCCGTCCTGAACCGTAAGCGAAATTGAATCAAGTGCTAATGTTGCCTCTTTTTTTGTGACATAGCCCATTGAGACCTCATGGAGCTGTAAGATTGACATTCAAATCAACCTCCTAGTTCATGGAATTCTCAGCTATCGACGTATTTACGAGAGTTTCATATTCAACTGGCTGAGGAAGCTCCCCTGCTTGATCCATAATCAACTGTAAATTGTCCCATGCTTCTCGTTTGACGAGTGGGGATGTGGCAAAGGATCCTTGTGATTTATAGCGATCAACAACTTGAGTGATGAGTTCAACCGGCGTATCTTCAAAAAAGTCGATAATCGCTTCAGCAACGACTTCTGCTGGTTGATCTTGAACCCATTGTTGACCTTTATAGAGAGCACGAGTAAAGCGTTCTAGTGTATCTTGTTTGTCCTCAAGCATGCTTTCTTTTGTTAAAAAGCCAGTGTAAGGTACTGTTCCTGATTCTGTTCCGAATGAAGCGATAATGTGACCGATGCCTTCGTTTTCAAATAATGTTGCTTGTGGCTCAAATAATTGAACAAAATCACCTGTTCCAGATGCGAACGCACTCGGGATATTACCGAAGTCAATATTTTGAATAAGCTCTAAGTCTTGATGGGGATCTATTCCGTGTTTCTTTAAAACATGTTCACCAACCATTTGGGGCATTCCGCCTTTTCTTTGCCCGAGGAAGGTGCTCCCTTTTAAATCTTCCCATTCAAATGAATCAAGCTTATCACGTGAGACAAGAAACGTACCATCTGTTTGAGTGAGAGCGGCAAAGGTGATCGCAGGGTCAGATGCTTCCTGAGCATAAACGTAAATCGACGTTTCGGCTCCGACTAGCGATACATCTGCACCACCTGAAAGGAGAGCAGTCATCGTCTTGTCGCCTCCCCATGCCGTCGTTAATTCAATCTCAATTCCTTCATCCTCAAAATAACCTTGAGACATTGCCGCATAAAAAGGGGCATAGAAAATTGAACGTGTTACCTCTGCAATCCGTAACGTTTCTTTCTCTCCGCTATTTGTGGAGCAGCCAAGCGGAGCAAGTAAAAGGCAAAGGAAAGGAAAAGAGGCAGAAGCAACCATTTATGTTTTGTTTTCATTCCAATCATCTCCTTCATTAAGAGTTATCTCTGAATACAATATGTTGAGCGCATGAAATGTGTGTTTGCCCATAATGATTCAAGGCAAGCATGTTTCGTTGACTAACCAGAAAGTATAAAAATCATGGTACCTTTCTCAACGAATAAAAAAAACTAAGACTTTCCTTGATGACAAGCCAAGTTTTTCTAATTGGAAGTCATATGTTTGATCGTTTCTTAATAAAGAAATAAGTGACATGAATAATTGGTAAGAGTCCATTGTTTTTTGATATGCTTTGCTTATCGTTGAACTTCCCTTTTTTATTTAACGCTATAGAAGGGTGGGTTCTTACATATTTAAACGAAAAGAATAAGCAAACTGAGGTGCTTTTCATTTGAGAGAACAGATGATAGAAAAACAGCGAATTCCTTCCCCTCATCCTCGTATTCATTTGTATTTGATCACGTATTGGAGTGATGGACTACGTGTGAAGGGATACTTAGCGATTCCGCAATGGGGTCAAAAATTACCAGGACTCGTCTATTTACGAGGCGGCATTAAAAATGTTGGCATGGTTAGAGTTCAACGTGTCATTCAATGGGCTGCGGAAGGAATGGTGGTGATTGCTCCATTTTATCGTGGGAATAAAGGGGGAGAAGGGAATGAGGATTTTTGTGGTGAGGATCGCAACGATGCGTTTACAGCCTTTGACCTCTTAGAAAGCCTTCCAAATGTGGATAAGGAAGCCCTTCATGTTCTTGGTTTCTCAAGAGGAGGGGTTATGGCTATTCTCACAGCGATTGCTCGTCCGCAAGTGACCACTGTGACGTGTTGGAATGGGGTATCAGACATGTTTTTGACTTATGAAGAAAGAGTTGATTTGCGCAGAATGATGAAAAGAGTGATTGGTGGTACGCCGAATAAATATCCTGAGCGCTATGCTTGGCGGACTCCCCTACATGATCTAGGGGACTTACGAGCAAAAGTACTCATTATTCATGGAGAACAGGATGAGCATGTATCGATCGAGCATGCATATTCATTAGAGCGAACATGCATGGAGCTGTGTAAAAGTGTGTCGACTTGGTATTTTCCGCAGTTCCCTCATCAATTTCCTGTAAAATACCAACGTGCTATTTTAACAGATGCAGCCAATTGGATGAAAGAACAAAAAGAGGATTTATCAGTACTTAGCTGATAAATCCTCTTTTATTTTTGATCGCTTTATCTTATTTTGGACCAGCTGCTTTCACTCGATCACTTACATGATTGAATTTCGTGAAATTCTCTTTGAAATTCGTAGCAAGCTCTTGTGCCTTTGCATCATAAGCTTCCTTATCTGACCATGTCTCACGTGGTTGAAGAACACTATCTGGAACACCTGGGCAGTGAAGCGGAATATGAAGACCAAATATAGGGTCGACTACTGTCTCTGCTGCACGAAGGTCTCCATGAAGTGCTGCTTGAACCATAGCGCGCGTGTGGCTTAAGTTCATACGCTTTCCAATTCCGTATGAGCCACCAGACCAGCCTGTGTTGACGAGGAATACGTCAACATCATTTTCATCGATTTTTTCCCCGAGCATTTCTGCATAGCGTGCTGCTGGAAGTGGGAGAAATGGTGCTCCAAAACATGTTGAGAACGTTGCTTCAGGAGAGGTAACTCCACGCTCTGTACCAGCAAGCTTACTTGTGTATCCAGATAGAAAATGGTACATCGCTTGTTCTTTCGTTAATTTGCTAATAGGAGGCAAAACCCCAAAAGCATCAGCCGTTAAGAAAAATAATCGTATTTGGATGTCCAGCTACGCTTGGTGTTAATGCATTTGGAATCGCTTCAAGCGGATAAGCTGCACGTGTATTTTCTGTTAAAGACGTATTATCATAATCTGGCTGACCTGTTTTTTCATTCAGAAAAACGTTTTCAAGAACGGTCCCAAACCGAATCGCATTCCAGATCTGTGGTTCTTTCTCAGCAGATAAATTAATGCATTTTGCGTAGCAACCGCCTTCAATATTGAAAACGCCATGACTTGACCAGCCATGCTCATCATCACCAATTAATGAGCGTTGGGGATCAGCAGAAAGAGTTGTTTTCCCTGTTCCAGAAAGGCCAAAGAACAACGCGACATCTCCTTCTGAACCTGTGTTAGCTGAGCAATGCATAGAAAGAACATCTTGTTCAGGAAGTAAGAAATTCATGACTGAGAAAATAGATTTTTTCATTTCTCCAGCATATTCTGTACCACCAATAAGTACGACTCTTTCCTCAAAGGAAATAATCACAAATGCTTCAGAACGAGTTCCATCAACGGCAGGATCTGCTTTAAAGGTTGGTGCAGATACAATGGTAAAACCGTTATCAAATGACTGTTTATCCTCCTCTGTTGGGCGGATAAATAACTGACGAGCAAACAGTTGATGCCAAGCAAATTCGTTTATCACTTGAAGAGGGAGACGGTATGTTGGATCTGCTCCAGCAAAGCCTCTTGAAACAAATAGCTCATTTTGCTTTTCTAAATGGGTGATAACTTTTCGGTAAAGGTTCGCAAATGTGTCCTTCTCAATTGGTTGGTTCACAGCCCCCCAGTTGATTTTATCAGCAACACTAGATTCATTGACAATGAATTTATCTTTAGGCGAACGACCTGTGTAGGCACCTGTTTCTACACTAAGAGCTCCGGTAGCAGTTAGTTTCCCTTCACCGCGCATCAAAGATTTTTCGATTAGAGACGAGATTGGTAAATCATGATGAATATGCTCTCGTTTAAGTAACTGGCTTAATTCTGAATGTAGGCTAATCGTTTTCATTGTCGCAAAACCCTTTCTTCCAAAAGTATTTGGTTAACTTTATCGTATTTAACTTTTTATTAGTATAACACATTGAGTTTAATAGTCTATACTATTAAAAAACTTTTTTAACGGTGACGGCTTTTTTTGCAAAACAATAGAAACCTTTATGAAAAAGAAGCATGTAGGATAGTTGAAAACCTGTTTTATAGCGACTGTTTATACTCGGTTACCTTTCATTCTTTCATGCATATGATGTAGCAAAAGAGAGGAGGGCTCCATTTGGATCAGGTATCGATGCTGGACATTGCAACTGTGTCAGCAGTAGTAGCTGCGTTAGTGACAGTGATTGGGAATGTGTTCGGAATTGATAAGCGCTTCCGAGCTCTGTTGGCAATTGGCGTTGCGAGTATTCTTTGGTTTTTGCCAAGAGAATGGGGAGAGCAAGTATTAATGGCACTCATTATAGGCTTAACGGCAAGTGGTGTCTATAGCCAAGTGAAGCCAAGAGATAACCAAAATGAATTGATGAGGATGCAGGTAAAAGAAGAATTACGTTTAGAACAAGAAGAGGAACAAAGAAGGAAGAGAAGATCAGACACCGTATTAGATGCAGATTTCACTCATGATTCGTTCTTTAACGAATCAGAAAGAAAATTATGATTACTTTTCTGAACAAAAAAGACTAAGGCTTATCGCCGTTAAGGATTTAGCGATAACCGAGTTTTTCTAAGTTAACAGGTTGACAGTGGGCAATTTGTGCGATATGATATGCGTCGAACGGATACTCTTATCCTGAGTAGGCGGAGGGACAGGCCCGAAGAAGCCCAGCAACCAACACTTAATGCCATGAGTGAAAAGGTGCTAACCTGCAAGGCATTTAGCCTTGAACGATAAGAGGCGAAAGGTAAACATTCAACCCTTTTCCTCTATTGGAAAAGGGTTTTTTTCGTTTATAAACGTCTTTAACAGGAAAGTATTCCCATTCGGTGGGACATGAGTGCCGTCTCAAAGAAAGACACATGCTAATGATAGTAGTGTTTAAAGGAGGAAATTGAATCATGGCAGAAAAGAAAAGTCGTCGTTTGTTTACGTCAGAATCTGTAACAGAAGGGCATCCAGATAAAATTTGTGACCAAATTTCAGATGCGATTCTTGATGCAATTTTAACAAATGATCCGAATGCGCGTGTTGCATGTGAAACATCGGTTACAACAGGTCTTGTACTTAGTAGCTGGTGAAATTACAACAAGTACGTATGTAGATATTCCGAAAATTGTTCGTGAAACGATTAAAGGAATTGGTTATACACGTGCAAAATATGGTTTTGACTATGAAACATGTGCTGTTTTAACATCGATTGATGAACAATCTGCTGATATTGCGCAAGGTGTTGACCAAGCACTAGAAGCACGTGAAGGGCAAATGACGGATGAAGAGATTGAAGCGATTGGTGCAGGTGACCAAGGGTTAATGTTTGGATATGCAAATAATGAAACAAAAGAGTTAATGCCTCTTCCGATTTCCTTAAGCCATAAGATTGCTCGTCGTTTAACAGAAGTTCGTAAAGAAGAAATTCTTGCTTACCTTCGTCCGGATGGAAAAACGCAAGTAACAGTTGAATATGATGAAGATGGTAAACCTGTTCGTGTTGATACAATTGTTATCTCGACACAGCATCATCCAGAAGTGACGCTTGAGCAAATCCAAAGTGACTTAAAGGAACATGTTATTAATCCAGTTGTTCCTGCAGAATTAATTGATGAAGAATACAAAATATTTCATTAATCCAACAGGACGCTTTGTTATTGGTGGTCCTCAAGGAGATGCTGGTCTTAACAGGCCGTAAAATTATCGTTGATACATATGGTGGCTATGCACGTCATGGTGGTGGTGCATTCTCTGGTAAGGATGCAACAAAAGTTGACCGTTCTGGTGCCTATGCTGCTCGTTACGTAGCGAAAAACATTGTAGCTGCAGGTCTTGCTGATAAGTGTGAAGTTCAATTTGCTTATGCAATTGGTGTAGCGCGTCCTGTATCGATCTCTGTTGATACATTTGGAACAGGTAAAGTATCTGAAGAAAGACTTGTTGCACTTGTTCGTGACAACTTTGATCTTCGTCCAGCTGGTATTATTAAAATGCTTGACCTTCGTCGTCCGATTTACAAGCAAACAGCTGCTTATGGTCACTTTGGTCGTACAGATGTTGATCTTCCTTGGGAACAAACAGATAAAGCTGCTACTTTAAAAGAACAAGCTGGTCTATAAAGGACATGAGAGAAGCCCCTAAATCGAAATATGGATTTAGGGCTTCTTTATGTTTTTTTAGTTCATTTCGCCTCTAATGACCTTAAGTATGTAGACAAGCTGATTTGGTTAGGCTATGGAAAAGGGGGAGGTGACTGGAGATGGCAGAAGATGTATTGTGTGAAGTGAATAACTGTGTGTATTGGAAAAGTGGTAATCAATGTGACGCCGATAAAATTTATGTAGTTAGTCACAAGGGAGCCCGTGCAAGTCGCACGGAAGAAACAGATTGTAAAACATTTGAACCAATGGGCTAAGAGCAGGAAGAGAGAGCGATTGCATTCGCTCTTTTTCTTACCTTTTATTATTGATAATAATAATCATTATTATTCATTTTTATGTAAAAAATAAAAAATCCCTGTTTAGATACAGGAATTTTTCAACATATTATGTTCGATTTTTTTGCTTTTGTGACTTTTCTTCCATTACTCGCTTATAATGTTGCCCTTTTTCAACATATTCGCGGCGAATCCGAGCCATATCTTCTAAGTCTTCTTGATTAAGATGCACGAACGACTTTAGCTGGTCTGACCAAAAGCTAAGCAATTTGGAGGGATTTTCTTTCCTTGAGGTACAAGACTTCCCGCTCCAATAAAAGCACCTTCTCCAATTTCAGCACCATCAAGTACTATGGATCCCATGCCAATCAACGCATTTTTGCGAATGGTACAGCTATGAAGCATGACTTGATGTCCAACTGTAACATCATCCTCAATAATCAGAGGGAATTTTGGACTTTGGTGCAGCATGGACTGATCTTGGATGTTTACACGTTGTCCAATGACTGTTGGTGAGACATCTCCACGAATAACAGTTTGAAACCAGATGCTTGTTTCATCCCCAATGGTAACATCTCCTGTGATGGTGACCCCATCAGCAATAAAAGCGCTTTCTGAAATAGTAGGATATTTGTCCTGATACGGATAGATCATTATTACACATCCTTTGCGTTTAGTCGAAAAATCGCTATACTTATTTTAACGCAAAGTTGGTAGAAATGGTCCTTCTTTTCAAAAAGAAGCGTGAAGGGGGAATAAAAATGTGGAAATGGGAAGTGGATGAACCAAGAGGGGTTGTTGTCATTGTTCATGGTGCTGGAGAGCATCATGCTAGATATCAGTGGCTCGTTAAGAAATGGAATGAGCATGGATTTGAAGTGGTCATGGGAGATTTACCTGGGCAAGGTAAAACGAGAGGAAAAAGGGGGCATATCCAATCTTTTAATCAATATTTAGATACTGTGGAAGAATGGTTGGAAGAAGCTAGATTAAAAGAGCTTCCTATTATTTTGCTCGGTCATAGTATGGGTGGGCTTATCGTCATTCGAACATTAATGGAGCGTAACAATTGGATTGATCAGTGGCGTGATCTTATCTTCGCCTTGCTTGGGCTTAAGTCAGCCTCCATCAAAGACAAAGGATATGGCAACAAAGCTGATTCATCGTATAGCCCCTACATTTAGTGCGAACTCTGGGATTCGCTCTGAGCATGGTAACGCGAAATGAAGAAGTTCGGGAAGCGTATTTAAAGGATGAGCTGCGTGTGACAAAGGTATCAGCGAGATGGTATCATGAACTCACAAAGGCGATGCAGGTTAGCCCATCGCTATCCGGAAAAGTTTCCGAATATCCCTCTCCTTGTCATGCAGGCTGGGGATGATTTACTTGTCAATAAATATGACGTACGTGATTGGTTTGATCATCTCGTCTAGCAGAGAAGTATTATAAGGAATGGGAAGGTCTTTATCATGAAGTCTTTAATGAGCCAGAGCGTGAGGATGTATTTAGGCATGCGATTGGTTTTGTGAATCTCCTTCTTCCTTAAAATAATCGAAGAGCTGCTTCCTTTGTGAAAGAAGAGCAGCTCTTTTTCGACTAATTAGAAAACCATAAAAAGACTAAGGCCTAGTGATAAGCCAAATTTTTCTAAAAGTTGATGTTCAAAGGATGTCCATTGTTGTCGCTGTTTATTTATGCTAAGGTACTAATTGTGTATACATACGGAGGAGGAAAGCCTGTTGAATGTCCCGACAAAACCAATCCCATTACTTATGAATATTTATCGCGAGGTCATTCCGACTGTTCATCGCTATTTTAATCAATGGAAAGAGAAGGCGAAGACAATACCTGACCCAGAACTTCGCTCACAGGCGCAGGATGCGCTTGAGAAAAAAGCATTTCACTGTGAGGGTGGTGGCGTGTATGGTCTTGTAGCTAGAGACCGCTTCGATGATCTGATTCAGTTTATTATCGCCTACCAAATTACATGTGATTATTTAGATAATTTATGTGACCAGAGCCCTGCTCTTGACCCTAATGATTTTCGTTCGCTTCATCAAGCGCTTCTCGATGCACTAACACCAGGAGCTGAACTGAAAAATTATTATCAGTATCGTGAGGAGCAAGAAGATGGTGGTTATTTGCATGCGCTTGTTCGAACGTGTCAGGAGATCTTATCGACGTTTCCTTCATTTGAAAAGGTTCAAGCGAGTATGCTTGAGTTAAGTGGATATTATGGAGATTTGCAGGTCCATAAGCATGTGAAGAAAGAAGAGCGCATTCCTCGATTAGAAGCTTGGTTTGAGGAGCACCGTCATAAGGTGCCTGAAATGACATGGTTTGAATTTTCTGCTTGTACTGGCTCTACTCTAGGAATTTATGCGCTTGCAACCTATGCAACGAAGCCAGATTTAACAGAAGAAACGGCTGCTGTCATTAAGAATGGTTACTTTCCATGGGTGCAAGGAGCCCATCTTCTGCTCGATTACTTTATTGACCAAGAGGAAGATCTCGCTGATGATGAGCTGAATTTTTTATTTTATTATGATAGTGAAGAGCAGATGATCGAGCGTTTTCGCTTCTTTATTGACCAAGCAGAGCATGCTTTGTCGAAACTACCAGATCCTCAGTTTCATCGGATGATGAATCATGGGATGATTTCGCTTTACATTGCTGATGAGAAAGTTCAGAAAGACAAGGAAATGAAGAAGAAGTCTAAGAAAATGATCAAAACGGGTGGGCTACCTACCTTGATCTTTTATTTGAATAGCTGGATGTTCCGACGAGAAAAATAACATGCTAGCTAGATACAGGAAAAGAGGAAAAACGTCTGGGCGGCGCTTTTCCTCTTTTTCGTTTATCTAAAATTCACATTACGAAAAGAATAATGCTGGAAATTGAAAAGAAGCCCGCTGCTAACCATGAATGATAATATTCTTTTTTTTTTCGTTTAAATAGCCACTCCTCTGTTCCACGTAGTACATAGAGGAGGGAGAAAAAGACAAACATGACATAAGGTAATAAAGTCGGGGACACAAGCTGGATAAGGAGTAAACTAACGGTACCATAAGAAATAATGAGTAGGATCTCAATCGTCAAAAACACACGATGACGCTTTTTAAAGCCATTTCCTATAAGCATTTTCCGTATTTTTGTTTTGAATTTTCTTCGTAAGAGAATTTCAATGATTAAATAAAGAGCGAAAAGGACCAAAATGTAAGAAAGAGTGGTCATGATATTCCTCCAAGTAAAACATGATTTCCGGTAATGATATAGGAATTCAAGGTTATCTTATCATGAAATGGCTGTTATTTGGGGCTTAGCCTGGTAGATTATATTTCACTTTTCAGTCAATTTGTAACCGTTGACAACGACATCTAATTTTCCTGTTTCAGGGCTAATCACAAGCCCATGGACAGGAATTCCTGGAGGAAGAAGTGGGTGTTTGTTGATCATTTCTACGCTGTTTTTAACATTATCTTCAACTTTTTTGAATCCTGTAAGAAATTTATGGATATCGATACCGGAATACTCTAGCTTCTCAATTAATTCCATATCTACTCCGCGTTCTTCTGCTTTCTCAAGAATCGTGGCAGCCTCCATGCCAACCATCCCGCAACCGTGATGTCCAATGACCATCACTTCGTCTGCTTGAAGGGCGTAAATAGCAACTAGGATACTGCGCATAATGCTTCCGTAAGGGTGAGAGACAATCGCACCTGCATTTTTGATCACCTTTGCATCACCATTTTTAACATTCATAGCAGTTGGCAAAAGCTCTAATAAGCGAGTATCCATGCACGTTAAAATAACAACTTTTTTATCAGGGAACTTCGTTGTCTGGAATTTCTCATATTCTTTCGTCTCAACAAACTGTTGGTTGTGCGTTAAAATCGAATCAAGTAATCTCATAAATAAGCCAACCCCTATCAACTATTTTTTCTACATTTTAAGTGAAATGAGTAGTTTGTCAAGAGTTATCTTTTTTCTATAGCGATCACAAATGGGGGATGATTCAATTGATTAATAAATTCATACTTTAATACGTGAGCTGTGCGCTGATCGATTTGTTCTACGAAAGTAAGAGACACGATCTTTCTCGATTTGACCTTCTTCGTGGCCGTGATAGATAACCAAAACGATTGTGCCTCCTTTTGGCATCATGGCAAGAAGGGAACGAATAGCAGCAACAGTTGAACTTGGCTTTGTGACAATTGATTTGTCACCACCTGGTAAATAACCAAGGTTAAAGATGGCTGCTTTCATCTTGGACTGCTTTTGTTCTGGGATCGTAGTAAGAACGTGTTCATGACCGATTTGAAATAACGTAACTCGATCATTAAGTTTTTCTTCATTAAGCCTTGCCGTCGTGCTAGAGATCGCTTCTGCTTGGATATCAAATCCATAGACATGGCCATTTTCACCAACCAGTTTGGCAAGGAAAACGGTATCATGACCATTGCCGACAGTGCAGTCAATCGCACAGTCGCCAGGCTCTAGTGTGTTTTCGATTAAAAAGCGAGCAAAGGGCAAAACACCGAGTACATTCATCCTCATTGTACCTTCTCTTTCTGATCATATTTCCCTTGCCAGCTATTTCGACGGACAAGTTCTGCTTCAATGGCATTTAAGACAGACCATTTGTTCATGCTCCACATCGGTCCAATCATCAAGTCTGCTGGACCGTCTCCTGTTAGACGATGAATTATCTTGGTAGGTGGAATGATTTCGAGCTGGTCGACGACGAGATTAACATAGTTCTCAAAACTCATCAGCTCAACCATACCTTTTTCATATTGCTTAACCATCGGTGTTTTCTTTAAAAGGTGAAGAAGGTGGATTTTAATGCCTTGTACGTCTAGCTTCGCCACTTCTTGAGTTGTTTCCATCATCATCTTGTGGTCCTCAAGGGGAAGACCGTTAATAATATGAGCACAGACACGAATGCCATGCTTACGCAGTTTTTTAACTCCTTCTACGTAACAATTATAGTCATGGGCGCGGTTAATGAGCAGAGCCGTACGTTCGTGAACCGTTTGTAGGCCAAGTTCAACCCAAAGGTACGTGCGTTTGTTCAGTTCGGCTAAATAGTCTACAACGTCATCAGGTAAGCAATCTGGTCTTGTCGCAATCGCCAGACCAACAACACCCTCTTGTTGTAAAATCACTTCATAATATGCTTTTAATGTTTCAACAGGTGCATAGGTGTTTGTGTAGGCTTGAAAATAACCGATGTATTTTCCGGATTTCCATTTCTTGTGCATCCGCTCTTTAATCATATGAAATTGTGTAACGAGATCGTCTTTGCGGTCGCCTGCAAAATCGCCAGACCCTCTTTCGCTACAAAATGTACAGCCTCCATGAGCAACATTCCCGTCCCGATTTGGACAGTCAAAGCCAGCATCAAGCGGAACTTTAAAGACCTTCTCACCGAAGTGGTCACGGAGGTGCTGATTCCAAGAATAGTAGCGTTTATCTTTAAACCGAAGTGGAATCGGTTCTTCATTATGTTTGATCATTGTTATCACCCTTCTTAATCTGTACGTTATGTTCATTTTAGCATGCTCAGAAAACAACACCAAAAAAGGATTAGTCCACGTAAGATGAGAATGATTGCATGCAACTACAATAAGCCTCGTAAATGAAAAAATAGGTGAGGTAATCTGCTCTAGAATAACGACACAACTTGACAGTGTACGTATGAATTCATACAATACAAGTAAGTTCATATGCTGACGTAGAAAAGGATTAGTAGTCATAATTGGGAATAGAGAGAACTGACGGGTGGTGCAAGTCAGTCGAACAAATATGGTGAACTCACCTTAGAGTTTTGGAAGCGAACAAGCTAGTAGCTTTCAACGGGTCACGTCCGTTATACGTGAAGAGCGAATGAATAGTAGATAGTTCATTAATGTGGGTGGTACCGCGGGAAGTATATAGACTCTCGTCCCTAACAACATTTTGTGTTGGGGACGGGAGTTTTTTAATGCTTGAACTTGAACACTCAGTGCTTATCGTCAAGTGAACAAAATGGCTATGAAACAGGAGGATGAAAAGCAATGTCATTTTCACATCAACAAATAGAACAAAAGTGGCAGAAATATTGGTTAGAAAATAAAACATTCCGTACTGGAGAAGACGAAGAAAAACCGAAGTTTTATGCTTTGGACATGTTCCCTTATCCATCTGGAGCAGGTCTACATGTTGGCCATCCAGAAGGCTATACAGCAACAGATATTTTATCGCGGATGAAGCGTATGCAAGGCTACAATGTCCTCCATCCAATGGGCTGGGATGCATTCGGTTTACCAGCAGAACAATATGCGCTTGATACAGGGAATGATCCTGCCATTTTCACAAAACAGAATATTGATAATTTCCGCCGTCAAATTAAAGAACTTGGTTTCTCATATGACTGGGATCGTGAAATTAATACGACAGATCCAGGCTACTATAAATGGACGCAATGGATTTTTACGAAGCTATTTGAACAAGGGTTAGCTTATGTCGATGAGGTAGCGGTTAACTGGTGTCCGGCACTTGGAACGGTTCTTGCAAATGAAGAAGTGATTGATGGCAAGAGTGAGCGCGGTGGACATCCAGTTGAACGTCGTCCAATGAAGCAATGGATGTTAAAAATTACTGCGTATGCAGATCGCTTACTTGAGGATCTTGAGGAGCTAGATTGGCCTGAGAGCATTAAGGACATGCAGCGTAACTGGATCGGACGCTCTGAAGGGGCTGAAGTGACATTTAAGGTCGATGGGCATGACAATGAGGAAGTAAAGGTGTTCACGACTCGTCCAGACACGCTTTTTGGTGCAACATACATGGTGCTTGCTCCTGAGCATAAGCTTGTGAATGTGATTACAACCGCTGAACAGCAAGAAGAAGTAGATAGCTACAAGGCGAAAGTAGCAGCGAAAAGTGATTTAGAGCGGACGGAATTATCAAAAGATAAAACGGGTGTCTTCACTGGTGCATTTGCTGTGAACCCAGTGAATGGTGAGAGTATTCCAATTTGGATTGCGGATTATGTCCTCGTTAGCTATGGAACAGGGGCGATTATGGCTGTACCTGCTCATGATGAGCGTGACTATGAATTTGCAAAGAAATTCGACTTGAACATCCGTGAAGTTGTTGCTGGTGGAAATGTTGAGGAAGAAGCATACGCTGGTGACGGCGAGCATGTGAATTCAGACTTTTTAAATGGGCTTGGTAAAGAAGAAGCTATTCGCAATATGATTGACTGGCTTGAGGCCAATCATTACGGCAAAAAGCAAATCACGTATCGTCTACGTGACTGGTTGTTCAGTCGTCAGCGTTATTGGGGCGAACCAATCCCGATCATTCATTGGGAAGACGGAACAATGACAACTGTGCCTGAAAGCGAGCTTCCACTTGCATTACCGAAAATGAAGGAAATAAAGCCGTCGGGTACAGGCGAATCACCACTTGCCAATGCACATGACTGGATTGAAGTAACGGACCCAGAAACAGGTATGAAGGGTCGTCGTGAAACGAACACAATGCCGCAATGGGCAGGAAGCTGCTGGTATTATCTACGTTTTATCGATCCAGACAATACAGAAGCATTAGCAGATCCAGAGAAGTTGAAAAAATGGCTTCCTGTTGATATTTATATTGGTGGAGCAGAGCATGCTGTTCTTCACTTGTTATATGCACGTTTCTGGCATAAGGTTCTTTATGATATCGGCGTTGTCACAACGAAAGAGCCTTTCCAAAAGCTTTTTAACCAAGGGATGATTCTTGGTGAAAACAACGAGAAAATGAGTAAATCAAAGGGTAATGTTGTGAATCCTGATGACGTTGTAACAAGTCACGGTGCTGATACATTACGCTTGTACGAAATGTTTATGGGACCACTAGACGGTTCAATCGCTTGGTCTACAAACGGTTTAGATGGGGCACGTCGTTTCCTAGATCGTGTATGGCGTCTGTTTGTTGACGAAGAAACAGGTGAATTAAGCAAGGCGATTCAAGATGTCCCTGCCGAAGAAAGCTTTGCACGTGTGTATCATCAATCTGTGAAAAAGATTACAGAAGATATGACAGAGTTACGTTTCAATGTAGCCATTTCGCAAATGATGGTCTTTATTAACGAAGGCTATAAGCAAGATGTATTGCCACTTGACTTAATAAAAGGTTTTGTGAAAATGCTAGCTCCAATTGCGCCGCACTTAGCGGAAGAGCTTTGGGAGAAGCTTGGTCATGCAAAAACAATTTCTTATGAGTCTTGGCCAACATTTGACGAAGCGATGCTAGTTGAAAATGAGATTGAAGTCGTTGTACAAATCAACGGTAAAGTAAAAGCGAAGTTAGTCATTCCAGCTGACTCTAGCCGTGAGCAAATGGAGGAAGTCGCGAAACAGGATGAGAAAGTTCAAGAAGCGATCGGTGATAAAACGATTCGCAAAGTCATTGCTGTGCCGGGCAAACTAGTAAATATCGTTGTAGGGTAATGGATAAGAGGTCGACTCGAACGTTGAGCGACCTCTTTCATTCGTCTTAAATTAACAGAATTGTTCATAATGTGGATTGTTTTGTGGATAAAAAAAGTTATTCACAAGTTAATCAGCGTAAATGATATTGTTTTTGTCGATTTTTGAAATCGTTGTAGATAGTTGGTGTTTGTCTGTTGAAACTGTGGATATTAGTTGTGAACAAGCTGTGCTGCTGCTTTTCCTGCTGTATAACCTGTGGAAAACGCACAAGTGATGTTATAACCACCTGTGTAGCCGTGGATATCTAGAACTTCTCCACAGAAATACAAGCCTTTCTTCTTTTTTGAGTGCATCGTTTTCGGCTCAATTTCTTTAATGGAGACACCACCCCCTGTTACAAATGCTTTTTCAATCGAGAGTGTCCCGTTAACATTGATCTCAAAATGCTTACAAATTTGTGCAAGAGAGCGCCAGACCTCATAAGAGACTGTTTGGGAGATAGCCTGTGTATCAATAGACAACTTCTCATAAACAAATAATAAAAATCGTTCTGGTGCAAAGCCTTTTAGATTATTTTTTAATGATTTCTTAGGTTCTGCTTTCGCGCGTGCTAACAGCTGTTGAAAGATGTCTTCTTCAGAGTACTGAGGAAATAAATCGACCTCCATCTTCAAGGTGTTTGTCTTAAACTTTTTTAGAGACTTTACAACATATTGACTACAACGGAGGGCAGCTGGGCCTGATAAGCCAAAATGAGTGAAGATCATATCGCCATCATGGGTTTTGATTTTCTTTCCTTTTGGGTTAAACACGGTTAATTCAATATCACGTAACGATAGCCCTTGCAACGATTTATCTTTAATAAACCGTTCGTTTGACGTAATTGGCACTTCTGTTGGATAAAGCTCTGTAATCGTATGTCCTGCTTTTTCTGCCCAAGGATATCCATCTCCAGTTGAACCGGTATGGGGGACAGACTTACCACCTGTAGCCACAATGACGGCGGATGTCTTAATGGCCTCACCATTTTGCAAAATGACTCCTGATACAGCTTCCTCTGTATATTCAATCGTCTTCACGGCTGTATTTGTGCGAATATGAACACCAAGCTGGCGCACGCGATTCAACAATGTTTCAACGACGGTCGTTGCCTTATCATTAACAGGAAACATGCGTCCGCGATCTTCTTCCTTTAATTCAATTCCGAGCCCTTCAAAAAATTGAATAATATTTTCATTGTTAAATACAGAGAAGGGACTATGCATAAAACGACCATTCCCAGGAATGTGAGCGATGAGCTCTTGGATATCCATGCGATTGGTAACATTGCAGCGCCCGCCACCTGAAATCGCAAGCTTTCGTCCTAATTTGTTTCCTTTATCCACAAGAAGAACGGTCGCACCATATTCTGCTGAAGCAATCGAAGCCATTAAGCCAGCAGGTCCGCCCCCGATAATAATAACGTCATAGTTCATGAAATATTCACCTCTTTATCTTTAGCGCACATGCTATTCTATCAGATACAGTAGCATGTTTTTATATAAAAAGGAATTGCCTGATAGTCAAGCAATCATCGGGTTACTGTGGTAAAATGCAAAAGGAGTTTAATTTAGAAAGAAGGAATCGAGGATGGCAGATTCAAAATTAATGCGTGGCACAATGGTGTTAACTGCGGCTACATTTATTTCAAAACTTCTCGGGCTTATTTATATCTTCCCTTTTACGGCAATTGTGGGCCAAACAGGGATCGCTCTTTATTCATATGGATATTTACCTTATACCGTTTTACTTAGCCTGGCAACATTAGGGGTACCGCTTGCTGTCTCGAAGTTTGTTTCTAAATATCATGCTTTAGGCGATTATCAAACAGGGCATCGTCTCTTTCGTTCAGGCATGATATTTATGTCTATTACTGGTTTTATCGCTTTTCTGATCTTGTTCTTCTCTGCTCCTCATATTGTTCCTTGGATTATCGATGACCCAACAGCAATGAAGGGAAACTCGTTTGAAGATATTGTGTTCACGATTCGGATGGTTAGTGTTGCTCTTATGATTGTACCAATTATGTCGATTATTCGTGGCTACTTCCAAGGGTTTCAATCAATGGGACCTACGGCTGTTTCACAGGTTATTGAACAGATTGTTCGCATTGTCTTTATCCTTGCCATTACATTTTCAATTATAAACCTTACTAATGGAGGGACTGGTCTTGCTGTAGGTTTTGCGACATTCGGTGCCTTTGTTGGTGCTTTGGGTGGGTTGTCTGTCTTACTTGTGTATTGGTTTAAAAGAAAGAAACATATCCATGCACAAATCGAACAAAGTCAGGTAGACCATCAGTTATCATTACCATCAATGTACAAAGAGCTCATTGCGTATGCTCTTCCTCTTTCATTTGTTGGTTTAGCGATACCGTTATATCAATTAATCGATTTGTTCACATTTAATAATGCGTTAATGGGGGCGGGGTTTGGACAAGAAGATGCAGAAATCGCGTTTGCTGTTTTTTCGAATACAGCTCATAAAGTGATCCTGATCCCGATGGCTCTTGCAACAGCCTTATCAATCACCCTTGTCCCAACAATTACAAAATCATTTACGAGTAATGATCGAGGTTTATTACAAAAACAAATTACCCAGACGTATCAAGTTATTCTGTTCTTAACGATTCCTGCAGCAGTAGGGTTATCGATTCTTGCTTATCCTACCTTTGGTGCTTTATATGGTATCAGCGATCTAGAGATTGGCGGCTCAATTTTACGCTATTATGCACCAATCACATTATTCTTCTCCTTGTTTGCTGTAACGGCAGCAATCTTACAAGGGATGAATAAGCAAAAATATGCTGTATTAGCTTTAGGATTGGGATTAGTTATTAAGCTCGCAATCAATCACTTAATGCTCACATCACTTGGCCCTATAGGTGGCGTTTTCGCAACATATATTGGGTACTGTGTGTCTCTTATGATAACCGTTTGGGCGATTGGAAAGTATGCTGAATTCAGCTATCATTTGATTGTCAAACGAACGCTGCTTATTCTCCTATTTGCCTTTGTCATGGCTATAGGTGTTATCATTATTAACATCGGTATGCAAAATCTATTGCCGTTGACATCAAGGCTACATGCCTTCCCTGTATTACTAGTAAGTGTAGGGGCAGGAGCTGTCATCTACTTATATCTAGGCTACCGTTCTAACTTAGCTGGTCAGGTGCTTGGAAATAGGTTTAGCTTTCTAAAAAAACAAAATAAGCAACAAGGTGAATCGTAGAAAGGTAATGAAAGGTTGCCACTATGCTGTTTGCTAGATAATGAATACCATTTCATGGCTTTTAAGCGAGAAAATCTTTTTAAGAATCGACAAGTGTTGGCAACGAAATCCTCTTTTGCTTGCATATGTCGTTTGATATAATAAAGCAAGTTACCCACAGTCAATTAATCTAGAAATGACTGAATAGGTTGGAGGACGCGATGAACTATTCATTTCGAAAAGATAACGATTGGTTGTTAATCATCACAACGTTCCTCTTAGCTGGGTTCGGATTGCTGATGGTATTTAGTTCTAGTTATGTTTGGGCAATTGATCGGGCTGAAGGCGATCCATATTTCTTTATTCAGCGACAGATCATGTGGTTTGGACTAGCTGTTTTCGCTTTTCTATTTGTGATGCATTTTCCATATAGGTACTATCAAAAGCTATCACCTATCATCATCGTGCTCGCTCTTCTTTCTTTAGTATTAGTCTTGATACCTGGAGTCGGCGTTGATATTAACGGTGCGACACGTTGGATAAGTGTTGGTCCATTGAATGTCCAACCATCTGAGCTTGTGAAAATAGGAATGATTATTTATTTGGCACAAGTTTATTCGCAAAAGCAGGCCTATATTGATCAATTTGTAAAAGGCGTTATGCCGCCGCTTGTCATTGTCGGCTTTGTATTTGGGCTCATTATGATGCAGCCAGATCTTGGAACGGCGACGTCGATTCTAATGGTAACGCTCATGATTGTCTTTTTCTCGGGGGCAAAATGGAGACATTTAATAGGCTTAGGGATAGTAGGGGTTTCGCTTTTTCTTGTCTTTGCCTTTTCTGCTCCTTATCGGGTTGAACGTTTAACTTCTTACAAAGATCCATTTGCTGACCCATGGGATACCGGATTACAATTGATTCAATCGTATATCGCGATCGCGCATGGTGGATTAAGTGGAACTGGTTTGGGGCAAAGTGTGCAGAAACTACTCTATTTGCCTGAGCCTCATACCGATTTTATTTTAGCGATTGTTGCAGAAGAGCTTGGACTTTTTGGTGTTTTATTTGTTCTAACCGCACATGCGATTATTTTATTTAGGGGCGTTATCATTGGATCCCGTTGCAAAAGTCCGTTTGGCAGTTTGTTAGCTTTTGGAATCGTGTTCCAAATTGCCATTCAAGTTATTTTTAATGTTGGAGCGGTTACGGGTATGTTACCAATTACTGGTATTCCACTTCCGCTCGTTAGTAATGGTGGTTCTTCTCTCTTAATCACCTTGATTTCGATAGCGATTTTAGCGAATATTTCTCGCAATACAATTCGTCAACAACGATTAAAGGAACAAAAGGAAGGAACACAGCTTTCGGCTTCATAGAAGCTTGAGAGCTGTTTCTAATAGATGGAGGCGACAATGGAAGAACGTAAATCAGGCTTTCAGCAGATTGATTACACATTATTATTTCTGCTGTTTGTGCTCATGTGTTTTAGCTTACTAGCCATTTACAGCGGGTCTGGTCAATACTTCAGTGACGATCCAACCCATTATGTAGAACGGCAAATCCTTTGGTTTTTGGTCGGGATTGTGGTAATGGTCGCGATGATGGTGCTCGATTATGATTTATTTAAAAATTTCTCTATTCCACTTTATGTACTTAGCTTAATCTCATTGCTGCTCGTTGCTTTTTCACCACTAGGCGTTTTTCGTAATGGATCAACGCGTTGGCTTAATTTAGGTGTGGCTAATATTCAGCCTTCGGAATTTGTAAAGATTTTCTTAATTATTGCAATGGCTCATTTGTTGTATCGAATAACAATGAATCGTGGTCAAAAAGATCTTAAATCTGACTTAATCATTGTAGCAAAAGTATTTGCTGTTGGATTGCCACCTTTTTTCTTGATATTAACGCAGCCCGATTTAGGTACCGCTCTCGTGATTGCAAGCATTATGGCGACGATGCTCTTAATGTCTGGAGTAGGCTGGCGAATTCTATCTTTACTGGCGCTAGGTGTTGTAGCAGGTCTTATTATGCTATTCTGGCTTCATAATTATCACTTTGATATTTTTTCGATTTTTATTGAACCACATCAGTTAGACCGCATTTATGGTTGGCTTGATCCTTATGAACACCAAGGGTCATATGGATACCAGCTTGTTATGGCAATGAGAGGAATCGGGTCTGGTCAGCTTTATGGAAGTGGTTATATGCAAGGTGTTCAAACGCAAAGTGACCGGATACCAGAGATTCACACCGATTTTATCTTTACGGTTATTGGAGAAGAGTTTGGATTTATCGGTGCGACGGTTTTAATTGTGACGTATTTTTTGATGTTTTATCGAATGATCATTATTGCATTAACATGTAATAATTTGTTTGGAACGTATTTAGTAGCAGGTGTTATTGGATTGCTCGTGTTCCAGACCTTTCAAAATATAGCGATGACTATTGGTCTAATGCCAATTACGGGGTTAGCTCTTCCGTTTATCAGTTATGGGGGGAGCGCGCTATTGACCAATATGCTAGCGATGGGCATTGTTCTAAATGTTAATATGAGGACGCGTCATTATATGTTTGAAACAGAAGATCGAATCTAAGAGTTGCTAATCAGTTGATTAACGGCTCTTTCTTTTTATGGAGTTATTAGCTAAAAGGTAAATGTTTGTAAAAAAATTTAAAAGGGAGATGTTTACATGAGAGTAGACAAATTACTTTCGAATATGGGGTATGGGTCGCGCAAAGATATGAAAAAGTTATTGAAAACGGGCAGTGTTCATGTAGATGGAATGGCGATAAAAGATGGAAAAATTCATGTAGATCCAAGTAAACAAGTGGTGACAGTGTTTGGAGAAGTCGTCGAATATAAGCCATATATTTACTTAATGATGAATAAACCACAGGGAGTCATTTCTGCAACGGAAGATCATGAACATGGCACAGTGATTGATCTTCTTTCACCAGAGCATGTGATGTATGAACCGTTTCCCGTAGGTAGGCTCGATAAGGATACGGAAGGATTTCTCTTACTTACAAACGATGGTCAATTTTCTCATGCGCTTATGTCCCCAAAGCGACATGTGCCTAAAACGTATGTAGCCACAGTAAGAGGGGAAGTGGATGATCACGATGTAGCGTTGTTTAAGCAAGGAGTGATGCTAGAAGATGGCTACACGACAAAGCCCGCTGAGTTAGTCATTTTGAAGCCAGGAGCGATATCTGAAGTGGAGTTAACCATAACGGAGGGTAAATATCACCAGGTGAAACGTATGTTTGAAGCTGTCGGGAAAAAAGTGACCGCTTTAAGTAGGATAAAAGTAGGGGATTTATCGATTGACCCGATGCTTGAATTAGGAGCATATCGCGAGTTAACAGAAGAAGAGTATAAACGTTTAATAAAGAAATAATAAAACAAGAAGCGAGCCTCAATTCGTGAGATTAGCTTCTTGTTTTATTCCTATTATGAAACGCGTGTTTTCTTATTCGTAACGCTCCACTTGCCACGTGTTGGACTTTCAACAAGGTTATTATACTCTAGCACATTTAAATCCCGTTGAATCGTTCGTTGGGTTATACCGAATTCTTCAACTAATTCATTCGTTGTGACGGTCTCCCTTTGTTTAATGTAAAGATAGATGGACTTAATACGAGTCAGCATACGATCAGTTGAAGTTTTCAAAAAACCACTCCTTATTCATAATCATGACTGGGTCCTTATGCACATTCTATGTAGCGACATACATAATGATGCATGATACTACTGAAGATAAAGGCGTGTCAAAGGGGTGCTACGACCATTTCCTGCTCCTAATGCAAGTTGCATTTTTTTACTAAGACAGGTAAGGTTGTAGTGTTTGTGATGATAGCGGCAAATGTGACATCAACCCCCGACGCTTACATTTTACAATAATTCAATCATTTAAGCAAAGGTAGTGTATGATCATATAACGTGAAAAAATGGGGTGATCAAAATGACTGTTATAAATTGGATGGAAGAAGTGACGAAAAAGAAGGGAAAAAATCATAAGAAAAACGCAAGAATTTCTGCGGATTAACAGTGTTTTAGACGAAACAACAATCTCAGAAAAGCAGCCTTTTGGAGAGGGGATTAATCAAGCTCTCACTCATTTGTTAAAAATGGGTAAAGATTATCATTTTTTTGTTAAAAATTTGAATGGGTATGCCGGTATGATTGAGCATGGCAGTGGTGAGGAAAGTGTAGGCATTCTTTGTCACTTAGATGTCGTGCCAGCTGGAGAGGGCTGGATGACACCACCGTTTGCTGCGGATATTCGTCATGGACGTATCTATGCACGTGGGGCGATAGATAATAAAGGACCAACAATGGCGGCATTTTTTGCGTTAGTGATTGTGAGCGAATTGCATTTACCTTTATCCAAGCGCGTCAGAATGATTTTAGGTACGGATGAAGAGAGCGAGTGGCGCTGTGTCGATCACTATTTCAAGCATGAAGAGATGCCAACAATTGGCTTTGCGCCAGATGCTGATTTTCCAATTATTCATGCCGAAAAAGGAATTGCAGATACCATTCTACAGTGGTCATTTCCTGAAAATAATGATTTGAATGACATATGCCTTTCTCATTTTCATGCTGGTGAGCGTTTTAATATGGTTCCGGACCAAGCCACAGCGATTTTGAAGGGCGAGAGGGAACAGCTAGATAAAGTGGAAGAAGCTTTTAGAAAGAATCTGCTACTAAAAAGACATAACGGTTCTGCTTTGTTTCAAGAACAAACGTTAACTCTTACATATGAAGGGGTATCTGCGCACGGTTCAACACCTGAAGAAGGAATAAATGCTGGAAATGAATTGGCTGCTTTTCTTTCTGAGATAGATTTGCAAAGAGAGGCTAACGACTATCTTGCATTTGTTGTGAAGTATTTAGTTGGTGAGATGAATGGTGAAACACTAGGCATTGCCAGTTCAGATGAGGTATCTGGTCCCTTAACAGTCAATGCAGGTTTGTTTCGTTTTGATGATAAGGACGCAAGTATCGGTTTAAACATTCGCTATCCCGTTACAGTATCAGGCGAGACATGTTTGGCTGCGTTACGACTAACTGCGGAGAAAAACAGTACTACTTTTCTTGTCAAAGACCATATGGAGCCGAGCTATGTGGAGGCGGATCATCCGCTTATTCAAACACTTCAAGCTGTTTACAAGCGTCAAACAGGGGAAGAAGCAACACTGCTTGCAATAGGCGGGGGGACGTATGCGCGTTCACTTGATACAGGGGTGGCATTTGGACCGATGTTCCCAGGTCGTGAGGATGTCGCTCATAAGAAAGATGAATATATTGACATTGAAGATTTACTGAAGGCTACAGCCATTTATGCAGAAGCTATTTATGAGCTAGCGAAATAAGAAAAAGCGACGGGGAAAGTTCAGAGCCCGGCGCTTTTTCTTATTTAATTTTCAAATTGAAATAAATCAGTGGATAAATAACGCTCTCCTGTATCGCAGGCAATCGCAACGACAACATCATCAGGGCCGAGACGCTTCGCTACTTCAATAGCTGCAAAGCAAGCAGCACCAGATGAAGGTCCAACTAAAATGCCTTCTAGCCTAGCTAAGTCGCGAGTCATGCGGTAGGCATCTTCATCCTCAATTTTAAAAATTTCATCATATACGTTTTCATTTAAAATCGGTGGAATAAAACCAGGGCTTGTACCAACAAGCTTATGTGGACCAGGTTGTCCCCCAGATAAGACAGGAGAGCCAGCTGGTTCAACAACATGAACGGTTGCCTGTGGATAAAACTTCTTTAACTCTTCCCCAGTTCCTGTAATGGTTCCGCCGGTTCCAGAAGCAGCTACGAATGCAGAAAGAGATTTATTGATTTCTTCAAGAGCTTCTTTAATTTCAACTGCGGTCGTATGACGATGAGCTCCTGGGTTTGCTTCATTTTCAAATTGCATGGGCATAAAGCTATTTGGGATTTCACGAACGAGCTCATGGGCCTTCTCAATCGCTCCAGGCATCTTCTTATCGCCTTCAGTTAAGACAACCTTAGCTCCATAAGCCCTTAGGATATTAATTCGTTCTAATGACATCGTATCAGGCATAACGAGAATCGCTTTGTAGCCTCTGGCTGCAGCATTCATCGCAATCCCAATTCCAGTATTACCACTAGTTGGTTCAATAATCGTTGAACCTGGTTTAAGTAAACCGTCCTTTTCAGCTTGAATCATCATATTAAAAGCTGCCCGGTCTTTTACGCTGCCACTTGGGTTTTGCATTTCCATCTTTAAATAAACCGTTGCCCCATTTGGCACGGTTATTCGATTTAAACGAACAAGTGGTGTGTTTCCAATTAATTCTGCAATATTGTTTACAACCTTCATTTCTACACTTCCTCTATTCATTTTCTATGGTTATTTTACCATAATTAAAGATGAATTTCCTACCGTGCCTATTGGAATGCTGAGAAGAGCAAAGGACATTTGATGATGGTGATCGAAAAAACATACAGACAGGTACGAAAACGTTCGCTACAATAAATAAATGATTGCTGAAATAAATAAGTTGATCAAGTAATTAAGGTAGGTGTAAAACAATATGGAGCCGCATTATTTTTTAGCCATTCCTGTCCCTCGCCAGATAAATTCAGCAATGATGAAACAAGTAAAAGGACATAGACAGCTTCAGTTCAAACGTTGGGTGCATCCAGAAGACCTGCATTTGACACTTGTGTTTCTTGGCGAATGTTCGGTAAAAAGGCTTGAACAAGTCAGACATGAAGCAAGAGCATTGGTCGGCAAATGGACACCTTTTCAACTAGAACTTACTGAATTTGGTTCGTTTGGACGTTTAGAGCAGCCGCGTATTTTTTGGATAGGCGTTAAAAAGCAACCGCTGCTGGAACTGTGTCGTGAGGAGTTATTTAAAATGTGCCAAGAAGTGGGATTTCCACTTGACCCACGCCCATTTACTCCACATATTACACTTGCGAGAAAATGGGTTGGTGATGAAGATTACAAACGATTTCAATTAGAAAATGAAGAAACGTTTAAAAGTAGCTGGCTGGTTAATGATATCGTCTTATACAAAAATCAATTAACCGAAGAACCAAAATATAAAGTTATTGAAAGGTTTTCTTTTGGCGGGAGGCAAATATGAAGTGGGTTGTCATAATCGTCCATGTTCTGATTTTATCAGCTTTTTATCTGATAGGTGACTGGATTCAAAGAACATTTGATTTGTTTATACCAGGAAGCATTATTGGGATGCTCTTGTTGTTTCTAGTATTACTCACAAAAAAACTTCCTGTTAGCTTTATTGATCGCGGTTCAACTTTTCTCTTAAGACAATTGCCGATTTTATTTTTGCCTGTCACCGTAGGAGCGATACAATTTTTAAACGTATTCATTGGAAAGGGCTTTCTATTAATTATGATCACGATCATTAGCACTATTCTTGTGCTTGTAACAGTAGGATTGCTTGGTCAAAGCCTAGTACGTAGGAAGGAGCGTAGGAGTGCGTGACGATTTTAACGACAATCATTTCCATCATCGTGACCATTGTTATTTATCTCTGTGCAAAAGCAATTTATCAAAAATACCCTTACCCTTTTACGTTTCCTCTTTTAATAGCAACGGCCATTTTAATTATCTTATTATTTGTCTTTCATATACCTTATGAAACGTATTATGTTGGTGCGCAGTGGCTAGAGAAGCTAATAGGACCAGCTGTTGTTGCGCTTGCTTATCCACTGTATCGGCAAATAAATATATTGAAAGATTATTTTATCGAGATTGTTCTTAGTGTAGGGACTGGTGCTATGGTTGGAATCGCCAGTGGGTTAGTTCTTGCCAAATGGTTAAGATTTGAACAATCGCTCGTTTCCTCGCTTATTCCAAAGTCGGTGACAACACCGGTGGCGATGGACATCGCTACGAATTTAGGAGGAATAGGAGCATTGGCAGCTGTCTTAGTGATGGTTGCAGGAATAGGTGGAACAATGATGGCTTCTTATTTATTTAAGTGGATGAAGATCGATCATGAACTTGGAAAGGGAATAGCGTTAGGAAGTGCTTCTCATGCCATTGGGACAGCGGAAGCACTTGAAAAGAGTGAACGCGAAGGAGCGGCTAGTACGGTGGCGATGACACTAAGTGCGATTATTGTCTCAATAGTAGCTCCGATTCTCTTCTTTCTTTTTTATTAGAAGCTGTGATACTATCAAATATAAGTCTACTATCGTAACTGGAAAGAATTTGGAGGTATGAGCGTGGCTCATTTAATCAAATTAGAAGATTATATTTCTCGTTATCAATTTGATTTACATCGCTATCCAAGTCAGTATTCAAGAATGAAAAAAGAGCGTTGGTATTATATGAAATCAGAGTGGGAACAGCTTCAATTTGATTCAGTTCACAACCATTTGGAAGATCAGACTCTCGATTCGTCTTCAGAAGAGCAAGGCTTATTGGCACAGGCGATTCAGCGAATGAAAAAGTGGACAAAGCGCAATCATGATGAGGAGGTCATCAACTATGATCTTCCTTTAATGTCTCATTCAGAAAACGAACTGAAACATCTGTCATTAGATCAGGTAAAGCAAATTTTTTTAGATGAATTGTATGACTCTCAATTAAGGTGGGCTAGTTCTTCTTTATTGGAAGAGTCAACCATGCATCCACAATATAAAAGAGATCGTTGGTTACGCTTTTTCTCACAACAAATTCCAGATAATTATTTTCTCATGTATAAGCCAGTGTTTTTTATAAAAAAAGCGCCAATTGAATTAGACGTTATTCTTATTAGTCCGAGTGAAGTTATTTGTATGACAATGGTAGAAGGTCATGAACACAGTATTTTCGAAGCGAGTTCTGATCGATTTTGGATCGAATATATTAACGAGTCAAGAAAAAAAAGAATTAGTCCATTATTATCTTTATCACGAATGACTGGTGTGATCGGAGGAATGCTTGAAGAAGCGGAAATATCATTCCCCATTCGCAAGGTCGTCCTATGCCCAAACAGCATCATTGATAATAAGATTCAAGGAGCCAAAGTTGAATTAATTGATCGAAGAACATTTGATGCTTGGCATAAACGAATCAATAAACATCCATCTCCTCTTAAGCATCAGCAAATGAAAGTCACTGCTTTGTTACTCGATCACTGCCATACGATCTCTTATCAGCTTGAGAATGATCAAATGGAAGAAGACGGTGAAAAATAAGGACCGTTTTTAAAAAAGAATGAAAAATCAAGGTTTGAAATAAAAAAAGAAAATCCGTATAATAAGCAAGGCAGCATCATGTGTCCCTGTACGATGTATAGGGATTTTATATGTATAAGTAGAGACTAGTAGATTGATTTAACGATAGCAACAGTCATGAGAGGAAAGGAGAAGTATGTTGAACAATGTGAACAAGTCCTTAGGGGAGGCCTATAAACCGGAGAATTTCAAATGGAGAGTTCGGAAAGTATCCAATTGGTTCGGCTGTTCGGAAGTAATGATTGAATTAGATGAGCTTGATGGCTGTGTCAGCTTTGGAGATACACTCAGAGAAGCAAAAATTGGTCTGAGGGAATCTTTATTTCTATGGATTCGACAGCACGGTGAGCAACAGCTCCCAGATATTTGCTCAGGTGCTCACCTGATTATGCTTGATCCACCAATGACGGATGAAGAATTTGAATACATAAATACAGAAATTAAAAAATTAGATTAAAAAGAGGATGCCTCAAAATGAAAGTGTCTGACCGCTAGTTCACACGATGATGTGCTCGTTTTTTATGAAGCACAAGATAGGATGTTTACTAGGCAGAGTCAGACCCTTATGAGTCATCCTCTTTTTGAATATGTTACCATTAAAACACGACTGTTTTATTACCATAAACAATAATTTGATCATTCGCATGCCACATGACAGCTCGTGCTAACGCAATTCGTTCAACGTTACGACCCGCAACTCTCAGGTGTTCAGCTGTATAGCGGTGATTAACACGAAGAATATCCTGTTCAATAATCGGTCCCTCGTCTAAATCATTTGTCACATAATGAGCTGTAGCCCCAATTAACTTAACACCTCGTTCAAATGCTTTTGCATAAGGGTTTGCTCCGATAAAAGCAGGAAGAAATGAATGGTGGATGTTAATGATTCGTTTCGGGAATGTCTCCACAAACATTGGCGAGAGAATTTGCATGTATCTTGCTAGAACGATAAAATCAACTTCGTGTTCATGAAGAAGATCAATTGCCTTTTGTTCTGCTTCTTTTTTCGTTTCTTTTGTTACTGGAATATGAATAAAAGGAATTCCATACGCCTCCACAGCATCGCGATGATCTGCGTGGTTACTAATGACAAGCGGGATATCGACAATCAATTCACCAGCACGCCATTTCCATAATAGCTCCAGTAAACAATGATCTTCTTTTGAGACAAAGATCGCCATTTTCTTCTTGCGTGATTCTAGCTCCATACGCCAATCCATTTCAAATGAGTTCGCGATTTCTGTAAATGCATCCTTCACTTGAGCGAATTTAAGTCCATTTTCAAATAAATCAAACTCAACTCGCATAAAAAACATTCCACCTGATGGATCAGTAGAGTATTGATCAGATTGGACAATATTTGCGTTATGCTGATGCAAGAAGGTTGAAACTGATGAAACAATTCCAGGGCGATCATGACAAGAAATTAATAATCGTGCACGTTTTGGTTTAGATTCGTGTATCATTTTTTTCCTCCAGTTTTTTCAGCTCCCTCTCCATGTTAAATGAACAAAAATGAAGTGAATGAATGGTTCCATAAAGGAGGTCATATCATAAAAAAAAGCAATGTATGAATCATGTCATTCTTGTGGCATAACAAAAAGGAAAGGGGGCTTTCATCATTGAAGCAAAAGAAGCATCCATTGTCAATTGTCGTTTGCGCCGAGCAGAGCTTGTAACCGTTAGCTTGCTTCGTGTGACAGGAGAAGGCTTTCAAAGCTTGAAGGAAGACCAAATATGGTTTCTCGCTTCCGCAAAAGGGAAAACGATGTTAGAAACAGTTCATGTTGGAGAAGAGGTTGTGGAATTGCGTGTGGATAAGCCCTTCCCTTTTGGTACAGAATGCGATGTGATCTATGCTGAGGAGAAATGTATCGTTGAGGTAACAGATGTTGTGCGGACTGAGTCGTTTGACGAACTTTTTTATTATGAAGGGGAGGATCTTGGCGTCCGCTATACGAAAGAAAAATCTCAATTTGCTATTTGGGCACCAACTGCTACAGAAATAAATCTTCTTTGTTATGATACATGGCATCAAGATAATGGAGTGAAGCATGCTTGTGATCGAGGAGAGGATGGGGTATGGCGGACGACGTTGTATGGTGATCATGAGAAAAAATGGTATAAGTACGAGGTATACGTTAACCAAGATTGTCATCACGTTGTGGATCCGTATGCCAAGTTTTTGACGGTTAATGGAGAACGGGCAATGATCGGTGATCTTAAACAAACTGAACCTGCTAGTTGGGCTACGCTGCATCCATTACAAACAAAGAGTGACGTGATTATATACGAGCTTCATTTAAGGGATTTTACCATCGGAGTTGATAATGGGATCAAACATAAAGGTCAGTACTTAGGCTTAACAGAAGCCGGTACAAAGGATCAACATGGGTTATCGACGGGACTTGATTATTTAGCAGAGCTAGGTGTGACCCATGTCGAATTACTCCCGCTCCAGGAATTTGGAAGCATTGATGAAAGTAATCGCAGAAACTCTTATAACTGGGGCTATGATACGACCCATTTTTTTGTCCCGGAAGGAAGTTATGCAAGTGACCCCTATGATGGGTATTGTCGCCTTCAAGAGCTTAAATTGATGATTTCAGCTTTGCATGATCGTCAATTAAAAGTAATCATGGATGTCGTGTTTAACCACCTTTATATTCGTGAGCAATCAGCACTTGAAAAGCTAGTCCCAGGCTACTACTTTCGTTACCATTCTAACGGTGAAGTGAGTGATGGAACAGGTGTTGGAAATGATTTTGCATCAGAAAGGAAAATGGCAAGAAAGCTTGTTATTGATGCCGTTTGCTATTGGCTAGAAGAATTTCGAATCGATGGTTTTCGTTTTGATTTAATGGGGATTCTTGATCGGAAAACGATGGCTGAAGTAGCAAGAGAGACGAAAAAAAGAAATCCGAATATTGTTCTCCTAGGTGAAGGATGGGATCTTCCAACTGCTTACTTAGCTGAACAAAGAGCAACTATAAATAGCGCAAGATCGTTAACGGATATTGCTTTTTTTCAAGATGATTTTCGTGATGGATTAAAAGGAAGTACATTTGATCATCAATCGCCTGGCTACATTAGTGGGGGTAGTATAGATATAGAGAGAATTGTTAATGGTATTTTGGGGAGCCATAAGCAAAGTGCATATCCCTCTCAGTCGATTCACTATGTTGAAGCTCATGATAACCATACGCTTTGGGATAAGCTAAAGCAGGTTCACCTCAAAGAATCTGAACAAATCATTCAAAAAAGACATCGACTTGCAACGACAATGATCTTACTTGCGCAAGGAATCCCTTTTTTACACGCAGGTCAGGAATGGTTTCGCACGAAGTATGGTCATGAGAATAGTTATAATGCTCCGGATTTGATTAATCAATTTGATTGGAAGCGAAGAGCGACCTTTCATCAAAATGTTAACTATATTCGCGGTCTCATAGCGCTTCGGCGAAACCATCCTGCTTTTAGAATGGAGTCTTTTAGTAAAATAAAAAAGCATCTTAACGTTCTTTTTTCGTACGAAGGTTGTATGGCGTATCAATTAAAAGACCTTCACACATTTGATAGCTGGAATGAGATTGTTGTGATCCATAATGCAAGTCTTGACACACAAGTGATTGACTTTCCATCAGAGGGGGAGTGGCAAGTATTCGTTGACGATCAGGTCGCTTCTCTGATACCATTATACAGATTGAGTAAGGATAGTGTTTCAGTCTTGCCATTATCAACACTCGTGTGTGTGAAATTAGAAAAACTTGGCTTTTCACCAAGTCCTTAATGGTGAAAGCCTTAGTCTTTTTTTTATTCGTTCAGAAAGGTACCATGATTTTAATCCTTTCTGATTAGTTGAAATGGAGCAGAGCCTTGCTGGTGCAGCTCTGTTTTCGTCATTTGTATAAGGAGTCTTTATGAAATGACGTAGGTAATTGACAGCAAATACGTTATACTAGAAATGAAGAGGGTAATTTATAAAGAGCTTGACCTTGGATCATTATTAGAATTTTTTATTTGTAAAAAGTTTACATACATACTATTTTCCACTAAGAGACTGTCGTTTTAATGGTTGACAGACTCAGATAGTTGAAGAAATTGAGGGTGAATTAGGTGGAACAATTTTTAGGAGACGGCTGGAGGGTTCAACCAGCTGGAGGTGCAACAGGTGAAGCGTATATAGCCCAGCAAGGTGAACAAACCGTTTTCCTGAAACGTAATTCGTCACCATTTCTTGCCGTCCTTTCAGCAGAAGGGATTGTTCCGAAGTTGCTCTGGACAAAACGTTTAGAAAACGGAGATGTCGTGACAGCTCAGCGGTGGATACAGGGTCGTGAACTGAAGGCATATGAGATGAAAGAAAACCGTGTTGCTGCTTTATTGGCTAAGATCCACGGTTCAAGTGAGTTACTCGATATGTTTAAACGAATTGGAAATGAACCTTTAACACCTTATGTGGTTGTTGAAAATCTTCGTCGTCAGCTTCAAGAATACCACATTGAAGACGACATTCTTGAACGAGGGATGAGCTATTTATTTGATATGTTAGAACAAGTCCGTTATGAGCATGTTGTGGTATGCCATTGTGACATTAATCATAACAATTGGATTCTCGATGAGGAAGAACAACTCTATTTAATTGATTGGGATGGGGCAACGGTTTCTGACCCAGCATTAGATTTAGGGTTACTTCTGTATTCATACATTCCTGAACATGAATGGGAATCATGGTTGGAGGAATACGGATTGTCTTTTGGAGAATCATTACGAGAACGAATGCATTGGTATGTTGTTTCTCAATCGATCTCTGTTTTGCTATGGCATTATGGTAGACATCAATATGAGCAAGTGGAGCAATTGAAAGACTATATTAACAGTCTCTTGAATAAATAAAAAGGCTCACAACTCAAAAACTGAGGGTGAGTCTTTTTATCTGAAACAGAAACTTCGCTAAGTTCGCTTCTTACGCATGAAGGCTCAAGAAACATTCGCTAAGTTTGCTTACGTGGTTTAGCACATGGAAACTTCGCTAAGTTTGCTTACGTGGTTTAGTACATGGAAACATTGCTAATTTTGCTTATGTGGTTTAACGCTTGGAAACTTCGCTAAGTTTACTTGCGTAGTTTAGCACTTGGAAACTTCGCTAAAATCGCTCACGTCGTGTGAGCAACGCCAAGTACCCACGTCCTGTGGGCAGGTGGAGACCATTTCCTGGGGAATAAATGAACTTGCCGTCGAATCACTCAACAGAAAGGTCATTAATCCACTGTTCGACATCTACTTGCTGAAACGGTTCGTTATTCAGTTGATGTGTTTGTTGAATATGCTGTAATGTTTGGTGAAGAGTCGGATTTAATGAAGCATCTATAGAAAGCGATGAAACGAGCTGTTCAATTTGCGCAGCTTCTCCTGTCGTCATATATTGTTCAGATGCTTGGTTTTGTAATAGATCTTTTAATAGCTGCAATTTATTATCAGAGTTAAGAGGCATAACTGAATCACTCCTTTAGCTATAGGGTGCTCGACTTAATCGTGATTATTCATGTCGTGGTAATCATTTTTGGTTTAGGTGGGATTAAAGGAAAGATGAGAGCAGTTGTGCTATAAGTTGAGCCCTCGTCCTAATCCTAGTGCTGTTAAATTTTTTATATACATTTATCGTTTGTCGACTTATAATATCTGTTGGAATGAAAGTAGAGGAGTGGTATAAGTGCGTTTGCGTCACAAGCCTTGGGCATCGGAGGAAATGGAGCTTCATCCGACCATTGTTATTCAAAACCCAAGTCAACATAAAAGTAAATGGAAGGAATTATTTGGAAATGACAACCCGATTCATATTGAAGTAGGAACGGGCAAAGGTCAATTCTTAGTCGGAATGGCTACCCTTCATCCAGATATTAATTATATCGGTATTGAAAAATATGATAGTGTTCTCATCACTGCAATGGAGCGTGTGAAGGAATCAAAACAAGCTAACGTTAAGTTTCTTAATGAGGATGTCGGTGAGCTTCTTGATTTTTTTGGAGAAAAAGAAGTCGATCGTGTGTATATCAATTTTACCGACCCTTGGCCGAAGAATCGACATGAGAAGCGTCGACTCACATATAAAGGATTCCTGCATTTATATGAACAGATTCTGAAGGGAAATGGACAAGTTCATTTAAAAACGGATAACCAAGGCTTATTTGAGTACTCATTAGAAAGCTTTGCTGATTACGGCATGACGCTACACCAAGTTAGTCTTGATTTGCATCGCAGTCATTTTGAAGGGAATGTCATGACAGAGTATGAAGAGAAATTTTCTAAAAAAGGCATGCGTATTTATCGATGTGAGGCACAATTTCGCAATAGACAAAATTGACAGATGGAGCTTGGACGAGCATGTATGATCGTTCAAGCTTTTTCTTTGCACTTTAAGAAAGTTTAACTTAATTAAAGGATTAAAGTATGAGTGCAACTAATGCTTTCGCCATTAAAGCTTGGCGATAAGCCAAGTTTTCTAATTTAAGTATACAGGATTTAGAGCTGTTTTTAGCGAATAGGTTAATTGGATAAAGAATTAGAGGGAGGAAGGGAAATGGAACGAATAGAAAGAGAAGGTTTAACGATTACGTGGTTGAGGGGTGGAGTTACGCATATGGATGGTGGGGCCATGTTTGGAGTTGTGCCTAAGCCATTGTGGGGTAGAACGTATCCTTTTAATGATTCCAATCAAATTGAATTGCGAACGGATCCGTTTTTAATTGAAAAAGATGGTCAGCGGATTTTAGTTGAAGCTGGTATTGGAAATGGACGTCTCAATGAAAAACAAAAAAGAAATTATGGCGTTTTAGAGGAATCATTTGTCGATGAAGATCTTGCAGAGCTAGGGCTATCTCCAAAGGATATTGATTATGTCTTAATGACGCATCTTCATTTTGATCATGTGACAGGTCTTGTTAAAACGGAACAAGGAGAAGATGTATCGGTTTTTGAGAACGCTGTCATCTACACCTCTCAAATTGAATGGGATGAAATGCAGCATCCGAATATTCGGTCGAAAAATACATATTGGGAACAAAACTATAAAGCAATAGCGAACCAAATAAAAACATTTAGCGAAGAATTCGAAGTGATTCCAGGAATCAAGCTTGTTCATACAGGTGGACATAGTGATGGTCATGCGATTTTACTAGTAGAGCATCAAGGGGAAACATTTATTCATTTGGCTGATATTATGCCAACTCACGCTCATGCTAATGTGTTGTGGGTGCTTGCTTATGATGATTATCCGATAACCTCGATTGCTGCTAAAGAAAAGTGGCAAGCCTATGCTCGTGAAAAGGGAGCTTATTATTTGTTCTATCATGATTATAAATATCGTGCTTTAAAGTGGAATGAACAGGGTGAGGTTGTCGAAGCTGTTGAAAGAAAGGCCTATTCGTACAAAAAGTAGGAAGAAGGTGACTCATAAGGATTTGATCTCGACTACGGAGCAGATCCTTTTTTGAGTCACCCTCTTTACGATGGTTAAGATGTCTGAAGGTCGATTAGTGTACCTGTTTTTGTGTCAACGAAAAAATCATATTGGACAGTGCCTGCTTCTGTCGTTGTTGATAGGCCTCCACGATAAACGTCATAGGTAATGTGATTTCGTTCAATCGTTTCAGGAAGCATATGAATCCAAGAACCAGAAATGGCATGAGTACGTGCAACCGTTTTTTTCACTTCCTTTAAGGCGCGTTCTGGAGTCATTCGCTCTCGTTCAATCGTTGGGCGCAGGAAGTAACCGACAGCTAGTCCAAGTCCTACCCCTACAACAAATCGTTTTATAGCCATTATCCATCATCCTTTCTATAAATAAGGGATTTACTTCATGATAAGTAGATGTTCAAAAAAGAGGGAAACGATAGAGAGGAAAATGTTCAATCTCATCACCATTCTCTTCGAACAAACGCTATAAAATAGTATAGCTGAAAATGAAGTCATTTCCAATCTTTTGCTGTTCATATAAGCTGTGATTGGATAGTGGTGGTAATGAATTCTTAATTCAGATAAAATAAAGTGAATACATAACTAGTACGGGAGTCGAAAGGAGTTTGTGATGAATCAGGAGACAATGCAGCTATTTAAAACACTTACAGAGCTTCAAGGTGCGCCTGGCTTTGAACATGATGTACGTAAATTTGTTCGTTCTGAACTTGAGAAATACACAGATGAAATTGTGCAAGATCGACTTGGAAGTATATTTGGTGTAAAACGTGGAGATGTGAGTGGTCCAACCGTTATGGTGGCAGGCCATATGGATGAGGTCGGCTTCATGGTTACGTCGATTAATGAAAAGGGTCTTATTCGTTTTCAAACATTGGGCGGCTGGTGGAGTCAAGTACTTCTTGCTCAACGTGTGCAAATTATGACAGACAATGGACCGATCGTTGGAGTGATCGGATCAACACCTCCTCATTTGCTTGAAGAAGCCCAACGTACAAAGCCGATGGATATAAAGAATATGTATATTGATATCGGAGCTGATGATAAAGATAATGCTTTGAACATTGGTGTAAAGCCTGGTCAGCAAATTGTCCCAATCTGTCCGTTTACTCCAATGGCTAATGAAAAAAAGATTCTCGCTAAAGCATGGGATAATCGCTACGGAGTTGGTCTTTCGATTGAACTTCTCAAGGAACTGCAACATGAAAAGCTACCAAACGTTCTCTATTCAGGAGCGACGGTTCAAGAAGAGGTTGGTCTTAGAGGAGCAGCAACTGCTGCCAATATGATTCAGCCAGATCTCTTCTATGCACTGGATGCAAGCCCTGCAAATGATGCAACGGGTGGGAAGGATGCGTTCGGAAAGCTTGGAAAAGGGGCATTACTACGCATTTTGGACCGAACAATGGTTACCCATCGTGGGATGAAGGAATTTGTGTTGGATACAGCTGAAACACATCACATTCCATATCAGTATTTCATTTCCCAAGGGGGGACAGATGCTGGTCGAGTTCATCTGTCAGGAGACGGCGTTCCATCAGCTGTTATTGGCATTTGCTCACGCTATATCCACACAGCCGCATCCATTATCCACATAGATGACTATGCAGCGGCAAAAGAATTAGTCGTGAAGCTTGTAAAGGCATCTGATGCAAGCACACTAGAAACGATTACAAAACAAGTATAATGAGAAAAGGCCTGATCCACAGTAAAGGTACAAACGCTTTGGATCAGGCTCTTTATTTAACGAATCAGAAAGCATAGAAATCATGATATCTTACTGAACGAATAAAAAAAGACTAAGGCTTTCGCTATTAAGAACTTGGCGATAAGTCAATTTTTCTACTATACGAGGAGTGAAGAAAGTGAAGGTTGCTGTCGGGACAAAAAATCCTGCAAAGGTTCATGCGGTGCAAGATACATTGATTCATGAGCGATTAACAATTGTCAGTGTGAAAGTAGAATCGGATGTATCAGACCAACCATTTTCAGATCATGAAACGATGACGGGTGCTCTTAATCGGGCAAAAGCTGCTTTGAAAGAAACGGATTCAACACTTGCGTTTGGATTAGAAGGTGGTGTAGTAGAAACGGAGGCTGGACTGATGCTTTGCAATTGGGGAGCATTGTTTCATGTTGATGGTATGCAGTGGGTTGCTGGAGGGGCTAGATTTCTTTTACCTGTAGAGGTAGCGGAACGATTACGAAATGGCGAAGAGCTAGGGACCATCATGGCGAGCCTAACGGGCGATGACGGAGTAAGGAAAAAAGAAGGAGCTGTTGGTGTTTATACGGCAGGATGGGTAAATCGAAAAGAGATGTTTGCTCATGTCGTAAAGCTATTATACGGTCAATATCTTGTTTCCATGGAGCAGATGAAGCATTAATATTAGTATCATTAGCAAGAAAGATGAAGGAAGACATGCCAAAGGTCTGATCGAAGACATAATGTGTTTCACCGATCAGACCTTGATGCTTCCATGCTCTATTCAAATACGTAAGCAAGAGCTTGAAGGGCTTGCTTGGGTGTTTCAACGACAACTTGTGCTTTATTGGATAATTCTTTCAGCGCATGATGAAGACTTTCATCGCGAATAAGAATAACCGGTTTTTGTAAGGTGATCGCTGTTGAGGCGTCCATCGCACTATTCCATTGTTTATACTGTTCTCCAAAAAAGGCAATAACGACATCTGCTTTTCCGATTAAAAGCTGTGTCCGTAAATTATTAATGCTTGAGGCTGCTTCGTCTTTGGCTATTTTATTAGGTTGAGTGCCTAAAATCTCCTCTCCGATGTGGTCAGAGCGATCATGGTCTTCCATCGGTCCTGTAAATGTTACAGGTAATTGCAGCTTTTTTGCTTGCTCGCGAATGTCTTCACGCCATGTGCTGTGAATTTCCCCTGCTAAATATACCGTTAATTCCATCGTTCATTCCTCCCTTTTGTTCCTCTCTCTTTCCTTAACCGTTATCTTATCAGATCAAACAGTATTGTAAAGGATTAGCAAAAAAAGGTGTCTTGTCAGCTGTGGACCTTGAGGGTATGATTAGAAAAGTGAGGATAAGATATGAAAAAGGAGTGTCGATGTTTGATTGCTAGCAATTGGAGGTTTCATTTAAGCCTTTTATTCTGTTTCTGTGTCCTGTTGGTTGGATGCTCTGTAACGGATGAAGAGGCAATAGAGTTTAGTTATGATGCATTTGTGACAAATTATGAACAAGAACCGATAGAACCGAATACGGAAAGAACAGACGCTGCTTTTTATTTGCCTCGAGGCTTTGATATTGTTGAAGAAACGGAGTATAACATTTTATTGCAAAATGGTGAGCAGTTGTATGTTTTATTCCATCAGCCTTCAGAACCACGAACGAGTAAGATTCATTTAGAAAGAGATATGGAATATAAAGATGAATCGTTATTATTTGAAACGATAGAGAGTGAAGAGCAAATTGGCTATTTGATGATTAAGGAAGAAGAGGACGACCAACTCCACGTTGTTACTGCATTTGGTGGTGCAAAGATCTCCACTCTTTCAACTTATGATGTATTAGAGGATAATGTACGGGCGATGACACAAATCGTTCAATCTTATCAGCCATTTTCGCAAGAATAGAGGTCGGAAGAGGGGATAAAACGTGGGTGGGTTTTTAAAGAAAAAAGGAATCGAGCTTTCGTGGCATACATACCTGATTACGGCATTAAGTCACATGGCTCTTGGTTTATTTGCATCTCTTATTATCGGTTTGATTATGCGTACAATCGGAGAACAATTAAGTATTTTATTTGGAGAGCAATTCATTACATTATTTTTTGAAAATGCAGGGTCATTAGCAATGAGTTTAATGGGGCCAGCGATTGGTGTTGCTGTCGCCTACGGTTTAAAAGCACCACGTCTCGTTTTATTTGCGGCAATTGTGAGTGGGGCAGCAGGAGCTGAGTTAGGAGGACCTGCTGGGAGCTTTGTGGCTGCTCTTATTTCGGTAGAGCTTGGTAAGCTTGTTTCACAAGAAACGAAACTCGATATTATCGTTACGCCATTTATAACGATTACGACAGGGTTTCTATCTGCAAGCTTTATTGGACCATGGATTCAAACTGGCATGCAGCAATTGGGACAGTTGATCATGTGGGGGACGGAGCAACAGCCTATTTTCATGGGGATCATTGTTGCGACGTTAATGGGTCTCGCGTTAACAGCACCGATCTCAAGTGCCGCACTTGCGATTATGCTTGAATTACACGGAGTGGCTGCAGGAGCAGCGTCAATCGGCTGTGCCGCGCAAATGGTTGGCTTTGCGGTGAGTAGTTACAGAGAAAATGGCTGGTCTGGTCTGATTGCTCAAGGATTAGGAACATCAATGTTGCAAGTGCCCAACATTATTAAGAAACCAGCTATCCTTATCCCGCCAACGGTAGCAGGAGCGATTCTTGCCCCAGTTGGGACGGTTGTGTTTGGAATGACAAACCTACCTGCTGGAGCTGGAATGGGGACAAGCGGCTTAGTCGGACCGATCATGACCTTTACAGATATGGGCTTTTCCAGTAATGTATTAATCGCAGTTGTCTTACTACACGTAGTAGGACCAGCACTTATTAGTTTCACTGTCTCTGAATGGATGAGGAAACGAGGCTACATCCGTCTTGGAGATATGAAAATTGAACAATCATAAAGGGGTTGTAGGACATGGACAAGATTAAAAGCATGGAAGAGTTCAGAGAAATTTCTAGTAATGAAACAGCCGTTTTCTTATTTTCAGCAGATTGGTGTCCAGATTGTCGAGTGATTGAACCGATTATGCCAAGAGTAGAGGCTGATTTTCCAGTGTTCTCATTTTATTATGTTGATCGTGATCAGTTCATTGATCTATGTGGCGAGCTCGATATCTTTGGGATTCCAAGCTTTATTGCGTTTGCAAACGGGAAGGAAATCGACCGTTTTGTCAGCAAGGATCGTAAAACACAAGAAGAAATCGAAGCATTCCTTTCTAAAGCAGAAGCAAATATTTAATGCCGCTAAGAGCACTTAAGACTTTCTTGAGTGCTTTTTTTGTGGTGTTTTTTTATTTCTGTTAAAATGATAAGTAGGATAAAGGAGAGGGTATATGATGAATATGCAACAATTTCGGAAAAAGATTGAACAACGTTTAGAGCGAGATGGTTGGACGATTACGTATAATCATGAAGAATCAACATTACGAATTGAAGATGATGAGATTAAAAAAGGAGTGACATTGGCGCTTAAACCGTTGATCGCGAAATGGGAACGGGAGGAATTTTCAGCAGTCGATGAGGCCATTCGTTATGTTGAAGTTGGTTTACTGGCGATGAAGCAGAAGCCAGAAATTGAAGGAAATGAAAAGAAAGTATTTCCTGTTATTCGTGCCACATCCTTCCCGTCAGAGACAAAGGATGGCCATGCGCTTCTTTATGATGAGCATACAGCAGAAACACGTATTTACTATGTGATTGATCTTGGAGAATCTTACACTTTGATACAGGAGCCTATGCTTGAGAACTCAAGGTACACGAAGGAAAAAGTACGCGAAATGGCGATGTTTAATGTAAGGTCACTACCACAGCCGTTAAAAGAAGATGTTGTAGCAGGCAACCGTTTCTTTTTCTTAAGAGCGAAGGATGGTTTTGATGCAAGCCGAATTCTTGACCATTCGTTATTAGATCGAATGGAAAAGCAGGCAACAGGTCAGTTAGCTGTCGCTGTTCCTCATCAAGATGTACTGATTTTTGCTGATATCGTAAATGAGAGAGGTTATGATGTTCTTGCACAAATTGCACTGCAATTTTTTGGAGAGGGACGCGTACCAGTGACTGCTCTTCCTTTCATGTATGAAAATGGGGAATTAGAGCCAACGTTCATTCTTGCCCAAAGAAAGCCCAAAACGGAATAAAACGATTTGGGGATGAATGTCAACTTTCCTCTCATTAGTAGTTCTAATATGGTACAATAGATAAGATGAAAGTGAGAGAAGGAGCTAACGAACGATGAATGTATTTTACAACGAAAAAGGAATTGGCGATACGCTAATTATGAATATAGAAGATGTTGAGCTTGACCTACGTGATTTTGAGGTGACTGGTGATGTTGTCCGGATTTTTAACCGTGAAACGAATGAGACAGTAGGCTATAATGTCTTTCGTGCTTCTGCTTACGGAGAGATTAAAGACAATGGAGCAGTTGAATTGACAGACGACGTAAAAGCGCTGATTCAAAAAGCATTTATGAAAAATGGTGTGCAAGAAAATGTCGAGCTAGAAAATCGTCCGAAGTTTGTTGTAGGCTATGTGGAAGCAAAGGAAAAGCATCCGAATGCTGATAAATTAAACATTTGCCGTGTTAATGTTGGGACTGAAACGTTGCAAATTGTTTGTGGGGCTCCAAATGTAGAAGCGGGTCAAAAAGTCGTCGTTGCTCTGATCGGTGCTGTTATGCCAAGTGGATTAGTCATTAAGCAGGCAGCACTTCGTGGTGTAGAGTCAACAGGGATGATTTGTTCTGCAAAGGAGCTTGCTTTGCCAAATGCACCTGAGGAAAAAGGCATTCTTGTACTAGATAATACCTATGAAATTGGTGCAGCATTTACAAGTTAAGCTAGGGATATGGACGGAGAGAACCACTAGATGATGCTAGTGGTTCTTTCTGCTCATGGCGTTTGATCAAATGGTAACTAGATTATATGGAAAGTGAGTGAATACATATGGGGACGCTACATCGCTTGATGAAGCGATTTCAACAATTAATTAGTGGAGATCAGCAAAAGCAAGAACAACAAGGTAGAAAACAAGATATCAATAATGTTGATAGAGAAGGTTATACATATGGTCACATCTCAGATGGAGAGCGAACAAACGAATCGCGAGTTTTGTATCATTATCCTAAGCAGGGTAAGTTCCGTTTTCCCTTAGCAGTAGATGGAGAAGAGCACAGTCAACCTAAACGACAAGCGTTTCATTTGCGTGAAGAAGAGCAAAAAGAAGATCAAGAAAAAATTGATAAAAATAAAGAGACTAGCATCAATCGAAAGCAAGAAACAAAAAAACATGACAATCGGTTTGCAAATCGTGATTTTAAACTAACAGCCATTCCATCACCTATTTATGGGTTTCGAGGTCGTGAAGAAACAAAAAGTAAACTCGATGATACATTATCTGTTTTTCCGTTTGAGGATAAAGAACGACAAGAGCAAGTAGTTACTGCTCCTGTATTAGAGAGTAATCGACCTGAACTAGTAGAAGAAGACAAGGATCAATCAACAGTACCGAACATCGTACCTCCAGTAATGGAGCAGGCGCAGTCAGACTTTATTGATGATCAATCGGTTGATGAAGAGATGACTGCAGCGATGGAGGAGACTACTCAAGAAGAGGCGAAGCATGAGATTGCGGATGAAGAGGTCATCAAAGAAAGCGAACAACTAGAGGTCGCTGCAACTATTGAGACTATTCCTGTTGAAGAGACGATTGAGCTGGAAATGGCAGATAACTTGCTTGAACAACCGTTAGAAAAAACGGAGGATCGTTCGAAACAATCTCATGAGGCTTCACCGACTTTGACACAGAAGGATAAGCCAGTAAAAAAACCAGCGATTCCGTTTAATGTCATGATGCTTCCACAGGATCGTGGCAATAAGAAGCCACTAGAGCAGGTGTCCAAAGCTGAAACGTCAGCTTATCAATTCCCAAGTATTCAGCTTTTAGATTACCCTCAAGTTCAACAGGAGGATGAGTCTGAGTGGCTAGAGGAACAAGGAATGATGCTAGAAGAAACATTGCAAAGTTTTCATGTTGATGCCAAGGTCGTACATGTGACAAAGGGACCGTCTGTTACTCGTTTTGAGATTCAACCAGCTCGCGGTGTGAAAGTGAATAAGGTCACCGGATTAACCGATGATATTAAGCTCGCATTAGCGGCGAAGGATATTCGTATTGAAGCGCCGATTCCAGGTAAGAATACGATTGGAATTGAGGTTCCTAACAGGTCGTCGACACCTGTATTCCTTAGAGAAATTTTAAGAAGAGATGTGTTTATTCGATCGGAATCACCGTTAACTGTAGCGCTCGGTCTTGATATTTCCGGGCAACCTATTGTAACGGACTTAAAAAAGATGCCACATGGACTTGTGGCAGGCGCTACCGGATCTGGGAAAAGTGTTTGTATTAACTCCGTACTTATTAGCTTACTCTTTAAAGCCAACCCTGATGAGGTGAAGCTACTGCTCATTGATCCAAAAATGGTCGAGCTTGCTCCGTATAATGGGTTACCGCATTTAGTGACACCTGTTATAACTGATGCGAAGCAGGCTACAGCTGCCTTGAAATGGGTTGTACAGGAGATGGAAAGAAGGTATGAGCTCTTTAGTCAGCAAGGAGTAAGAGATGTAGCACGCTATAATAGCCTTTATTCAGAGACGCCGGATAAACCTGCCCTTCCCTATATTTTGGTTGTAATCGATGAGTTAGCCGATTTAATGATGGTGGCTCCACAGGAAGTAGAGGATTCAATTTGCCGAATCGCGCAAAAGGCAAGAGCATGTGGGATTCATTTATTACTAGCAACACAACGACCATCAGTTGATGTTATTACTGGGTTGATTAAAGCGAATATTCCAACTCGAATTGCTTTTTCAGTGTCGTCTCAAACAGACTCGCGTACGATATTAGATATGGGTGGAGCTGAACGGTTACTTGGTCGAGGCGATATGTTATTTCATGAAAATGGAACACCTAAACCAGTTCGTGTACAAGGAACCTTTGTGTCAGATGAAGAAATTGAAGATATTATTGCCCATGTAAAAAAACAAAGAGAGCCTCATTATCTGCTTGAGACAGAGCAGCTAAAGCATGTTTCTGACCATAGTGAGGCTGACGATGAGATTTTTGAAGAAGCTTGCTATTATGTCATTGAACAAGGTGGCGCATCTGCATCAAGTCTTCAACGTCGATTCCGTGTCGGGTATAATCGTGCAGCACGGTTGATCGATATGATGGAAGAGAGAGGCATTATTTCACAAGCGATGGGAAGTAAGCCACGTCATGTATTAGTGGATGAAATTGGGATCGAAGAAATACTTTATCATAAAGAAGTCTAATAGCGTGACCTTGTATCTTGTGTTCAGCTGAAAGGTTTTATATGATAGGGAAGATAAAAACTTTGAAAAACGACAAGTCTTAATAGAGCAGTGTTGAAGACAAAGAGGGTCGGTAGCAAGGAGCATAGAAGAGATGAAGGAAATCACACTGAAATTAAAGGGCGAGATTAAGCGTTTAACGAATGCAACCTTTAAATTTGATGATCGTTTAAAGGAGGGTTGGTTCTCAGCAGTTTATTTTTTGAAAACAAGAGAAATTGTTGAGAAGTATCGACCAAATAATATTGTAACGATGCAATTCTTTCAAAAAGAGCATGCAGTTCTATGTGGGACGGATGAAGTGATTGCGCTTATCCGGACATTTGCAAAGGATGCCGATAAACTTGAAATTCGTTCCCTAGAAGATGGAGACAAAATAAAACCATTTGAAACCGTTCTGACGATCACTGGTAAATACGAGGATTTTGGCTATTTAGAAGGAATCATTGACGGTATTTTTGCAAGACGAACTTCGGTTGCAACGAATGTGTATAACGTCGTCAAGGCAGCTCGTAAATCAGGTGTCCAAAAGCCGATTATATTTATGGGTGACAGAGATGACCATTACACTCAGCAAGCTGGAGACGGTTATGCGGCTTATATCGGCGGTTCGAAGGCTCAAGCGACACATGCGATGAATGAATGGTGGGGAAAGCAAGGCATGGGTACAATGCCACACGCGTTGATTCAATTGTTTCAAGGTGATGTCGTTGAAGCTACACGTGCGTACAAGGAAACATACCCGGAGGATGAATTGATGGCACTTGTTGACTATAACAATGATGTCATTACAGATTCTTTAAAAGTAGCAAGAGCTTTCGGTCAAGAGCTAAAAGGAGTACGTGTCGATACGTCTAGAACGATGGTCGATCATTATTTCTGTCGTAAACCAGATATTATGGGTTCCTTCGATCCTCGTGGTGCCAATCCGACCTTACTTTTTGCTTTAAGAGAAGCTTTAGATAAGGAAGGGTTTCAGCATGTTAAAATTATCGCTACTGGGGGATTTAACGCGGAACGAATTCAAGCCTATGAAGAAGCAGGAGTACCTGTTGATATTTATGGTGTAGGGGGAAGCCTCTTAAAGCTGAATATCGGTTTTACTGGTGATAATGTGCTTTTGAATGGTGAACATGAAGCAAAAGCTGGGAGACGCTTTCGAGATAATCCGCGTTTAGAGTTAGTGGAGTAACAAAGAAGGTCCACTCGTTATCTTCATTAGGTCTTTTCTAGTTGTTGCATCATATTATACTATGAGGTGAATGTAGAATACCGGCATTCATTGGTGATGACATTGTTTTCTGTTATAATGAGTCAATGACTCACATGGTGGCTGTGATTGACTCCATTTGACACTAGAAAACCATGTGAATTTTGGAGGTCCAACTATGACGAATTTTCATTTTATTGGAATAAAAGGGTCTGGGATGAGTGCGCTCGCGCAAGTTCTTCACGATATGAATGAACATGTCCAAGGCTCAGATGTTGAGAAACAATTTTTTACGCAACGACCACTTGAACAAAAAGGAATTGCTCTGTATCCTTTTGATCGTGACAATATTAAAAATGACCAGCAAGTTGTTGTGTCAGCAGCGTATGGTGAAGACCATGAGGAAGTGCAACGTGCGAATGAGCTAGGTCTCAACGTGCAAAAATACCCAACATTCCTTGGGGAGTTTATCCAGCAGTTCACAAGCGTCGCTGTAACAGGTTCGCATGGGAAAACTTCAACGACTGGTTTATTGTCTCATGTTCTTGGCTCTACGTTTCCGACATCTTATTTAATTGGTGATGGAACAGGAAAAGGGGAAGAGGATTCAACTTATTTTGTGTTTGAAGCTTGTGAATATCGACGTCATTTCCTTAACTATAAGCCGGATTATTGTATTATGACGAATATCGATTTTGATCATCCAGATTATTTCAAGGATGTTGAAGATGTCTTTTCTGCCTTTCAAGAGATGGCTATGCAAGTGAAGAAAGCGATTGTTGCTTGCGGAGATGATGAACACCTGCAGGGCATTCATGCCAACGTTCCTGTCGTTTATTATGGATTTGCAGAAGATAATGATTTTCAAGCTCGAAATGTTGAAGCTACTGAGCAGGGTACGAGCTTTGACGTGTATGTGCGAAATAATTTATATGGCTCCTTTATGATTCCAGGGTATGGCAAACATAGTGTACTGAATGCACTTGCAGTGATTGCGCTTTGTCATTATGAAAATGTTCCTGCTGATGTGGTTGGAGAGCATTTAAAAACATTCCAGGGAGTCAAACGTCGTTTTAGTGAGAAGAAAATAGGCAATCAAATTCTGATTGATGATTATGCTCATCATCCGACTGAAATTGCAGCAACGATTGAAGCGACTAAGCAAAAGTATCCGAATCGAGATGTTGTCGCTATTTTCCAGCCTCATACTTTTACAAGAACAAAAGCGTTCTTGCATGAGTTTGCTGATTCATTGAAGCAAGCGGACAATGTGTATTTATGTGATATCTTTGGATCTGCAAGGGAGAATGCTGGGTCTTTAACGATAGAAGATTTAAAGAAGTTAATCCCAGGTGCCAATCGTACAACAGAGGATTCCATCGAGGTTCTTAGAGAGCATGAACAAGGTATTCTGCTTTTCATGGGTGCTGGCGATATTCAGAAGTTCCAACAAGCTTACGAAGACTTATTATTAGCATAGTAAAAAAAGCTGTCTCAATGTCATAATCGACGTGAGACAGCTTTTTTTCTAAGTCCGTTGAACCATTATTGGGCTGATAGATGTGGTTCTCGTTACTTCAGATTTTCCGGATTAAGTGCGTCTAGTTCAGGTACAACAAATCGACCGTCTTTTCGAATAAGGACGTCATCAAAGTAGATTTCTCCACCACCGTATTCGGCTCGTTGGATCATCACAATATCCCAATGGATAGCAGAGTTGTTACCGTTTGGAGCCTCTTCGTAGCATTGACCAGGGGTGAAGTGAAAACTCCCATCAATTTTCTCATCAAAAAGAATATCTTTCATAGGATGCTTGATAAATGGGTTTACGCCAATCGCAAACTCACCGATAAATCGAGCTCCTTCATCCGTATCGAGGATTGCATTGATCCGTTCTGAATCGTTCGCTGTTGCTTCAATGATTTTCCCATTTTCAAATGAAAAGCGAATATTCTCAAAGGTAAATCCTTGATAAGGGGAAGGTGTGTTATACGTAATCGTTCCATTAATGGAATCACGAACAGGTGCTGTATACACTTCTCCATCTGGAATATTACGTAATCCTGCACATTTTACTGAAGGAACATCTTTTACGGAGAAAGTAAGGTCTGTTCCAGGGCCTTTAATTTGGACTTTGTCCGTGCGATCGAGTAAAGTGACTAGAGAATCCATTGCTTTGTCCATTTTACTATAATCAAGATTACAGACGTTGAAATAAAAATTTTCAAAGGCTTCGGTACTCGTATTCGCTAGTTGAGCCATAGAAGTGGTTGGGTAACGTAAGACAACCCATTTCGTCTTAGGCACGCGAATTTCTCGGTGGACTTTTGTTCCAACTGTTTTTCCGTGAAGAGCAAGCTTCTCACCCGGCACATCAGATAGCTCAGAAATATTATTACCAGCACGTAAACCAATATAGGCATCCATCTCACTCATAACCTGAGCTTCATATGTTGCCATCATATTTAATTGTTCTTCATTCGCCTCCATTAATAATGAGCGATCAACTTGATGGTCCTTTAACAAGACAAAAGGATAGCCACCAGCACGATATGCTTCCTGAACGAGTGCCGTTACGAGCTCGCGTTGTAAGCCGAAATTCTCAATTAATACTTTCTCACCTTTTTGTAAATCAACTGAATACGTAATTAAATTTTTTGCAAGTGTTTCAATTCTTGGATCTCTCATTCGTTTGTCCTCCTTCATATTCACGCTCCTATTGTAAACGAAATAGAGGAGGCTTCACAACATTTGTTAAGAAAGGAGGAAATCTTGTTTTTTTATCGAATTAACTACTATACCATGTTTAGATTGTGCTAAAGGTGGGTAAATGTTTATACATATCAAATTTTGTTGTAGAATTGTAATGAGGAGGTGAATGCGAAGAATGGAAATTTTGTTATACATAAGTGCTTTGGTTGCTGCAGTTGCATTTGCTGTACTTGTTATTTATCTTGTTCGTACATTAAAATCAGCCAACCGTACTCTTGACCATCTAGCCAATACAATGGCCGGTTTAGAAAAGCAAATAAATGGAATCACAAAAGAGACCGAGGAACTTCTTCATCGCACAAACCGATTAGCTGATGATATACAAGGGAAAACAGAATCATTGAATACTGTTTTTTCATCTGTTAAAGAACTAGGCGATTCTGTCGGACAAGTGAATCAATCGATCCGTCACGTTTCCAATACCGTTTCGACACAAGCGATTAAACAATCTGATCAAATTGCACAAGCGGTTCAGTGGGGTAATGTTGCCATTGACTTATACACAAAGTTTAAACAGAGAAAGCAACAACAAAATTCAAGTTTATAATAGGAGGAGAAATACATGAGTGAAATGAATACGAAAGATTTTCTAATTGGATCATTAATAGGTGGAATTGTGGGTGCATCAGCTGCTTTATTGCTTGCACCGAAATCAGGTAAAGAGCTTCGTAGTGATTTAAATGAACAGGCACAGCTTGCCCGTGATAAGACAAATCAATTAACGAATACAGCTTATGATAAAGGAAATGAATGGGCATCTTATGCAAAGGAAAAATCTTCTTCGATTGCAAAAGCGGTAACGGAGCAATCAACGCAGGTAGTAGATAAGGTCAAGGAAGTAACAGCTAATGCAAAATTAGAAGCAGAAAAAACAAAAGAACAAGCTGAAGAGCTTGTTGACGATTTAGCTGGTGAAGCAAAAGCTGCAGGTGAAGAAGTTGCTGATAATGTAAAGAAGGAAGTAGATGAGATTCAAGCAAAGGTTGAAGAAGAAGCTGGAAAAAGCAATTAATTCGTTTTAAATATAAATAAATAATATGAAAGGTCCGTCTCAAGTAGGGGCGGACCTTTCATTTATCATGATTGTGTTGGAAGGGACGTGTCTCCAATCAATAACTCAATCCTATCACCACTAACGAGCGGGCTACTAAAGCCGGTGTTTTGACCATTCCGTTTCAGTGATACTTTTTTTCCTGTTAATTCAGTAAGGTTTATATCAATAGCTGTAAAAATGTCTTGAAAGATAAAGGAGTCTTCTTTTTTATTCATTAATGTGAGCTGATCCTCTGGCTGAACAATATCATCTAATGTCAGAATCTCTTGACCACGTTTCACTTCAATAACGCTTTTCTCTAGTGTGACTGGTTCGTTATTATAGAAAATGGTGAGTGACACATGCGTTTGCACATTCTTAGACTGAAGAAGTTTAGCTACTCTGTACTCATGATTTATTTGAGTTGCTTGAAAGGTAATGACATCGCCAGTTTTTAGTGTATGTTCTAAATCGACAGGCTGACCATTAACGAAAATAGGAGATGCTTCCTGGCGAAATACCCAGCGTTCTTCATTAACGGTTACTGAAAATGGCTTGAAAATATAGAGTGGGATGTTTTCTAAGACGAATACATCCTTAACCTTTCTTGTGTGTATAACTGTGATTTGGTCGCGTTCCAAAACAAGTGAATGTGGCTGTGCCGATTCTCCGTTTTGCAAAATGGTTGCGGGAATGTGAATAGTTTCTTCATTTATTGTTAAAGACAGCGTGGGAATGTCTCCGAGTAATTCTGCAATCGTAATTTCAGCCTGTTTCCCATCTTTCCCACGTTCAACAATAAGCTCATCATTTGGTTCTAAAGGTGCATCTAAAGAAGTGACTTGTCCATTTTTTAAAAGAATAGGCGGACCTCCATGTTCACCAGGTACAGAGATGAGTTGTTCTTGAACAGTAGTCATGATCGCAAGACCGGGTTTGCCATATAATTTGGCGATATCGATACCAGCTGCAAGTAAGCCATCACCAACAGTAAGCTTTTTAACATCGAATAAGCGAAGCATTCTTCCATTAACGCCAACACTAATATACTCAATTGGATTTTCTTTTGCAGCAATAGCGATTCCAATCGGAGTGACAAGTTCTGGGCCATAGTGTTCAGCAGTGCTTGTCTGCAATAGCTTTATGGCCTCAGCACCACGAATGGCAACCCTATTTTCAGGTAGACCAAGACATTCTGCAACATAGTTTGTTAGTCGAGGAGTCTGACTCCCACCACCAACTAACATAACGGCTTTTGGCGCTTTGCCATTTAAACGTAGGATTTCATCGCTAATTGAGCGAGCGAGCTGCTGAATCGTTGCGTTAATTGGAGAAAGAACCTCATCTTTGCTATAGATCGCTTCCATACCAAGGATATCTGTCATTTCAACAGAATCATGAGTAGGATAACTCTTTTTTTACTCTTTCTGCATCAGGAAAATCAAGGAGAAAGTGGTCGCTTATTGCTTCTGTAACTTCATCGCCTGCAATAGGGACCATGCCATAAGCGGTTACTGTATTCTCATCTGTAATGGCAATGTCAGATGTTCCGGCGCCAATGTCTACTAGAGCCACATTAAGTCGGCGCATTGATGAGGGAATCAGCACATTAATGGCCGCAATTGGTTCGAGTGTCAATGCCTCTAATTCTAGATCTGCTCTTGCTAAGTGCAGCAAGCAATGATTCAACAACAACCTTAGGTAAAAATGTCGCGATGACTTCCACTGAAGCTTGTTTCCCCGTTTGATCTAACAAACTTCCAATTGGCTCATTGTCTAACGAATAAGCTAAAACCGAATAGCCTACACAGTAATAATCAATGGTGGACGCGTCTTTTGGTTCATTTGCTAATTGAAATTGGGCTTGTTGAACAGCACTAAGCTCCAAATGCAGGACATCATCACGTTCAAACATCGGTTTTGCTGAGATATCGACATCAAATTGCGCTCTTCTCGTTTTTAATGAACGACCAGCAGCGGCAACACATACTCTATTCAATGGACCGTGACGCTCTTCAAGGCGTTCTTTTACTTCGCGAATCACAGTTGCAACAGATGGGACATCATGAATTTGTCCATCAAGCATCGTACGTTCGTCATGCTCCTTTGTAATGGAGTCAAGTAATTCAAATTTACCATGATTTTGCTTCAATAATAGACCGACAACTGATCGAGTTCCAATATCAAGCGCAAAAAGCGGTGAAGGATGTTCATTGGACATAAGAGGTCATCACCTTCATTCTAGAAAGAGTGATGTATTCATTACTTTATAGTTTACTAGAGTTCTTAAAGTAACGTAACAAAAATCTCAAAAACACTTTAGTGCTTAAAAGCGTCTAATTATTAAAGAAAAAATTCGTGACATTCTGTTAATCATGATTTATAATGAGTCTTAATCACGAAGAAGCTAAAGATAAAGGGAGTGGAGAATTGTGAGTAACGAACAAGTAGATACGTTGAGAACAGAATTAGACGAGGTGAATCTTAAGCTTCTTGAGTTGATTAATGAGAGAGCTCGCCTCGTTCAAGAAATTGGAAAAGTTAAAGGTACACAAGGTGTGAATCAGATTTGACCCAGTACGAGAGCGTAGCATGCTTGACCATATTGCTGCTAATAACAAAGGTCCATTTGAAACATCAACATTACAACATTTATTTAAGCAAATTTTCAAAGCGAGTCTTGAACTTCAAGAAGATGATAATAGTAAAGCATTGCTTGTTTCACGTAAAAAGCATCCAGAAGATACAATTGTTGATCTTAAGGGAGTCATGGTTGGTGATGGCCAGCAACGTTTAGTGATGGGGCCATGTGCAGTTGAGAGCTATGAACAAGTTCTAACAGTAGCAAAAGCATTAAAGGAACGTGGCATTAAATTGCTTCGCGGTGGCGCATTTAAGCCACGTACATCTCCATATGATTTCCAAGGTCTTGGAGAAGAAGGGTTAAAAATTCTGAAACAAGTCGCTGATGAGTTAGATATGGTTGTTATTAGTGAAATTGTTAACCCTGCAGATATTGAGATGGCAGTTGAATACTTAGATGTGATTCAAATTGGTGCACGTAATATGCAAAACTTTGAATTGTTAAAAGCAGCAGGTTCTGTGAATAAACCTGTGTTATTAAAGCGTGGTTTATCAGCAACGATTTCAGAATTCATTCATGCTGCTGAGTATATTGTGGCAAAAGGTAACAATGATCTTATGCTATGTGAGCGCGGTATTCGTACATACGAGACAGCGACTCGTAACACATTAGATATTTCAGCTGTACCGATTTTGAAGCAAGAAACTCATTTACCAGTGTTAGTTGATGTTACTCATTCAACAGGTCGTCGTGATTTACTTCTTCCAACTGCGAAAGCAGCATTTGCGATTGGTGCAGATGCAGTTATGGCTGAAGTTCACCCCGATCCTGCTGTTGCTTTATCAGATTCAGCACAGCAAATGGATATTCCAACATTCCATAAATTCATTGATGAATTACAAGCTTCTGGCTTATATAAGCTATAATGTCAGAATGAAACAAGGTCGACTCTTTTGAATATGAGTTGACCTTTTTTTTAAAAAGATAAGAAAGTTCGATCATGTCTAGCGTAAGCAGTTAGTCAAGGTGCTTGCGCTATTTCTTATTTTCAAGTCAAGAAATTGAAAATGCTGTGAAAGTTTTTTCAAACCTTGTCGATATAAGTAGTGTAAGACATTGCAGACCTCCCCATAGTATCGTATGATAACAATACATTGATTACGATGAAGAATCTGTACATAAAATAGAGGAGGATCACAGTGAATACAACTATATATGATGTAGCAAGAGAAGCAGGTGTTTCCATGGCAACCGTATCACGTGTTGTGAACGGAAACCCAAATGTGAAACCAGCGACACGTAAGAAAGTACTTGAAGCAATTGAACGATTAGGCTATCGCCCTAATGCTGTTGCTAGAGGTTTAGCTAGTAAGAAAACGACAACAGTAGGGGTTATTATCCCAGATATTTCAAGTATCTTTTTTGCGGAATTAGCACGAGGAATTGAAGATATTGCAACAATGTACAAGTACAATATCATCCTTTGTAACTCAGATCAGAATAAGGACAAGGAAATCCACCTTATTAATACATTACTTGAAAAGCAAGTCGATGGCATTGTCTTCATGGGTGGACATATTACAGAGGAGCATGTTGATCAATTTAAACGTTCGCCAGTACCAGTTGTTTTAGCAGCGACATTAGATACGAATAAAGAAATCTCCATCTGTCAATATTGATTACAAGCAAGCTGTTTATGATGCGATTACAAATTTGATTGAGAAAGGTCATGAGCGGATTGGAATGCTATCTGGAACATTGGATGATCCAGTTAATGGCTACCAAAAATTTGCTGGTTATCGTGAAGCAATTGAGAATGCAGGTCTGACATTTGAAGAAGATTTAGTTGTGATTGGTGATTATACATACGATTCTGGAATTGAAGCGATGAATACGTTTCTAGAGTTAGAAAATAAGCCAACGGCAATCTTTCGCTTCAACAGATGAAATGGCATCTAGGGATCATTCATGCTGCGCAAGATCATGGTTTTTCAGTCCCAGATGATTTTGAAGTTTTAGGATTTGATAACACAAGATTGGCTGTCATGGTTCGTCCAACCTTATCAACAGTTGTTCAACCAATGTATGATATTGGTGCCGTTTCTATGCGTTTATTAACAAAATATGATGAATAAAGAGGAAGTAAATGATCATATTGTAGTACTCCCTCATCGTATTGAATTTAGACAATCGACAAAATCATAAGTTCCAATTGAATGATTAGGCAAGGAGAGAACTATGAAGAAATTTGATATTTTGACGCCAATAGGAATTATTTTAGGGATTACTGTCCTCCTATTGGCCGTTTTTTCAGATTCTGGACCTTCTGGACTTGTTTTTTTCATTCAAATTGCCTCTATTTTAATTGTAGTCGGTGGAGTCATTGCAGCGATTGTTATTACGTTCTCAATGGCGGAACTGAAAGTAGTTCCGAAAGTTTTGATGGAGGCATTTCGCACGGAGAATCATGATTTGCAGCAGCTAATTGATACATTTGTTGATTTGTCTGGAAAAGCAAGGCGTGAAGGTTTGCTAGCATTAGAGGCTGGGTTAGATGATGTGGAAGATCCGTTTATTAAAAAGGGAGTTCTTTTAGCTGTGGATGGAATTGAACCAGATGTCATTAAGGATATTATGATGGCTGAAGTTGTGGCGATGGAAGAACGACATCGTAAAGGGACGAGCGATTCTTGAAAAAGCAGGGGAATATGCGCCAGCTTGGGGAATGATTGGTACACTTATTGGTCTTGTGCTAATGCTTCAAAATTTGAATGATCCATCTACATTAGGGCCGAGTATGTCTATTGCTCTTTTAACGACATTATATGGCACATTATTAGCTAATTTAGTTTTTTATACCGATGGCAACGAAGCTGATAAATAAGACTGATGAGGAAGTATTTGTGAAACAGATTATTATTGAAGGAGTTATTGGTGTTCAATCAGGACAAAATCCTAAAATTCTTGAAGAAAAGCTTAAGTGCATTTGTTGGCGATAAAGCGAAAAAGAAAATTTAGGTGATGACAATGTTCAATCGTAAAAGACGTCGTCCAGAAACCAAGGGTGCACCCGCATGGATGGTTACATTTTCTGATATGGTTACTCTTATTCTTAGTATTTTTTATTTTGCTTTTTTCTATGTCTGCTGTAGATGCTCAGAAATTTCGAGCAATTGCAGAGTCGTTTCAACAGACGGCAAGTTTTGAGTTTATGCCATCTGCGGTAGAGTTTCAGAATCCGAGTGAAGAATTAGGAGAAGAGAGTACGGATCCGTTTGATGCAATGGAAGATCAATCTGATGAAGAAGAGACTAGATATGGATGAGCTATTGAAAGAGGTACAAGAATTTTTAGAAGTGAATGAATTAACGGAAGTGATTTCGGCTACTCGCGATGACCGTGGTGTTGTTCTTGTTCTTCAAGAGAGAACATTGTTTGAAACGGCTGAAGCGGAACTTCTTCCGGAAGCAGACCTTATTCTTAGGGAAAGTAGGGACATTGCTTGAAGCCATTCCAAATACAGTGAAGGTGGAAGGGCATACTGATAGTCGGCCGATCTCTACTTTCGATATCCATCCAATTGGGAGTTATCAGGTGCTCGTGCAAGTAGTGTTATTCGTTTTTTAGTTGAAACATATCGATCTAGATCCAGCACGATTTGTAGCGAATGGCTATGGAGATACACGCCCTGTTGTACCTAATACGTCTATTGAAAATTTACAAACGAATCGTCGTGTCGTGATTGTAATAGCTGATCCAACCTACCATGACGATCAGAGACTTTAGGGGCTGTCTCAAAAGTAATGTTCAACAATTTAATGTACGACTTTAGATAATCACTGTAAAACTAACAACCTCGTACCACTTTTTAGTGAATACGGGGTTGTTTTTGGGTTTCGATTGTTAGAGACTACCCTTCTGGGACAGCCCGCTTTATACTTAAGGAGACTTTGCTAAGATTGCTCACGTTGTAAGACTTGGGATACTTTGCTAAGATTGCACACGTACGTAAGATCAAGGAAACTTTGCTAAGAAGACTCAAGTACATAAGAATATGGAAACTTCGCTAAGACCGCTCACGTCGTGTGAGCAACGCCAAGTACCCACGTCGTGTGGGCAGGGAGGAATAGTTTATCATGAGAATTGGTATTATTGGTGCAATGAATGAAGAAATTGAACGAATGAAAACAGAGATGGAGATAGAGGCTACTGATATACATGCAACAGTGACCTTTTATATTGGGAGTGATGAAAGATGTGCGGATGATCCTTTGTAAATCAGGGGTTGGAAAAGTGAATGCGGCGCTTACGACACAGATTTTAATCGATAAATATGAGATTACTCACCTTTTGTTTACAGGTGTGGCAGGTGCCGTCGATCATACGTTAGATGTTGGGGATCTTGTTGTGTCAACGAGTGCGATGCATCATGATATTGATGCAAGTCCATTAGGATTTAAAAGAGGAGAAGTCCCGATGTATGAGGATTCTTCAGATTTTAAAGCAGACGAGAATTTAGTTCGTTTAGCTGTTAAAGCTGCAAAAGAAGTGACAAATAAGCATGTGGTTCAAGGCAGAGTGATGAGTGGTGATCAGTTTATTGCTGATAGTGAGTACGTGCAATCACTTCGGAATGATTTTGATGGTGCTTGTGTAGAAATGGAAGGTGCGGCTGTAGCTCAAGTAGCCGTCATGAATCAAGTTCCTTATGTTATTATTCGCTCCATCTCGGATAAAGCAAATGGAGAAGCTTCGATGAGTTTCAGTGAATTTACTGAATTGGCTAGTGAACAATCACATATTCTTGTGTCAAGGTTACTAGAAAACTTAAATGAAGAGAGCAAATAGACTGCTCTCTTCATTTGGGGTTACTCACGCTAGTTTAGCATTTATGCTTTTCGTTCATTACGGATATGAAAAATCGCTTTTTCTAGTGACTTTCTGTTCTTCTCTGTAATTTCTTGTTTGCGTGGAATCGTTGGTATTTCTGAACTAAGATCAGACCATAAAGAGGGCAATTCAACATCTGCTTTGGCTTGCCACTTCTGTTTCCATGTATCTGGAATTGACTCAGCTAATTTATTGGTTTGTCCAGTCATTTCAAGCCAGAGCATTGACCACGCTCTAGGAACAACTCGCCAAATATCATACCCTCCTCCTCCAACAGCAATCCATTTCCCATTACAATATTCATGCGCCAATTCATGTGCGAGTTCAGGTATTCGCTGAAACGTTTTGATCGATGAACAGAGATGGGTAAGCGGGTCAAAGTGATGAGCATCTGCACCATTTTGAGTAAGGATCACATCTGGCTTGAAGAAGTCGGCTACTTCTCGAAAGGCTGTTTCATATACTTCTAAAAATGAATCATCCTCTGTAAAAGCATCAACAGGAATATTAATCGAGAAACCATACCCTTTACCTGAACCTTTTTCATGGACTTGACCTGTTCCAGGGAATAAATAGCGACCTGTTTCATGAATACTTAGTGTACAGACATCTGGATCATCATAGAAGGCCCATTGAACACCATCTCCATGATGAGCATCTGTATCTACATATAAAATTCGCGCCCCGTATTTTTGCTTTATATACTCAATGGCAATTGAACTATCATTATAAATACAGAAACCAGAAGCTTTTCCTTTAAAACCATGGTGTAAGCCTCCACCGAGATGTAATGCATGAGAGGCACGTCCTTCCATCACGGCATCAACTGCGGTCAGCGTTCCACCAACAAGGAGTGCTGCTGCTTCATGCATATAAGGGAAAATAGGTGTATCCTCTGTACCTAATCCATAATTGCTAGCAACGGCTTCACTCAATGTTCCTTGACCAGCTGATTTGACTGCTTCGATGAAGGCTTCATCATGAATAAGAGCGATCTCTTGATCAGTAGCCATGCGTGGAAGCAATATTTGTTGATCATTTATTGCTTGAAGATTTTTCAATAATTCATAAGTGAGCTGTAGGCGCATATGATTAAAAGGATGCGTATCACTGAAACGATAGGCAAGCTGCTGATCTGAATAAACAAAGACACTATCATTAATCATCATAGGATCCTCGGTTCACTTGGCCAGATAACCTCATAACCATTTTCTTGGATTACTTTCACAATGCGTCTCGGATCCATTGTTTGAATACGAAAGACGAGTATTTTATATGCTGGGTCTTCATGAGGATAGACAAGAACACTCGTAATATTCACTTTTCGTTCTTTGAAAATGGCAGCGATATCTGCAAGCTTCCCTGTAATATTTTGTACCTTGATCTCAATATGGGAGCTTGGCTGATGGGCACCCATCAATTCAACTAATGTATGTAGCATATCTGTTTCAGTAATGATGCCTACTAACTTTTCATTATCAACAATTGGGAGGCAGCCGATATGATGTTCATAGAAAAGAACGGAGACCTCCTCAACAAAATCGAGTGGATGAGCTGTTATGACATTTTTTTTCATAATCGATGAAACAGGCTTTAAAAAATCTTCTAGATGTTCGGTTGAATGAAAAATGGAAGGGCTTACATCTCTAATGTCACGATCGGAAATAATACCGATTATATGATGGGCTTCATCAATGATCGGGATATGACGAATTTGGTGTAATTCAATCAGTTTCATAGCATCTATTATAGGTGAGTCTGCTGTTATCGTTATGACATCTCGACTCATAATATGCTCAATAATCACGTGAACACCACCTTCTGACAGATTAGTTACTCTAATAGAAATTTTCAAGAAATTGAATGCAGATTGTTGTAAATCGCTTTTTATCCTGCCATTTCTTTAGTTAGTTTCATTAATACGCCCTAATACATAAAGCGATTTTGAAAGCGAAGTTGATCAAATTGTTGTAATGAATCCTGCTCAATACGTTTTCCGATTCTAGCCATTAAACAGTTAGCTGGGTGTGAACAAATTTCAGGATCATCCGTTGCAAACCATTCTAATCCTCCGGCGTTCATCATTTTCTCCATTACTTTTCGATATTCCCAAACATCTAATCCACTTCCTTTTAAATCCCAATGCCAATAATATTCTGTTGTAATGATAATATAATCCTCCATCGCATCATCCATCATTGAAAGACGTAAAAGGTTTTTCCCTACTTGAGCACCTCGATATTCAGCTGCAATTTCAATGGCTCCAAGCTCAATTAAGTTTTCCATTTTACCTTCTGACCAGCGTTCCATTGGGTCAGGATAGACAAATGTAACATAGCCGACGATCATATTTCCATCGCGAACAATATTAATTCTTCCTTCTGGTAAGTCGGCAATTCCGAGTAATGCTTCTTTTTGCTGAGCCGGGGGACGAAAAGCAACGAGGCCCGAATGAAAATCAAGTGAGTCCAATGTTTTAGCAGAAATGGGACCTTCTAAAATCAATGTACGCTCTTGGAAAGGTAATTCCATAGAATAATATGTTTTCGAATGAATCATCGTTACGTAACCACCTTTAACCTTGCTATTTCCGTCCTATTATACATCAACCGTGCTACATACGTTTGATCTTCATGAAATTGTCAAAAAGGCAAGAGTACTGATTGTTTGTTCAACACTATTTTCTCATACATTCCCTTAATCGACAATTTTAAATTAATTGAATAAACGTACTATCTGTATTATAATAGTTTTGAAAATACATAGAAGAGAGGAAGATGTGTAATGAAAGTGCAAGCGCTTCCATCTAAAGAAGGAAATTTTAATTTAAAAAACTATGAAGAGGCTGCTGAAACTTTGACTGGAGTACAGTAGAACAGCAATTTTCATGGAGTGAAACAGGAAAAGTAAATATGGCATACGAGGCAATTGACCGTCATGCAAGCGGAGATAGCGCAAAGATAAAATAGCTCTTTATTACAGTGATGCTAAGCGAGATGAGAAATATACATTTAAAGAAATGAAAGAGTTTTCAAACAAAGCAGGAAATGTCCTTACGAGATGCTGGAGTTAAAAAAGGAGATCGTGTCTTTATTTTCATGCCGCGTTCTCCTGAACTTTATTTCGCTGTGCTAGGTGCAATTAAAATTGGGGCGATTGTTGGTCCATTGTTTGAAGCATTTATGGAAGGAGCTGTTCGAGATCGTTTAGAAGATAGTGAGGCAAAAGTTCTAATTACAACTCCAGCATTTGCTTGAGCGTGTTCCAGTTGAAGATCTCCTAATCTCGAAACATGTTTTTATTGTGGATGAAAACTATGAAGAAAATGGTCCTTATCTTGAACTTTCTAAATCGTTTAAATGATGCAAGTGAAGATTTAGACATTGAATGGGTTGATCGTGAAGATGGATTAATTCTTCATTATACATCTGGTTCAACTGGAAAGCCAAAAGGTGTACTACATGTCCATAATGCAATGATTCAGCATTATCAAACAGCGAAATGGGTCTTAGATTTACAAGAAGATGATGTATATTGGTGTACAGCAGATCCAGGCTGGGTAACAGGAACATCTTATGGAATTTTTGGTCCATGGCTTAGTTGGAGCAACAAATGTTATTCGTAGGTGGACGATTTAGTCCAGAAGCATTGGTATGAAACACTTGAAGATTATGGAGTAACTGTTTGGTATAGTGCTCCGACAGCATTTCGAATGCTGATGGGTGCAGGAGATGAAGTTGTGAAGAAATATGATCTATCATCACTTCGTCACATCTTAAGTGTTGGTGAGCCACTAAATCCAGAAGTTGTTCGTTGGGGAATAAAGGTATTTGATCTTCGAATTCATGATACATGGTGGATGACAGAAACAGGTGCACAATCATTTGTAATTATCCTTGTATGGAAATTAGTCCAGGCTCAATGGGTAAACCAATTCCAGGTGTGAAAGCAGCGATTATCGATGATCAAGGAAATGAACTTCCTCCAAACCGGATGGGGAATCTTGCGATTCAAAAAGGCTGGCCATCTATGATGCGTACAATTTGGAATAATGAAGAGAAATATAATAGCTATTTTGAAATTGAGGGTTGGTATGTATCTGGTGACTCTGCTTATATGGATGAAGATGGATATTTCTGGTTCCAAGGACGAATTGATGATGTGATTATGACATCTGGTGAGCGAGTTGGACCGTTTGAGGTGGAAAGTAAGCTTGTTGAGCATCCAGCTGTTGCTGAAGCTGGTGTAATTGGTAAGCCAGATCCAGTTCGAGGTGAAATTATTAAAGCATTTATTGCTTTGCGTGATGGATATGAAGCATCTGATGAATTAAAAGAAGAAATTCGTAAATTTGTTAAAAAAGGACTTGCTGCTCATGCAGCTCCACGTGAAATCGAATTCCGCGATAAGCTACCAAAAACGCGTAGTGGAAAAATTATGCGCCGTGTCTTAAAAGCGTGGGAGCTAGATTTACCAACTGGTGATTTATCTACAATGGAAGACTAGGATATTAAGATAGTGAGTCATATTCTCCAAGTAGACGGTCTTAATGAGCATTTATCATGTTCTAAACTGTCTGCTTGGATTTTTTTATTTTATAGAACGCTTTTTAACATTGAATTTGTAAGAGAAAAAGCTGAATCATCCGCAATAAAAGTGTATGAAGAATGTTTATGTTCTACTCCTCTTGGGAATATGTTAGTTAAGCATTTGATAACGAGAGAGAGGATGTTGAGGATGATTAGAACCATTTTAATGATTATTGGGGGAATTGTAGTCATAAGCATTATTTTATCATTGATTTAAATGATGGATACAATACAAATATGCACAAGGAAAAAGCGAACCGAGCCAAGGCTTAGTTCGCTTTTTTTAACTAATCAGGAAGTATAAAAATCATGGTAATGTTCTGAACGATTAAAAAAAGAATAAGTTTTTCTAATTAATTATCATCGTAAGCTACTGAAAAAGCCTTGTCGACTTGATTATTAAACTGCTCAGAATCAGTATTAAAGAAAGAAAGGAGTATAAATTTAGATTTGTGTCAACATAATTAAACGCTACCAAACTGTAATTGATCACTTATTTCAGCTGCAACTTCTTTTACTGACTTAATGAAGTGATCAATTACAGAGTCATCAACTCTGGCCAATGGGGCTGAGACTGCTATACCCGCCACTACATTATTTCGATTATCAAATATTGGAGCGCTAGCTGAAAATACGCCAAAAACTAATTCACCAAAACTTACGGCATAACCTTTTTCTTTAATAGTTTTTAATTCTTCCTGTAGAGTCTCCTTATCAAGGATCGTTTTCTCTGTTGAAGGTATAAAGTCAGTTTCCTCAAGATACTTATTAATTTTCTCTGGAGGAAGAAAGGCTAACAATAATTTTGCTGATGCCCCCATATATAAGGGAGATGTTTGACCGATATGCGAGATAGTCATCAAAGCTTGTTTTGCTTCTTCAAAAGCAATACATTTTCGTTGATTATCTTCAATGATATTTATATAGACGTTTTCACCTAATTTATCTCGTAAAGCTTTTAGATAGGGTTTAGCAGTCGTTAACAAATGAGAATTTTTTTCAACTAGTTTCCCTAAATAATATAATTCCATTCCCAATTTATATGTTTTTTTCTTGTTATCTTTCTCGAGAAGTCCATTAATCACCAATGTATTGAGTATCCGTTGAAGACTTGATTTAGAAAGACCAAGCTCATGGTGTAATTGGGCCAAGGACAGTTCATTTTGATCTATTGAAAAAGACTTAAGAATCTGTATGGCCCGACTAATTGTTTGCATTGAATTTTCCATTCTTAATCCCTTCTTAACTATCTTATCCTAAACTTTATAAAGAATTATATCACTATTATCTATATTAATCTAACATTACACGAAAATATAAACAATTTTCTAATTTATAAAAATATTTATTAAAACTGGGCGAGAATTATTCTATTCAAACCAATAATTTTAGCCTATGCATTTTTTCGTAAGGAGAGCAAAAAATCATTTAAAATAGCAGTTAACCCGTGTGATCCAAATTTAATCCTTATTTTGCCTTCACTTTTTTTACAAGCAGCAAACTGCAGGAATTCTAGAATTGCTTGTCTTCGATTAACAATGTTAGAAAAACCTCTTTCATAAAACCATAAATCTATGGTATTGTATATCCCTTTATTAACCCCATATTGTTCTTGACAAAATCGCACAAATGAAATATCTGGAAAGTGTAAAGTATCATTTATCAATGACATTATTATCCCCTCTTTAAAATGTGCTGAAATTAAAAATTACTTATAACATTAGACTTTTGTCTGAAAGGCTTTTTGCATAAATACTACTTCTTTTGCCAAGTTGTCAATGCGAAGCTTTACATCTGCATCTATTAATTCATTCTTAGCATTGAAATGATTATTATGAACATAAACATAACTAGGTGCTGTGAAAGCACGCAAATAACCAGCAATCGGTTTTAATTGATTCTCAACGACCAAATAATGTTGATACGTTCCCCCGGTAGCTATAAACCCCATTACTTTGTTTCTAAAAACAGAGACTGGAACTAAATCTATTAAATTTTTTAGAACTCCAGTTATCGAACCATTATAAACAGGTGTCCCGATGATATAAAAATCAGCTGATGCAACAATATCAATTACTTTCTTGGTGTCAATGGAGTAACAAGAAGGATCACGGCCATCACAAAATTCTACGTTGTACCTTTTCATATCCAGTAACTCTACATCGATTTCTGGATACTCAGTCTTTATTTTTCTTAACACTTCTTGGATGACAATCAATGTTTTCGACCCTGCAATAGTACCGGAAACTCCTAATAACTTCATAAATATCACATCCCGTAAATAGTAGTCATTATTATAGAATGTTTAGGCAACATTCGTAATTATGACTGAATCAGTAATATTAATATCTTTTAAAATTTGCTCTACATAAATCTCGGTCGATTCCTTTATCTGGAGAGGGTTTCTACTTTCTCGTTTTGCTGCTTTTGACATATTTAATTTGGTGTATATTAAAATACCCGGTTCATCTATAGTAATTTTCTCTAGATTTTTAGCTTCAAACGCTTCGCTAATTGAAAAACCAGAATCAACATATACTGGTAGAGGTAGTATCTTATTTTCCTTTTCTTTCATAATTACTATAATTTCCGTGTCATCCAATTGGTTTGTATAAATGATTGATGTTAAATCGCCAAATCTCGTTGGTAGTGTAAAATCCTTTTGACGTACAATTAAGTCCGTGTTTTTCATTTGATGTACGATTAAATTTTTCATTGAAACGATCTTAAGGTTTAATTCAATTGACAAATTTTCTAATTCCATTCTGGTAGCTATCATTCCTTGTTTATTTAACACATCGCAAACAATACCTGATAAACTTTTAGAATGACATAATTTAGCCATATCAATGGCAGCGTCCGATATAGTCACTTGCTCTAGAATTCCGTTCTTACTAGAAATGATTGGGAAAATATGGCCAGGCCTTATAAAATCAGTGGGAACACTATTTTTGTCAGTTAACTTCTGGATTGTTTCACATCTCTCAAATGCAGAAATGCCTGTACTGCAATTTATAGCATCCACAGAAACCGTAAAATGCTTATAACAAGTTTCATTATTGTTAACCATCATCGGAAGCGCTAATTCTCTTGCCCTTTTCTTAGTTAAAGCTACTGAAACTAAACCTCTTCCATAAGTGACCATTAAATTAATGTAAGAGGGTGTTACAAAATCAGATAATAAATAGAAATAACCTATTTCTTGTCCTTCGATAAAGTCATCAATAAGTAAGACCATTTCGCCACTTTTCAACGCAACTATGCATTCATTTAATGTATTATACATACAGGTATACCTCCATTTAACAAATAACTAGCGTTACATAGATTTAAGAAACCATTCAAAACATTCTGTTCTATTTTCCAAAGATACATATCTCAAAATGTATTGTCAGTAATCGTTAAAGTTTAATGCAACGCTAGTTTGAAATAAAAATGATTTCTAGGGTAAAATAAAATGAAGGTGGGATTCCATTTATATATTAATCAGCCCACGTACCATTAGTAGCGAATTCATCGAAATCTTGTTGATCATGCGTAAAATAAATAGGTATGCCTGCATTTTCAATTGTGCGTAATTTCATATAGGTAGAGATGTGTGTTTCAGTACTCCAGTCATAAGGCATTGGGGTTAAACTTCGATAAGCTTCTTTAAGGTGACCAGAGTCGGCTGCCAAACATACAGGACCACGATTCTCCAATCGTAAAATCATTGCTTGATGTCCTGGAGAATGTCCTGGAGTAGTAAATAATTTAATTGTTCCATCATGAAATAAATCTATATCTCCTTCGATCTGTAAAAAATTATATCCCCTTGTGTCCTTATAGTCATTCAAACAATATACTAATCCCGTCCAAGAATCTGGCCACCATGCATACCGAATTTCATTCTTTTGAACAACAAAGGTGGCATTAGGAAAGTGACACATTCCGCCTGCATGATCCAAATGCATATGTGATAATATGACGTACTTTACATCGTCGGGTTTATAGCCTAGTTTAATTAATTGACGATCGATTGCGTCTTCACGTGTCATACAACAACCAAATGCCTCTCGCATCCCAGGCCCCCAATGTTGTATTGCTGCTTCAGGGTCAGCGACATTATAGTTAATCCCTGTATCAAATAGGATTACACCTTTTTTCGGATGTTCAATTATCCAAACACTTGATGGTGCAGAGATCATTCCACTTGCACCCGTAACAAAAATGCCCTTATCCAGTTTCAATGGACCACAATCAACTGCTGTCACTCGTACACCGGTGCCCAAAATATATACCCCCTTAACAATTCCACCATTGTATTTAGTTCATGAACGCTTAATCTAAGTAGGCTTTTCACATGTGTATAATCACTTTGCATTGGAGAGCGCTTGAGGTTTTGTTTCTTTAGAATCAGTCCAATTTGGCATTACCTGTGTTGCAAACATTTCAATGTGGCGCATCATATCTTCGTGTGGAACTAAGCCAGGGTATTGCCACATTAGTAGATACTCTGGATTGTGTTTTTTCACTAATTGTTCAATTTGGCGATTAACGGTATCCGGTGTTCCTATAAATTCAAAGCCACGGTCACATAAATCTTTAAAATCTCCTTTGATTTTTCCAGTTTCCCCTTCACGACGTAAGGCTTCATTAAATCCTAATTCACCAAACCAATGTGGCCATACAAATCCATTTCCATCTGCAGCCAATTCATGGGCGCGTTCATCAGTATTAGCAACTAGAACATCTCGGAAAACCCCAATACTATCCCCACTAGCAATTTCACGACCAACCTTTGTAGCCTCTTCTTGGTATGCACTAATTAATTTCCTCATAGCCGTATCATCCGTGTTTAACATAAACGGAACAATATTTTCTTTTGCACAGAAACGCCATGTATCTTCACTATGAGAGAAGGGTTGCCAAACCTCTATATCTCTATTTTGATAAAGTTTAGGAGCGATTCCAACTTCTTTTATATAACCATTTTCATCCATTCCTCTTCCATAATCACCGACTGCACTATGGTTAAATTCGAGATTTTCAGGAGGGATATTCCAGATTTCACCTTTATGCGTAAATGTTTCTGATGCCCATGCTTTTCTTATAATTTCGTAGTGTTCCTTAAATAAGGTTCTGTTACGTGCGTCTGTTTCAGTCTTATCAGAGAATGTTGCTCCGACACCATAAACCTGGCCGAGAACGTCTGCCCACCTTTTTTGATAACCGCGAGCGATTCCAGCAATAGCACGCCCATTTGTCATTTGGTCTAGCATCGCTATATCTTCCGCTAACCGAATAGGGTTGTGGAAAGGTAGAACATTTGCTAATTGGGCGAGTTTAATATTTTTGGTTTGCATTCCTAAATACAAACTTAACATTATTGGGTTATTAGATACTTCTAAACCTTCAATATGGAAATGATGTTCAGTAAATGCCGCTGCATAGTAACCAAGTTGATCAGCTGCCTTGACTTGTTCTGAAATCTGATAAAGCATGGATTGGTAAGCTTGAGTATTTTGTCCAGGTAACATTCCAGACTCTATTTGTGTTCGAGTGCCTACTGTAGGCAAATAAAATAATACAAATTTCATAGGTAAAATCCCTCCTGATTTTTAATAGTTGTTACATACGAATTTACCTTGGTATTTTTTAAAACTTTCTAAGTGAAAAAATAATCGACACAAATACAGAATTCAGTTACATATGTTTTATCTCAATGACCATCCCTCTACATAAATATCACCCCCTTTCATTTGTAACCGTTTTCAAATTATCCTAAAAATAATAAAACAGATTACTTGTGTATTTGGGACAACAGTAGTGTCGTAAAACGATTAACCTTGAATCTTTACATTGTACAAAGAGTTATTTGTATTCTTTTGCCTGTAAAATGAGTAATTTATTATATTTCTTTTGCTAGTCTGTAGAGGTGTGTTTTAAATGACATTAAATTCATATGCTCGACCCCTGATTGGATTAGCACATAAATAACTTGATTTATTGTAATGAAGGAGAGATAGTATTTTGGTCGAAATAATAAAGGAGCTTGAATATTCGCTAAAATTAAGGTTAAAGGAAATCTAATCAATCTTAGTTTAGTGATAAAATTGTTTATCAAGCTAAAATGTACCGATTGGTGGTGATGTAATATCGATTATCGATACGGTTATGGTAATTCATTTTGAAATACCTGTCAATCATTTTTTTGTAACATTCTGAAAATTTTTTCGAAATTGATTAAATACAAATTTTGTGTTTAATCCTAGAAAGGAGTAAATAATTTGTTTTTAATATTGGTAACGTATATTAAACCATTAGAAAAAGTAGACAACTTGATGGAAGACCATATGACATTTTTAAATAAATATTATGAACAGAAAAAATTCATTTGTTCAGGCAGAAGAAACCCTAGAGTTGGTGGTGTGATTTTAGCAAATGTAAATACCTCAAAAGAAATTGAGGATATCATTCAAGAGGATCCATTCTATTCAAACAAAATTGCCGAATATGAGGTCATCGAATTCTCACCTACTAAATTTGACGAAAAATTTAAAGTTTTTGTAGAGGATGGAGAGCAGGCTTAACCGCCTGCTTTTTCTGTGCCCTTAAGACATAAATGGGGGGAGTTTCAAGTTGCTATATTAGTTTGATTCAATTGTTATTTGATCTATTCATAAAATGATCTGTAGAAAATTAGGTGAGAAATATTGTTATTTAAATTTTTAGATTATTGCATTATTTCTTTTATTGGTATACTATATTGATTATCGGTACGTATTGATAACGTCCTGATAAAAATTTTACTGAGGTGATCCTCGTATGAAGAGTTTGCAATTATCTGTAGTTAAACAGTCAGAACAGGCAAAAGATTTAAGACGGAAAGTTCGTGATTTCATTCAGGTAGAATTGGAAAAGGGAGCATTTGAACCTAAATGCGATTCATGGCTAAGTGGTTATTCTCCCGAATTCAGCCGCAATCTAGGAGAAAGAGGTTGCGATTGGTATGACCTGGCCGAAACGCTATGGAGGACAAGAACGTTCAGCTATCGAAAGATATGTTATTACGGAAGAACTGTTAGCTGCTGGTTCGCCGGTAGCGGCCCATTGGATTGCCGATAGACAGACGGGCCATTTTACTTCTCCGATTTGGAACGGAATATCAGCGTGAATTATTTCTCCCTAAGATTGCTAGAGGAGAATGTTACTTTGCAATCGGTCTAAGTGAACCAAATGCTGGTTCCGATTTAGCGGCTATTAGCTCTAAGGCAACCAGAGTAGATAATGGATGGATACTGAATGGTAGTAAAATTTGGACTAGTGGCGCCCATCATGCTCACTATATGATCACCCTCTGTCGAACTTCCCCATTGAACAAAGAAAATAGACATGATGGGATGAGCCAACTTATTGTCGACTTAACTGCACCAGGTGTGACAGTTCGACCAATCGATTTAATGACCGGCGAACATCATTTCAACGAAGTTATTTTTGAGGATGTATTTATGCCAGATGAAATGTTGGTTGGGCAAGTGGGGAATGGATGGAAGCAGAGTATGGCAGAATTGGCGTATGAACGAAGTGGTCCTGAACGTTTTCTTAGTACGTTCCCGCTTTTAGAAGAACTAGTAAATGTCTTACGATTGACTGGTGATAGAATGTTAATTAGTCAATTGAGTCCATTGGTATCTCAGTTATCGGGCAATTGCGAAATATGTCTATAGGCATTGCTCAGATGTTGGAAGAGGGATACCCCCGATATAGCGGCGGCGTTGGTAAAAGACCTAGGTACTAAATTAGAGAAAAAGGTTGCTGAATTAGCAAGACTAGTACTTTCTTCTTCTCACAAATCGTTCTCGCCTCGAATTGAACAATTAATGTCGGAAGCAATCCTTCAATCGCCAGGGTTTACCCTGCGAGGAGGGACTACTGAAATCTTAAGAATGATTGTTTCAAAGGGGGTAATTGCAAAATGAATGATATCACGGAAATGATAATTGACTCTACCAATAAAATCATGAAAGACATTTGCACAAAAGAACTTATAAACGAATCAGAAAAAGGGAAGTGGGCTGCTGATTTGTGGGATATGCTGGCGCACTCCGGAATGATTACAGTAGCCATTCCCGAAGAAAGAGGAGGAAATGGTGGAGATTTTTCCGATGCCCTTAGCATTCTTCGGTTAGCAGGAAAATACTCTGCTCCAATTCCATTGGCTGAAACCTACGTAGCAAATTGGCTATTGAATCAACTTGGTGCAAAAATTTCGGAAGAGCCACTAACGATTGCACTCCCTAGTAAAGACGAATTGTTTAGCTTTAAAAAAAACAAGGATGGATGGATTATATCAGGGGAAAGCCGCGGATTCTATTACCATGGGCAAGATTTGCCACACAAATGTTTAGTTATCGGAACAACTGAATCTGAGCATGTTCTAGGACTCATCAAACCAAAATACGGAGAGTATCAGTCTTTCGTAAAAACCTAGCAGGTGAAGCGAGGGATACGATAACCTTTGAAAACAAATTGATTGCAGATTGTTGAGGTAATACCAATTGATTTCTGATCGGGTATTGAAACAGCTAAGGTATAGCGGAGCCGTAACCCGAATTGTTTTGATGGCGGGTGCTCTTGAAAGGGTTCTCGAACTTACTCGCATGTTTTCGATACGAACGAAATCAATTTGGGAGAACTATTCATCGATTTCAAGCTATCCAACAACAATTAGCCCTTTTAGCTGGGGAATATGTTGCAGCTGGAGTTGCTAGCGACTATGCAGTTGATGCATTTCAGAAGAGAGAATTATCTAAAGAAATTGCAATGGCTAAGATTAGAATCAATGAAGCAGCGGGGAATGTGGCGACAATTGCTCACCAAATTCATGGCGCCATAGGCTTTACCTTCGAGCATGTCCTTCATCAAAATACACGTCGCTTGTGGTCATGGCGTGATGAATTTGGAACCGAGACTGAATGGGGAATAGAATTAGCTGAACAAATTATGGTATACGGTGAGAAGGGAATTTGGTCATTTCTTACAGACAATTCAGTCAAGTAATTCAGAAGGGAAAGGAGAATTGTATAGATGAGTGATTTACTTTTTACTGTAGATAGTGGGATAGCGAGAATTACATTGAACCGTCCAACAAATTGGAATACGTTTTCATACCGAAATGATTGACCTATGGATTGATGCATTGCAGACAATAGTGATGATGAAGAGATCAGTTGTGTTAAGCAGGGAACGGTCGTGCCTTTTGTTGCTCTGGGGGGGACGTTAAGGCTATGACTAGCGGAGAGGGCATGCTCCATAACAATACAGGAGTAGGCGATATGGTAACTACTGCACTAGCTTCGGAAGAATACTTTATGGAAGAAGGTTCAGCGGATTCCTCTCCTTCTCCAAGAAATTGATAAGCCTGTGATTGCGGTGATTCAAGGAGTGGCAATGGGAGCTGGATTTGATATGACTCTAGCGTGCGATATATAAGGATAGCTGCTCAAAGTACCAAAATTTCAGAGAGTTATGTAAAAGCTGGGATTGTTCCTGGTGATGGAGGAGCTTACTTTTTGCCACGGATGATGATTGGTGTAGACAAGGCATTACAAGTTGCTTTGGACTGGTGATGTGCTTTCAGCTGAGGAAGCAAAACAGTTAGGTTTAGTTACACATGTGGTCGCTGACAAACATATTGATGAATTTGTTGAGAACTATATTAAAAGACTTGTTGAGGGTCAGAAAAGGAAGTCCTACGCTTTACGAAAAGAGCTGTGTACCAAGGACTTTATATAGATCTTCGTACTTCACTGGATATGATTTCCTCAACTATGGGAATCGTAACTGAACTACCGGACTATCAAGAAGAGGGTAAGGGCTATTTCAGAGAAACGAAAACCAAAATTTTATTAAGCATACCTTCTGAAGGTGTTAGTTTATTCTCTTCTAATCGAAAATTTAAAACTACGAAGAAGTGGAAGAAGAAGGGGTGAACTTAAAAATATGGAAGCTTTAGATGGTCTGAAAGTGTTGGATTTGTCAAGAACTCTTGCGGGAACCTTTTTTGTACTATGTTACTAGGAGACATGGGAGCAGATATAATCAAAGTTGAAAAGCCTGGAACAGGGGATGAAACAAGAAATTTACACGGCCGAAATGGGATGGTGTAAGCGCTTATTATTTAGCTTCTAATCGAAATAAACGAAGTATTACAATTGATTTGAAATCAGAAGAGGGTAAGCAGCTTATTTATAAAATGGCAAAAGAATCGGATGTGTTTATTGAAAACTTTCGAACTGGCACTATGGAAAAAATGGGGTTTGGTTATGAACAAATGAAGAAAATAAATCCAAGACTAATTTATTGTTCTATTTCTGGATTTGGGCGAACTGAACCGGAAAAAAAGCGAGCTGGATACGACCTTTTACTGCAGGGTTATGGTGGGTTAATGAGTATTACAGGAGATGCGGATGGAAGTCCTGTTAAGACGGGTATGTCCATCGTTGATTTAGCTATGGGGATTTTTGCCGCTTACGGTATTTTGACTGCTGTAATTGCCCGTGAAAAGACAGGAAAGGGACAGTTTATAGATGCTAGTCTTCTAGACGGTCAAGTTACCTTATTAAATTTCTTTGTTACGAGCTATTTTGCTACAGGAAGACCAGCCGAACGCATGGGGTCTGCACATCCTACTATCGTTCCATACCAAGCGTTTTCTGCTAAAGACATGGATATTATTCTTGCTGTTCCTAACAATGGGTTATGGGAAAAATGTTGTTATGCTTTGAACTGGGAGGATTTATTAACTGATTCGAGATTCATAACGAATGAAGCTCGTGTCTCACACCGTCATGAGTTAGTTTATATTATTAATAAACGCTTATCTTTGTTGGAAAGTAAGGAAATTTTCGAATGTCTTGATGCTGCTGGTGTACCGTGCGGACGCTATTCACACTATTGATCAAGTTGTGAACCACCCACATGTCCTTTCTAGAGAGATGATATTAGACGTTGATCATCCAATTGTGAAGAATCTAAAAATGGCTGGTTTCCCTATCAAATTATCGGATACTCCAGCAAGTTTGAAAAGACATCCTCCACTACTCGGAGAACACACAGATGAAATTCTTAGTGAGCTGGGATTGTTGGCAGATGATATTGAACAGTTAAAACAAAAGCATATAGTAGGCGAGTATAAGGAATGTAAGAGTAGTATCTGAGAAGTTAAGAAGGATTATAAGGGATTTGTTACTAATTAAATACAGTTGGTTTGTTAAGTTCTGAAAATAATGGTTATTGACGGACTTTTTGAAACCTTTTTAATAAACCGAGAGGAGTATACCTAAGATGAAAGAAAAAACAAGAACCTACCAGAATTTAATCAACGGGGAATGGATCAGCCCACAATCTATGGAATATAAGGAAAGTGTAAATCCATCTGACTATAGAGATATTATTGGATACGTGCCATTATCAACAAAAAATGATGTCGATTCTGCGGTTCAGGCCGCGAAACAGGCATTCTTCAGTTGGGGAAAATTAACTGGGATAGCTCGTGGTGAATATCTTCGAAAAACGGCAGATATTTTAGAACAAAGGGTAGATGATATTGCTGAAACTCTTACCTGTGAAATGGGAAAGACACTTGTAGAGGCGAAAGCCGAAACATTACGAGGAGTCGATATACTTCGCTATTATGTAAGTGAAGGAATACGATCTATCGGAGATGTTATCCCTTCTAGTGATGAAAACGCTCTCCTTTTTACTTCCAGAGTCCCTGTGGGAGTTGTGGGGTTAATTACCCCATGGAACTTTCCAATTGCAATTCCTGTTCACAAAATAGCTCCTGCTCTTATCTATGGGAATACAGTAGTTATCAAGTCTGCATTTGAAACCACAATTACCGCAATTAAAGTGATGGAGTGTTTTAAAGATGCTGGATTGCCTGACGGTGTGTTGAATTTAGTCAGCGGTAGAGGGAGCACAATTGGCAATGCATTATGCGACCACCCTGATATCAAAGCCATTAGTTTTACCGGATCAAACGATGTGGGTCAGCGTATCGCATTAAAAGCGGTACAGCGCGGAGTAAAGTTTCAACTAGAAATGGGGGGAAAGAACCCTGTAATTGTCACCGAACATGCAGATCTCGATTTAGCGGCAGAGATGACAGTCAACGGTAGTATGAAATCAGCTGGTCAAAAATGTACAGCAACTAGCAGGGCTATTGTAATGAAAGAAGTATATGAACCTTTCCGTGAAAAATTAATTCAAAAATTAAAAAGCATAACAGTAGGTAATGCTCTTCAAGTGGACTCCTATATGGGTGCCTGTATCCTCCCTTGCTCAATTTAACAGTGTTCATGAAGCGATTAAAAAGGGAGTTAAAGAGGGGGCTCGTCTTGTATTAGGAGGTAACAAAGTTAATAATCGGGATTTAGCATATGGATACTATATTGAACCTACATTATTTGATGAAGTTAAACCAAGTATGTCTATTGCACAGGAGGAAATATTTGGACCGGTATTAGCTTTAATTAAAGTGGAAAACTTAGACGAAGCATTACAGGTAGCCAATGATGTTAAGTATGGCTTAAGTGCATCTATTTTCACAAACCACCTAGACGAAGTATTTCAGTATTTGAATGAAATGGAAGCAGGTATGATTCGGGTTAATGGAGAAACGACTGGCCTTGAATTCCATGCCCCATTTGGAGGATTAAAAGCTTCAAGCACGCAAGCTCGAGAATTAGGAAGGGCAGCAATGGAATTCTTTACTTCCATTAAAACAATAACAATTAAGTCGTGATAATTTACACTTACAGGTAACAGTATGTAGACTCCCACTAGACAGTTTAGCTATGAAACACATTAGACAATTTTAGTTTAATGTTGGGATCCAAATTATAAAATGATCACAAGGAAAAAGCGAACCGAGCCAAGGCTTAGTTCGCTTTTTTGAGTGCGCCCAGCATGGGTGCAATCTATAGGGTGAAAGTCCCGAGCCGTGAAGGCAGAAGTAACGGTTAGCTTAACGCAAGGGTGTCCATGGTGACGTGGAATCTGAAGGAAGCGAGCGGCAAACCTCCGGTCTGAGGAACACGAACTTCATATAAGGCTAGGTATCATTGGATGAGTTTGCACAACAAAACAAAGCCCTTTCTGCCGAAGGTGATACAGAGTAAATGAAGCAGATAGATGGAGGGAAAGATTGCACTCTTACCTGGGGAGGTCTGACTGAAAAGCCAAGTACACTTGGTAACCTATTTAGTGATGGATAGCTGAACAGTCAGAAGTCAGCAGAGGTCATAGTACCATGCATTCTAGAGTGCATGGGAAGGGCTGAACATAGAAGGAGAATTGAGCACTTGGCGTACGCAACGTTTGATGAAGCAGACAATCCATACGAATCCTTACTTGAAGGAGGAAGTGGTGAATCCACTGGGGACATTCAAAAGGGTGGAGAACGATTGCCACACAAGAAGAATGACTAATTCACGTAGAGAGGATGATATCAATGTTAATGGAACGAATTCTATCACGGGAAAACCTACTAAAGCGCTCTTAAACGAGTAGAGCAGAATAAAGGAAGTCATGGTGTAGATGAGATGACGCGTAAAAGACCTACGACCTCATCTCAAGGAACATTGGACAACTTTACGAGCAGAGCTCGAACAGGGTACCTATCATCCCACAACCCGTCCGTCGAGTCGAAATCCCGAAACCGAACGGAGGAGTAAGGATATTAGGAATCCCGACCGTGATAGACCGTTTCATTCAACAGGCGATTGCCCAAGTTTTAACCCCAATCGTATGATCCAACCTTTTCTCAACATAGTTATGGTTTTCGTCCAAATAAACGAGGGCATGATGCGGTCCGAAAAGCAAAGACCTTCATTAAAGAAGGTTACCGATGGGTAGTGGATATGGACTTAGAGAAATTCTTTGATAAGGTCAATCATGATAGACTCATGAGAACCCTGAGCCAAAGGATAACTGATTCGAGAGTGTTACAACTCATACGAAGATATTTACAAGCTGGTGTAATGGAAAGAGGTCTTGTAAGCCCCAACACAGAGGGTACACCACAAGGTGGCCCACTCAGTCCACTCTTATCTAATATTGTGTTAGATGAATTAGATAAAGAACTGGAGAAAAGGGGAATCCCTTTGTTCGTTATGCAGATGACTGTAATATCTTTGCACGCTCGAAAAGAGCTGGAGAGCGTATAATGCAAAGTATCACAACGTTTATTGAAACGAAACTTAAACTAAAAGTGAATCGGGAGAAGAGTGCAGTAGACAGACCATGGCGAAGAAAATTCTTGGGTTTCACCTTCACCCACCATCGTGACGCTAAAATCAGAATCTCCAAACAAAGTATTCAACGACTAAAACAACGAATACGTGAGTTAACTTCAAGAAGGAAGTCCATAAGTATGAAGGACAGGTTGGAGAAGTTAAACCGGTACTTAGTTGGATGGTTAGGATATTATCCATTAGCGGAGACTCCCTCCATCTTTAGTAAGATTGACAGTTGGATACGAAGAAGATTGAGGATGATTAGATGGAAACAATGGAAGAAGATAGGTACGAAACATAAGAATCTAACGAAGTTAGGTATAAATAAATTCAAGGCATAGGAATGGGCAAATTCTAGGCAGGGATATTGGAGAATAGCCAAAAGTCCAATACTAGATAGAGCCCTTGACAACCAATACTGGTTAAATCAAGGGCTCAAGAGTCTACATCTAAAGATATCAAATTTTACGTCAGACTTAGATGAAACCGCCGTATACGGAACCGTACGTACGGTGGTGTGAGAGGTCGGGGGTTAGTCACCCCCTCCTACTCGATTTAATTATTCTCGTCTGCAGGTGGTTCTTCGCCGTTATCCTCACCATTATCTTCATCTGGAGGGTTACCATCATTACCATTACCAGGAGGGCTACCACCACCATTACCATTACCAGGTGAGCTACCACCATTGCCGCCGCCATTACCATTACCAGGTGAGCTACCACCATTGCCGCCACCATTACCATTACCAGGAGGGCTACTACCATTGCCGCCGCCATTACCATTACCAGGAGGGCTACCACCATTGCCGCCACTATTGCCGTTACCATTTCCAGAAGGTGAGTCAGGTTGAGTTGGTTCAGACTCTTCGACTTCAGGTTGATACGCTGCTCCTTCAGCAAATGACGATGCTGATGATTCTCGACCAGATGAATCAACGGCCGTCACATAATAGGAGAATGAACCTCCTTGAACAGTGAGGCTAGTATTCGTATTTTCACGAACGTGTGTTAAGCGTTGATAATTTGTTTGCCCGTTAGCAGCTCGATAAATTCGATAACCGACAATGTCATTATCAGGATGTCTGTTCCAAGATAATGTTTGCCCATTTAAGGTTACTCCAGTTACAGCACCTGGCACCCTTCCATTGTCTGGTGCTGAGCGGTCAGGAATGAGATTTCTCATTGATTCGGGTAAGTAGGATGAAATATCTGTAATGCCCCAAATATCCTCAGAAATAGCAACCCCTATTTCAGTAAACTCTGATGGAGTGGATGCAAGGGCTAAATAGTTTTGTCCATTTATCGTGACATAACGTCCGCTCTCTAAACTGTCATCTGCTTGTGATGGTACAAATTTAGCGTTAAATAAATCTGTTGTTACAAGCCCAGCTTCTTGGCAAGCAGGAGAAGGGAGAAGGCCTGTTAGACTGCAAATAGATCGTCTAACAATTCCTTCTGGCATCGCAAAGCTTTCACCAGAAGCGATAAGTTCTGGGCTGACTGAATGTGTAGCATTCGCGATATGTGCCCATATTTGTTGAGTTCGTGCACCATATGACTGACCACCTACAGTATTTTGAATCGTGTGGTTTCCATCATAGCCAAGCCATACCCCTAAAGTGACGTTTGGATTGGTGCCAACAAACCATGAGTCTTTCGTGTCGTTTGATGTTCCGGTCTTCCCAGCCCAATCAGCCCAAAATGATAAGCGACCTGGCAACGTACGTGCTGTTCCAACACCTCTTAATACATCACGCATCATATCAATACTAAGATATGCCGTTTGCGGGGAGAAGACTTCTCGTTCTATTGCCTCATGCTCATAAACCGTTTCACCGTCAGCGGTTTCAATCCGATCAATCATGTACGATTCTATAAACTTCCCGCCATTCGCAAACGTAGCATAAGCATTTGTGTTCTGTTCAACCGTTACTTCAATGGCCCCTAGAGGAGAAGACTCGTACGGAGCATCACTATTTATCTGAAATCCTAATTTAAGTAAAGTTTCTCGTGCCTGCTCATGCGGCACTCGGTTAAATGAGCGAACGGCAGGGACATTTCTTGATCGTGCTAATGATTCTCGGACTGATAAGAGACCAAGATGACTACGATCAAAGTTGCGTATTTCCTGTCCATTACGATATTCTGCGTACGTATCTGGGACGACAATACCTGGCTGTACCGCTCCAATTTCCATTGCAGGTGCATAGGCAAGGATTGGCTTCATTGTTGAGCCATTCGGACGTTTTGCTTGGGTTGCCCGATTAAATTCATTACCGTATACTTCATCGCGCCCTCCAACAAACCCTTTAATGGCACCTGTATGATTTTCAATTAAGACAGCACCTACTTCTTCTTGCTCAGCCTCTCCATCTCGATTCGTTCTTGCTGGACCAAATAGATTATCATTTTGCACGGCGTTTTGCATAGCTAAATAAACATCTTTATCAATTGTTGTATGGATACGATAACCGCTACCTCTCACTTCTCGCATTGCTTCTTCCTGGTACTTAGTTATCGTTTCGACACGTTCTTCATTATCTAGTTTACCGAGATCAATTTCGTCTTTTTCGAGAGATTGTGCTGTTAAAACATCAACTGCGCGATTTAAGACTTCATTCGTAAGATAAGGGAACTCGACAATTGGAGCAGGTGTACCTTCTGTGAAATGTTCGCGAACGTCATAGGAGAGTGCTTGATTCAATTCAGCTTGCGTAATATAGCCAGCTTCATGCATTCTTGAAAGAACCGTTTTCATACGAGATAAACTCGGGTCAAGGTCTTCTTTCACTGATCCATCACTATTAAAAGGAGTATAGCCGAAAGGACTTTGTGGTAGACCAGCGATATAAGCAGCTTGAGGGATGGATAATTCATCTGCCTCCACACCAAAAATACCTTGTGCTGCAGCTTGAACTCCAGCAATATGACGGCCGGAAGAATTACGACCAAATGGTACAATATTTAAGTAAGCTTCTAATATTTCATCTTTCTCAAAAAACTGTTCTAGGCGCATCGCGAGTAAGATTTCTGTCGCCTTTCGATCAAATGAAACTTCACTTGTCAGAATTTGATTTTTGATAAGCTGTTGAGTCAGTGTACTTCCGCCAGTTTGTAATGTAGAATTGGCGAACTCTTGAAATGTTGCTCGCATAATCGCCTTAGGAACTACACCATCATGCTCATAAAAATACTCATCTTCTGTAGCAATGATGGCATTTTTAAAGTGATCTGAAATATCCTTTAATGCAACTTGGTGCCTTTCAATCTCTGAAGGCAGCTCGCCTAAAGGGACATTATTTGCAAAGAATACTTGACTCGTTTCCTCGTAGTCATAAATCTCTGCCCGCATATCATCAGCTGTTCGTAAGGGTTCATCCTTTACAAGCGAGGCGAAGTAGCCAGCTGCTGTTCCGCCAGCAAAAAAAATAGACATACCTCCTACTACTAAGCAAATCAGAAAAAGATTCCAAAATACCTGATACGTAATTCCGATTTTATGAAAGACCTTCATTTCATGCAATTTCTTTGAAAATCCTCGCAATTTCTCTATAAATGTTGATTCATTATGATTCATAGCAAACCTCCCATATATCAGCCATATTATAGCACATGCTAGTAGGTGATGATACATTTTCTAGGATATTGGTGAGTGGATGATTGACAAGCTCAAATGGATATGGTAAAAAAGAAACATTAAAATCTGAATAATGAAAGCGTTGAAGGATCGAAGTAATCTTGACTTCCCTGTTTATAGAGAGCTGATGGTTGGTGCAAATCAGTACAAAGGTAGAGGTGAATTACAATCTGGAGCATTCTTTGTGATAAGCAAGGAACGGTTAAGCCGTTATCGAAATGAAGTGGAAGAAAGCCTTAAAGCTTTTCTTCAACAAGGGTGGTATCGCGAGGACCTCGTCCCTTTTTAAGGGGTGGGGTCTTTTTTTTTATACTTTTAGGAGGAATGAATGATGGAAAAAGAATACATATTGACAGCGGAGCAACAACTTGAGGTAGATCGACAAATTGCCTATTTACAGCGCGGTGCAGTCGAAATTGTCCCAGAAGCAGATTTCCGTAAAAAAATTGAAAGATCAGTTGTGACAGGCAAGCCGTTAAAAATCAAGCTTGGGATGGATCCATCTGCACCAGATGTTCATATTGGGCATACGGTTCCTCTGCATAAATTACGTCAATTCCAGGATCTTGGGCATGAAATTCAAATGCTGATCGGTGATTTCACTGGTAGAATAGGTGACCCAACAGGGAAATCAGAAACAAGAAAACAGCTTACAGATGAAGAAGTTAAGAAAAATGCTGAAACGTATGTCGAGCAATACGGAAAAATTCTCGACATGGACAAAGCGAAAATCTATTACAACTCTGAATGGCTTAAACCGCTAACGTTTGAAGATGTCGTTATGCTAGCTGGTAAAATGACAGTTGCCCGTATGCTTGAAAGAGATGATTTTGAAAAACGCTATAAATCTGGTCAACCGATTTCTGTTCATGAATTCTTTTATCCTCTTATGCAAGGCTATGATTCTGTGGCGCTTGAATCTGATATTGAGGTTGGTGGAACAGATCAGAAATTCAATTTATTAATGGGACGTCATTTGCAGGAGGCGTACGGAAAAGAAAAGCAGGTTGCCTTAACACTTCCACTGATTGAAGGGCTTGATGGAGAGAAGAAAATGTCGAAGTCACTAGGCAACTATATTGGTATTGATGAAGAACCAAATGAAATGTTTGGCAAATCAATGTCGATTCCAGATGAGTTGATGATTAAGTACTATAAGCTGGCAACAGATTTGCCGTTAGAAGAGATTGAGCAGCTTGAAGCTGGGTTAAAGGATGGTACTGTTCATCCACGTGATGCGAAAATGAATCTTGGAGCGAAATTTGTGGAAATGTATCATGGTGAAGAAGCTGCAAAAGAAGCGAGAACTTATTTTGAAACAGTCTTCCAAAAACGTGCTCTTCCAACAGATATTCCTGAAACAACTTGGGAAGGAAGTTCTCCAGTTTGGATTGTTGACTTGCTTGTTGAGTTAAAGATGCTCGGCTCAAAAGGTGAGGCAAGACGAATGATCCAAAATGGTGGAGTGAAAATGAACGAGGAAAAAGTGGAGGATGTTCAGCTACAGGTTGAGATTGATTCAGGATTTGTCCTTCAGGTCGGTAAGCGTAAATTTATGAAAGTCAATCCTAAATAATGTATTGTTTAAAGGATAAAAAAATCCAGCCTCATAGAGGCTGGATTTTTTGTGCTTAACGAGAGTAGAACTCAACGATAAGTGCTTCAGTGATTTCAGCAGGAAGCTCAGAACGCTCAGGAAGACGAGTGTAAGTTCCTTCTAGCTTATCTGCATCAAATGTTACATAATCAGGAACAAAGTCAGTTCCTTCTAAAGCTTCTTTCACAACGTCAAGGTTACGAGACTTCTCACGAAGGCTGATTGCTTGACCAGGCTTCACGCGGTATGATGGGATATCAACGCGTCCACCATCAACAACAATGTGACCATGGTTAACTAATTGGCGAGCTGCACGACGAGTGCGAGCAAGACCCATACGGTAAACAAGGTTATCAAGACGAGACTCAAGAAGAATCATGAAGTTCTCACCGTGGATACCATTCATTTTACCAGCATCATCAAAGATACGACGGAATTGACGCTCGTTCACACCGTACATGTGACGAAGCTTTTGCTTTTCTTGAAGTTGTAATCCGTATTCAGAAAGCTTTTTACGTTGGTTTGGACCGTGTTGCCCTGGAGCGTACGGACGTTTTGCTAATTCTTTACCAGTTCCGCTTAGTGAAATACCTAAGCGACGAGATAATTTCCAAGATGGACCTGTATAACGAGCCATAATTTGACTCCTCCTTGTTATTTTGTTTGTTGCAAAATAACAACCGTTTGATAATCTCATACTATGATCATTTTGCCTTCATGCATTTTCGCTTCGACAGCTAGAAGTTACACAATGCACCTCGAGAATAAGTCTGCAGCCGCAGTCGAGGAACAAAATGAAGATGGCACAGTACGTTTACCTTGGCTGTCTTATTTTACACAAATTCCATTATATAAATTGTGACAGAGAATGTCAATACCAATTGAAATGACACTAGTTGAGCTAATTAAATTTTCATAATTTTTATATCTGAATACTCTCATTGCATAGTAAAATAGAACAAGTTGATTTATAATGGATGTATATAGTCCTACATAAGGTATCAACAGATGATCGAAATGTCATGTGTATATTGAAATTTAAGGGTGTTTTTTCCTACCTCACTAAATCTTTGCTTTTATGATGGAATGTTAAAATTATGATGCGCTGTAGGTTATAGCTCGTGAATGCGCATAATTGTGTGGTGGTGCATGAAAATGGAGAAGCTTTTTATTGGAAACAGCGATAATAAGAAATATGAGTTTTTATTAGAAGAGGTTGTGTCAAATCATGTTGTGGACACAGCCTTGTTTGAATCTGCTGTTTTTTTTATTGCATCTAATGAGTGCATTCTCGCTGTCTATCGAGTAGGGTTTATTCCCTCATTCTTAATCGAGGCCGTTTCTTATTTTCAAAATCATTTCACCTCCAACAATCTGAAATGTGAACATGGGGAATCTCTACTTTTAGCTGCACCATTTTCAGAGCATGATGATAATCATCACTCGTTATACATTGGAGTTATTGTAAAGTCAGAGCTAGAATACCATGATCAAATGCTAAGGTATTTGGAAGGATTAGCTGCAGGTTTGATGACAAAGAACGCTATAGTGAAAAATAAGGAAACAACTATATCATTAAAAGGTTTGCTGGCTGAAGCTGACTATCAGATTGAATTTACTAAGCTGGCTCAAGCGATGATTGATTGTTATGAAACATGTAAGCAAGGCTCTGGTCAATTGATTATAGTGAAAAGGAATGAGGAACAGTTTATTCCATTGTTTTATCCGTCTGATGTTGAACAGCGGAATTTTAAAGAAGTTTTTAAGGCTTGCACTGATAATAAAGAAGGCTATGCTAGTCCCATGTCCATCAAAGATCATACTGTTTTCGAAAATGATTATCACGAGCATGTGGTTTTTCGGGTACTTGTTGACAATGATGTTGTTTCTTTGCTCATCTTTTCATTTCAATCGGAGTATGAAGCAAAAAGAGCGAAGGAAGCGTATCCAGCTTGGATGAAGGACATAGTCTCGATTCTTCAAAAAGGTTATATTTATGAAAGACGTATTCAAGAAGGACTGCGTCGAGATATTCTTTTACAAGTAATAAAGAAATTTCATTCAACGATGGATATTGGCGAAGTGTTAAGAGAAATTGTTTATGCGATTGAAAAAGCGTACCCAAACGATCAGGTCCATCTATTATTATCTCTAGAATGGGAAGTGAGCGATGACCTGCCGATTAAACCGTTAATGTATGGAGCTGAGAGCGGTAGTCGTATCGCAGAACAAGCTTATTTAACGGGACTTATCCAAATCGAGAAGGAGTTACATAGCATAGTAAGGTTCTATATGTCCCTTTACGTGGTAAGCAAGGAGTCTATGGTCTCTTGGAAATTCAAACCGCACCAGATGTTCATTTCCCACAGTACGAGATTGATTTTATTCAATTGCTTGCAGATACTGGAGGAAATGCATTAGAAAATGCTGAATTGTATCAGCAATCACGAAACCTCATTCATGATTTACAGCTTATTAATGAAACATCACATCAATTAAATCGTCAACTTACGATTAGCCGATACAATTAATTATATGACTCAACAAATCATTGAGTCATTTGAAGCTGAACAGGTCGGGTTTATTATGTTTCCAGCTAATGGTGAGTCCGTTGTGCTAGATGGGAGCACCTCTATTTTTAAAGACAAAAAGACGTTAAGAAGTCTTGAACCATTCATTCAAAAAGTTAAGCGAGATAAGGACCCTGTCTATATTGGTGATACTCATTTACACACTGATTTTCAATTAGAGGGGTATAAGTCTGTTCTAACGATCCCAATGATACAAAATAATGAACTAAAGGGAATCGTTATGACCGTTCATCAACAGGCCTATCATTTTACATTTGAGAACTTCAAGTTACTTCAATCATTAATTGATCACTCTACACTTGCATTTACGAATTCGATGCTTCATGAAGAGCTTGAACAATTAGTTATCACTGATTATCTAACAAAGTTATACTCGCGAAACCATCTTGATGAACGAATTCAGGAATCGATGAATCAAGAAAAAGAGGGAACCTTTCTCTTAATAGATATTGATAACTTCAAACAAATTAATGATGTTTACGGACATCAAGTAGGAGATAATATCATTATACAAGTGGCGAATATTATGAGGAAGAATATTCGTGATGAAGATATTGCTGCAAGATGGGGAGGAGAAGAATTGGCGATTTATCTCCCTAAAGTAGAAATGGAAATCGGGTACCGTGTAGCGAAACGAATTGTCCAAGCAGTATCTATTGAAACAAGTCCGAACGTTACAATATCTATCGGTGTTTCATATTGGCATTCCAAAGATGGAGATAGATCATTAAAACGTTTGTTTAATCAAGCTGATAGGGCTTTATATAAAGCAAAAGAGACCGGGAAAAATCAAGCATTATGAAAAGCTCTTGTTAATACGAGAGGTGAATAAAAGAAATTGACTATTCTGTGGCTCCTAATGGTCTGATCATTGCTAGACTGCTATCGTACGAATAAAAGATAAGCAGGAAGCATAAATCAGACCTTGGAGTCTTTTTTTCTTATTTTACACGATTGTCATTTTAGAACAAAATGAAAAATATGTAGAAATGTTTTGACTATTTGTCGACTGATTCATAAAGGAAAATGAATAGCTGAATCGAAACACATTAAGGAGAGCCTAATGAATAGGAGGAAAATAAGATGAAGGTAACAACAAAGGAGAAAATGTTGGATGCTGCCGTCAGATTATTTCATACGCAAGGCTATGACGGCACTTCTGTCAGAGATATTGCGACGAAAGCAAACGTAAATGTAGCCCTAGTTTCCTATCATTTCGGTGGGAAAAAAGGGACTTTATGAAAAGCTTATCACCCAGTTCCTAGAAGGTTATCTTCATGTGATGAAAAGTGAGTTAAGTCGTGATTTGATCTCGGCAAAGGCGCAATTACTCTCGTTACTCAGAGCGTTGCTTACGTATCAATCAACAAATCATTATGTCGCAAGAATGGTTCATCGTGAAATGACGTTGGATTCAATGCTTGTCCGTGAATTGATGGCAACCTATTTAAGAAAAGAAAAGCATGATTTTGAAGGGTTATTTCGTCGCGGGATGAGGAGCGGTGAATTTCAGAAGCAGCAAATTGATTATGTAGTGATTCATGTGCGTACGATGGTGACGATGCCTTATTTATCACCGCATTATTTACGAGAACTCTATCAACTTATACCGAATGAACCTTATTTTATCGATCGTTACATGGACCATCTCGAACGTTGGATTCGGGTGTGGCTTTGTGAGCCTTCTGAAGCCACACCTTCACCCTACTTTATTCCTAGGTCAATATCGTAATGGGACTGATTACCATCTTGGCTGAGTAAGCAAAGCGTTTGGAACGAGCTGGTCAAAGCCGTTCATCAGTGAACTTACTTGATGAGCGTCTGAGCCATAGACAAGACGAATGTTAAGGTCAATGGCTTGATTAATAATGCGGTCATATGGATATGGCTCCTTACACAGTGGCTTGCTGCAGCCGGCCCCATTGTAGTCGAGCTCGTATCCTTTATTGTTGATTAAGGTTAGAATACTCGTTATCTCATCGTTAAAATGACCCTGTATCGGAAATCGCTTATGAAACTTTCGTGCGAGTGTGATATGACCAATTCGTCTTGGTTTATAGCGACCGAGGTCTGCTTTAACGGAAGCTGAAACCGTTTGGAAGTAATGCCTATACACGTTTTCGGTTGAGCCGAGTAATTGGATCGCCTCAGCAAATGTATCTGGACTATAATCGAGACAAAGATAGTCTTCTCCTATTTTTAGAAAGTGAACAGATAGAATACTGTCATCAAGCAAAGGGCCAACCTCATTTAAAAAGTCAGTAGTCTCTTGCTCAAGTCCTTCGATATAATCGACTTCTAAGCCTAAAAAGATATTGAGTTTCCCCTTATATTCCTTTTTCAAAGCCTGTATATCACGGATATAGCTTTCTAAATGAGCAGGGTTCATTCCGCTATCCTTCAATGGGGTTGGATCGGTGAAAGAAGGAGGGAGTGGTGCGTGTTCAGCAAAGGTGATCCCTTTTAAATGGTGGTTGATTGCCGCTTCGCAATAAGCAGCTAATGAATCCATTGTTCCATGAGGGCAGAATGGTGTGTGGACATGTCCATCATGTATCATTATCATCATCTCTCCTTCTGTGCATTTGACCTTTAAAAAAAGCATACAAAGTCGCATTTTCATGGTATCATAATACTTATTAAAAACGTAAAAAAGTTTTAAAAATTGTCATTACATAGAGGATATTAGGTTTTTTTGTCAAATCATTGTTTAGTAAGTCAGAAAGTATAAAATATATGATACTTTTTAAACGAATAAAAAATGACAAAGGCTTTCGTTATAAGGAATTGGCGATAAATTAAGTTTTCTAAGAGAAATGACAAGAAGTGCCGTAATAAACGAGTTGGTTCTAACGCAATTGCGTTCATCAAATAGTGAATGGGGCCTTCATTACTAAGACTATAAGGAGCATAAGAAGGGAGTCCTCACATGCGTTACCTTATTTACACGGTTATTGCCGTTATTGCTATTTTGATTATTATTAGTGCTATATTGAGAAAGCGAACCTATAAAGAAGTTGATCGTCTTGAAGAATGGAAAAATGACATTATTAATCGTGCCATTCCAGATGAAATTGGAAAGGTGAAACAGCTTCAAATGTCGGGTCAAACGGAGGAAAAGTTTGAAGAATGGCGAAATGAATGGGATGACATTCTTGGAACCATTTTACCTAATATTGAAGAACGATTATTTGATATCGAGGAGCTAGCGACGAAAAATCGCTTTAATAAAGCAAAGCAGCTTATTAAAGTAACAGATCAACGCTTAAATGGGATTGAGCAGCAACTGACACAAATGCTAGCAGATATTGATCAGCTTGTTCAAAGTGAAGAGCAAAATCGAACAGAAATTGATGATGTTCGGACAGGGTACAAAGAATTGTACGCTGCGATGATGAAGAAGAGAGGGTCACTTGGACAAGGTCTTTCTTTATTTGACGTGAGACTCGATAAGATCAACGAATTATTAAACTCGTTTGACCAAGCAACGATTGAGGGTAGTTACTTGCAAGCGAGAGACTTTCTTGTTGAAGCGAGCACCCTGCTTGAGGAAACAGAATCATTACTAGAACGCTATCCAAAGCTCTTAGTACAGGTTGAAACAACGATACCTACTGAAATAAAAGACATTCGTGAAGGAATGGCAGAGATGGAGAGTTCGGGATACCAGCTTGAGGCCTTTGCTCTTCACTCACGATTAGATTTATTTCAAGAAGAGCTAGAGCGGTTAAGTGAAGATCTTGTCGTTTTGAAGTGTGAAGATGCAGAACAACGATTAGCAGAGCTATCAGAGCAAGTGGAACAACTGTACGAGACATTAGACTACGAAGTCGAGTCGAAGCAGTATGTAACGGATAAGATACCCGAATTAAACGAACAAGTAGAGGTAGTAAATCAAAGAATTGAATCCTTGCTCAAAGAAACCGTTCAAGTTCAGCAGAGCTATCATATATCTGAAGAAGAACTTAGCTCTCAAGACCGAATGAAAGAAAATGTCTTGGATTTAACAAAGCAATTGCATGTCTTAACGGACGTGACATTGAATGAAAAGCAAACCTTCACCTCCATTAGGGAAATGATTCATGAGTGGGAAGCGGAAATGTCGAAGCTATCAACTACAGTTGAGCAGAATAAGGAGTCACTTTTTGCTCTTCGAGAGAACGAATGGAAAGCAAAGGAAACATTACGTGCTTTACGAGAGATGATGATGGAAACAAAGCGTATTGTGCAAAAGAGCAATATTCCTGGATTGCCGGAGCGTTCTCTTTTGTTGCTTGATGATGCAGAGAAGAAATTAGTAGAAGCGGCAGCACAATTAGAAGAAGTTCCACTGGAGCTTGGTCGGATCCATGTGCTTGTCGAAGAAGCTGAAGCGTCTGTTAAGGAAAATGATCAGATGATAAAAGATACGATCTATTCAGCAGTACTGGCAGAGCGAGTCATTCAGTTTGGAAATCGTTATCGAAGTCGTTCCCAAGCAGTTGAAGCTGGGTTAAGTGAAGCTGAGCAGTATTTTCGCCAATACGACTACGAAGAAGCAATTGAATGCGCTGTTCAGGTCATTAAAATTTATGAGCCAGATGTCTTGGAACGCGTTGAAGAGCATATAAGTGCTTAACTAGACGGGACCCTAATCAAAGGGGTCCTGTTTTCTTTGCTTTAGCTGGTCGATAAGCGCTTTTATAAATGAAAATAATGAGAATCCTTGCCAAATGCTAAACTCGATCTTGTTATTTAGACATTTTGTGCTAACATAAATGGATGTATATCTGATCAGACTGGGGTAAAGTAAGAATGCGAGGAGGTTAGTGAATTCATGATTTATTTAGATAATAGTGCAACGACAAAACCATACAAGGAAGTAGTCGACACATTTGTAAAGGTATCGACTACTTATTTCGGAAATCCATCGTCACTTCACTCTCTTGGCATGCAAGCTGAGGAACTTATGCTTGAGGCAAGGAGCCGAATAGCTGGGCTTCTTGGTGTAAAAGCAAGTGAAATCATCTTCACTTCTGGAGGGACAGAAGGAAATAATTTAGCGATAAAAGGTGCAGCGTATGCCCGACAAAAGCGAGGGAAACATTTAATTACAACTATCGTTGAACATCCATCGGTGTATGAAACGTTTCAACAGCTTGAGAAAGAGGGATACGAAGTCACATATCTTCCTGTGGATCAAGAAGGTCGAGTGAATGCTGAGCAGGTTATTGCAGCTATTCGCCCTGATACGATCCTTGTTTCTATTATTCACGTTAATAATGAAACAGGAGCCATACAACCTATTGAAGAAATAGGGAAGCAGTTGAGGGCATATCCGCGTGTCATTTTTCATGTTGATCATGTTCAAGGGATATCAAAGGTACCATTATCATTTAAACAAGGAAATATTGATTTATGTACATGTTCAGCTCACAAATTCCACGGAATGAAGGGGACTGGATTTTTATTTGTTCGTGAAGGACTTAGATTAGCCTCTTTACTTCATGGTGGAGATCAAGAAAATCAACTTAGAGCAGGTACGGAAAATGTAGCTGGAATTGTTGCGATGGCTAAAGCTTTAAGGCTTGCCGAAGAACAAGCAAAAGAGAAGTATACACAGCTTTGTGAGCTTAAAAACCAGTTTGTAAACGAGTTGATAAAGATTGAAGGGGTTATGGTAAATACGCCAATGGAAAAAATAGCACCCCATATTGTCAATTTCTCAATTCCATATACAAAACCAGAAGTAGTCGTCCAATCACTGACTGCAAAGCATATTTATGTCTCGACAAAATCTGCCTGTTCCTCTAAATTATCCGAACCGAGTCGTGTTTTAAGCGCGATGGGAGTTGGAGAAGAAAGAGCTCAAACGGGTATACGCGTCAGCTTTTCCTATGAAACGACAGCAGATGAACTGAAAACCCTGCTTCAAGAGCTTAACGCACTAATTCCTGAATTACTGGAGGTTGTCAAATAATGCAATATAACCATATTTTGGTTCGTTTTGGTGAGCTAGCATTAAAAGGAAAGAATCGCTCCATTTTTGAAAAGCAATTACTTCAAAATATTAGAATAAGCCTTAAAGCATTTTCACAGCTTGGATTCAATCGGACGTATGGTCGTATTGTTATTGAATTAAATGGGGAGAATCATGAACCAGTTATAGAAAAACTAAAGCATATTTTTGGGATCCATTCATTTAGTTTGGCTTTAAAAGTTGAGAATGATTTAAGCGCAATTCAGCAGGCGGCCTTAGAAGTTTTAAAAAGCCATGAGTCACCTGTGCATACATTTAAAATAAGCGCCAGACGCGCGTATAAACAATTTCCTATCGATTCTCAGCGTCTAAATATGGAAGTTGGTGGTTATGTTCTTACGAATACTGAACAGATAACAGTCGATGTTCATCATCCTGATCTTGATATTCGTGTTGAAGTTCGTGAAACAGCTACCTACGTTACATCAGGTTCTTATCAAGGAGCCGGTGGATTACCAGTCGGAACAGGTGGTAAGGTATTATTAATGCTTTCTGGTGGGATTGATAGTCCTGTAGCTGGTTACTTGACAATGAAGCGTGGTGCGAAGATTGAAGCTGTCCATTTTCATAGCCCTCCTTATACGAATGAACGTGCTAAACAAAAAGTGATTGATTTAGCAAAAACATTGACAAATTTCGGAAATAATGTGGTCTTGCATCTCGTACCTTTTACTGACATGCAAAAGCATATTCATGCCGAAATACCAAGTAGCCTTCAAATGACGATTATGCGTCGAATGATGATGCGTATTAGTGAGCAAATTGCGCACAGACGCGGGATCTTGGCTATAGCTACAGGAGAAAGTCTCGGTCAGGTGGCTAGTCAAACCTTGCATAGTATGAATACAATCAATGAAGTGACAAATTTGCCAATCATTAGACCGTTAGTGACCATGGATAAGTTAGAAGTCATCAATATCGCTCAGGATATTGATACGTATGAAACATCGATTTTACCCTTTGAAGACTGTTGCACGATCTTTTTACCTCCAGATTCTAAGACTAGACCAAAAAGAGAGCAAGCGAACAAGTTTGAACAATATGTTGAAACAGATAAATATGTCAGTGAAGCAGTAGAAAGAACCGAAACAATTGTTATTACGAGTCAAACTCAAATAAATAACGAAGTAGAAGAATTGTTTTAATTAAAGCTGATTAACTAGGATTCTTTCACAACAATTACCAAAAAAGTGATTGCATGTTTTCCTTCCTTTAGACTCATTCTATGAGTACAGAAGGAGGTGAGAAACATGGCGAGCAACAACAATAGCGGTAATTCAAATCAATTGCTTGTACCTGGAGTACAACAAGCATTAGATCAAATGAAGTATGAAATTGCTACTGAATTCGGTGTTCAGCTTGGACCAGACTCTACATCACGTGCAAACGGTTCTGTAGGTGGTGAGATCACAAAACGTCTTGTTCAAATGGCTGAACAACAAATGAGTGGTTACCAACAACAATAATAATCATATCATGGCTGTAAGGAGGGTGATTCATTCACTCTCCTTTTATTATTTTGTCAAAAATGAGAAAAATAGGTTTGAGATCCCCTTTTTCAGAAACATAAAATAAATTATAAATATTCAAAATGAATGAATTAATTCTGTATAATAGAAGAGAACAAGTGATAAGGGGGAATATGATGAACCGAGAACAATTAATTGCACCAGTGCAGTATAATTTGTTTCAAGAAGTTGAAGCATTTGCCCGTGATTCCGAACGATTAGCGATCCGTTGGACAAATGAAGCAGGTGATCGAAGAGAGATCTCATATCCACAGCTTGTTGAAAAAACAAATCAATTTGCTAATGCTTTAACGAAAAAAGGTCTTTCTCAAGGAGATAAGGTTTTGCTTATCTTACCCAAAATTCCTGAAGCCTACTTTGCTTATTTAGCTTGTTTAAAAGCAGGAATCGTGATTATTCCATGCTCTGAAATGTTACGAGCAAAGGATTTGTGTTATCGCATTGAACATGCGGAGGCAAAGGCAGTTATTGCTTATGCTGAATTTATATCAGAAGTTAATTTAATAAAAGAATATCAATCAACGTTAGAAATGAAATGGATTGTTGGCGGTTCTTCTGTAGGGTGGCATAATCTGATTGATCTAGCTAATAATGAAAGCAGTTTCTTTGAAGGGCCAGCGACAAAAAGAGATGAAATAGCGTTTCTTCCTTATACGTCTGGTACGACGGGAAATCCAAAAGCCGTTGTACATACTCATGGATGGGCATATGCTCATCTGCAGGTAGCCTCGAAAATGTGGTTAGATGTTCAAGAAGGAGATGTTGTTTGGGCGACTGCAGCACCAGGCTGGCAAAAGTGGATTTGGAGTCCATTTTTGTCGACGATTGGGGTAGGAGCAACAGCATATGTGCATCATGGGCGATTTGAACCAAATGATTATCTTCAACGCTTACAGGATGAAAAGATTAATGTTCTTTGTTGTACCCCCACAGAATACCGTCTAATGGCAAAGGTTGAAAATATTGAACGATTTTCACTGCCACATCTCAAAAGTGCTGTATCAGCAGGTGAACCATTGAATCGTCAAGTGATTGAAACATTTAAAAAGAAGTTTAATGTCGAGGTTCGAGATGGTTATGGACAAACAGAAAATACATTACTAATTGGTACATTGAAGGGAATGGAAATGAAACCTGGATCAATGGGGAAACCAACACCAGGTAATGAAGTCGCAATTATTGATGAGGAGGGGCAATCTGTTAAACCAGGTGAAGTCGGCGATATTGCTGTTCATAAAGATGCACCGGCTTTATTTAGAGAATATTATAAAGATCCAGAACGAACAGCAAAGGCATTTAGAGGAGATTATTATATTACCGGTGACCAAGCAAAGCTAGATGAAGATGGTTATTTCTGGTTTGAAGGCAGAAGTGATGATATTATCATTAGTTCCGGTTATACGATTGGACCATTCGAAGTGGAGGATGCGCTAACCAAACATCCAGCTGTTCGTGAATGTGCCGTTGTAGCAAGTCCAGATGAAGTAAGAGGAGATATTGTAAAAGCATTTGTGATTCTCCGGAATGATGATGATACTGGAAGTGATGAGTTGGTTAAAGAACTCCAAGAGCATGTCAAACAAATGACAGCCCCTTACAAGTATCCAAGAAAGATCGAATTCGTGAAGGCATTACCGAAAACACCTTCTGGAAAAATTAGAAGAGTGGAGCTAAGAAAGCTAGAAAAAACAAGACTTGCGTAGATATTCATGGCTATGAGTACAGGCTCTTGAATTTATAGAAACCAAAAGAGAACTAGTTTGGGACGGTTTCCCAAGCTAGTTTTTCTTAACTAATAAGGACATAAGTAGAAGCCAAGTTTTATAATGAAAAAATGTTCATTTGCATGTCTGAAAAGATTCTGTCACGATAAAGGAATAAAGTGGAATGTGTAAGGAGCGAAAGCGTAATGGGAACACTTTGGTTTAATGGGACGTTTTTTACGATGAGAGCAGAACTGGAATCTGTCGAAGCAGTTTATGTTGAAGATGGAATCATTCAAGCAACTGGTAATAAAAAGAACCTTGAACAAAAGTATGCAGAGGCGATCGTCAATCGACATGATCTGAAGGGAGCTTTTGTGTACCCGGGTTTTGTCGATAGTCACCTTCATCTTATCGGACATGGAGAGAAGCTAATTAGACTTGATTTATCAGAAGTAGAGTCTGCTGCGAACATGCGGCATTGCTTACAAGAAAAGGCTCTGGCAACGACAAGTGGGGAATGGATATTTGGCGAAGGGTGGAATGAAAATAATTTTGCCGATCGAAAAATTTTCCACCGCCAAGAGCTAGATGAGATTGCGGCTGATAAACCAATGTTTCTCACAAGAGTTTGTCGTCATGCGGCGTTGGTTAACAGTGAAGCATTAAGACTTGCAGGCATCACAAGTGAAACGGAAGACCCGATAGGTGGCGTTATTGTCCGAGATAATAACGGAGAGCCAACAGGCTATTTGCTAGATGCTGCGACAGAGCTAGTAAAGGCTGTCATTCCAAATGTAACGGCAGGTTATGTTAGACGCGCTCTTGAGGTAGCTGTTGATGATTTATTACGTGTAGGACTCGTTGGAGGACATACAGAGGATCTTCATTATTATAATGGTTTTCAACAGACCTTTGAGCAGTTTCAACAAGTGATCGAGGGGAAGAAAAAAAAGTTTAGAGCTCATTTGCTTGTCCATCATGAAGCGGTAGCGGAAATGGAGGAGCAAGGATTTGATTGTGGTGAAGTGACACCTTTTCTTGAGCTAGGTGCTGTGAAACTATTTGCTGACGGGGCTTTAGGAGGAAGAACAGCGTTACTCAATGCTCCTTATACTGATGATCCATCTACTTCTGGTGTAGCCATGCATACAGAAAAAAATCTTCATGGAATTATAAAGGCAGCGCGTGCAAAAAATCGTCCTGTTGCAATTCATACGATTGGTGATGGAGCGCTCGATCTAGCCTTAACAGCATTAGAACAATATCCGATCAGAGAAGGCAGAGATCGACTCATTCATGTACAAGTAGTGGACGAAACATTAATTGAGCGAATGAAAAAACTCCCACTTGTACTTGATATCCAACCACGATTCGTAGTTGCGGACTTTCCGTGGGTGATGGAGAGATTAGGACAAGAACGACTACCTTTTTCCTTTGCATGGAAGACATTGCTAGAAGAAGGACTACACTGTGCAGGTGGGTCTGATGCTCCGATTGAACCTGTTAACCCTTTACTGGGAATCCATGCGGCAATCACGAGAAAAAGAATGGGGGAGAAGCATGAAGGCTATATTCCCGAGCAGAGACTAACACCATTTAAAGCTGTACAGCTCTTTACAACAGGCAGTGCTTATGCAATTGAAAAGGAGCATGAACGAGGAAAAATTGATCAAGGTTTTGTGGCAGATTTCACGATTCTTAACCAGAACTTATTTACGGTTGAAGCAGATGAGGTTCCAGAGACTGTTGTTCTTATGACTGTAGTCGATGATACGGTCATGTATGAGTATAAGAAAAAAACAAGCTAAGCCTGTCCTGTCTGGTTAGCTTACACATGACCGAATATTGTCCTTTGTGTTATCATAACCTGTGATTAGAAAAAAGAAAGACGAAGTAGGATAGAGGAGTGAAGAAATGAGTCGTAAACGTTGGTTGGCTTTAATTGCTGTTGCTATGCTGTTGGTAGCCTCCATTTCAGTAAATGTTGCAACATCAACTGTTTTTTCGAATGCAAACTCACTAATAGGCACGATGAATCAGGAATGGACAGAAACGATTTATGAACAAGGAGACAATATAGGTGGGTCAATTGCTCTGTTAGAAGTAAATGGGGTGATCCAGGATACTGGAGAAGGTGGACTGTTTCAGACGAGCGGATACCATCACCAAATGCTGCTTTCACAACTTGATCACGCTGCTGAAGATCCCACTGTAGAAGGAATTATTTTACGTGTGAACACGCCAGGTGGTGGTGTGGTAGAAAGTGCTGAAATTCACGAAAAAATTATAAATGCACAAGTAGAGTACGGGAAGCCAGTCTTTATCTCGATGGGGAGCATGGCTGCATCAGGAGGCTATTATATTGCTGCACCAGCAGATATGATTGTTGCTAGCCCGCAGACGATTACTGGATCAATCGGTGTCATTATGGAATCCATTAATGTAACGGAACTAGCTGAAAATTACGGAGTGAAGGTCAATACGATTAAGAGTGGTCCCTATAAAGATATAATGTCTGCAACGAGAGAAATGACAGACGAGGATCGAGCCATTTTACAGTCACTCATTGATGAATCTTACGATGAATTTGTCCGAATTATTGCTGAGGGCCGTGACATGTCTGAAGAAGAAGTTAGAACAATTGCAGATGGTCGCATTTATAGTGGTAATCAAGCATTAGAGTTAGATTTGGTGGATGAATTAGGAAGTCTTGATGATACGATTTTATTAATGAAAGACTACGTTGGAGCAGATTATAATGTGGTGAAATATGAATCAAACTTAGGGCTTTCACAAATGTTCTCGATGTCGATGGAGCAACTGTTTACGTCAGATCATGAGCTTTTAGGGCTCCAACAATTTTTATCGGATAATCGCTCTCCGACTTTGAAATATTTATATACTGAATAATGGAGGTCGAGAGTGGTGGAACAATTCGCTCAAAATCATGTAAGATATCGTAAAAGACAAAGAGTCGTCAACGATCGCTTACGTAATCGAATAGTTGATCGAAAGCAGCAACGAAAAGAAGAAAAATTAGACAACGAAGAGACTGTACAGATGCGATCTTTCTATCAGTTTGCTGGTTTTTGGATGCGTGTATGGGCATTTTTACTGGATTCATTGACAGTATTCGCTTTAAACGGAATTTTCGTTTACCCACTACTAAGAATGACTGGCATTGGTGAGTGGATGACGATTGCTTCTTATAGTACACAAGCTCTTTTAACCGCTCTTGTGTTTTTCTTATATTTCGCGATAATGACGAAAAAGTATGGTCAAACAATTGGGAAAATGGTGTTTGGTTTACGAGTTATTGCGAAAAATGGTCAAGGATTAACTTGGACCCAAATTTTATTTCGTGAAGGGGTCGGACGCTTTATTCATCAAGTTTTCTTCTTTTTGCAAGTGCTATATGTGGCTGTTGCCTTTACAGCTAAGAAGCAAGGACTTCACGATATGATTGCGGATACGTATGTGATTCATGAACGAGAAGAGTTCGATCTCCATTCATAGCTTTAGAAAATAAACCTGTGCTATTTAATGGCTAGGTTTATTTTTTTGTTGAACGGAGAAACTAGAAGCATTTGCTAAAGGGAGAATGGTATGAACTGGTTGATGGTCATTATTTCACTTTTAATCGTTCTTTTTGTTTTGGTTGCAGTGACAAAGGTCACAGTAAAAACGACATATCGTCATCAACAAGATAATGATTTACTGGAAGTGAAGGTTTTTTTATGGGGGCTGAAGGTGTATTCATTTTCTGCTCCTTTAATCAAAATCGATAAAGATTCTGCATCGATTATCGTTAAAGAGAAACAAAAAATTGGAATGAAGAATATAAAGAAAACCGATGCCATTACGGTTCAAACCATGGTAGACAGTTTTCAGCACTTCAAAGAATTTTTACGACATGTTATCGGGTTTCATAAGATTGTAAAGCGTTTCTTTCAAAAAGTATCGATATATGATCTTAAATGGCATACCGATATCGGAGTAGGAGATGCGGCGTATTCAGCACAACTTACAGGAGTTTTATGGACAATAAAAGGAAGTATCATGGGTCTTATTGGTAACTATATGAAACTGAAACAAATGCCCAAATTGAGTGTGCACCCCCATTTTCAAGAAGTCTTCTCTTATACATACTTTTCTTGCATGATTTCATTTCGAATAGGACATGCTATCATTGCAGGTCTAATGCTGATCAAGCATTGGAAACGAAGACCGACATTAACTAGACCTAATTCGGTTGAAGAAAATATGTAAGGGATGGAGGAAATAAAGATGTCAGATCATCCAATTCAAGGACTAATGAAGACAGCCATGGAAAATTTAAAAGAAATGGTTGATGTAAACACGATTATTGGTGACCCAGTGGAAACACCAGACGGTAGTGTGATTATGCCTGTCTCAAAGGTCGGATTTGGCTTTGCTGCGGGAGGAAGTGAGTTTATTGTGGAGCAGCAAATGGCTCAGATAGCAACGAGCCTGCACATCCTTTTGGTGGAGGGAGCGGTGGTGGTGTTTCCATTACACCAGTTGCTTTCTTAGTTGTAAGCAGTCAAGGGGTTAAAATGATTCACATTGATGGTAGTACACATTTATATGAAAAGCTACTTGATTTTGCTCCTCAAGTGATGGAGAAGATTCAGCAAATGCTTGGTGGAAATCAGTCTTCTGCAACAACGACTCCATGCTCTACTCACCAACAGAATCCATACCAACCGAATCGTTATGATCAACCTCCAATGTAAAAGAATGGGCTAAGCCCATTCTTTTTCTAACTTTGGTGAGAAAGTGACGATCATTGTCTACTAATCTTGCTTTACTAATTTCTTGTCAGAAGATCGTATTCTCATGTAAGATAGATATGTACATATTTCCAATAGGTTAAAGGAGGATTTAAAATGGCAGAAGTGACGTTTAAAAACAATCCGATTACGTTATTAGGTACAGAAGTAAAAGTTGGTGAAAAAGCTCCTGATTTTACAGTATTAGCAAATGATTTATCAGAAGTGACATTGGCTGATTCAAAAGGGAAAGTTCGTCTTATCAGTGTTGTTCCTTCAATTGATACAGGTGTATGTGATCAGCAAACACGTCGTTTCAATGAAGAAGCTGCTAATTTAGATAATGTTCAAATTTTAACAGTTAGTGTTGATTTACCATTTGCACAAAAGCGTTGGTGCGCAGCTGCAGGGATTGAGAACGTTCAAACGGTTTCTGACCACCGCGATCTTTCTTTCGGACAAGCTTTCGGAGTGGCGATTAAGGAACTTCGTCTTCTTGCACGTGCAGTATTTGTCGTTGATTCAAATGATACTGTTACATATGCTGAGTATGTATCTGAGGCAACAAATCATCCTGATTACGAGGCAGCTATTGAAGCAGCAAAAGCTGCAAAATAATAGTACGAAATGAACAGAAGCCTACTGTCTTGCGATAGTAGGCTTATTTCTATTACAATAGAGAGATCGAGTTGTAGATGAGGGTGTGAAGACAATGAAGGATGCAAACATGGAACAATTATTTACATATTTAAATGAAACAGCCCTATATTTAGAAGAAAATTGGACTGTCACTTATCTTGAAGGGTTAGCTGAGGCAGGCGAGAATTTCTTTCGACAGGAAATTTGTCAGCCGCTTGAAGTAAAACAGAAGCGTGTGCTAGAGGAGAAGTTAGCAAAAGTTAGTGCAATCGAGTATGAGGTTGAGGACATTCGCAAAGCCTTTCAGCTTACGGTTTTAAAAGGAATGAAAGGTGCTATTCAGCCTCATCATTCGATGACACCTGATGCAGTCGCCTTGTTTTTAAGTTACTTGGTGAATAAGGTGCTTGGAAGTCGTGAAGAAACAGCGACGATTCTTGATTTGGCTGTTGGTTCTGGAAACTTGATTAGTGCGCTATTAAATCAGGCAACGGTTCCTCTGCATGCTCGTGGCTTTGAAGTAGATGAAACGTTATTGAAGCTGGCCTTTGTTAGTGCCAACTTACAACAGCATGAACTTGAACTCTTCCATCAAGATAGTATTGAGCCACTAGCTTTTTCAGAAGTAGATCTAGTGGTAACCGACCTCCCAGTAGGGTTTTATCCAAAAGATGACGTTGCGGCTCGTTATCAATTAAAGGCAGAAGAGGGTCATTCCTATCTCCACCATTTAATGATTGAACAAGCCATTAACAAAACGAAGCCTAGTGGATTCCTCTTTTTCGTCGTCCCTAATTTCTTATTTGAGAGTGATCAAGCAACGAAACTTCATCAACACATAAAGGAATATGCAAATATACTCGGCTTGCTTCAATTGCCAAAAAGTATGTTTCAATCAGAACAATTCGGTAAAAGTATTTTCATGCTACAAAAGAAGGGTGAAGGAGTACAACAACCGAAACAAGCCCTTTTGGCAGAGCTTCCGTCTTTTTCGAAAAAAGCTGCACTTGCAGACATGATTCAACAAATAAATAAATGGTTTGAACAGGAATTAGGAATTTCCTAAGAAAACTGACCGCTCATCGATTAACGCTACTCAATAAAATGTGATGCGATTTTCTGATGAGGAGGTCAGTTTTTTGTTGCCTAATCATAAAGGATAAAAATCATGATACCTTTCTGAACGATTAAAAAAAGACTAAGGCTTTCGCTATAAAGACTGAGTTATAATCCAAGTTTTTCTAATTGATTTCTTTTTATAAAACGGTTTCAAGTCAGAATATAAAGAATTCAAGAGAGAATCGCTGAAAAAAGGTGAATTCACTTGAAATCAAGATTTCGTGGTGCTTAAATGGAGTAGGACAATTAGATAGATAGAGCTTGAAAGAATAAAAAGGAGCTGTTTTAAGCATGGCTAAAATTATCGCAATTAATGCAGGAAGTTCTTCGTTGAAATTCCAGTTACTTAATATGCCTGAAGAAGCTGTCGTCACACAAGGTCTTGTTGAACGAATTGGATTAGATGAAGGTGTGTTCACGATTGAAGTAAATGGCGAGAAAAATAAGGAAACGCTTGAAATTCCTGATCATGCGTTTGCCGTAAAAACTCTTCTAGAGAAATTAACAGGGCTTGGTATTATTTCATTCTTTAGATGAAATTGAAGGAATCGGTCATCGTGTCGTTCACGGCGGTGAAAAGTTTAATGATTCTGTATTGATTACGGATGAAGTATTAGAGGGTATTGAAGAAGTGTCAGAGCTTGCTCCTCTTCATAACCCAGCTAATATTGTGGGGATTAAAGCGTTTAAAGAAGTATTACCAAATGTACCTGCAGTGGCTGTTTTTGATACAGCTTTTCATCAAACAATGCCAGAAAGTTCTTTTCTATACAGCTTGCCGTATGATTATTATGAGAAGTATGGCATTCGTAAATATGGATTTCACGGAACATCGCATAAGTATGTTTCAGAGCGTGCAGCAGAGATATTAGGTCGTCCAATAGAGGATCTTCGTCTACTTTCTTGTCATTTAGGAAATGGTGCAAGTATTGCAGCGATCAAAGGCGGTAAATCAATTGATACGTCAATGGGCTTTACACCTTTTGCTGGTGTGACGATGGGAACACGTTCAGGAAACATTGATCCTGCTTTAATTCCATATATTATGGAAAAAACAGGACAAGATGCCTATGAAGTACTTGATACGTTAAATAAACGTAGTGGTCTTCTTGGGGTATCAGGTTTTTCAAGTGATTTACGTGATATTGAAAGTGAAGCTGCTGCTGGTAACGAACGTGCTGAGCTTGCTCTTGAAGTATTTACGTCGCGTATTCATAAATATATCGGTTCCTATGCTGCGCGAATGAGTGGGGTTGATGCGATTATTTTCACTGCTGGGATTGGTGAAAATAGTGATGTTATCCGTGAGCGTGTCTTAAAAGGACTTGAATTTATGGGCGTATATTGGGACCCATCGCTTAATAAGGTACGTGGAAAAGAAGCATTTATTAGCTATCCTCATTCACCTGTTAAAGTGATGATTATTCCAACGAATGAAGAAGTAATGATTGCACGTGATACGGTGCGTCTAGCGCAATAAAGTGAGGTGTTACCTAAATGTTAATGAAGAGGCATCGCTACTTAGTGATGCTTCTTTGCTTTTGCTTTCATTTGACAAGAACGATATCATTAGAATGAGGACTTTCTCTAACGCATAAGATGAAAAGGAGTAAGTGGGGAGGGGATAGATGTGGGTGCTTTTCTTGACATGGAAGAAGGGGAAATCATTAGAGACTTTTTTCTCGTGAAAGAAAGAGAGTTGAAGCAGGCGTCAAATGGAAGTGATTACGCGAACTTTATATTAGAACGTAATTTAGAGCTTGTGCCTGCACGCTTATGGGATATGACTGCAGAACAAAGAACATCAGTTTCAACGTAAATCTGTTGTGAAAATAGAAGGAATGCTGACAGAGTTATCGAGGACAAAAGCAAATCAATATTCAACGAATTCGATTGGCGACGGATGAGGATCAGGTTAATGTCTCGGAATTGATTTCAAGGAAGGGTGTTCAAAGAGAAGAGTTGTGGCATGATTTAAGGCTCATGATGGAGGAAGTACAGTCAGAGGTTCTACGTGCGATTATGAAGCAACTATTTAGTCAACGAACGATTAGGGAGCGGTTAACGACCATTCCAGCATCAAAGACGTATCATCATACTTATTATGCTGGTTTACTTGATCATATTGTTCATGTGACTCAAAGTGCGTATCAGCTGCTTCCGCTTTATCCTCATGTCAATAAAGATATTGTCCTTGCGACATGTCTTCTTCATGATATAGGGAAAACACAAGTATTTACAGAAGCCGTGGCGCCTGATTATACGATAGCTGGAGAATTAATGGGACATATTGCATTAGGGCTTGAGCTCGTGCATGATGCTGCAAGAGAGGCAGGAATTTCAAGTGGTGATAGCGAACTACTTGCCTTAAAGCACTGTATTGCAAGTCAATTTGGAGATGTCGATCAAGGATTAGGGAGTGCAATGTCACCTAAAACGGCGGAAGCAATTTTCTTTCAACATATCAAACAAATGAACACGATGCTTCATGCGTTTGAAATGATGCAAGAACGCTCAAAGGAACCGTGGACGTACTCACCAATGTTTAAGAGAAAAATGTATACTCATAAAATGGAGTCAAGTCGTAAGGAGGGAGAAACGTATGAGCCAACAGAGTAGCATAGAAAGACGCTGGGATGAGATGAAAAGATGGGAAGATGAATTTTTCATTTCGGAAGCATCAGATATCGCAAAATCTTATTACAAATGGAGTGAGCAGATTTTTAATCAGCTTGGAGAAACGCGCAAGCAGAAAGTGGCTATCGAAAATGGATGCTTGTTTATTTCATTTGCAAGCATGGTATCAGCATAGTCGGTCTTATGAAGAAACGCATCGACGCATTATTCAATATGCAAAGTATATTTGATTCTAATCTATCAACAATTGAAGATTTGCGTCAACTTTCCTTAGAACAGCTTGATTATTTAGCCGAGCAGCTAATGGCTAAACAGCGCCTTCTTGCTTTAGGGCAAGGAGGGTTAACAGGGATGGGAGGAGTCTTTTTACTGGCGAGCTGATTTGCCTGCTATGGCGCTCATTCAATTGCGATCGTTGCAACAACTCGCATTCGTGTATGGTTATGATACTAGAGAGCCTGCATGAGATGATGTATATGCTAAAATTATTTCATGTTGCTACACTTACCTAAATCGTTTCAAGCGGAAGAATGGGACAAGCTATTTGAATGAAGTGGAAGATCAAGCTAGCTGATGACTGTTTTTTATCAAGGTGAAGAAGCAATCTTTCAAAGCAAGTGGATCGAGCAACTGATGAAGCAAGCTAGCAAAAAGCTTTATGATTACGATGTTACGTAAAAAAGTGATCCAAGGCGTGCCGCTTGATCGGAATGGCGGCTGGGGCGGGCATCAATTATCGTTTTTCACAGCAAGTGATTGAAATCGGCCAGCATTTTTATCAAAAGAGAAGATTACTTGAACAAATGAATGAATAAGAGAAACCAGCTCATCTGAAAAGCTGGTTTCTCTTATTTGTAAAAGAGCATTTCTCTGCCTTATTAACGTTCCATTCTAGAAATGGATGGATTAATGCGAAACCAGATCCATAAGTCATTAATAATTGATGCAAGCTCGGCCATTTCAGATTTAATTCACAAGAACGTTCAAAGTTTTCTTCTTCAGTTAATGCAGCATGAACCATATTAATTTCCTGTTCAATTGTTTTGACGCGATCTGGAATGGTTCCTCTTATCGTTTCCCACTTTGACAAAATGTGCTCTTGTGTGTCTTGTTCTAGTTCAGTCCAACGCACATTTATGTGTGGAAGTGAAAGATCAAGACGAGAATCATAGATGAACTCTACATTCATTTGTATTCACCTCCCTATCATGATGATAGCTGAGATGATTTAAGAAAATGAAAATAAAAATATCATAAAAAAAGCGATATTTTTACTTGCCAAAATCGAATACCCCTGTTAAAGTAATGAATATTAATAAGAATTGATTTGGTTTTATGCAAAGTGGCAGACAAAGGAAGTAAGCAACTCTTTTTTTTGAATAAAAATGTATAAAAATAATATTATAAGTATGATTATTCATAGGAGGAATGCAAAATGAAACAGAAAGTTGTTTTAGCATATTCAGGTGGTTTAGATACATCCGTTGCAATTAAATGGTTATCAGATAAAGGATATGATGTTATTGCTGTAGGGTTAGATGTAGGTGAAGGAAAAGATTTAGATTTCGTTAAACAAAAAGCATTAGATGTTGGTGCGATCGAATCATATTCAATCGATGCGAAAAAAGAATTTGCAGAGGAATTTGTTTTACCTGCTTTGCAAGCTCATACATTATATGAAGAAAAATATCCGCTTGTATCTGCTTTTTCTCGTCCGTTGATTTCTAAAAAATTAGTTGAAATTGCTGAACAAACAGGAGCGACTGCGGTTGCTCATGGTTGTACAGGAAAAGGAAACGACCAAGTTCGTTTTGAAGTGTCTATTCAAGCATTAAATCCAAATTTAGAAGTACTTGCTCCTGTTCGTGAGTGGGCATGGTCACGTGATGAAGAAATTGCATATGCGAAAAAGAATAACATTCCAATTCCGATTGATTTGGATAATCCATATTCAGTTGACCAAAACTTATGGGGACGTGCAAATGAGTGTGGAATCCTAGAAGATCCATGGGCAACTCCACCAGAAGGTGCCTATGAATTAACTGCTGCAATTGAAGATACACCTGATACAGCAGAAATTATTGAAATTGGTTTTGAACAAGGCGTTCCAGTGACAATTAAATGGAGAGTCATATCAATTAGATCAATTGATTCTTGAGTTAAACCAAATTGCTGGTAAGCATGGCGTTGGACGTATTGACCATGTTGAAAATCGTCTTGTTGGGATCAAGTCACGTGAAGTATATGAATGCCCAGGCGCAATGACGTTAATTAAAGCTCATAAAGAACTTGAAGACATTACGCTTAACGAAAGAAGTAGCTCATTTCAAACCAGTTATTAGTAAGAAATTATCAGAAGTGATTTACGATGGTTTATGGTTCTCACCATTACAACCAGCACTTCAAGCGTTCTTAAAAGAAACACAAAAATCAGTAACAGGCGTTGTTCGTGTGAAATTGTTTAAAGGACATGCGATTGTAGAAGGACGTAAATCTCCTTATTCTTTATATGATGAAAAACTTGCTACGTATTCAACAGATGATGAATTTGATCACAGTGCAGCTGTTGGCTTTATCTCACTATGGGGATTACCAACAAAAGTGCACAGCATGGTCAACAAGGAGAAGAAGGAGGTCACACAATAGTGACGAAGCTTTGGGGAGGACGTTTTACAAAGACAGCAGAGGAGTGGGTCGATGCATTCGGTGCATCAATCGGCTTCGATCAAGCGCTAGTCGATGAAGATATACAAGGAAGCCTTGCTCACGTGACGATGCTTGGAAAATGCGGAATTCTCCCAGCAGATGAAGTTGAGAAAATTAAAGAAGGGCTTAACACTCTTCGCGAAAAAGCAAAAAAAGGTGAGCTTGAATTTTCTGTTTCAGAAGAAGATATTCACTTAAACCTTGAAAAAATGCTCATTGATGAAATTGGTCCAGTAGGTGGAAAGCTCCACACTGGACGAAGTCGAAATGACCAAGTGGCAACAGATATGCATCTGTATTTACGTAACAATACGAAAGAAATTATGGATGCGGTAAAAAAGCTGCAAGAAGCTCTTTATACGCAAGCAACGCAGCATGTTGAAACGTTAATTCCTGGTTATACACATCTTCAGCGTGCTCAGCCAGTTTCGTTTGCTCATCATTTACTGGCTTATTTCTGGATGCTTGAGCGTGATTATGGCCGCTATGAAGATAGCTTAAAACGTTTAAATATTTCACCACTAGGTGCAGGAGCATTAGCTGGGACGACTTTTCCAATTGACCGTGCTTATGCGGCTGAATTACTAGGCTTTGATGATATTTATCAAAATAGTCTTGATGCGGTAAGTGATCGTGACTTTATCGTTGAGTTTTTAAGTGCTTCATCTGTTTTAATGATGCATCTATCTCGTTTATGTGAAGAGTTGATTCTCTGGTCAACACAAGAATTTCAGTTTATTGAAATGGACGATTCGTTTGCAACAGGAAGTAGTATCATGCCGCAAAAGAAAAATCCTGATATGGCAGAGTTAATTCGTGGGAAAACAGGCCGTGTGTACGGAAATCTGTTCTCACTATTAACAACATTAAAAGGATTGCCTCTAGCTTACAACAAAGATATGCAAGAGGATAAGGAAGGCATGTTTGATACTGTTGAAACAGTTAAAGGCTCTTTGAATATCTTCGCTGGAATGATTGAGACGATGACGGTCAATACAGAAACGATGGAAAAAGCAGTCCAACAATGATTTCTCAAATGCAACGGAACTAGCTGATTACTTAGCAACAAAGGGAATGCCATTCCGTCAAGCGCATGAAGTCGTTGGGAAATTGGTGCTTGTTGCGATTCAAAAAGGTGTATTCCTTCTTGACTTACCGTTCTCTGATTATCAAGAGGCAAGTGAGTTATTTGAAGAAAATATTTATGATGTCTTACAACCGAAAACAGTCGTTGCTCGTCGAAATAGTGCGGGTGGGACAGGCTTTGATCAAGTAAGAATTGCGCTTAAAAAGGCCGAGAAAAGTCTGAAAGATTCTGTCTAAGAGTAAGCAATCAAATTGTATAAATAATCAACACACATTATCACTAAGATAGTGTGTGTTTTTTTACTCTTAGTAAAAACATAGTATGATCAAAGCAAGATAGGTTACTGATAGCAAATGGGAGGGAAAGACATGCGTCACGCCTTCATTACGGCAGGAACAAAAGGATTAGGTGTACAAGTGACAGAAGCTTTACTTGTAAAGGGTTATTCGGTTACCGTGACATTTCGTAGTGATAAAGAGACGGTTAAAATGCTAAGCAAACGCGTTGGCTACAATATGCTAACCGTCTCCAATTTATTCAAGCGGATGTAACGAAAAAAGAAGATATTTATAAGGCAGTTGATGCCGCTTTTACGAAATTTAAACGGATTGATCTATTAATTAATAATGCAGGACCTTATGTGTTTGAACGAAAAAAATTGGTTGATTACGAAGAGGATGATTGGTACAACATGATCGAAGGTAATTTAAGTGCCGTCTATCACTTGTTAAAAAAAGTTGTACCGATTATGAGAGAACAGAAGTTTGGAAGAATTATTACATATGGGTTTCAAGGGGCGAACAGTGCTCCAGGTTGGATTTATCGCTCTGCTTATGCAGCGGCAAAAGTAGGACTTGTTTCATTGATGAAGACGGTCTCCATTGAAGAAGCGGAATACGGGATTACGGCGAATATGGTTTGTCCAGGGAATATTTTAGGGGAGATGAAAGAGGCGACAATTGAAGAAGCTCGTCAGCATCCGGACAGCGAGACCCCAATTGGCCGTTCTGGAACCGGAGAGGATATTGCAAGATCGATTCTCTTTTTATGTGAAGAGGATGCGGATATGGTCACTGGAACCGTTTTAGAGGTAACAGGCGGGGTAGATGTGATTCATCGTTATCGCTAATGGTGTATAATCATCCATATTTTTACACACCTTAAGGAGTGAGGTGATAAATGATGAAAATATGGTTTGTCATGCCATTTGTTTTTCTATTTATGATTAGTTTGTATCAACCAGTAGAAGCTGCTGGAACAGAGTTAATGAATAGTTTTTCGTTTAGAATGACATTGGTCGAAAATGGAACTGAATATCAATGGGAATATGATAGTCCAAATGCTTATGAATTTGAGTACGGTGAGCGTGTTATAAAAGGAGAAGAAGCAAAAAAGAAGGTCGAAGAAATGTTCCAGATCCTGAAATTAACGGAAGAAGAGAAGGTTGATGATCTTGTCAAAAGAGTGAAAGACTCGAGTTATCCGAACATGGAGCGCCTTGATATTCGCTATATGAATGGAGAAGGTAAGTTATACACCTGGGTGTGGCAAGACCAGGAATGAAGGTAAATAAAGATCGAATAGATAATAAGGGTCTAATCCTAGTATTAAATGATTACTAAGGTTAGACCTTTTTCTTTATTTAACGATTTGTAGTTCTTTCGGATACGTGGTAAGACATTCGTATCCATCTGCTCGTTATGAGGACATCATCCTCAATCCGAACACCACCTACATTCGGAACATAAATACCTGGTTCAATTGTGAATGTCATCCCTACTTTTAATTGTTCTTGATTTGTCTCATTTAGTGAAGGAAGCTCATGTACTTCAGATCCGAGCCCATGTCCGATCCGATGTGGAAAGAAATCTCCATAGCCAGCATCGGTAATCATTTTTCTTGCTGTTCGGTCTAACTCTCCAAGAATCGCACCTTCCCGACAAAGAGTAAGCGTCTCTAGTTGGGCTCGTAAGACAGTGTCATAAATTTTCTTTTGTTCATCAGAAATCTCTCCAAAAGCAACTGTCCGTGTAATATCTGAGCAGTATCCTTCTAAGACAACACCTAAATCGAACAATACAAATTCTCCAGGATGAATAAGTTTCATACTTGGACTTCCATGTGGGTTTGCTGATTGTTCGCCACTTAAGACGAGGGTGCCAAATGACATTTCCGTAATGCCTTTTCTTTTCAGCTCATATTCAATTAGGGCAAGGATGTCCATCTCAGTTCGGCCCGTTTGTAAGGCATGAACCCCTACTTCAACACCGAAATCAGCTAGCTTAGCTGCTTCACGTAAGATTGTGATTTCAGTTTCGCTCTTAATAAGACGTAACGCCATTAGTTTGCGTATCACAAGACGTGAACGAAAGCTCTGGAGAAATCTGTTGTAATTGTTCAGCTCTTGCATAGGAAAGCGACTTCTTTTTCTATCGCTAGCGATCTCCTTGTAGAGAAATGGCTGAAAGGTATGCGAGAGATAAGCTCCCAAGGACTTTCGTGATCGCTATAAGTGATGATATCATGACTCCAGCCAGCTTCGAGAACGAGTGACTTTTCCATATTCGGACAGATGAGACACGGTTCATGATTTGGGAAAATAAGCAGAGAAACAAGGCGTTCATGTGGTTCACAGCGAAAGCCAGTTAAGTAAAAAATATTTGCTTTTCCTTGTATAAATGCATAGGCAATGCTTTCTTTTTGTAACCATTCTTGCATGGGTTGTAGCCGTTGTTCGATCATTCTAAGAACCTCTTTCTCTGTGCGTATGATTATTCTTAATGTAACATTATATGGTAGAATAAGAAAGATAGAGGGTACACAGCACGAAATGCGAAAAGAAGCAGGATACTTGTTATGAAATGGTTAAATAGAGAAGAGAAGAGTACGAAATTCATAAAGGAGCGGATTACGGTGAAAATTAGTTATCATGGTCATTCTGTTGTTTATTTAGAAACGAAAGGAACAAAGATCATTATTGACCCATTTATAACAGGAAATGGTTTGACAGACTTAGATGCTGATAAGCTGGAGGTAGACGTAATTCTACTCACTCATGGTCATAATGATCATGTCGGTGACACGGTCGCATTGGCTAAACGAAATGATGCTCTTGTTGTAGCACCATACGAGCTCGCTACATATTTAGGTTGGCAAGGAATCAATACTCACCCAATGCATATTGGTGGTTCTCATACATTTGACTTTGGGACAGTTAAGTTTACACAAGCTTTCCATGGCTCATCTTTTACTGTTGAAGAAGAGCAGAAAATTGTTTACACAGGGATGCCTGCTGGGATTTTATTTACAGCAGAAGGAAAAACAATCTTCCATGCAGGAGATACAGCTCTATTTAGTGATATGAAAATGATTGGAGAGCGTAATCACATTGACCTAGCATTCCTTCCAATAGGGGATAATTTTACGATGGGGCCAGAGGACGCCACAGTCGCAGCCGAATGGCTTCAAGCCAAGCGTGTCGTTCCGATTCATTACAATACATTCCCTGTCATTGAACAAAATCCAGAAGAGTTTGCGGATCAATTATCAGGGAAAAAGGGTTTAGCATTACAAGTAGGAGAAAGCATCGAATTATAGAGGCTGTTTAATAAGTTTTGGAGCTATATAAGACTTGATATTTTTTCGCTGCCATGCATAAGAAGTGGTGCTATTTTCTTACGTGAGCACTGGCTGACATCCATTTTATAATACGCTATCTATATCATGCAAGACCAAGTCTATTAAGTGAAAAGGCTTGGTCTTATTTTATTTATCAAGTCGGTATACAAAAGAAATAGGGGAGGGGAATGGGGTAAAACTGTTATATAAAAAGAGTAAAAACGTTTGGATCTGTACCTGCCAATCGACTAAAACTCAATTAAAATAAGCTTTGAGAATGCGTAACCTAGCCTTGCTTACCTACTCTTTCAGACGTATAATATGAATAGTACAGTTTTCTATTTTGGAGAGAAACAGCCAGTGAAATGAAAGTGTGGTGGCTATCTTGGCTACAAAGCATGAGCAAATTATTGAGCATATTACGAATTTAGCAGTCGGAGAAAAAATTTCTGTTCGTTCGATCGCAAAAGCGCTAATGCTAAGTGAGGGAACGGCTTATCGAGCGATTAAAGAAGCAGAAAATCAAGGGCTTGTAAGCACGATTGAACGTGTCGGTACGATTCGAATTGAAAAGAAAAAGAAAGAGAATATTGAAAAGCTGACCTATGCTGAAATTGTGAATATTGTGGATGGACAAGTTCTTGGAGGACGTCAAGGTCTCTACAAAACATTAAATCGCTTTGTCATTGGTGCAATGAAGCTCGATGCAATGATGCGTTATGTTGAGGCAGGGAATTTATTCATTGTAGGAAATCGTTATCAAGGGCATAAGCTAGCACTAGAGGCTGGAGCCGCGGTACTCATTACTGGTGGTTTTGATACGAGTGATGAAGTGATCAAACTGGCAGATGAATTGGAATTACCGATTATCTCAACAAGCTATGATACGTTTACAGTTGCGACAATGATCAACCGGGCTATTTATGACCAGTTAATTAAAAAGGAAATTGTTCTTGTTGATGACATTTTGATTCCTCTTCAAGATACGTATTACATGACAACTCAGAACACAGCAGAGAAATGGCATGAGCTAAATGAAAAAACGGGTCATAGTCGGTATCCTGTTATTGATGCCCAGATGAGAATACAAGGTATGGTTGCGGCGAAGGATGTTCTCGGTGCAACGAAGCAAACACCGATTGAAAAAGTGATGACATCCAATCCGATTACGGTTAATGAGCGAACGTCAGTCGCAGCTGTTGCGCATGTCATGGTGTGGGAAGGGATTGAACTACTTCCTGTTATTGATGAACAGCGGAAGCTTATTGGAGTTGTAAGCAGACAAGACGTTTTAAAAGCCTTGCAAATGGTTCAACGCCAACCGCATGTAGGTGAGACAATTGAGGATATTGTAACGAGTCGTATTCAAGAACAGTCCTCTGCGGAAGAATTTGAATTTGAGTGTGAAGTCACACCGCAAATGACTAATCAAGTTAGGAACGATCTCATATGGTGTCATGACGACACTTGTAACAGAAGCAGGCAGTCGAGTGTTAAGGAAATACAAAAAAGGGGATCTAGTTGTTGAGAATATCACGCTCTATTTTATTAAGCCGGTTCAAATTGAAAGTATTATGGTGATTCAACCAAAAGTGCTTGAGATTGGACGAAAACATGGAAAGATTGATGTTGAGCTTTATCATGATGGTGAAATAGTTGGAAAAGCTCTCATGATGGCACAGTTAATAGACTAACAAAGTAAAGAGATAAGGATGTCTCAAAATGAACGTGTCTGACCCTTATTCCATTCGATTTTGTGCTTAATTGATTTGCTAGGCACAAGGTATGGAGTTTACTACTAGGGGCAAACACTTATGAGACATCCTCTTCTGTGTACTTAATCTTTTAATTGAGGGATATAATGACGATATGCTCTGTAGCCGAAAATGACATTTAAAACACCAAGCAAGGCAAAAACGGCTCCAACGAACAAATCGATGTTGCTTCTCGGGGAAAAAAGCAGGTTAGCCCCAAATGCTGTGAGAAAGAAGCCAAGAGCTAGCGTTGCTTTCGTTTGGTACATTCGGTTTAATAATGATTTAGGTGTACGCCATACTTTTATTTTGTTATAAATGAAAAAGACCGCAGAGAAGATAATAATAATCGTAAATAATTTATCCATGAAAATGCCTCCTTGATTTCTACTCCTAGTTAACTATTGTATCGCTAGTTTGACAGGAATACCAGTGAAGGAACAATGAACAGAAGGAGAGAGAATATCGTGATTGAAAAAATCTTAGATGAGATTCAACGCTTTGAAACAATTATTATTCACCGCCATGAACGTCCGGATCCAGATGCTATAGGCTCTCAATTAGGATTGGCTGAGGTGATCAGAAGACAGAATCCAGAGAAGAAAGTGTATGCTGTTGGTGATGAAGAACCGTCACTTGCTTTCCTTGGAAAAATGAATATGGTTTCTGACGAGCAATATGAAGGAGCGCTGGTCATTGTTTGTGATACGGCAAATACAGAACGAATCAGTGATAAACGTTATGATAAAGGCGCTGCATTGATTAAAATTGATCATCATCCGAATGAAGAACCATACGGAGACATTGTCTGGGTTGAGACATCATATAGTTCGACGAGCGAAATGATCGTTGAATTAACGGCTCAAGGTGAAAGCAAAGGATTTACATTTAGCTCGGAGTCAGCCCTATTATTATACGCAGGAATTGTTGGGGATACGGGACGTTTTCGTTATTCCAATACGACCGCTGCAACGTTAAGGAGAGCAAGCTTATTAGTAGGTCATCCATTTGATCAAAATGCTTTTTATTCCGAGTTACATAAAAAAGACCTAAAGATGACGAGGTTGCAAGGATATGTATTGCAACATTTTGACATCATAAACAACCATCTTGGTGTTTTGAGGTTGACAAAAGATATTCTCAAACAGTTTGACGTCACATCGAATGAATCGTCTCAGCTTGTGAATTGCTTTTCAGATGTAGAGGGATTGAAGGTTTGGGTTTTCTTTGTTGAAGAGGATGATAAAATTCGTGTAAGACTGCGTTCAAAGGGGCCGGTCATTAATAAAATTGCTGGAGAGCACGGGGGCGGAGGTCATCCAATGGCAGCTGGCGCTACAGCTTACTCCTGGGAAGAAACAGATGAGATCATTCGTAAGCTTACGGAAGTATGCCAGTCCTAACAGCTATTCGAATGTCATAAAAAGAGAGATGCCCATAAGGTCAACTCTATGACCTTATGGGACAGCCTCTTTCTTATCATTCTTTATCCTTGTTTGGAATGAACCAAGAGCCCAATTCTGTTACGTCTTCATGGACCTCGATGTTTTCTTTTTTTAGTTCCTTACGAATGAGGTCTGATACTTCTTTCGTTTCCGCAAATGCAGACAATCCTGCTTTGATTTTTTCTACTTTTTTCAAGGCCATTTCTTTTCGGTTTATGACCATTTCTTTTCCTGTTACGTCCACTTGTCATCCCTCCAAAAAATAGGTGAAATACTCCTTTCATTATACAGAAAAATACCCTATACAAACAAATGAAGCGAAAAGTTCGAAAAATTGTTTGGTCAGCTTCTAGAGAGAATAATGTCTACGTGAAACCGTAAAGTTGTAAATAAATAAATTTCGCGTACTTCTAACTGATAACGATCTTCACCAACGTGAAACACTTTATTTTCTAACGTTCGAATCATTAACTCCTTCATGTTTGCAACAGTCTCAATGTCTTTGCGTTCAACAAATTGTAATTCGTTAAGAGCTTGCTGCCTTAACTCGAATAAAGTTAGCTGATTAAGACGTAATTTACGATCGTTTAAATAAATAATTTCAATTTGTTGAATGGTTAGCTTCTTTTGATTTTCCTCATTTAATTTCGTTTGCTCGCTCACAAGGGCAGTCAATACGTTTTTGTTGATTATCGATCACAGTCTCTTGTTTGGAAATGCGCATCATTAACCCTTCGTAAACTTGTCCGTATTGGTAAATGAAAAAGAACCAACCGATGAGCACACCAATGATCACGCCTGCGAAAAAACGTCGCCAGCTTGTACGCTCATAGAAAGGTGGAATTCTCACGATGACAGTGGCTCTCCCACGATCCATTGAATGAGCATCGTTCCAGAATGAGCTCCGCATAATGCAGCAAAAATCATGAATCCTGTTTTAAAAATATCACCATGTGCTCCGTCAAAAAGACCGCGCTCAATGCTCGTGATCGCATCAAACGTGCCACCTATAGCGGCTACAATTGCCCAAATTTTTAAACTTCCTGCAAGGTCGTGCATAGCTGATAAAGGAGGCTTTCCGATTAAAAGGGCTCCAATCCCACCAACGATGGCTCCACCAATAATGACACCAAAAGCAACAAAAAAATCAATGATGAGTGTAGCAAGCAGTTCCCTATTCATCATTTGGCTTACCCCTTTCCTTTCTTGTGAAAGACTTAGAGCTTATCCTTATCATATATAAGCTCTGATGATCGTAAATATGCCAGCTGTGATTGTCATTAATCAATGAATGAAGCCAAGACAGGTTCATCTTAATGGAATTTGTACTATACTAGAAGAATGAATGATGAAAGGCGAGGAGAGTGAACATGGAGATTGTTCAAAGTTATATATACAGTGAATACAGTCTTCTGTCATCGACCAATCGAATAGAAGCGCTTGTAGCGAAGGCAAAGAACCTTGGATATCAGGCTTTAGCGCTTACTGACCATCATGTGATGTATGGAGCGATTCCTTTCTATCAGGCTTGTTTAAAGCATGAGATCAAGCCGATTTTCGGTCTTGAGTTAACGATCCAACTAGAAGATGATGATCATCACCATTTTGCGATGATAAGACTGTATGCAAAAAATGAGCAAGGATATTCAAATTTAATGAAGCTTGCTACAATCATTGGACATAAAGACGAGAAGCATCCATTTCTTACGCAGGGCTGAAGTTACGCCTTATTTGAACGAGCTTGCTTGTTGTATTTCCTGATCAGAATGGTCCGATCCATTCATGGTTGCAAAAGGACAGCATGAACGAGCACAGAAATGGTGTTTCAAATGGAGAGGGCAGACAAATCCAGCAGATTGGTTTCTCGATATACAAGGAAATGAGACCGAGGGGAATATGAACAGAGTAGGAACATTTGCAACACAAAATGGCATGAGGGTGATGGCCTCCCATCCATGTTATTTTCTAGAAGAAGCAGATGCTGATGCCTTTCGGGTAGCACGTGCGATTCGGGATGGAATGAAGGCAGAGAATCGGCCGCTTACAGAAGAAGAACAATCCTATTTTTTGCAAAGTCCAGAGCAAATGCTTGAGTGTTTTAAGTATAAACGTGAAGCATTAGAAAACACTCAGCTGTCTTGCGTCTTTATGTTCCGTTCAGCTTACTTTAGGACAACCAAAGCTTCCGAAATATCGTTTCAGAAGATGAAGTGGGTTCAGATGATAAGCTTCGCGCCAATTATGTGTAAGAAGGAGCACGTTTGCGCTATGGTGAAGTAACAGAGCAAATAAAGGAAAGACTTGAGAAGGAATTACGTGTCATTACACAGATGGGCTTTAGCGATTATTTTCTCATTGTTTGGGATTTTATGAGGTATGCACGAAGACAAGGGATGCTGACAGGTCCAGGAAGAGGATCTGCTGCAGGTTCACTCGTTGCCTATGTATTGCAGATTACAAATGTCGATCCTCTTACGTACAATCTTGTTATTTGAGCGGTTTTTAAATCATGAACGTGTCTCCATGCCAGATATTGATATCGATTTCCCTGACCATCGCCGTGATGAAGTGATTGAATATGTTCAAAGGAAATATGGAAAGGAACATGTCGCGCAAATTATTACATTTGGTACATTAGCGGCCAGAGCAGTTGTTCGTGATGTTGGCAAAGCTCTTGGATTCAATGAGTTCTGTTATTGAACAAGTCGCAAAAGAAATACCGTCAAGCTCCTGGTATGACATTAGAGAAGGCACTAGCGAAAGTAAGCGACTTGCAAGCTTTAATCAATGAATCTGAGGAAGCAAAAGCGCTTTGGCAGATAGCGAAACAGCTTGAAGGGCTTGCCTAAGCATACATCCACACATGCTGCCGGTGTTGTCATTAGTGCGCAGTCCCCTCTCAGAAATTGTCGCTCTTACAAGCAGGGCAAGGAGGAGTTTCATTGACACAAGCAACGATGAATGTCGTCGAAGAACTTGGATTACTCAAATTTGATTTTCTTGGATTAAGAAATTTAACTTTGCTTGAGCGAATCGTGACGCTAATCAATGAACATGATGGAGAGAAAATAGACCTCTCGATGATTCCGTTTAATGATCGAAGAAACATTACGTCATTACTTGGAAAGGGTGATACAACAGGAGTTTTTCAATTAGAATCGGCAGGTATGAGACAAGACACTTACGCACTTGAAACCGACAGAATTTGAAGATATTGTTGCGGTTAATGCTTTGTATCGTCCTGGTCCGATGGAATTTATTCAAACGTATATTGAAGGTAAACATAAGAAACGCAGTGATTGCGTATGCGCATCCTGATTTAGAGCCAATTTTAAAAGGGACGTATGGAGTCATCGTCTATCAAGAGCAAATTATGCAAATTGCTTCCCTTTTAGCTGGCTTTTCACTTGCAGAAGCAGACTATCTTACGACGGGCGATAAGTAAAAAGAAGAAAGAAGAATTAGCTGAGCAGCGAGAAGACGTTCGTAAAAGGGGCAATTGATAATGGATATGAGGAGCAAGTCGCAGTAGAGGTATTTTCGTTGATTGAACGTTTGCTGATTATGGCTTTAATCGAAGTCATGCTGTCGCCTATAGCATGATAAGTTATCAGCTTGCTTATGTTGAAAGTGCATTATCCACTTGCTTTTTATACTGCGCTTTTTCAGGAGTTTGGAACAATCATGAAAAGCTTGCTCATCATCTACGTGAATGTAAGGAGGCCGGATATGAGATCTTGCCTCCTTCTCTTTCCAAAAGTGAAATTGCTGTTTTCGATTGAAAATGGGAGCGATTCGCTTTGGCCTTACTACCGATTACACATGTAGGAGTTCAGGCGTGCAGAAGCGATTATCTCATGAACGAGAAAAGAAGCCTTTTGAAGATTTGTTTAGTTTTACTGTTCGAATTGATCAAAAGATAGTGAACAAAAAAACAATCGAGCAATTAATAAAAGCAGGAGCAATGGATGAGTTTGGGCAAGACGGGCGACGCTTTTACATTCGTTAGATGAAGCTCTCCGTTTTGCTATAAAGTAAAGAATTTTCAAGAGGAAACAGAGGGATTGTTCACTCTCGATATACAACCTCCGGACTATGAGCAGGCTGAACCGATGCTATATTCAAGAAAAATTGAGCTATGAAAAAGAAGCACTTAGGTTTTTACTTATCAGGGCATCCAATTGAAACGTATCAAGCGGGCTTGCTGAAGTAGGACGATTGACGCTTCATAAGGCATTTACGAAAATGGGTATTGTCAGAGTAGCGGGCATGGTTGTGCAAGTCAAAAGAATTCGAACAAAAAAAGGAGAGCCGATGGCGTTTGCCATACTAAGTGATGAATCACAGGAAGGAGACCTTGTTCTTTTTCCGCAAGTATGGCAAAGGGTAGAAGCTGTGTTTAAAGAAGGCGAACTTGTTCTCATAGAAGGGCGAATGGATACAGTCAAAAGAGCGCCAGCAACTAATTGTTGAAAAAGTCACCTCTGTAACGACTCTCTCTCTAGAGAGGAGGCTCAGTACAGCATGACACACTTTTTTTAAGAATTACTGAGCGAACGTGAACATCCAGAATTTTTACAACAGGTAAAGCAGCAATTATTGAGACAATCAAGGTCATGTCCCTGTTGTCCTTTATTATGAGCAAACAAAACAGACAAAGCGTTTATCTGCTGACTATGATGTTTATCCTAGCGAAGCTTGTTTAGATATCATTAAAAGATATCCTCGGAAAAGAAAATGTCATCTTGTCTAAACAAAAAGAATAATCATCACGATCATGTTCTGAACGATTCATAAAGGTGGATAATAGCTATTTACCCTTGGCTAATGGTTAAAAATTCTATATAATTAGAGATGTTTTAAGTGGTCAGACCAGTTTGGAAGGATTGTACCCATAGGTTAGATAAAAGGTAATTTTATAGAAAAAAAGGAGAGTGTCTATTGTGGCAACAACGAGAGAAGAAGCCTTACATATGCATCGTGTGAACCAAGGGAAGTTGGAAACGACATCAAAAGTACCTGTTCGCAATGCGCATGATTTGAGTTTAGCTTATTCACCTGGAGTAGCAGAGCCTTGTAAAGAAATCTTTGAAGATGTGGAAACTGTCTATGAATATACAATGAAAGGAAATATGGTTGCTGTTGTCAGTAATGGAACGGCTGTACTTGGACTTGGAAATATTGGACCAGAAGCTGCTCTACCTGTTATGGAAGGAAAGCCGTTCTATTTCAAATCTTTGCTGGCGTTGATGCGTTTCCGATTTGTTTACGTACAACAGATGTAGACAAAATTATTGAAACAGTTAAATTAATGGAACCAACTTTTGGTGGTGTAAACCTAGAGGATATTGCTGCACCAGATTGCTTTGAAATTGAAGAACGCTTAAAAAAGAAACAAATATTCCTGTTTTCCATGATGACCAACACGGAACGGCTATTGTGACATTAGCTGGTTTAATTAATGCATTGAAAATTACAGGCAAGAAAATGTCTGAAATTAAAGTTGTCGCAAATGGTGCTGGTTCAGCGGGAATTGCGATTATTAAGCTTATGCAACGAATGGGCGTACGTGATATTATTATGTGTGATTCAAAAGGAGCAATTTTTGATGGACGTTCTTATGGGATGAATAGCATGTAAGGATGAAGTTGCTAAATTCACGAATCGTGATCGATTAGAAGGTTCACTTGCAGATGTCATCAAAGGTGCAGATGTGTTTATCGGTGTTTCTGTTGCAGGTGCATTAACAAAAGAAATGATTGAAAGCATGAATGAAGATCCAATTATTTTTGCGATGGCAAATCCAGTTCCAGAAATCATGCCAGAAGAGGCAAAAGCAGCAGGGGCAAAAGTAATTGGTACAGGACGTTCGGATTTTCCTAATCAGGTAAACAATGTTCTTGCATTCCCTGGTATTTTCCGAGGGGCGCTTGATGTTCGAGCTACTCATATAAATGAAGAAATGAAAGTTGCAGCAGTCTATGCGATTGCCGATTTAGTTAGCAGAAGCTGATCTTAACTGCTGATTATGTCATTCCAGCTCCATTTGATCCACGAGTAGCCCCAGCTGTAGCGGCGGCCGTTGCAAAAACAGCTATGGAAACCGGAGTAGCGCGTATAAAGGTTGATCCTGAAGAAATTGCTGAAAAAACAAGAAAATTAGCGATTATCGGGAATGAAGAATAATCATAAGGGTCATAACTGAGATGAGGGTGACAAATGTCATCAGAACAACCAAAAGTTTATATTGAAATTATTAAACAAATTAATCAAATTATCCATGACGATCAGTTAGCAAGTGGAGATAAGCTCCCATCTGAACGAGAGTTGAGCGACCGCTTAGAAGTAGGTCGCTCCTCTGTCAGAGAGGCACTTCGCTCATTAGAGCTCTTAGATTTAATCGAAACAAGACGTGGTGAAGGAACGTTTATAAAACCTGCAGGAAGCTTTCAATTAGTTGATCTTATCTTATCTTTCTTACTGAAAAATGACAGTGCCCAGCAGGATTTAACAGAAACGAGACGAATAATAGAGCTTGAAGCATTACGACTCGCTTGTGAGCGGATGACGGATGAATCTGTTGATTATTTGTGGCAACTCATCTGTCAAGCAAAAGAAGAGTGGTCCCACGGTGATTTCCCAGTTGAAGAGGATTATTTATTTCATAAGACGATTGTCGAATCTTGCGACAATCGTCTTCTTCTTAATTTATGGATATCACTTGTTGAATATAATAAAGTGGCTCTTGAACGTTCATTGCAAAGAGCAGGGCGAATGGTCGTCTCGATCGGAGAGCATGAAGACATTTACCATGCATTAAGAGATCGTGATTGTGAGAGAGCAATGGCAGCTATGAGAATGCATCTTAAAAATAGTCGATTCTAGAACTCGACTTGAGGCTATTACTATGATTAATTTAAACAAGTCCTATATGATAAAGAAACGTAAGCTTAAGCGAGTGAGGTGGAAAAATGCTTAAGGATTTTTTGAAGAAGAAAAAGAGATATGCAACAATCCCATCAGAACGGGCAAAGCAAGAGGTTCCAGAAGGGTTGATGACAAAATGTCCTGCATGTCGAACGATTATGTACACGAAGGAATTAAAGAAAAATCTTCTATGTTTGTGATGCTTGTGGTCATCATCATCGAATGACGGCATATGAAAGAATGGACAGCTTATTTGATGAGGGAACATTTGTTGAGTTTGATAAAGAGATGATTAGTAAAAATCCATTAGACTTTCCTACGTATGAAGATAAATTGGAATCAGACCGTAAATAAAACCGATCTAAACGAGGCGATTGTGACAGGTGAAGGGTTGATTAATGGCTTTGGTGCAGTCGTAGCTGTTATGGATTCGACGGTTTCGAATGGGAAGCATGGGCTCTGTTGTCGGTGAAAAAATTACACGTGCAGTTGAAGAGGCAATTGATAAACAAATCCCATTTATTCTCTTTTCTGCCTCTGGTGGAGCGAGAATGCAGGAAGGCGTATTAAGCTTAATGCAAATGGCAAAAACAAGTGCAGCACTGCAAAAGCTGCATCGTCAAGGTGGTTTATTTATTTCGATCATGACTCACCCGACTACAGGGGGAGTTTCAGCTAGTTTTGCCTCTCTTGGTGATTATAATTTTGCTGAACCGAAAGCGTTAATTGGCTTTGCTGGTCGAAGAATTATTGAACAAACGATTCGTCAAGAATTGCCTGAGGATTTTCAAACGGCGGAGTTTTTACTAAAGCATGGCCAGCTTGATCGGGTTATACCTCGTCTTGAGATGAAAGAAACGTTAACGAAAATTTTAGATATGCATCAAGTTTCGTAAAGGAGGTGCAAGAAAATGGCTAGTGAATTAGGCTTTGAGAAACCTATTTTAGAATTAAAAAATAAAATTAATGAGCTGCGAACGTTTACAGAAGAAAAGGAAATTGACTTATCTGATGAAATTATGAAGCTGGAAAAGCGTTTACAGGAATTAGAGAAAGATATTTATGGAAACTTACAGCCGTGGGAACGTGTTCAGATTGCTCGTCATAGTGAACGCCCGACGACTTTAGATTATATTGAGCACTTATTTACTGATTTTTTAGAGATGCATGGTGATCGCCTGTACGGTGATGATGCGGCAATTGTTGGCGGGATAGCGAAGTATCAAGGACGCGCTGTAACAGTTATTGGTCATCAACGTGGAAAAGATACGAAAGAAAATATTCGTCGCAATTTCGGTATGCCTCATCCAGAAGGGTATCGAAAAGCTCTTCGCTTAATGAAACAAGCTGAGAAATTTAATAGTCCGATTATTTGTTTTATTGATACGAAGGGAGCATATCCGGGAAAAGCGGCAGAAGAAAGAGGACAAAGCGAAGCGATCGCTAGGAATTTACTTGAAATGGCTGGTCTTACTGTACCAGTTATTTGTATTGTCATTGGTGAAGGCGGTAGTGGTGGCGCGTTAGCTCTTGGTGTCGGTAATCAAATTCATATGCTGGAGAACTCGACTATATTCGGTTATCTCTCCAGAGGGTGCAGCGGCTCTACTTATGGAAAGATGCTTCTTTAGCGCAAAAAGCTGCAGAATCGATGAAGATTACAGCACCTGATTTGAAAGAGTTGGGTGTTATTGATGAGATTATCCATGAAGTAAAAGGCGGAGCTCATCGGGATGTGAAACAACAAGCAGAGGCAATTGATCTTGTGCTAGGAAAATCACTTGATTATCTTTTAACACGATCAAAAGAGGAGCTTGTTGAAGAACGTTATCAAAAATACAAAAAAATCGGAGAATATACGTTTGTAAACGATGTCATACCTATTAAATAAGGAACAGTGCTTTCAGTCTATGTGAAAGCACTGTTCGTTTTGCACGTAATAGTATTGTGTTCAATCGGCGAAAGTGGTATTTTTTAAAAATGAGAGCATGCTATGATTAGCTCGTTACCCATATTTGAAGTGAGGATAAAAGGGCACATGAACCTACATAAGCGTGTGACTTTTCTAACATATATTTTGAAATGATTTGAGGAGGCTTAAACAATGAAAAGAATTGGTGTATTGACAAGTGGTGGTGACTCACCTGGAATGAATGCAGCTATACGTGCTGTTGTTCGTAAAGCAATTTTTCATGAGCTAGAGGTATATGGCATTTATTATGGCTACGCTGGATTAATTCTGGTGATATTAAGAAAATGGAGCTAGGTTCTGTTGGTGATATTATTCATCGTGGCGGAACGATGCTTTATACTGCTCGCTGTGAGGAATTTAAAACAGTAGAAGGACAGAAAAAAGGAATTGAGCAGCTGAAGAAATTTGGGATTGAAGGGCTTGTAGTCATTGGTGGAGATGGTTCTTTTCGTGGAGCTCAAAAGCTAACTGAGCATGGATTCCCGACAATTGGTGTGCCAGGAACGATTGATAATGATATTCCAGGGACTGATTTTACAATTGGCTTTGATACGGCTCTTAAATACGGTTATTGATGCGATTGATAAAATCCGTGATACAGCAACGTCGCATGAACGTACATATGTGATTGAAGTAATGGGACGACATGCTGGGGATATTGCTCTTTGGTCTGGTCTTGCCGATGGTGCAGAGACGATTGTCATTCCAGAAGCTGATTATGACATAGAAGAAATCATTGGTCGTCTAAAGCGTGGACAAGAGCGTGGGAAAAAGCATAGTATTATTGTGGTTGCAGAAGGAGCTGGAAGCGGATTTGAATTTGGGAAGAAAATTCAAGAAGCAACAAATTTAGAAACACGTGTAACAGTTCTTGGTCATATTCAACGTGGGGGATCACCAACAGGATTTGACCGTGTTCTTGCAAGCCGATTAGGGGCAAAAGCAGTAGATCTTACTTTTAGAAGGCAAAGCTGGCGTAACGGTTGGAATTCAACGGAATGAACTTGTCTATCATGATATTAATGAAGCTCTTAGCAGAAGACCACACTATTGATCTTGATATGTACAAGCTATCACAAGAATTATCAATCTAGTTATAAAATACGGTTTTGATTGAACTATGCTAAGGAGGCAATTATGCGTAAAACAAAAATTGTATGTACAATTGGTCCAGCAAGTGAAACAGTTGAAAAGCTAGTTTCATTAATTGAGGCAGGAATGAATGTGGCACGTTTGAATTTTTCACATGGTGATTTTGAAGAACATGGTGCACGAATTAAAAATATTCGTGAAGCAGCAAAAACAAACAGGGAAAAAAGTAGCGATCCTTCTTGATACAAAAGGTCCGGAAATTCGTACACAAACATTAGAAGGTGGCGTAGCTGAATTAAAAATCGGTGAAGAGCTTATTATTTCAATGACAGAAGTGGTTGGAAATGATAAGAAGATTTCTGTCACATATCCAGGTCTTATGCATGATGTTCATCTTGGTTCGAAAATTCTTCTTGATGATGGTTTAATTGGTCTTGAAGTAACAGATAGTTCGTGATAGATGAGATTGTAACAAACATTTTAAATAGTGGAACATTAAAAAATAAAAAAGGTGTTAATGTACCGAATGTTAGCGTTAAATTACCTGGTATTACGGAAAAGGATGCAGCAGATATTAAATTTGGTATTGAGCAAGGTGTCGATTTTATTGCAGCATCATTTGTTAGACGTGCAACTGATGTTCTTGAAATTCGTGAACTGCTTGAACAGAATAATGGTGCTGACATTCATATCATTCCAAAGATTGAAAACCAAGAAGGTGTCGATAACATCAATGAAATTCTTGAAGTGTCAGACGGACTAATGGTTGCTCGTGGTGATCTAGGAGTTGAGATTCCAGCTGAGGAAGTTCCACTTGTTCAAAAGGAATTGATCAAAAAGTGTAATGCTGTTGCAAAGCCAGTTATCACTGCTACGCAAATGCTTGATTCTATGCAACGTAATCCACGTCCGACACGTGCGGAAGCAAGTGATGTGGCAAATGCAATTTTTGATGGACAGATGCAATTATGTTATCTGGTGAAACAGCTGCAGGTGACTACCCAGTAGAATCTGTTCAAACGATGAATAATATTGCAAGACGTACAGAGCAGGCGCTAAATTATGAAGCGATGCTTCGTAAAAAGACAAAAGAAGCGAAAACAACGATCACAAGTGCAATTGGTCAATCAGTTGCTCATACAGCATCTAATTTATCATGCAGCAGCGATATTATCTGCAACAGAAAGTGGATATACGGCTCGTATTGTATCGAAATATCGTCCGAAGTCACCTATTGTTGCTGTCACGAGCAATGAGCGAGTGATTCGCAAGCTGAACCTTGTCTGGGGAGTAAATCCTATTTTAGGAAAACATGCACAATCTACAGATGAAATGCTTGAATCTACAATCGAAACAGCTTTGACATCTGGTGCAATTATGCAAGGAGATCTTGTTGTGATTACAGCTGGTGTTCCTGTTGGTGAAACAGGCACGACGAATATTATGAAGGTACATGTGATTGGTGAAGTCGTTGCAAAAGGACAAGGAATTGGCCGTCGTACCGCAGCTGGTAGAGTTGTTGTTGCAAAGTCGCAGCGGAGGCAAATGAAAAAGTAACAGAAGGAGCTATTCTTGTTACATATAGCACAGATAAAGATATGATTCCAGCCTTTGAAAAAGCAGCAGCAGTTATTACGGAAGAAGGCGGATTAACATCGCATGCAGCAGTTGTTGGGTTAAACTTAAGTACACCAGTAATTGTCGGTGTTGAAGGTGCGCTTGAGCTATTTAAAGATGGCGAAGAAATCACAGTTGATAGTGCTCGCGGTGACATTTACAGAGGTCATACGAGTGTACTATAATAAATAATAAGGAGAAGGGAATCCCCTTCTCTTTTTCAATATCTAAATGATTTATAAAGGAGCATGCGATGTTTCGACTATTATTATTACTGATCATTGTTGTCCCAGCGCTTGAAATTGCTGTTTTGATATTATCGGGAAATATTATTGGAGTTTGGCCGACTTTCCTTCTTATTATTTTAACAGGCATCCTAGGGGCATGGCTTGCGAAGAAAGAAGGACTTCAAGCGATAAGACTTGCACAGCTTCAAACACAGCAAGGACAGCTTCCTAATGGTGTCATTCTCGATGGAATTTGTATTTTAATTGGCGGGATCTTTCTACTAGCTCCAGGCTTTATTACAGATACAATTGGCTTTTTATTACTAATTCCGCAAACACGCTCAATTGGAAAAGCTTTTTTACTAAAAATTTTTAACCGATTGATAAAGAATGGAAATTTCATCATTATGTTTCGCAAATAAGGAAGTTAAAGTTGTAAAACGTAGCTGTCATAGAGAGTATGGAAGCTTATTGAAGGGTTGGCAAACCTAGCGAATATAAGGCAATTATGATATGATAATTGTTGGTATTGCTATGAAACCTCGTTATGATCGAGTAGCTGTCAGTGAGCATCTACATCCTATTATCTACTCGTATTCGTAACGTCAAGGAAGAAGGTTGATTGTTTCTTGTTCTCACAAGCATCGGTTTTTATGCTAATTTTGTTGGCTGTGGCGATTGTTGCAAAAAATCAATCACTTATTGTTGCGATCGTTTTTCTACTTGCAATTAAGTGGATAGGATTAGGTGATAAGCTATTCCCTCTTTTTCAGCAAAAAGGAATTAATATTGGTGTGACCGTAATCACGATAGCTGTCTTAACACCAATTGTAACAGGTGAAATTGGTTTTAAACAGTTGGGAGAGGCCGTCACGCTCTTCGTATGCATGGATTGCTCTTGGAGCGGGTATACTTGTTGCCTTAATTGCAGCGAGTGGGATTGATTTACTGAAAACAGATCCGCATATTACGACAGCTCTTGTATTTGGGACAATACTTGCTGTTACACTATTTAATGGTGTTGCGGTTGGCCCGTCTAATTGGAGCGGGAATCGCCTATTTGGCAATGAGAGTGGTTCAATTTTTTACGCAACTTGGCGGATAAGAAACTCTTCATGAGCCATTGTCAGAATACTATAATAAATAAAACTTTTAGAATTGGATAACAAGTTTTAGCGAAAACGTTCACAAAAGCGTAATAAATCGTTATAATGGACTTTGTGAACAATCCTTCCTACATAGCAACGCTTGATTTTCATAATTGGAAATGTAAGCATTTACTAGTTTGAAAAGGGGAAAGATAATTAGTGAAAAGGAGAGGTTAACGTGAGTACAACTCGTGGTCTAGAAGGTATTGTAGCAACGACTTCAAGTGTTAGTTCGATTATTGAAAGTGTCCTGACCTATCAAGGGTACGATATTGATGATTTAGCAGATAATGCGAGTTTTGAAGAGGTAATTTACCTCCTTTGGAATGGACGATTGCCAAAAGAAGATGAGTTGAGTCAATTTACTCAAGAACTTGCTAACCATGCAGAAATTCCAAAAGAGATTATTGACCAAATGAAAGCTTATCCAATTGAAAAGGTTCATCCAATGGCTGCGCTTCGTACAGCAATTTCAAGTCTGGCATTATTTGATGAACAAGCAGATGTAATGGAAGAGGATGCGAATCGTCTTAAGGCGATTAAAATTCAAGCACAAATCCCAACAATTGTGACAGCGTTTTCGCGCATTCGTGAAGGACAAGAACCTGTTCACCTCGTACTGATTTAGGCTTTGCTGCTAACTTCTTTTACATGTTAACAGGTAAAGAGCCTGATGAGATTGCTGTAAATGCATTTAATAAAGCACTTGTCTTACATGCTGATCATGAGTTAAATGCATCTACATTCACAGCTCGTGTCTGTGTGGCGACTCTATCTGATGTTTACTCTGGAATCACAGCGGCAATTGGCGCACTTAAAAGGTCCTTTACATGGTGGAGCAAATGAAGCGGTTATGAAGATGCTTACAGAGATTGGAGAAGTCGAATAACGTTGAGCCTTATATTCGTAAAGCATTAGATAATAAAGAAAAGATCATGGGCTTCGGTCATCGTGTATACAAAGATGGTGATCCGCGCGCTAAGCATTTACGTGAAATGTCTAAACGATTAACAGAAATTACTGGTGAACCAAAGTGGTATGAGATGTCTATTAAAATTGATGAGATGGTTACTGGAGAAAAGGGATTACTGCCAAACGTAGATTTTTATTCTGCTAGTGTTTATCATAGTCTTAGGTATTAAGCATGATCTGTTCACACCAATTTTTGCTGTTAGCCGTGCGTCAGGTTGGTTAGCTCACATTCTTAGAGCAATATAGCAACAACAGACTTATTCGTCCGCGTGCTGAATATGTTGGACCGGATAAGCAATCATATATTCCGATTGAACAACGCTAATAGCGTAAGCTAGTGTGGTTTATCTCCTTAGTATCATAGATTGACTTTCTTGCAGAAGAATTGCACGATTAGATTGGAAATGAGTTAGAATCATTATATTGGTTTGAATTATTAAGGAGGTAATGAGAAATGGGAGAAATAATTAACGTAAACAATGGTGTGCTTGACGTACCAAACAATCCAATTATTCCTTATATTGAAGGTGATGGAATTGGTCCTGATATTTGGGCAGCAGCATCTCGTGTATTAGATGCAGCAGTAGAAAAAGCATATAACGGTGAAAAGAAAATTGAGTGGAAAGAAATTCTTGCAGGTGAAAAAGCATTTAACGAAACAGGTGAATGGTTACCAGAAGAAACATTGATGCTGTTCGTGAATATATGATTGCGATCAAAGGACCTTTAACAACTCCTGTTGGTGGCGGAATTCGTTCACTTAATGTGGCACTACGTCAAGAACTAGATTTATATGTATGTCTTCGTCCAGTTCGTTATTTCGAAGGTGTTCCTTCACCAGTCAAACGTCCAGAAGATACAGACATGGTTATTTTCCGTGAAAACACTGAAGATATTTATGCTGGTATTGAGTATCAAGAAGGTTCTGAAGAAGTGAAGAAAGTTGATTGAATTTCTTACAAAATGAAATGGGTGCAACAAAGATTCGCTTCCCTGAAACATCTGGTATTGGTATTAAGCCTGTTTCTCAGGAAGGAACAGACCGACTGGTTCGTGCTGCCATTCAATATGCAATTGACGAAGGCCGTAAGAGTGTAACAATTGTTCACAAAGGAAACATCATGAAATTTACTGAAGGTGCGTTTAAGAACTGGGGTTATGAAGTAGCTGAACGTGAATTCGGAGATAAAGTGTTCACTTGGGCACAATATGATAAATTAGTTGAAACAGAAGGTAAAGATGCTGCGAATAAAGCACAAGCTGATGCTGAAGCAGCTGGTAAAATTATCGTCAAAGATTCAATTGCTGATATTTTCTTACAACAAATTTTAACTCGTCCAAAAGAATTTGATGTTGTAGCAACAATGAACTTAAATGGTGACTATATTTCTGATGCACTTGCTGCTCAAGTTGGTGGAATTGGTATTGCACCAGGAGCAAACATTAACTACGACTCAGGTCATGCTATTTTTGAAGCGACTCATGGAACAGCTCCTAAATATGCTGGTCTTGATAAAGTAAATCCATCTTCTGTTCTTCTATCAGGTGAGTTAATGCTTCGTCACTTAGGTTGGAATGAAGCGGCAGATCTAATCATGAATTCAATGGATAAAACAATTGCTAGCAAAGTTGTCACATATGACTTTGCACGTTTAATGGACGGTGCAACTGAAGTATAATGTTCTGGCTTTGCTGATGAGTTAATTAAAAACCTTAAATAATCGAGTAAAGATAGCTGACTCAGTATAAATCAATAGGAGTGAATGATCTATGGCAATTAAACGTCGTAAGATTTCCGTAATTGGTGGTGGCTTTACTGGAGCAACAACAGCTCTAATGGTTGCACAAAAGGAATTAGGAGATGTTGTTCTTCTGGATATTCCACAAATGGAAGGTCCAACGAAAGGGAAAGCACTAGATATGCTAGAGTCAACACCTGTTCAAGGAATTGATTCAAACATTATCGGTTCATCTAATTATGAAGATACGAAGGATTCTGATGTTGTTGTCATTACAGCTGGGATTGCACGTAAGCCAGGTATGAGCCGTGATGACCTAGTGAATACAAATGCTGGAATTATGAAGGCAGTAACGAAGGAAGTTGTAAAATACTCACCAAACTGCTATATCATTGTTCTTAACAAATCCAGCAGATGCGATGACATATACAGTTTATAAGGAATCTGGGTTCCCTAAAAATCGTGTAATTGGTCAATCTGGTGTATTAGATACAGCTCGATTCCGTACATTCGTCGCACAAGAACTAAATCTTTCTGTTGAAGATATTACAGGATTTGTTCTTGGTGGACACGGTGATGACATGGTTCCACTTATCCGTTACTCTACTGCTGGCGGTGTTCCACTTGAAAAGCTTATTCCACAAGATCGATTAGATGCAATTGTTGAGCGCACACGTAAAGGTGGCGGTGAAATTGTAGGTCTTCTTGGAAACGGTAGTGCATACTATGCTCCAGCTGCATCACTTGCTCAAATGGTTGAGGCGATTATTAAAGATAAGAAACGTGTTCTTCCGACAATTGCTTACCTTGAGGGTGAATATGGCTATGAAGATCTTTATGTTGGCGTACCGACAATTCTTGGTGGAGACGGAATTGAGAAGATCATTGAGCTTGATTTAACAGATGATGAGAAAGCAGCGCTAGCTCAATCTGTTGACTCCATTCGCAATGTTATGCAAGCTTTACCAAAAGAGTAATAACGTAAAAATGTATCCTTTCGGTTGGAGAAACAGACCAAGGGATACATTTTTTGTGTTAAAGATAAAAGATTAATTGCATTTATTTTTTGTTATACTGTATGTAACGAATAGAGAACTAAAATATAGTTGGATAGGCAGGGATGGACCGTTACTATATTAACTCGAGTTCCTATGGGGGAAGCTGAGTTTGGAGGATGGAATATGTCACAACGTTTATTAGTCGTCGATGATGAAGAATCAATTGTTACCTTACTGCAATTTAATCTTGAGCAAACAGGATACGATGTTGTTACCGCAATGGACGGGGCGACAGCGTTGGAACTTGCGACAGAAGAGTCATTTGATTTAATGATACTTGACTTAATGTTGCCCGAAATGGATGGTCTAGAGGTTTGCAAACAGCTACGTCAGCGAAAGGTTTTGACACCCATTTTAATGCTGACGGCAAAGGATGATGAATTTGATAAAGTACTAGGGCTTGAACTTGGGGCAGATGATTATATGACAAAGCCGTTCAGTCCTCGTGAAGTCGTTGCACGTGTCAGGGCGATTTTAAGAAGAATTGGGCAGCAACCATCTTTGACATTTGCAGAAGGAAGAAACAAATGACAGTTCTTCGAGTCATTACATGTGGAGAGATTGATATTTATCCAGATAATTATGAAGTACATTATCAAAAGCAATCGCTTGAATTGACTCCAAAAGAATTTGAACTTTTATTATATTTAGCTAATCACAAAGGAAGAGTGTTGACTCGAGACCAGCTTTTAAATGCAGTTTGGGATTATGAATTTGTTGGAGATACAAGAATTGTCGATGTTCATATCAGTCATTTAAGAGAGAAAATTGAACCAAATACGAAAAAGCCGATTTATATTAAAACGATTCGTGGGCTTGGATATAAATTAGAGGAACCACAACTAAATGTTAAGGCTTAGATTTCGACTTATTATAGCAGTGGTCAGTGTTACATTATTAGTCATGGCAAGTCTCGGATTTATTATTGGTCAAGTGTATGAACATATTTCTTTAAATAACGTAACAGATCGTTTGCAAAAGGAAGCAAATTTAGTAGCTTACATACTTGCTGAGGAAGGTTTGGATCGAGACACTACTCAGTTGCTAACAGATGAGTTTTCAGAAAGATTAGATGCGAGTGTGACCATTATCATGAAAGATGGGACAGTGATTGCAGAATCGGATACAGATCCACTCTTAATGGAGAGCCATGATTTACGTCCAGAAATTAAGCGGTTCTTTCAGGAGAAGAAGGGACGAATATTCGTTTTAGCGATACGGTGGAAGAAGAATTGCTTTATTATGCAGTCCCTATTCTAGATCATGATGATCAAGAGATTGGCTATGTACGTTTAGGTTTACCGACGACAGCATTGAACCTAAATGAATGAAACAATTTGGGGGATCCTTGCTGTAAGTTTCTCACTTGCTTTTGTGATTATTGTGACAGTTACATATCGAGTAGCGAATCAAATGATTGGACCGATTGAGAATGCGACTGCTGTTGCAAACGAGCTGGCTGAAGGGAATTTCAAGGCGCGAACAGCTGAAGGAAGGCAAGATGAGATTGGTCAACTTACTCGCTCGATTAACGTCCTTGCTTATAATTTGGAGCAAATTACAAAGAGACATCAAGCTCAGCAAGAGACGGATGGAGACATTAATTGAGAATATGGGAAGTGGTCTTATTCTCATTAATATGAGAGGGGATATTACACTCATTAACCGAACATGTCATGACATCTTTCAAGAAAATACAGATTTGTGGTTAAATCAGCTTTATCATGATGTCATCAAACACAAAGAAGTGAATAAGATTGTTCAAACGATTTTTATTACCGAAGAGAAGCAGCGGAAGCAGATTCATTTTCCGGTTCATCTTGAAGTACGTCACTTTGATGTATATGGAGCTCCAATCATGAGTGATAAAGGTAGGTTAAAAGGAATTGCGATCGTGCTTCATGATATCACCGAGTTAAAAAAATTGGAGCAAGTCCGTAAAGATTTTGTAGCCAATGTTTCACATGAACTAAAGACCCCCGTGACATCAATCAAAGGATTTACGGAAACGCTTTTAGATGGAGCCATGGAAACAGAGCAGTTGCGTGGGAAATTTCTAAATATTATTTATAAAGAAAGTGAGCGACTGCAAGGGCTTATCCATGATTTACTGGAATTATCCAAAATTGAACAACATTATTTTAAGTTGAATTGGCAAGAAACAAATCTTCAAAAAATAGTGGAAGATGTAACGGTTTTGCTTAAAGAAAAAGCAAAAGAAAAAGAAATCATACTTGAAGTAAATGTGGAAGGGGATGTGACTTTAGAAGGAGATCCAGAACGTTTAAAGCAGATTATGATTAATCTAGTTAACAATAGTATTATGTACACACCTACTAGTGGACGCATCGATATTTTGTTAATAGGTATGGAAAATAGCGTTATGTTACAAGTCGCTGACACTGGTGTTGGGATTAGTGAAAAAGAACTTCCGCGTATTTTTGAACGGTTTTATCGTGTAGACAGAGCGCGTAGCCGTAACTCGGGAGGTACTGGTTTGGGATTAGCTATCGTAAAGCATTTAGTCGAAGCTCACCATGGTTTAATTGATGTAGAGAGTCAAGTTGGCAAAGGGACAACATTTACGGTTAAATTTAACCGTAAGCAGCAAGAAGGAGAGGTAAGCTAAGCTATCTTTACAAACACTTTACACTCTGTTTATGTTCCCTTAATCTTAATGAACTACAATAATAGACGAACGGTTTCATCAATGCCTAGCAAAAGGTGGATCTTATTCATTCCATCAACCTTAGGCAATGTATGTTTTACATCCCCTTAGAATGGGCGAAAGCACCCCCCTTTAAGCTTTCGTCCTTTTTCTTTGCCCTTTTGTCACATTTGCTCTTCCAAAATGATACATATAACAAAGCAATTAACGCTCGGCTGTAAGTCAAGTTGTTTTCAACTATTTTTTTTTCTGTTATTGACAATTCATTTCCTTTAATCTCTCCATTTTCAATGGATTATGTACTATAATGAATAAGAATGTGGGAACGGTGTATTTTATTTTGAAATAGAATGAAACCGATTCAAGCTCCTATTCGTAAAAAGACATAGAAGGAAAATGAAAGGATGATACGATGACGATTAAGCAATTATTGGTCGGTTTTATTTCTTTAATTGGAATTGCCATTCTTGCCCTGTTTCTAACGACAGGCTGGTATACGGTTGATGAATCCGAACAAGCAGCTCTTATTACATTCGGTAAAGTAGAAGAGACGATTACTGAACCTGGGTTAAAGTTTAAGATGCCTTGGCCGATTCAAAGAGTAGAAATTTTATCACGAGGGACCTTTAACCTTCAGGTAGGGTATGAGGAAGCAGATGGTGAAGTGATTGAATTTACAAACGAGGCCAAAATGATAACGGGTGATGAGAACATCTTGTTTGCTGATTTAGCTGTTCAATGGCGAATTACGGATCCGGAATTATACTTATATAGTACCGAAGATCCTCGACAGGTTCTATACAATGCTACATCTGCTTCTTTACGTGGTGTCATGGGGAGCTCAAATGTTGATGATGCGTTAACGGATCAAAGACCAGAAATCGAAGCAAAAGTATTTGAAAACTTAGTGGCATTACTAGAAGTCTATCAAATCGGCGTTAGTATTCAAGATGTGAAGCTTCAGGATGTTGAATTGCCAACAGATGAGGTTCGCCGTGCTTTTACAGAAGTAACGGATGCGCGTGAGGAACGATTAACGAAAATTAATGAAGCAAATAAATATCGTAATCAAGAGATTAATGTAGCAGAAGGGGAGAAAGATGCGATCATATCTAGGGCGGAAGGAACGCGAACAGAGCGGATCGAGCGTGCACGTGGTGACGTCGCCAAGTTTGATGCATTATATGATGAATATTTAGTCAATCCTGAGGTAACGCGTCAACGTCTCGTTCTTGAGACACTTGAAAATGTTTTACCATCTACAGAAATTTACATTATGGATAGTAATAATGATACGGTGAGCTACTTACCTATTCGTCCGCTTGAACGAAGACCAGAAGCGGCAGCAGAAGGAGGGAGTAACTAATGAGTGACGAGAATATTGTTGATTTAAATGAACGCCGTCCTAGTGAGGATTGGCGAAAATATATCAAACTTGCAGCAATCGTTGTGATTTTAATAGCAATTGTTGCCACAATTATTAGCAATCTTTTTATTGTTGAGCAAGGGGAATATAAAGTCGTTCGTCAGTTTGGAGAAGTTGTTCGAATTGAAGATGAGCCTGGTCTTAGCTATAAGATACCATTTATTCAATCGGTTACGACATTGCCAAAATATCAAATAGTGTATGATATTCCACCAGCTGAAATTAATACGAGAGATAAAAAAAGGATGCTTGCAGATCATTATGCGGTTTGGAAAATTGAAGACCCACAGAGCATGATCGCGAATGCACGGACGATTCAACAGGCTGAAGCGATTATGGGTGAGCTTATTTTTTCAGCGATTCGTGCTGAACTTGGTCAGCTTGACTTTGATGAGATTATTAACGAAGAGATGACACCAACCCGTGGCAGTTTTAATGAGCTTGTACTAGAACGTGTAAATGAAGCTCTAGAACGAAATCAATATGGAATTGTCCTTACCGATGTAAGAATGAAGCGCACAGATTTACCAGAGGCAAATGAACAAGCTGTTTATCGCCGAATGATTTCAGAACGGCAGTCAACAGCTCAAGAGTATTTATCGCAAGGGGACGCAGAAGCCAACCGTATCCGTGCAAATACGGATCGTGAGGTACAAGAAATGGTAGCGACAGCGGATGCCGATGCGAATGAAATCATTGGTGAAGGGGAAGCAGAAGCTGCGCGGATTTATAATGATTCTTTTGGACGTGACCCAGAATTTTATCAGCTGTATCGTACCCTTGAATCATATGAGCAAACAATTGGAGAAGAGACTGTTATCGTTTTACCATCTGATTCACCTTATGCCCGAATTTTAATGGGTTATATTGACTAAAAGGAAAAAGCTGAGACTGTAGTCTCGGCTTTTTCTAATTTTCCTTCGCTATGCTACAATAAACGTAATAAACTTACGTATGGAGAGGGGCCTTTACATTGAATAAGCTCGTATTAATAGATGGAAATAGTATTGCTTACCGCGCTTTTTTTGCCTTACCGTTATTAAATAATGAAAAAGGGGTCTATACAAACGCTGTGTATGGCTTTACGACAATGCTACTGAAAATCATCGAAGAGGAAAAGCCAACCCACATGCTTGTGGCTTTTGATGCTGGCAAAACGACTTTTCGTCATCAAACATATGGTGAGTACAAAGGTGGCCGTCAGAAAACACCACCAGAGCTTTCTGAGCAATTCCCTCTTGTCCGAGAACTTCTTGATGCGTTTGATATTGCGCGCTATGAAGCGGAAAATTATGAAGCCGATGATATTATTGGGACGCTTGCCAAACAAGCTGCTGAAAAAGAATGGGAAGTGAAAGTGTTTTCTGGAGATAAAGATTTACTTCAACTCGTCTCTCCTCGTGTCACGGTTGCTTTAACGAAAAAGGGAATTACGAATGTCGAGTATTATGATGAAGCTTTCATTGATGAAAAGTATGGGATTACCCCAAAACAAATTATTGATATGAAGGGATTAATGGGCGATAGCTCAGATAATATTCCTGGTGTTCCTGGTATTGGTGAAAAAACAGCCCTAAAACTATTGAAGGAATTTGGTTCGGTCGAACAAGTGTTAAAGTCAATTGAGCAAATCTCTGGAAAGAAAATGAAGGAAAAATTAGAGGAGAATCAAGAGCAGGCACTGATGAGCAAAGAGCTTGCAACGATTTTCCTCGAAGTTCCTTATGAAAAACCATTAGATGAACTTGTCTTTGGTGAATACGATTCAAAGAAGGTTGTAGCCCTTTTAAAAGAACTTGAATTTTCATCGCTGATTTCGAGGTTTGATGAAGATGGAGATGCAACAGAAGAAAAAGAATTAGACAACATTTCTTATAAGATGATTGAAACCGTTGAAGAAAGCCATCTAGCTAGCCCATCAGCTCTTATCGTTGAGGTACTAAGTGAAAACTATCATCAAGCAACAATTGAAGGTATTGCCATTGTTAATGAGAATGGACACTTTTTTATTCCGACAGAACGAGCATTAGATTCGGAGTTGTTTGTTAAGTGGGCGAAGGATGAATCGGCAAAGAAGTGGGTCTTTGATGCAAAACGTGCAGTCGTTGCTCTCGGTTGGCGTGATGTGCTGCTTGATGGCATTGATTTTGACTTGCAAATGGCCTCTTACTTACTTGATCCGTCGCTGTCTTCTCATGAAATGAGTGATGTTGCGAAGCGTAAGGGCAAGGGACAAGTTCAAGAAGATGAAGTTGTGTACGGGAAAGGCGCAAAGCAACAAATTCCTGAGCAGGATAAGCTAGCGGAACATTTAGTGCGGAAGGCAGATGCGCTTTATCAACTTAAGCCGATTCTTGAGAAAGAGTTGCAGGATAATGAGCAGGAAAAGCTTTATCGTGAGCTTGAAATGCCACTATCAGTCATTCTTGGTCGGATGGAAACAACAGGTGTGAAAGTCGATAAACAGCAGCTTGAGCATATGGGAGAGGATCTTGAAGGTAGATTGAAGAATCTTGAAACAAAGATTCATGAGCTTGCAGGAGTCGCATTTAATATTAACTCGCCGAAGCAGCTTGGAGAGATTTTATTTGAGAAGCTTGAGCTCCCACCAATCAAAAAAACAAAAACAGGCTATTCGACCTCCGCGGATGTTCTTGAAAAGTTGGCTGGTGAGCATGAGATCATTGAACATATTCTCCATTACCGTCAATTAGGGAAATTAAATTCTACTTATATTGAAGGATTGTTGAAAGTAACAAAAGAGGAAACAAACAAAATTCATACCCGCTATAATCAAGCATTGACGCAAACGGGTCGTTTAAGCTCTACTGATCCTAATTTACAAAATATTCCAATCCGTCTAGAAGAAGGACGTAAAATTCGCAAGGCCTTCGTTCCATCTGAAGAAGGATGGAAGATGGTTGCGGCTGATTATTCACAAATTGAATTACGCGTTCTTGCTCACATTGCCGGCGATGAAAAGCTGATTGAAGCCTTTAAGCAGGACATGGATATCCATACGAAGACAGCAATGGATGTTTTCCATGTGAAAGAAGATGAAGTAACATCAAATATGCGTCGAAGTGCGAAAGCAGTGAATTTCGGAATTGTTTATGGAATTAGTGATTACGGACTGTCACAAAACTTAGGAATTACAAGAAAAGAAGCCGCATTATTTATTGAACGATATTTTGAAAGCTATCCAAAAGTAAAAGCGTACATGGATAATATTGTAGATGAGGCAAGAGAAAAAGGGTATGTCTCAACACTTTTGCAGCGCAGAAGGTATTTGCCAGATTTAACGAGTAGCAACTTTAACAAACGAGGCTTTGCGGAACGAACGGCGATGAATACGCCGATACAAGGAACAGCTGCTGATATTATTAAAAAAGCGATGGTTGAAATGGCCACTGAGCTAGAAAACAAGCAATTAAGAAGCCGTATGCTGTTGCAAGTTCATGATGAATTGATTTTTGAAGTACCAAAAGAAGAGCTAGAGCAAATGATCAAACTCGTTCCAGAGGTAATGGAAAAAGCGATGGAGTTAGCGGTACCATTAAAAGCAGATGTCTCCTTTGGAGATACTTGGTACGATGCGAAGTAAGGAGAGAAATAACGATGCCAGAATTACCAGAGGTTGAAACAGTTAGGAGAACGTTAGAAGCACTCGTTCTTCATAAAACAATTGCTTCTGTTGAAGTAAGATGGGCCAATATGATTAAGCAGCCAGATGACATTGAGCAATTTAAGGATGCGTTAATTGGGCAAACAATTCATGAGCTAAAGCGTAGAGGGAAGTTTTTAATCTTTGTGCTAGATGATGTGACGATGGTGTCTCATTTAAGGATGGAAGGCAGGTACGGTCTTTATCAAGAAGGAGATGACCTTTCTCCTCATACGCATGTTATATTTACTTTCACTGACAAATCGGAATTGCGTTATCAGGATGTAAGGAAATTTGGAACGTTTCATATTTATAAAAAAGGAATGGAGGAACAGGCACTTCCGCTATCACAATTAGGAGTTGAACCATTCTCTGCTGACTTTTCAATCGATTTGCTACGACAGGCATTTCAAAAGACAACCCGTAATGTGAAGGTTGTGTTATTAGATCAGAAAACAGTCGTCGGTCTAGGCAATATTTATGTCGACGAAGCACTGTTTCGATCGGCTATTCACCCACAAAGAGCTGCTTCGTCCCTAACTGATGAAGAATTGACTCGTTTACACGAATCGATTGTTTCAACGCTACAACAGGCTGTTGATGTCGGCGGAAGCTCAATTAAGTCCTATGTCAACGGGCAGGGTGAGATGGGCATGTTTCAACAACAGCTACACGTTTACGGGCGCAAAGAAGAGCCTTGTCATACGTGTGGGACCTTGATTACAAGGATAGTCGTTGGCGGAAGAGGCACACACTTCTGCTATAACTGTCAGAAATAATGTACATTGGATGGGCCTCTGCCATATACTAACGTATCGTTTGAATGGAAGGGGCTTATCACGATGATTGAGATTTTCTCCTTATTGGCACTTGCGCTTGCAGTCAGCCTGGATAGTTTTGGAGTGGGATTAACGTATGGATTAAGGAAAATGAAGCTGCCCTTGCGTTCATTACTCTTTATTGCAGGATGCTCAGCTATTTCGATTCTGATCGCGATGCTCTTTGGCACACTCATTCAAGGTTATTTGTCTCCGCGTGTAGCTGGGTCGCTAGGTGGAATGATTCTTATTTTTATTGGTGCGTGGGCTTTGTATCAAGTGTTTCGTCCAGCTAAAAATACGGAGAAGACAAAAGAAGATGAAGTCATTCTTAATTTTGAAATTAAAATGCTCGGCGTTGTCATTCGAATTTTGCGAAAGCCAATGGTCGCAGATATTGACAATTCAGGAACGATCACTGGAAGGGAAGCCATATTACTCGGAATCGCATTATCATTAGATGCGTTTGGAGCTGGAATTGGAGCTGCCTTAATCGGTTTTTCACCGGTCGGGATGGCAATTAGTGTTGCGGTGATGAGTGCTTTATTTGTGACACTAGGAATGAAAAGTGGATTTCGTTTTTCTGATTCAGTGTGGGTGAAGAAATGTTCCTTTATCCCAGGATTATTATTGATCTTGCTTGGTGTGTGGAGTTTGTAAGAGGAGGATGTTGGATGTTTATCGGATTAACGGGTGGTATTGCTAGTGGAAAATCAACGGTAAGCAACATGATTCGAGCAATGTCCATTCCAATTATTGATGCTGATGAAGTGGCTCGCGAAGTTGTTGAACCAGGAACAGAGACTCTTCAAGCTGATTACAGAGCATTTTGGTCGATCTGTCTTAAATGAGGATGGTACACTGGCTAGAAAAAAGCTAGGAGCCATTATTTTTCAAGATCCAGCACAAAGGGATGTCCTCAATCAAATTGTTCATCCGGCTGTACGAAAACGAATGAATGAGTTAAAGGATCACTATCTTGCTGATGGTGCCAAAACAATTGTCTATGATATTCCGTTATTATATGAAAGCAATCTTTTTCACTTAGTTGATAAGGTTTTGCTCGTTTATGTGGACGAACAGACACAATTGGCGAGGTTAATCGAACGTGATCAAGCTGGTGAGGAAGATGCGAAACAGCGAATCGCTTCACAAATACCGCTCGCTAAAAAACGTGAACGGGCAGATGTGGTGATCGATAATTCAGGAACGAAGGAAGAAACCCAAGATCAATTAGAAGCGATCTTGCAAAGATGGTTGAATGAACCCTGCTGATAATAAGTAGGGTTCTTTATTTATGCATCTAATCAAATTTTTTTATTTTTCAAAGAAAATAATCGTACTTAAAACTATAATGTGATATACTAATTATAAGATAATGAATATAAAGTATAGCTCATTTATAGGAGGAATTGTTCTTATGAAGGCAAAAGTAGCGATAAATGGATTTGGTCGTATTGGACGAATGGTATTTCGTAAAGCAATGCAGGACAGAGATGTGGAGGTTGTCGCTATTAATGCCAGTTACCCTGCAGAAACATTAGCTCATTTAATTAAGTATGACAGTATACATGGGATATATGGCTTAGAGGTTGAAGCGAAAGGGAAGTCATTATTAGTTGATGGGCAAGAAGTGTTTCTTTACCAATCACGTGATCCGCGAGAGCTTCCATGGTCAGAGCTAGGTATTGATATCGTCATTGAAGCAACAGGTAAATTTAAAACACAGGAAACAGCTAATTATCATATTGAAGCTGGAGCGAAGAAAGTCGTGATTACAGCACCAGGGAAAGATGAAGACATTACGATTGTTATGGGTGTAAATGATGGCGATTACAGCAATGAGCGGCACCATATTATTTCAAATGCTTCATGTACGACAAACTGCTTAGCTCCTGTTGCAAAAGTTCTTGATGAAGCGTTTGGGATTGAAAGTGGGTTAATGACAACAATCCATTCTTATACAAATGATCAAAAAAACATTGATAATCCACACAAGGATTTAAGACGTGCGCGCGCTTGTGGTCAATCGATTATACCGACGTCTACTGGAGCAGCTAAAGCGATTGCGAAAGTGTTACCGCAACTTGAAGGTAAGTTAAATGGAATGGCTCTGCGCGTGCCTACGCCGAATGTATCGCTTGTTGATTTAGTCGTTCAGGTTGGAAAGGATGTCACGCCAGAAGAAGTGAACACTGTATTGAAACAAGCAGCTGAGGGGACATTAAATGGCATTCTCGGTTTTACAAATGAACCACTCGTTTCAATTGATTTCAATGGAGAGGAAAAGTCTTCTGTCATTGATGGGTTGTCGACGATGGTAATTAATAATCGCCAAGTGAAGGTATTAGCATGGTACGATAATGAATGGGGTTATTCTTGTCGCGTTGTCGATTTAATGAACCTGGTAGCAAACCAACTGAACGTGAAAACGAAAGTGCATTCTGCTTCTTAGATTTATTTGAGATTACAGAAAGTAACACGAATAGTGTCCAGTTGAAAAAGAGACCCTAAAAGAAATTGTTGTTTGCAATGGCTACTTCGAAATGGATGTAACAGGATAATAAATAAGACGAATAACTACCGGGAAACGATGAGAGAAACACCCTTTCCTTTGTTGGTAAAAGTCTCCTAATAAAAATAAATAGGAACTGTTGCAATCAATTTTTAAACGAAGTATACTGATTTTCGTGAACTTCAATTACAGCAAATCAGGAATTGTTTTTTTGCAGAAAGGGTTAGGACCTCTTTGGACTAACTTTCCCCCGTGTAATGAAGCATTCCTACATGCTTGAGAAGGCATGAAATTTTTTGTGAAGGGGGATTCAACTTATGGACACTATGGGTCGTCACGTCATTGCAGAACTTTGGGGATGTAACGTGGAGAAGTTGAATAATGTGAGCTTTATTGAACAAGTTTTTGTTGATGCTGCGTTAAAAGCAGGAGCAGAAGTACGTGAGGTTGCCTTTCATAAATTTGCGCCGCATGGTGTAAGTGGGGTTGTGATTATCTCTGAATCTCATTTGACGATTCACAGCTTTCCAGAACATGGTTATGCGAGTATTGATGTCTATACTTGTGGAGATCGAATTGATCCCAATGTTGCTTCTAGTTACATTGCAGAGGCATTAGGTGCTACAACAAGTGAAGTGATCGAAGTACCTAGAGGTATGGGACCAGTTAAAATTGAAAAATCAAAAGTACAAGCGCTATAAATGAAATATAGAAGAGAGAGGATATTTAATCCCTCTCTTTTTTTTATCTAATCAGAGAGCCAATCATAAAGGCTTTCGTGAATAAGGATGGGGACTTGGCGCGCTAAGCCAAGTTTTTTCAAATGTTTTTAAGTCCGTTTATCCGAGCATTATGATATGATATTAGTAATGAATAGTGGATAGGTGAGGTGAAACTGGTGGGAATTAAAGACAATTTACAACAACTAGTTAGCAGTCGTACAGAAACGGCTGAAAGGCATGCTATAGATGGTCTGCGTACACGCTATTATAAAACGTCAAAGGACAAAGCATTTCGAATAGTAGAGGAAGTATTAAAAACGTCTAATTGGACCATTACACGTTCAGAAAGTGAGCGCGGAGAAATTGTTGCAAAGCAAACGAAGGGTAAGAAAATGCTGCTAGTTGGCACCGTTATTACCGTTAAGCCATTTCGTACGGCCATTGATTTCTCCTGCTCAGTTGATACAATTTTACCATCTGATTTTGGCTAAAGTCGTAAGGAGATTCTTTCGCTATATGAAAAGATTGATAAAGAGTTAACGTATATTGGGTCTGGTCTAGGAGAAGAATTAATGTAACTTAGCTTGTCAGACCTTTTCTTTTTCTATATCATGGAGATTAGATAATCAGAACGAGCTTGTGCGATAAGGTGCACAATTTTAGAAAGTGGAGATGATTTGATGCGTTGTCCGGCCTGTCATCATAATGGAACACGAGTGCTTGATTCAAGACCAAGCCATGAAGGGCGTTCAATTCGCCGTAGACGTGAGTGTGAAGAATGTACTCATCGTTTTACAACATTTGAGATGGTAGAAGAGGTTCCTCTCATCGTCGTTAAAAAGGATGGAACACGTCAAGAATTTAATCGAGATAAAATTATTCGAGGTCTTATTCGGGCTTGTGAAAAAAGACCAGTTCCACTTGAAACACTTGAAAAAATCGTTATTGGAGTAGAGACGCGAGTTGCGTGGACGAGGGAAGAATGAAGTCAATAGTCATGATGTTGGGGAGCTTGTGATGGAGCGGCTTGCAGATATCGATGATGTTGCATATGTCAGATTTGCATCAGTTTACCGACAATTTAAAGATATTAATGTGTTCATTAAAGAACTGACCGAATTGATGAATAAGAACTAAGTCAATGAAGAGGAGCTTAAAGCGTTTATCGCTGCAAGCTCTTTTTACGCTGAAAAATAGAAAGAAACATTCACGGGAATAAGTGAGGAAGGAGGGGCAAAATGACATGGCATTGGAAGGAATTATTGCCTGTAGATCGTTTTTCAGTACGAACAAGCCAATATATATCAGAAATGGATCGACTGACATTAACATTACTGTATCAACCACTCACTGGTGCATTAGCACACAGTTTGTACGTAACATTGATGTCTCAGCTTGAACGAGACCAGTATTGGAGTAGCGAGCAAACACATCGTCAGCTGATGCTTTTGCTTGGAGTATCGTTAGAAATTATTTATGAAGAACGGAAGAAGCTCGAAGCGATTGGATTATTGAAAACTTATAAACGCAAGGATGAAGATGGTTCCACATATGTATACGAGCTGCAACCGCCGATGACACCAAAACAGTTTTTTGAAAATGATGTTCTTAGCGTTTATTTGTTCAACCGTCTTGGAAAAACACATTATCGTCATCTGCGTGAGCGTTTTATGCTTGATGCTTTGCCTCTTGATGAATATGTAGAGCTGACATATGCGTTTGATGAGGTTTATGCTTCTCTTCATCATTCTGAAATGGTATCAAGTCTTCAATCAGAGACAGGGAAGGCGCTGCAGTTAAATCGTGATAAAGCGTTAATTTCGAGAGATCATAACGAAGAGATTTTATTTGAAAACCAGCAATTTGATTTTGAATTACTTGAGAAAAGCTTGTCAAAATCAGTTGTGCCTGAAGGGTTTTTAACAGATGATGTGAAGAAGTTAATCGGTCGACTTGCTTTTGTCTATCGAATGGAGCCACTTGAAATGAGTAGCATTCTCCAACAAGTGTTAATTCATGATGACAAGATTGATCCTAATGAGTTACGAAAACGAGCACAAGAATGGTATAAGGTTGAACATGGAAAGGAGCCGCCTGCATTAGGATTTCAGAACGCAGCCTGAAAAACATCGGACAATGAGTGATCGTGAACCGGCAAATGATGAAGAGCGGGCGGTTAAATTTTATGAAACGACTGCACCGCTTTCCTTGTTAGAAATTCGTTCAGACGGGTCAAGAGTACCTGATGCAGATTTGAAAATTGTCGAGTCACTGATTATTGATCATCAATTGCTTCCAGGTGTCGTGAATGTGTTGCTTGATTTTGTCTTATGGAGTCAAGATATGAAATTATCAAAGTCACTCATCGATAAGATTGCTGGACATTGGGCGAGAAAGAAAGTACAAACGGTTCAAGAAGCGATGCAGCTAGTCCTGTTAGAACAAAAGAAAGCAACGAATCCGAAAACGAAAACAAGTAATAACTGGAAAGCATCTTCAAATCGTCAAAAGCAGCCACGGCGTGATAAACTACCAAAATGGTTAGTAGCTGAAAAGCAAAAAGAGCAGCAAGCAATGGATGATGTCACAGAACATGTAACTCAAGTAACTCAACATAACCCCTCTTCCGATGAGAAAAGCTTTGAGCAGATGTTAGAAGAACTCAGAAGAAGCAAGGAAGAGAAAGGAGAGAGGTAATTGGAACCAATTCAATCATCGATGAAAGAGTGGGCAAAAAATAGCAATCTCCAGCAGCAATTGGATAAGGCAAAGCAAGAGCTTCTTTCTGATCCGCTTGTTCAAACATTTTTACAAAAACACGCAGATGTGACAGACGAAATGATTGAGCAGGGATTAGTGAAGTTATATGAATTTCAAAAGGAACGTCATCACTGTTTAAATTGTCCTGGTCTCTCTGCTTGTCCAAACATGATGAAAGGATACCAACCAGAAGTTGTTATCTCAAGAGGAACGCTCGATTTACATTACCATGCCTGTTCGTTAATGGAGGAGGCGGAGCAACAAAAACAGCAACGTCAGCTCATGAAATCACTCTATGTTCCAAAGGATATTTTAGATGCTAAATTTGAATCTCTTGACCGCTCAAAGGGGAGAGAGGAGGCGAGTCGGAAAGCTCTTGCTTTTGCCATGAGTGCAGATCCTGGAGAGGACGGACAAGGTCTTTATTTTTACGGTAAATTTGGCGTAGGAAAGACACATATGATGGGGGCGATCATGAATGAATTGAGAAATCGGAAAATCGAATCTTTGATTGTCTATACACCAGATTTCTTTCGTGAGATGAAGCAAGCGATTGGTGATGGAACATTTCAACAAAAGCTTGATATGGTCAAGCAAGCAAAGGTTCTGATTCTTGACGATATTGGTGCTGAAACGATATCGGGATGGATTCGAGATGATGTACTTGGAGCAATCCTCCAATATCGAATGCTTGAAAAATTACCCACTTTCTTCACGTCAAACTATGATTATGATGAATTGGAAGAGCATTTAGCCTATTCAGAACGAGGAGGAATCGAGGAGTTAAAAGCAAAACGGATTATGGAGCGTATTAAGCATTTCACAACATTTGTTGCAGTAGAAGGTGAGAATCGACGGATCAAATAGTTTTACGTCTCAACACAACGATCACCTTTTCTAAACGTTGAAAAACTGACTAAGGCGTTCACCTTGGAGTCTTGGACATAAATGAAAGCATTGCTATTAATAGATCATTTTCCATTGAGAATGTCTTTTCTTTTCGCAAATGCGTATGTGTGTTAGGATAAAAGTATCCTATTTTGATAGATTACGGGGGTTACAATCGATGAGCATAGATGCGATTTTAGAGCGAGCGTTAAGCGGTGAGCGCCTATCCATGACAGACGCAATTGCTCTTTATGAGAGTGATGAAGTTGAAAAAATGGGTGAGGCTGCTAATAAGGTTATGAAAAAATGGCACCCAGAACCAATTACGACGTTTATTATCGGTCGTAATGTAAACTATACAAATTTTTGCGATACGTACTGCCGCTTTTGTGCCTTTTACCGTGCACCTGGTAGCAAAGAGGGCTATGTATTAAGCAACGAAGAAATTTTTAAAAAGATAGAAGAAACGATTGCAGTTGGCGGTACGGAAATTTTAATGCAAGGTGGAACGAATCCAGACCTGCCTCTTTCTTACTATACCGACCTCTTACGTGAAATTAAAAAACGCTACAATATTTGGATGCATTCTTTTTCTCCAGCTGAGATTTGGAAAATCGCCGAAGTGTCAGGTCTTTCAGTCGAAGAAGTACTACGAGAGCTAAAGGAAGCTGGGCTTGATAGTATGCCTGGTGGCGGAGCGGAAATTCTCACCGAAGAAACGAGACTTCGTGTTAGTCGTCTGAAGGTCACATGGGAACAGTGGATTGAAGCGATGGAAGCGACGAAAAAAGTCGGCATGCATGGTACGGCGACAATGGTTATCGGATTTGGTGAATCGTTTGAAGAGCGTGCGCTGCATCTTCAACGTGTGCGTGATGCGCAAGATAAGACAGGATGCTTCACTGCTTATATTTCATGGCTGTTACAACCAGAAAATACCGGTATGTATAAAACGAAAAAGCTCGGACCTCGTGATTACTTGAAAAATGTTGCGATTTCCCGCTTGTTTCTTGATAATATTCCTAATTTCCAATCATCGTGGGTAACGATGGGACCAGAGGTTGGAAAGCTTTCCCTTGAGTATGGTTGTAATGATTTTGGAAGTACGATGATGGAAGAGAATGTTGTTTCGTCAGCTGGAACGACACATAAAGTCAATACGAATGAAATCCTTCGTCTCATTCGAGAAGCTGGTAAAATACCGGCACAACGTAACACGAAATATGAGATTATTCGTACGTTTGAAGGTGAGGAAGTTGTAGAAAAAGATTTTATCATGCAAAATTAGGTTTTGTTGAGATCAGGGTCTAGCCCCAGTGAATTTACATAACATTGAGTTGTGACAATATGTTGCTAAAGCTCATTGTGGTGTGAATCGGGGTTAGCCCTTTTTTTATTCATGTTTTTCTAATCGTGACATAGGATGAAAGTAGAGCCTGTCTGAATACAGACGGCATGAAATGTAAGCGGAGAAGGTGTTCGTTAGACTGTAAGGGGGAGTATGCGTTGATAGCAATCCATTTTGAACAAGTCCACGATTGCAAACAGCTGTTTAGTCAGCTAAGGGCGTATATCCAGAAGTATGCTACATATGGCTTAGGTGGAGCCGTAAAAGTAGAAGGAGACGATACGATTCTTCTCAACTATGAGCATAGTCACGTGAATTTCTATGATTCGTTTCATCCATTACTCGCTTCTGTGTTAACGGATTATGTGATAAGTACGAAAGAAGATGATTGGTTACTTGATATCATTGAATCGATGTTTTATTTTACAGACGAAGAAGAACAGCAGCAAATCTTGACAATTGCTCGTGCTATTTTAGAAGGTGATCGGAATGATTTGCCATCGCTGAGCGACTTTTTTAATCGAAGAGCCTTTATTTATGATGCCTTTGCAAACCATTTGGAGGAAGAGACGACCTTTTATTATGAACCGTTTCTCACTTTTCGTTTGCGGGATTACGGTGAAATGCTGATCGATTGTGTTGAGATTGCGATTGATGAATATATGCTTGAGCAAGAATACCAAAATATGATCGAAAATTTTCGACAATACCTTAAATATAAGCCTGTAAAGCTTGAGCTTGTTCATGTTGTGCATGACGATACATTCAGCTTTTATGACGAACATTTTCGACGAATGACGAGAGAAGAAATTCTCTTTCATTTAAAGATGAGCTTATCTTTGAGCACGAGGTCGATATTGAAGATATGGTCATTAGTCCGCTTGTCAGCATGGCTCCTCGTGTTGTTCATGTGTTCTCGGATCATCCAGATCATGGCGTCATTCTTTCGATACAAGCCATTTTTCAAGAACGGATGAAGCTTAATCCTTTAAAGGCTTATGAAAAAGAATCGAAGTAACTTCTCTTTGCCACTTGCATTTCTTATCCGTGCTCCCTATAATACTACATATCAACAGTCAAACATTTAGAGTCTTGATGAGGACATGAGGCGCGGAAATTCGGTTTTCAGAGAGGGAAGCATTTGCTGAGAGCTTCTTAACACGGATCGCGGACTTACCACCTCTGAACTGCGTTAGGGAAACACACATTGTGGACTATCTGATGCCGGTATGCAGCCGTTATATTGTATCTTGAGGAGATCGCTCATCTTGAGTTGTCTTGAACAAGGGTGGAACCACGAACTACACTCGTCCCTTTATTATGGAGGGATGGGTGTTTTTTTATTTTTATTTAATATAAAAGGAGTGGACAAGCATGACAGTAAAGATTACGTTTCCCGATGGTGCAGTGAAGGAGTTTCCTAAGGGAACGACAACAGAAGACATTGCTGCATCGATTAGTCCAGGATTAAAGAAAAAGGCACTTGCAGGAAAGCTTAATGATACATTAGTTGATTTACGTACGCCGATTAATGAGGATGGAGCGATCGCAATTGTGACACAAGATTCCGATGAAGCATTAGAAATTATGCGCCACAGTACAGCTCATATTATGGCTCAAGCGATTAAACGTCTATACAAAAATGTGAAGCTTGGTGTCGGTCCTGTCATTGAAGGTGGATTTTATTATGATATTGATTCTGAAGATTCGCTAACACCAGAAGATTTACCAAAAATTGAAAAGGAAATGAAAAAAATCATTTCTGAAAACCTGGAAGTGAAACGTGTAGAAGTAACACGTGAGGAAGCGATTCGCTGTTACAAGGAAATTGGTGATGAGTATAAGCTTGAATTAATTAGTGCAATTCCAGAAGGAGAAATGCTGACGATTTATGAGCAAGGTGAATTCTTCGACTTATGTCGTGGTGTTCATATTCCTTCAACAAATAAAGTGAAAGAATTTAAGTTGCTAAGCTTAGCTGGTGCGTATTGGCGTGGCGACAGCAAGAACAAAATGCTTCAACGTATTTACGGAACAGCATTCTTCAAGAAAGCGGACTTAGATGAGCATTTGCGTTTACTTGAGGAAGCAAAAGAGCGTGATCACCGTAAATTAGGAAAAGAGCTCGGCATCTTTGCCCTTTCACAAAAGGTTGGTCAAGGCCTCCCGCTTTGGTTGCCAAAAGGAGCAACGGTTCGTCGTATTATTGAGCGCTACATCGTTGATAAAGAAGAGCGTCTTGGCTATCAGCATGTCTATACACCGATCTTAGGAAGCTCAGAGCTTTACAAAACTTCAGGTCACTGGGATCATTATCAAGATGATATGTTCCCTGTCATGGAGCGTGACAATGAAGAGTTTGTTCTTCGTCCGATGAACTGTCCGCATCATATGATGGTGTATAAGCAAGACATGCGAAGCTATCGTCAACTGCCGATTCGAATTGCTGAACTAGGTATGATGCACCGTTATGAAATGTCTGGTGCTGTTTCAGGTCTGCAACGTGTACGTGGGATGACGCTTAAATGATGCTCATATTTTCTGTCGCCCTGATCAAATTAAAGACGAATTTATTCGCGTTGTTCATTTAATTCGTGAAGTTTACAAGGATTTTGGTTTAGAGAATTACAAATTCCGTTTATCTTATCGTGATCCAGAAGATAAAGAAAAGTATTTCGATGATGATGCGATGTGGGAAAAGGCACAAAGCATGCTGAAGGATGCAATGAATGAGCTTAGTGATGTTGAGTACTATGAAGCAGAAGGGGAAGCGGCATTCTATGGTCCGAAGCTTGACGTACAAGTGCGTACAGCACTTGGGAAAGATGAAACACTTTCGACTGTACAACTTGACTTCTTATTGCCAGAACGCTTTGATTTAACATATGTTGGTGAAGATGGACAGCAGCATCGTCCAGTTGTTGTTCACCGTGGTGTTGTTTCAACAATGGAACGTTTTGTTGCCTTTTTACTTGAAGAGTACAAAGGGGCATTTCCAACATGGCTTGCACCAATTCAAGCGCAAATTATTCCAGTTTCGACATGATGTGCACCTTGAGTATGCGAAGCAGGTTCAAGAAAGCTTACAAGCAGGTTGGTGTTCGAGTATGAGATTGACGAGCGTGATGAAAAATTAGGCTATAAAATCCGTGAAGCACAAATGCAAAAAATTCCTTATATGCTCGTTTTAGGGGATAAAGAAGTTGAAGCGAATGCTGTCAATATTCGTAAATATGGAGAACAAGATTCACAATCTGTCTCTCTTGAGCAATTTATCGAGCAGATGAAAACAGAGGCGAAAAAGTAAATCATACACTCTGTCGAAATTGGTCATTGCATTATTGCTAAAGAGACGGTAGAATGATTAAGTCAGTAACTAAAACAAATTGACACCTCTCATTGGTTATGGTATAGTTATTGAGTAAACAATTTAACATTGGACACAAAGCAAGCAGAAGCGCCCGCTTCTCACCTGATTGACGCACTTTGCAGTTGCCAGGTATGATGAGATTCATTTAAACGAATGAACGAAGTGTGGGCGTAGTGCGCCTACACTTTTTTTGTACTTGAATGAGGTGCATCGGTGATCTGTCTACTTGAACAGTAGCCATGCTATATAGTGAAACTTGCATTAGTAGGATTGATGTTATTCTCTACTTATGATTAGTTGAACAAATCGGGTTCTTATCACCCACTAGAACGGGATACATTGCTTTGATCCGTTAAAATCCTTTGGAGGTGGCTCATTATTAGTAAAGACATGTTGGTCAATGAAGGGATTCGTGCACGTGAAGTACGTCTTATTGGAGCAAATGGCGATCAAATTGGCGTTAAGTCAAAACAAGAAGCGCTTGAAATGGCGCAAAATGTTAACCTTGACTTAGTTTGTGTTGCCCCAACGGCGAAACCACCTGTGTGTCGTATCATGGACTACGGAAAATTCCGTTATGAGCAACAAAAGAAAGACAAAGAAGCACGTAAAAATCAAAAGATTATCAATGTGAAAGAGGTTCGTTTGAGCCCGACAATTGAAGATAATGATTTTAATACGAAGCTTCGTAATGCTCGCAAGTTCCTTGAAAAAGGAGATAAAGTAAAAGCTGCGATCCGTTTCCGTGGACGTGCTATTACTCATTCTCAAATTGGACGAAAAGTATTAGAGCGTCTTGCAAAAGAATGTGAAGATGTTGCAGTAATTGAATCAATGCCTAAGATGGAAGGGCGTAGTATGTTCCTTATCTTAGCACCAAAAGCTGAAAAGTAACATCAATTAGCCTGAACAAGATTAAAGGAGGACCTGAGTTATGCCAAAAATGAAAACTCACCGTGGCGCTGCAAAGCGTTTTAAGAAAACAGGATCTGGAAAGCTTAAGCGTTCACACGCATTTACTAGTCACTTATTCGGTAACAAGTCACAAAAGCAAAAGCGTAAGCTACGTAAATCTGCTATTGTTCACTCTGGTGACTTCAAACGTATTCGTTCAATGTTAACGTACAAAAAATAATTGATTTCTTCGGATAGAAAAAGGAGGGAACTTCGATGCCAAGAGTAAAAGGCGGTTATGTCGCTCGTCGTCGTCGTAAGAAGGTATTAAAGTTAGCAAAAGGTTATTACGGTTCTAAACATACGTTATTTAAATCAGCACAAGGTCAGGTAATGAAGTCATTACTTTATGCTTACCGTGATCGTCGCAACAAGAAGCGTGACTTCCGTAAGCTTTGGATTACACGTATCAATGCAGCTGCACGTATGAATGGTCTTTCTTACAGCCGTTTCATGCATGGTTTAAAGCTTGCTGAGATCAATGTAAACCGTAAAATGCTTGCTGAACTTGCTATCACTGATGAAAAGTCATTTGCACAGCTTGCTGAAAAAGCAAAAGCAAGCCTTAATGCATAATATATAAGCCAAGAAGCGCGGCATATTGTCGCGCTTCTTTTTACATTTAATATGTTACTCGAGGTGGCTTGTTATGGAATGGTTTCTTTATTTTCTGATTGTTAATATGATCGGATTTTGTTATGATGGGAACAGATAAGCAGCGAGCAAGAAAGCGAGAAAGAAGAATAAGTGAAAGAACGCTTTTTACATTGGCTTTCTTGGGTGGTGCTATCGGTATTTATAGTGGAATGAGACAGTTTCGTCATAAAACGAAGCATACTAGCTTTACCATAGGGGTTCCAATTATCTTTTTGGTTCAAATAGTGATACTAGCCTTCATCATCCTGTTTAATTAAGCATATTGTATAAAAAGGAGGCCATCAAATGGAAGAGCATCTAGAGCGCTCATTGCAATTTATTGAACAAAGTGGTTGGTTAGCTCCGCTGTTCTTCATTTTGCTTCATGTTTTTAGACAAGTGCTTTTTATTCCTGTCTTACTTGTTTGTCTTGTAGGAGGCTATTTATTTGGAACGGTCTATGGTTCTCTTTACTCGATGATTGGTCTCACTGCTGTTAGTCTCGTCTTTTACGCATTGGTTCATCTTTTTCCGAGTATGAGAAAGAGATTAACGAGCTTAAAACAGCGATTTCTTAAAGGAACAACATCATTTAACTCTCCCGCAAATGATGATCATGCGTATCATTCCATTTGTTCACTTTCACCTCATATCCTTGTATTTAATAGAAACCACAAAGAATTTAAAGAGCTATACTCATGAAATCATTTCTCGTGAGTATCCCACCAGCCATTGTCTATACAACATTTGGTGATATGATTCATGAGCTTCCGCTTACAGGTACAGTGATTTTCGCTATTTTCTTAACCTTTTTGTTTCTCTTTTTTCGTAAAAAAAGAACAAATATTCGCTGGAATGATTTCTTTCAACCGAAAAATCCATAAGAAAACCGTCGTTCTCGTAGTTAGAAGCGACGGTTTTCTTATATTATGACTCTTCTCGACGAAGGAGCTCTTTAATCGGACTTTTCCATTCAATTTTTGCATTCGGATAACGCAGGCGAATATCATCAGCAATAAACTGAAAATCTTCTTTGTTAAATCCTGTTAATCGATCGGTTTGTCTAGCCCAAACATAGACAGAGACAATTTCAAACGATTGCTCAGTCGTTCCTAAATATTTCTCTCCTTCAAACATAACTCCTTTATACGTGATCAAGAAATTCTTGCGTACATCTTTTTCATCATCATAAAAGAAAAATTGCTTGCGATCATGAGCTTGTTCGAGCTTACGACGTGGATGAAATAAATATTTAAAAGCAGAGTACACAAGAATGACAAGAGCGACGAGCAGTAATAACCGAAAAAGAATGACCATATGATTATTCCTCCTTATGAGGGTTTTCCTTACTATATCCGTTTATCAGTCTATCTAGAGTTTGACACATTACTACAAAAGAAGTAAAGCTGTTACTAAGTAATACGGCTAAGTTTCGGTTTGGTTGCACGTTTACAATAAAAAATTGTTATAATCAAGATAACAAGGAGGCACAATATGGAGATAAAGAAGTTATTTCAGATTCAAAAACAATTAAACGATCGAATTGTTCAAGAGCATCAACTAGAGGGAGAAGACCTTTTTAATGAAAAGCAACTTGCATTTTTAGTGGAGTTAAGTGAGCTTGGCAAATGAAACACGCTGCTTTAAATATTGGAGTCGTAAGTCTTCTTCAGAGCGCAATGTCATTTTAGAGGAGTATGTAGATGGCCTTCACTTTGTGCTCACAATAGGTCTGGCTCTTAATTATACAAATGGTATCGTTCAAGAAGCCTATTCATACGCAGAAACGGTTACCGAACAATTTCTTGAGGTCATGAGGCAAACTCATGAGTTAAATCAAGAGCGAACGGAAGAGAATTATCAGGCATTAGTCGATTCATTTCTCGGTCTTGGTCAACAGCTTAGGTTTTTCTCACAAAGAAATAGAAGAAGCGTATTTGGCGAAAAATAAAGTCAATCATCAACGTCAGGATGAAGGATACTAAACGTATACAAATGATTCATTTAGTTTGAGTGCCGAAATAAATGTCTGTATACTTAATTGAGAAGTAAGATACGTTGAGGAGGTTATACATAATGACAAAGCTAGATGAACGATTACAAATGTTAAAGGATTTAACGGACGCAAATGGTATTCCGGGTAATGAGCGTGAGGTACGGGAAGTGATGACGAAAGTACATCACACCATTTGCAGATGAAGTGACAACCGATAAGCTTGGGAGTCTTAGTCGCGAAGAAAACAGGTAAAGCAGATGGACCGAAAGTGATGGTTGCTGGTCATCTAGATGAAATAGGTTTCATGGTGACAAGCATTGATGATAAAGGGTTCTTGCGTTTCCAAACAGTCGGCGGCTGGTGGGAGCAGGTTATGCTTGCTCAACGTGTGACGATTATGACGAACAAGGGCAATATTCTAGGTGTGATTGGTTCAAAGCCACCGCATATTCTATCAGCCAGAGGCACGAAAAAAGCCAGTTGATAAAAAGGATATGTTTATTGATATTGGCGCAGCAAGTAAGGAAGAAGCGATTGAATTTGGCGTGCGTCCTGGTGATTCTGTTGTACCAGTTTGTGAATTCACGGTTATGAAAAATGAAAAATACCTAATGGCAAAAGCGTGGGATAATCGAATTGGTTGTGCGATCGCAATTGATGTATTGCGCGAGCTACAAGGAGTCGATCATCCGAATACTGTTTACGGTGTTGGAACGATTCAAGAAGAGGTTGGCTTACGTGGAGCACGGACATCTGCTCACTTGATTCAACCAGATATCGGCTTTGGTGTGGATGTTGGGATTGCTGGTGATACCCCAGGAGTAACGGATAAGGAAGCACTCGCTAAAATGGGAGATGGCCCGCAAATTGTCCTTTATGATGCTTCAATGATCTCACATAAAGGCTTGCGTGACTTCGTGACAGATACAGCGGATGAGACACAAGATTCCATATCAGTTTGATTCGATGGCAGGAGGCGGAACAGATTCAGGTGCGATTCATTTAACAGCCAATGGGGTTCCTGCACTCTCTATCACTGTTCCTACTCGCTATATCCATACACATGCAGCGATCCTTCATCGTGATGACTATGAAAACACAGTCAAGCTAATTGTGGAAGTGATCAAGAAATTAGACAGTGAGACAGTTGAAAAGATTACGTATAGCTAAACATGAAAGAGGCTGGGACAAGAGAGTTTTTATTAATGAGAAATCCGAACGTAATGATAGTTGATGCATAGCATTCGCTTCGGGAATATACTTCGCTTTCCGCGGGCGGCTGGTAAGCCTCCTCGAGCATATGCACTGTGGGGTCTCACCCTTGCCTTTGATCCTGCAGGAGTCTACGTATATTTCCTGCGCTAAGGTTGTGCATTGTTCGCATTTTCAATAAAACACGTTAGTTATGTCCCAGCCTCTTTTTACCCTATTTTTGATTACTGCAGTCCTTGACTAATTTGCTGGCAAAGCTGATCCTTTTGTTGTTCAGTAGCGTTTTGCCAGTAGACTTCGAAAAGAACCCCTAAACCAGGAAGCATTTTCTCTTCGCCGCGCTGAATCGCATCGGTAATCGTTGCTTCCACATCATCTTCTGAACTCCCTTTTATATTCGCCATGATGGCACCACGTAAGTTAAATCCCATTTCAATTCACTCCTTTTTAAAGGTCAAAATTGGTACTATGATGTAGTATGTCTTAGTTGAGGCTAGATTATGTCGTTGAAAATAGGTATGATGAGTGAAAGAAGGAAGATGGGTAAAGGAGTTCAGGATGAAACGGATTGATTCAATTAAAAATGAACAAGTGAAGGCATGGAAAAAGCTGCATACGAGAAAAGGTCGTGAAAAAGCAGGGAGATTTCTTGTAGAGGGTTATCATCTTGTCGAAGAAGCGTTAAAGGCACCGATTACAGTTGAAGCAGTGTTGATGACAGAAGAAACGGTTCTTCCGACAACGTGGTCGCTATCAGAAAGAGATGTCATTCTTGTTAGCGATCAAGTGATGAAGGAGCTTTCCGAGACAGAGACTCCACAAGGAATTGCGGCAGTATGTGAATTGCCGAGTCCACCAAGTGTAGACGTATTAGAAGGACAATACTTATTAATTGATCGAGTGCAAGACCCAGGTAATGTTGGAACGATGATTCGAACCGCAGACAGTGCAGGTATGACTGGTGTTGTCATGGGAGAAGGCTGCGTTGATGTCTTTAATAGTAAGGTGATTCGTGCCTCGCAAGGATCGATTTTTCATTTACCTGTTATAAAAGGGGATTTGTTAACATGGATTGAGCGCTTCAAGAAGGAATCGATTCCTGTCTTCGGAACAGCTCTTGAAGGAGCAAGCTCTTATTCGGCTATTGAACCGCAAACGCAATTTGCTCTTATTATGGGAAATGAAGGCGAAGGAGTGTCAGAGGATTTACTCACAGTGGCTGATCAAAATATTTATATTCCGATTTTCGGTCAAGCAGAGTCTCTTAATGTTGCAGTAGCTACTGGTATTCTTCTTTATTATTTACGAGGGTAAATACAAATGACAGTTGCAACGACTGTCAGGATTCACTATAATATAGAAGCAAATTCATATTGGAAAAGCAAAGAAAGAGAGTAGTAAGCCTTACTCCACCATATAGGGAGGAAATGCCTTTGACTGAAAGCATTTCTATGGCAGGAATCGCTGAATTCACTCTGGAGCTGACATCGGACCACAAGTTTATTTGTGAAGGTGTTTCCGGCGTTGAGCCGTTATGACAATGAAGTGTGTAGCGATTGATTATTTATCGTTATGAATGAAGGGTGGTACCACGAGCCATCGTCCCTTTTATGGAGGCGAGGCTCTTTTTTGCATGCAAGGGAAAATATCAATTTTTTAACACAGGCGTAGTGAAAAATTCGAAGTCCTAAGTACACCTGCAACTAAGGCTTTCATCATTAAAGCTTGACGAAAAGCCGAGTTTTTAAATGAAAAAAGGTCGAGGAGGAAATAAGAATGCGTGAAAAATTAGAAGCCTTACGTGATGAAGCGTTAGCGAAAATTGCATCTGCAGAAGATGTAAAGGCGTTGCAAGAAGTAAGGGTCGCTTATTTAGGGAAAAAAGGACCAATTACAGAAGTTCTACGGGGAATGGGGAAGCTCTCAGCTGAGGAGAGACCGATCATTGGTCAAATGGCGAATGATGTTCGTGATGCGATTAAAGAACAAGTTGAAACGAAAGAATCGGTTCTTGAGCAAGCGGCAATTGAAGAACAGCTTGCAAGTGAAAGCATTGATGTCACATTACCAGGACGACCAGTTCAAACTGGTTCGACTCATCCATTAACAGCGGTTATCGAAGAAGTCGAAGATGCGTTCATCGGACTCGGTTTTTCCGTTGCAGAAGGACCGGAAGTAGAGACGGATTATTATAATTTTGAGGCATTAAATTTACCAAAGGATCATCCAGCTCGTGATATGCAGGATTCCTTTTACTTCACAGAAGAAATGTTACTTCGTACACATACGTCACCTGTGCAAGCTAGAACGATGGAAAAACATGAGGGTAAAGGACCGGTTAAGATTATCTGTCCAGGAAAAGTATTTCGTCGCGATGATGATGATGCAACACATTCCCATCAATTCATGCAAATTGAAGGCTTGTTTGTCGATGAAAATGTCCGTATGAGCGATTTAAAAGGGGTGCTTGAAGCTTTTGCTAAGTCATTCTTCGGCCCTGATCGTCAAATTCGTTTGCGTCCAAGCTTCTTCCCATTCACTGAGCCATCTGTAGAAGTAGACGTTTCCTGTGGGATGTGTGGCGGGAAAGGCTGTCGCATTTGTAAACAATCAGGCTGGATTGAAGTACTTGGTGCTGGAATGGTTCACCCGCGTGTTCTTGAAATGAGTGGCTTTGACTCAAGCAAATATAGTGGTTTTGCCTTCGGAATGGGTGTCGAGCGACTAGCGATGCTAAAGTACGATATTGATGATATTCGTCATTTCTATACAAATGATGTGCGTTTTCTTGCACAATTTAATCGGGTGTAAAGGAGGAGAATAAAATGTTCGTTTCTTATAAATGGTTACAAGATTATGTCAAAGTAGAGGATCTTTCTCCACGAGATATCGCGGAAAAAATGACACGTGGTGGAATTGAAATTGATTTTGTTCATAAGCTTAATCAAGGGGTTTCAGGCGTTGTCGTTGGTTATGTGCAAGAATGTAAGCAACATCCAAATGCTGATAAACTGAATGTGTGTCAAGTTGATATTGGTGAAGAAGAGCTTGTGCAAATTGTTTGCGGTGCACCAAATGTCGCACAAGGGCAATATGTAGCAGTTGCGAAAGTTGGCGCAGTACTTCCAGGTAATTTCAAAATCAAGAAGGCGAAGCTGCGTGGAGAAGTTTCACAAGGGATGATCTGTTCATTGCAAGAGCTTGGTGTAGATAGCAAACTTGTGCAAAAGGATTTTGCTGAGGGGATTTATAACTTCCAAGGAAATGTGGAGATTGGTAGCGATGCACTAGCTGCCTTAAATCTTGATGATGAAGTGTTAGAGCTAGATTTAACTCCTAATCGTTCGGATTGTTTAAATATGCTTGGGGTTGCTTATGAAGTCGGAGCTCTTTATGATCGTGACGTCACGCTACCAACGATAGAGCTTACAACAAGTGATGAACAAGCGACTGACTATATTAGCGTTGCCATTGAAGCGGATGAAGATAATCCATATTATGGGGCAACGATTATTAAAGATGTAAAGGTAGGTCCATCACCGCTCTGGCTGCAAACTCGTCTAATGGCTGCCGGTATTCGCCCAATTAGCAATGTCGTGGATGTAACAAACTATGTGCTGCTTGAGTACGGTCAACCGCTTCATGCGTTTGACTATGATCGTTTCGGCTCAAAGGAAGTGGTTGTTCGTCGTGCGAATGATCAAGAGAAAATCGTGACACTTGATGATCAAGAGCGCATATTAACAAGTGATCATCTTGTCATTACAAACGGAAAAGAACCAGTAGCGATTGCTGGTGTGATGGGTGGAGCAACTTCAGAAGTACAAGCTGATACGACAACGATTCTTCTCGAAGCGGCTTACTTCCATCCTGTCACCATTCGCAAAGCATCACGTGACTTAGGACTTCGAAGTGATGCGAGTGCACGTTATGAAAAAGGGATTGACCCAAGTCGTGTGCGTGAAGCAAGCAAACGAGCAGCAAGCCTCATTGCTGAGCTTGCTTGTGGAACAATCGTTTCTGGTATAGTCGAAAAAGATACGCACAATCAAGAGCTTGCCACGATTCGTTTTGATTTAGAACGTGTGAACAATCGTCTCGGTATGAACATTTCAATGGACGAAGTAAAAGGCTTTATGACACGATTAGGCTTTTTATATGAAGAAGATGGAAAGATCTTAATGGTCACAATCCCTTCTCGTCGCCTAGATATTCAAATTGAAGAAGATCTTATGGAAGAAGTGGCACGTCTTTACGGTTATGACCACATTCCAACAACTCTTCCGTTAGGTGCAACGACACAAGGTGGATTAACGGAGTATCAACAAAAACGCCGTCATGTTCGTCGTGTGCTTGAGCGTGCAGGTTTATCTCAAGTCGTGACCTATTCGTTAACAAGTCCTGAAAAAGCGAAAGGCTTTGCAGATGAGTCAACACAAGAGACTGCTGTTCGCTTTGCCGATGCCAATGAGTGAAGACCGTAGTACGATGCGTACAAGTCTCATTCCTCATTTATTTGATGTGATCAGCTATAATTTAAATCGTAAAAATCAAGCCATTCATATTTATGAGATTGGTTCGATTTTCTTAAGTGAAGAAAAGGAGCTAACGACGCAACCAACAGAGAAAGAAATGGTTGCTGGTGCTCTAACAGGACTATGGCATGAGCATGCATGGCAAGGTGAGAAAAAAGCGGTTGATTTCTTTGTTGCAAAAGGCATCCTTGAAAGTCTATTTGCTGAATTAGGTTTGGAGGAAAAAGTGACATTTGAACAGACGAAGAAGCCAGATATGCATCCTGGTCGTACAGCTATTGTAAAGCTTGACGATAAGGAAATCGGCTTTGTCGGTCAAGTTCATCCAAAGACGCAAAAAGAGAAGGACTTGCGTGAAACATATGTGTATCAACTCGATCTAGAAACGATTCTGAACTATGAATCAGATGCTGTCGTGTATCAGACATTACCAAGATTCCCAGCAATGGTACGTGATATCGCTCTTGTAGTTGACGCAACCCGTTCAGCTGGTGAACTTGAAGCAGTCATTCGACAAGCTGGCGGAAAATTGTTGAAAAATATTCATCTCTTTGATTTGTATCAAGGGGAGCATATGGAAGAAGGGAAGAAATCACTTGCTTTCTCGCTCACTTATCTTGATCCAGAACAGACATTAACGGATGAGGAAGTGACAAAAGCGCATAATCATGTGTTACAACAGCTAGAAGAACAAGCTGGAGCAAGCTTGCGAGGATAATACCGATAAATAGGTGAATTCTCTGACAAATTGGTCTATTTTTAGAGGGCAGTCACATTATTGTGACTGCTTTCTCTTTTTTTCTCATAATCACTGTATTTCCATAAAGATACCTTCATGTTATGATAGAACGTAGGATTTTATTGGATTATGACTTCGATGAGTTTGAATCATGCAGATAGGAGGCTTTTCAGTGGCAAAACAAAATGAAAAGCAACGGACAACTGTTACAATATATGGTCAACAATATACGGTTGTCGGTCAGGAGCCTCCGACACATGTAAAAGAAGTGGCTCAAATTGTTGACCAGAAAATGAGAGAAATAAAAAAACGGAACCCGTATTTAGATACAACACGTTTGGCTGTATTAACGGCTGTCAATGTCGTCGATGATTATATGAAGCTACTAAAGGAGAATGAAGCTCAAGCCGAAGAGGATGAACGGGAACGAACGACAGGAGACGAGTAGCATGCTTAGCTTTTTAATACTATTTATTTTATTTTGCAGCTTCTTCATTGGTCGTAGAAGAGGATTTATTCTGCAAATTATTCATCTCGTTAGTTTCGTGGCAGCGATTTTCGTTGCCTATACGTACTTTCGAGAGTTGGCAACATTTATTCGCCTATGGATTCCGTATCCACAATTTTCACAAGATAGTACAGTAGGGATGATTATTAGTACATTTGATGCGGAGAGTGTCTACTATTCAGGGATTGCCTTTGCGATTCTTTTCTTTGCAACAAAAATCGTTCTTCATATAGTAGGATCGATGCTTGATTTCCTTGCCCATTTGCCGATTTTAAGATCGTTTAATCAATTACTTGGTGGAGTGCTTTGCTTTGTTGAGACATACTTAATTTTGCTTGTACTCATGTTTGTAGCTGCGCTTTTACCCATTGAGGTTGTTCAGGACGTCATGCAGCGTTCCATTGTTGTTCAAATGATGATGAACCACACTCCATTTTTATCTGAATGGATTAAATCATTGTGGGTGGAGAACCCATTATAAACAAAAGTCTGACCCAAACTTAGATAAAGCAGCATGTCGCATGAATGATTTCTTTTGCGCTGCAGGCTTTTGAGCCTTTTGGGCAGACTTTTTGTTTTGTTAGCGAGATACAGGGTGTAGCCGTTGATTTTCAATACGTGCAATCGGTATGATAGGAGTAAGAAGAAGGAGAAGATGACCATGAATAAGAAGGATGTCATTCGTACACTAGAGACAATTGCGATTTACCTTGAAATAAAAGGAGACAACCCTTTTAAAATATCTGCTTATCGAAAAGCAGCCCAAGCACTCGAAACAGACCAACGGACATTGGATGAAATTGATGATCCTGTTTCATTAAATGGAGTTGGAAAAGGCACCGCAGAAGTGATTTTAGAAATGAAACAGGACGGAGAATCGACGTTATACAAAGAGTTAGCGAGCAGTCTTCCAGAGGGTCTATTACCATTACTCAAACTACCAGGACTTGGTGGGAAAAAGGTTGGGAAATTGTATCAAGAGCTTGAGTGTCGTTGATATGAATACGTTGAAGCAAGCATGTGAAGAAGGAAAAGTCCAGAAGCTCGCTGGATTTGGAAAAAAGACGGAAGAGAAAATCTTAGTTGCGATTGAAGAAGCGAGTACGCGTCCAGATCGTTTAGCATTTCCTGTCGTCTTACCAATTGCCCTAGCAAATTGAACAAATTCTTAACGCAATGCATGGGGTTGAACGTTTTTCACGCGCAGGAAGCTTACGCAGAATGAGAGAGACGGTTAAGGACTTAGATTTTATTATTGCGACAAAAGAGCCCAAGCTCGTTCGAGATGAACTTCTATCAATGGATGCCATTAGTAAAGTTATAGCAAGTGGAGACACAAAAGTATCACTAGAGATCACAAATGAATTTCCGATCTCAGTTGATTTTAGATTAGTTGAGCCAGAGGCGTTTGCAACAACGCTTCATCATTTTACTGGTTCAAAAGACCATAATGTAAAGCTCCGTCAGCTTGCCAAAAAAAGAGGCGAAAAAATAAGTGAATATGGTGTTGAGTCTGTCGAAACAGGTGAAGTGACAACCTTTGAAAGTGAAGAAGCATTCTTTGCTCATTTTGGCTTAGCTTATGTTCCTCCAGAAGCGAGAGAGGATCAAGGTGAAGTCGAATTAGCAGAAGAATCAGCTTCTCCGTCTTACCTCACAAATAAAGATATTCTCGGTGATTTGCACATGCATACGACGTGGAGTGATGGTGCACATTCGATAGAAGAGATGGTCGAGGCAGCGCGAGAACGTGGATACCACTATATTGCGATTACCGATCACTCACGCTATTTAAAAGTTGCCAATGGACTTAGCATTGAACGTCTAAAGGATCAGCATGCACAAATTCGAGCGCTAAATGAAAAGTATGATGATTTCACGATATTAACAGGAATCGAGATGGATATTTTACCAGACGGGACATTGGACTATGATGATGAAATATTAGCAAATATCGATTTTGTCATTGCCTCGATCCATTCTTCTTTTCAACAAGATAGAGAGACGATTATGAAGCGATTAAAGACAGCTCTAGAGAATATTCATGTTGATTTAATTGCTCATCCGACAGGACGCTTACTTGGTCGCAGAGAGGGCTATGATGTTGATGTTGAGTTGTTGATTGAATTAGCGAAAGAAACAAATACTGCATTAGAGCTTAATGCCAATCCGAATCGATTTGATTTATCAGCAAAATGGTTGAAAAAAGCGGAGGAAGCTGGTGTTGTACTAGCGATCAATACAGATGCGCATCACATTGAGATGATGGATGATATGATGTATGGAACAGGTATTGCTAGACGCGCGCTGCTTCGTCCAGACACTGTCATGAATACATGGACAATTGATCGTCTTCGTGCATTTTTAAAAAGACATGAGTCCTAAATGTGCAACCAACGAAATTGAGTGCACGTAAGGGAGAAAGTAGGACAATCCATTTTTGGATGAAGAAGGAGTAACGTATATGGAGCGAGTAATCCGAGTATTAGAATACGAGAAGATGAAGCGACAGTTGCTTGAGCATGTTTCGTCTTCGTTAGGTAAGACAGAAAATCAACCAATTGTTGCCTTCTGTAGAATTAGATGAAGTGAAAAAGTGGCAAAATGAAACAGCAGAAGGAGCGACCGTTCTTAGGCTAAAGGGGCATGTACCTCTTGGTGGCATTTCGGATGTGACTGCACATGCGAAACGTGCCAAAATTGGGGGAGCTCTTTCTGCGAGCGAGTTAATTGAGGTTGCGAGCACGATTTATGGTGGACGGAGATTGAAGAAATTTATCGTCACGATGGTCGAAGAGGAAGAAATTGAATTGCCACTATTGTATGAATATGCTGAACAAATTGAACCGTTAACGGATGTTGAACGGGAAATTAAGCAGTGTATTGATGATAATGGACATGTTCTGGATTCAGCAAGCCCTGCCCTAAGAACGATTCGTCAGCAAGTTCGTAGCTATGAATCAGGTGTGCGTTCAAAGCTTGAGAGCATGACACGTTCTTCAAGTACACAGAAGATGCTTTCAGATGCGATTGTGACGATCCGCAATGATCGTTTTGTGATTCCTGTTAAGCAAGAATACCGCAGTTCATTTGGTGGAATTGTTCACGATCAATCGGCTTCAGGTGCGACGCTTTTTATTGAGCCACAGGCAATTGTGACATTAAATAACCAGCTTAGAGAAGCAAAGGTAAAAGAGGAAAGGGAGATTGAACGTATTTTAGCAGAGCTATCTAGCCATGTTGCCCTTGTTGCAGATGAACTGTTATTGAATATTGATTTACTAGCAAGTTTAGATTTTATTTTTGCTAAGGCACGCTATGCCAAGCATGTAAAAGCAACAAAACCAAAGCTTAATGATAAGGCTATATCCTGTTAAAGCGTGCTCGTCATCCTTTATTAGAGGCAGATGATTGTCGTTCCAATTGATGTGGAGCTAGGCGGGGAATACCGCTCATTGATTATTACGGGTCCTAATACGGGTGGTAAGACGGTGACATTAAAAACGGTTGGCTTGCTCACGTTGATGGCGCAGTCAGGTTTGCATGTTCCTGTCGAGGATGAGTCTGAAATGGCGGTTTATAAGCAGGTTTTTGCTGATATTGGTGATGAACAATCGATTGAGCAAAGCTTAAGTACATTCTCTTCTCATATGACAAACATTGTTAGCATTTTAGATAAAGTCGATTTTCAAAGCTTGGTGCTTTTTGATGAGCTCGGGGCTGGAACGGATCCAACGGAAGGCGCAGCACTAGCGATTTCGATTTTAGATGATGTCTACAGTCGCGGGGCATGTGTCGTGGCAACAACGCATTACAGTGAGCTAAAAGGCTATGCGTATAATCGTGATGGAGCAATCAATGCGAGCGTCGAATTCGATGTTGAAACCCTTCGCCCAACGTATCGCTTATTAATCGGTGTGCCTGGACGAAGCAATGCGTTTGCCATTTCTCGCCGCCTTGGACTAAGTGAACGTATCATTGAAAAAGCGAAGGAGCAGATTGATAGTGAAACAAATCAAATTGAGAATATGATTGAATCGCTTGAAACGAGCCAAAAATCAGCTGAGTCAGAATGGGAAAAAGCGGAGAACATTCGCGCAGAAGCTGAGCAACTTCGATTAGATCTCGTTCGTCAATTGGAAGAATTTGAAAAGCAAAAAGAACGGTTGATGAAAGAAGCGGAAGAAAAAGCAGAAAAAGCTGTTAACAAAGCGAAGGAAGAAGCAGAGTTCATCATCGAAGAACTTCGCGAAATGCAAAAGGAAGGTCTTTCTGTTAAAGAACATCAAATTATTGATGCGAAGAAACATCTTGAACAAGCAGCGCCAAAGCTGACTGCACAACAGAAAAAAGTCAAGAAGGCAGCTGCAAAAGCGAAGCAAAACATTAAAGCTGGTGATGAAGTAAAGGTGATCAGCTTTGGCCAAAAAGGTTTTGTCGTGGAGCAAATAAGTGATAGCGAGTTCCAAGTACAAATGGGTATTATGAAGATGAAGGTAAATAAGGATGATTTGCAGCTCATTGATCGCCCGAAACAAGTTGAAACAAAGCCAATAGCAACGCTTCGTGGTAGTGATCATCACGTGAAAGCTGAGTTAGATTTACGTGGGGAACGATATGAAGATGCGATGCGTCGTGTAGAAAAATATATTGATGATGCTTTGCTTGCAGGTTATCACAGTGTATCGATTATTCACGGAAAAGGAAGCGGTGCACTGCGGAAAGGTGTGAAGCAGCTTCTCAAAAAGCATCCACATGTTAAAGGTGAACGAGATGGTGGTATGAATGAAGGTGGACTTGGTAATACGGTTGTTGAATTAAAATAAGCGAGGAGAAATCAATGGAAACACTGTTGGAATATGAATTGATTCGAACAGCGGCTTATTATAGTGTCTCTGTTCTAGCCCTGATTTTATTTCTCGCTATTTTTGAGCTCGTGACCAAGTACAAAAATTGGGTGGAGATCAAAAAGGGAAATGTAGCAGTCGCATTAGCAACTGGTGGAAAGATCTTTGGAGTCGCGAATATTTTCAGACACTCGATTGAACAATCAGACTCGCTATTAATGATGCTTAGCTGGGGTGTGCTTGGCTTCTCGTTATTGTTAGTTAGTTATTTTATTTTTGAATTTATCACACCGAGTTTCAAAGTTGATGAAGAAATCGAGCGTGATAATCGAGCTGTTGGCTTAGTGTCGTTGATCATTTCAGTCGGACTTTCCTATGTCATCGGTGCGAGCATCATTGCAAGATAGAGAATAAAAGGGGAGTTAAATCGTTGGAAACATTAATGAAAATTTTATATGTTTGTTGCGGAGCATTTATTTTGTCAGGTATCATATACATGTTGTTCTTTGCTGCAACATAAGAATAGAAAAGCTGAGTCATTTTTTAAGTGATTCAGCTTTTATTTTAAAAAAAATTCACTAAATATTCAAAAAAATGATTTATTTGTGTAAGCGATTACAATACAATGGAAGTAGAGGAGAATGGCACATGAGAAAGGAGCAAGGATCAATGAGTAGGAGGAGATGACTATGACAACTGTTAAGAAGGTTTGGCTGAAACATTATCCAGAAGAGATTCCGCATTCGATTGAGTATGAAGAGAAGTGCTTGCAGGATTACTTAAAGCGAGCAGCAGGCACTTATCCAAACAATGTCGCCCTGCACTTTCTAGGTAAGGAAATGACGTACACAGAGCTGTACGAGCAAGCAAAACGGTTTGCCAATCAGTTAAAAACGTTAGGCATTGAAAAAGGTGACCGTGTCGCGATTATGCTTGCTAACTGTCCACAAGCGATCATTAGTTATTATGGTGCGTTCATGATAGGCGCGGTTGTTGTTCAAACGAATCCTCTTTATGTCGAAAGAGAGCTAGAGCATCAGCTAATAGATTCAGGTGCAAAAGTCATCGTTTGTCTTGATCTTGTCTTTCCACGTGTCGAAAAGGTTCGTTCAAAAACAAGTCTACATCATGTCATTGTCACAAGCATTAAAGACTATTTACCATTTCCAAAAAACTTGCTCTATCCGTTCGTTCAAAAGAAAAAAACCGGTATGAAAGTCGATGTCGTCTATGATGATAAAACGATTGCATTTAAGTCATTTCTAGAAAGGGGAATTTCCGCTGAAGTCGACATTGAGATGGACCCAGTCTCAGATTTAGCTCTTTTACAATACACTGGTGGAACAACAGGGCCAGCAAAAGGTGTCATGCTAACCCATCAAAATCTCGTTGTCAATACAACTCAATGCATTCATTGGACGTATAAGACAAAGCCGGGTCAAGAAAAGATGCTAGCTGCGCTTCCTTTCTTCCATGTGTATGGGATGACCGTTATTATGAATTTAGCTATTATGAGTGGATTTACAACTGTGATCCTTCCAAAATTCGAGACAAAAGATGTGCTTAAGACGATTGATAAGCAGAAAATCACCTTATTTCCAGGAGCACCAACGATGTATGTAGCATTAATTAATGATCCGAATATTAAGGATTATGATTTGTCTTCAATCGTAGCTTGTTTAAGTGGTGCAGCACCGCTTCCTCTTGAAGTTCAACAAACATTTGAAAAGCTATCAGGCGGGAAGCTTGTGGAAGGCTATGGGTTAACTGAAACTTCTCCTGTAGCAATCGCGAATCCAATTTGGGGAAAGCGAAAATCGGGCAGTATCGGTGTACCGTGGCCGGATACAGAAGCTACTGTTATTTCCGCAGAGACAGGTGAAGCAGCGGAGGTTGGCGAGGTTGGTGAAATTGCAATTCGAGGCCCTCAAGTGATGAAAGGCTATTGGAACCGTCCAGAAGAAACGACAAAGGTTTTCAAAGATGATTGGTTTCTCACAGGTGATATGGGTTATATGGATGAGGATGGCTATTTTTATATTGTTGATCGGAAAAAGGATATGATTATTGCTGGAGGCTTTAATATTTATCCACGAGAAATTGAAGAAGTGCTTTATGAACATGAAGCAATTCAAGAAGCCGCTATTATTGGTGTACCGGATGAATATCGTGGTGAAACAGTCAAAGCATTCATCGTTTTAAAGCAGGGACGTAAGCTATCAGAAAAAGAACTAGAAGAATTTTGTCGGAAGCACTTAGCAGCATTTAAAGTTCCACGTTTATATGAATTCCGCGATGAATTACCGAAGACACTTGTCGGAAAGATCCTTCGCCGTGTCCTTGTAGAGGAAGAAAAGCAAAAACGTGAACAGCAAAAAGCTAGTAATGAGTAAACATATAAAGCGAGAGGGGCTGAATCTAGCGCCTCCTTTTTTAATGCTATATGTGATATAAGCAGGAAATTTTAAAAAATCATAAAAATCTGTTTAAAAATGAATGAACATTCATTACAATAGAGAAGAGAGGATGAAATGATTGAAAGGAGAGTTTGAGGAGGTCATTTAATTGATAACTGACATGAGAAAGAACTGGGTAGAGCGTTATCATACAGAAATTCCTGCTTCAATTGATTATCCTAACGAGTCGTTACATGTGTTGGTCGAACAAGCCGCCACTCGTTATCCAAATCATGTAGCCCTTGAGTTTCTTGGAAAGTCGCTTACGTATAAGGTATTTAATGAAAAGGTGAGACGTTTTGCTAATCATCTTCAAACGTTAGGACTCCAAAAAGGGGACCGAGTTGCCATTATGCTTCCGAATTGCCCTCAAGGTGTGATTGCTTACTTTGCTACGTTAATGGCTGGAGGGATCGTTGTACAGACGAATCCGCTTTATGTCGAAAGAGAGCTAGAGCATCAGCTTGTTGACTCAGGAGCAAAAATAATGATTTGTTTAGATCTGTTGTTTCCACGTGTGATGAAGGTGAAGCACGCAACGAAGCTTGAACACATTATTGTAACCGCTATCAAGGATTATTTACCATTTCCTAAAAATCTCTTTTATCCATTTATTCAAAAGAAAAATACAGGCATTTCAGTTACGATTACGTATGATGAAACGATTCATCGCTTTATGCCACTTGTTCAAACTGGCTCGGATAAACGAGTTAGTGTCGAGGTGTCGCCAGAAGATGTCGCCCTTTTGCAATATACAGGTGGTACGACAGGTTTAGCAAAAGGCGTCATGCTCACTCATCGCAACCTTGTAGCTAATACGATTCAATGCAAACATTGGATGTATAAAATGCGTGATGGCGAGGAGCGGACACTCGCAGTACTGCCCTTCTTTCATGTATATGGAATGACTGTCTCGATGAACCTGACACTAATAACAGGAAGTGCATTGCACATTGTTCCACGCTTTGATGTCAAGCAAGTGCTGAAGTTAATTCATCAAAAGAAAATTACGATTTTTCCAGGTGCACCGACGATGTACATCGGTTTGATTAACGATCCTGACATTAAGAAATACAATCTATCTTCCATTGAAGCATGTATTAGTGGCTCAGCCTCTTTACCCGCTGAAGTTCAACAGCGTTTTGAAGAGCTGACAGGAGGAAGGCTTGTCGAAGGGTATGGTTTAACTGAAGCGTCACCCGTTACTCATTGTAATCTATTATGGGGAGAGCATCGCCAGTCTAGTATCGGTTTACCATGGCCTGATACAGAAGCGGTCATTCTCTCAATAGAAACGAGTGAGCCAGCTAAGCTAGGAGAAGTAGGAGAGCTTGCTGTTCGTGGACCACAGGTAATGAAAGGCTACTGGAATCGACCAGAAGAAACAGCTGCGACGATGCGAGATGACTGGCTTTTGACTGGAGACATGGGATACATGGACGAAGACGGTTATTTTTATATTGTTGATCGGAAAAAGGATATGATTATCGCTAGTGGCTTTAATATTTATCCTCGTGAAATTGAAGAAGTATTGTATAACCATGAAGGAATTCAAGAAGCTGTCGCCATTGGGATTCCAGATGAATATCGTGGTGAGACAGTAAAGGTGTTCGTCGTTCGTAAAGAAGGAGCAACCCTTACCGAAGAAGGACTTCATACATATTGTCGTGAGAATTTAGCTGCTTATAAAGTTCCTCGCAAGTACGAGTTTAGAGACGAGCTTCCGAAAACCATTGTCGGGAAAATCTTGAAGCGAGTCTTAATTGAAGAAGAGAAAAAGAAGCAGAATGAACATCAAAAGACGAGTTAAATAAAAGAAGGTGATTGACAGTCTTGTTCTTTTTCACTACAATAAGAGATATGAATGAATATTCATTCATTTTAAAGGGAGAGACAGCAGTGGGAAAGAAAAAAGGACCAAAATACAACCAGATCATTGAAGCAGCGGTAACGGTAATCGCGAAACATGGTTACCACCAAGCGCAAGTATCAAAGATAGCCAAAGAAGCTGGAGTGGCTGATGGCACAATTTATTTATATTTTAAAAACAAAGAAGACATTTTGACATCTCTATTTGAAGAAAAAATGGGACGCTTTGTCGAGATAATTCGCAGTCGCATGGAAGAGCAATTATCAATTGAGGAAAAGTTTCTTATTCTAATCAACATGCACTTTGAGCAACTACAGGCAGATAAACAGCTTGCTATTGTTACACAGCTTGAGCTTCGCCAATCGAATATCGTCCTTCGTCAGAAAATTAACGAAATTCTTAAAGGATATCTAGCTCTTGTAGACGAATTGTTAACAGAAGGCAAAGAGAAGCAATTTTTCAAGTCGGATCTTGATACTCGTTTAGCTCGTCAAATGGTTTTTGGTACATTAGATGAGGTAGTAACGAATTGGGTCATGAAAGATTGTAAGTATGATCTCTTAGCCTTAGCGAAGCCTGTTCACCAAATGTTACTAGGTGGATTTCGTCTTTAAGCCTGTATAACGAAGAGGAGTGAGAAAGTGGACTATTTACGCATAACAGTTGAAGAAAAAATAGGGACGATTACCTTACATGCGTCCCCCTGCTAATGCGATAGCAAAAGCTGTGTTAAAAGAACTTGACCTAGCATTAGATGAGCTTGAGCATCACAACGATGTGCATGTGATTATTTTGCACGGCGAAGGTCGGTTCTTTGCAGCTGGTGCAGACATTAAGGAATTTACAGAAGTAAAAAATGGTGTCGAATTTGCTAAGATGGCTAGAGCAGGTCAACAATTATTCGATCGAATAGAAAACTTTCCTAAGCCGATTATTGCAGCGATCCACGGGGCCGCACTTGGCGGAGGATTGGAGCTGGCGATGGCTTGCCATATTCGGCTAGCTACAGAGGATGCGAAGTTAGGCTTACCAGAGCTACAGCTTGGACTTATTCCTGGGTTTGCAGGAAGCCAGCGTCTCCCAAGGTATGTTGGTACAGCAAAAGCAACAGAAATGATACTAACAAGTGAAGCGATTACGGGTATCGAGGCAAAAGAACTCGGTCTTGTTAATTCGATTCATTCTGAGCAAGCGCTCATCGAGGATGCCCGTACTTTAGCGAAAAAAATAGCCGATAAAAGTACCGTCGTTGTGAAGATGGCGCTTGAGCTATTACGTTACAACGATCCTGCAAAGCATGAAGAAGGATCTCTTCGCGAGGTAGAGCTATTCGGACAAGCGTTTGAATCTGAGGATGCAAAGGAAGGCATTCAAGCATTTATAGAAAAACGCTCACCAAACTTTAAGAATCGATAATCATAAACATTCTCTGAGGAGGGACAAACATGAACATTTTTGTCATGATGAAACGGACGTTTGATACGGAGGAGAAAATTTCCATTAGCGGTGGTCGAGTTGATGAGAGTGGGGCTGAATTTATTATTAATCCCTATGATGAATATGCGATTGAAGAAGCGATTGTGTTACGTGATGAGCATGGTGGTGAAGTAACGGTTGTCACCGTTGGCGAAGAGGAAGCGGAAAAGGAGCTACGGACAGCGCTTGCAATGGGAGCTGATAAAGCCGTATTAATCGACAGTGAAGAGGTTGATGAGCTCGATCAATATACAACGGCAACACTTCTCGCCGCCTATTTAAAGGATCAAGAGTTTGACATCATTCTTGGAGGAAATGTTGCTGTTGATGGCGGTTCAGGCCAGGTCGGTCCACGAGTGGCTGAGCTTTTAAATATTCCACAAGTGACAACGATTACAAAGCTTGATGTGGCAGACGGAAAAGCGTCGATTGTTCGTGATGTAGAGGGAGATGAAGAAACGATTGAAGTCACACTCCCTGTTCTTGTGACGGCACAGCAAGGCTTGAATGAGCCTCGTTATCCATCTCTTCCTGGAATTATGAAGGCGAAAAAGAAGCCATTAGATACGCTTGACTTAGATGATTTAGATTTAGATGAAGATGATGTAGAAGCAAAAACGACGACGTTGGAGATTTTCCTTCCGCCAGAGAAGCAAGCAGGAAAAGTGTTAGAAGGCGAACCGGTAGAACAAGTAAAAGAGCTTGTTTCTTTACTGAAATCTGAAGCGAAAGTCATTTAATAGGAGGGATTATCATGGCGAAAAAAGTACTAGTTATTGGAGAAGTACGTGACGGAGAATTACGTAATGTATCATTTGAATCGATTGCAGCAGGGAAGACGATTGCTGATGGTGGAGAAGTAATCGGTGTTCTTTTAGGTGAAAATGTAAGCGGTTTAGCTGACAGCTTGATTCACTACGGGGCTGATCGGGTGATTGTCGTCGATCATGCCGATTTAAAGAGCTATACGACAGATGCTTATCAACAAGCATTATTGCAAGTATGTGATACGGAAAGCCCCGAAGCGGTTATTATGGGACATACAGCGACAGGAAAGGATGTTTCACCACGTCTTGCGATGAAGCTGGATGCCGGATTGATTTCCGATGCGATTGCGGTTGAGGTTGACGGAGGAGAGCCTGTTTTTACTCGTCCAATCTATTCAGGAAAAGCATTTGAAAAGAAAAAAGTAAATGAAGGTGTGATATTTGCAACAATTCGTCCGAATAATATCGCCCCTCTTGAAGCAGATTCATCCCGTAGTGGAGATGTTCAGAAGGTAACCGTGGAGATAAAAGACCTGCGTACAACGATTCGTGATGTGGTTCGAAAAGCAACTGGCGGTGTTGATCTTTCTGAAGCAAAGGTGATTGTAGCTGGTGGACGAGGCGTGAAGAGCAAAGAGGGCTTTGAGCCATTGCAAGAGCTTGCTGATTTGCTTGGAGGAGCTGTTGGAGCATCGCGTGGGGCGTGTGATGCGGACTATTGCGATTATGCTCTCCAAATCGGGCAAACAGGTAAAGTGGTTACCCCAGATCTTTACTTTGCGATTGGGATTTCTGGAGCGATTCAACACTTGGCAGGGATGTCGAACTCAAAGGTGATTGTAGCGATTAATAAAGATCCAGAAGCACCTATTTTTGAAGTAGCGGATTACGGGATTGTCGGGGATTTGTTTGAAGTCGTTCCGCTACTAACGGAAGAACTTAAAAATGTCTTAGTGTCAAATTAAAAAGAATAACCATTCATAGGAGAGGCTGTCCACGTCTAGTCAGTTTATAGTCGTGGACAGTCTTTATTATTTTGTCTTCTTGTTCTATGGGTATCTTTTATAAAGAAGGGATATAATAATTTCGAGCAACTTAGTCGCCAGCTTTGTCAGTGAGTGGTATAATCATGTTGAATCAAACTTGTAAAGCGATAAGGAGGCTTTTAAACATGGCAATTGTAAATGTAACAGATCAAACATTTGCTTCTGAAACGAGCGAAGGAGTTGTTCTTGCGGACTTCTGGGCACCTTGGTGTGGACCTTGTAAAATGATTGCACCTGTTCTTGAAGAGTTAGACTCAGAGATGGGCGATAAAGTTAAGATCGCAAAGCTAGATGTAGATGAAAACCAAGAAACAGCTGGTAAAGTACAGCGTGATGAGTATTCCAACACTTCTTGTTTTCAAAAACGGAGAAGTTGTTGATCAAGTTGTCGGTTTCCAACCAAAAGAAGCATTAGCTGAGCTTGTTAACAAACACCTTTAATCTTCTGCTTTTTAGTCCGCCTTTTCTTGTGAGAAGGTGGGCTTTTCTTATATTCGTTTGGCTCACTAACGAAAGTATAAAAATCATGGTACCTTTCTGAACGAATAAAAAAGACTAAGGCTTTCTAATAACTTGCATTTGTTTGTCTTCTCGCAAACAATAGATAGTGAGGTGGGAAGAGATGAGTCAATTAAAAGAGAAATTAGCGATCCTCCCTGACCAACCAGGCTGTTATTTGATGAAGGATCGACAAGGAACCATTATTTATGTTGGTAAAGCGAAAGTGTTGAAAAATCGAGTTCGTTCTTATTTTACTGGTTCTCATGATGGAAAAACTCAGCGACTAGTTAGTGAGATCGCTGATTTTGAATATATTGTTACGTCATCGAATATTGAGGCGTTAATACTTGAATTGAATTTAATTAAAAAGCATGATCCAAAATACAATGTCATGCTTAAGGATGATAAAACGTATCCGTATTTAAAAATTACCAATGAAGAACATCCTCGGTTGATTACCACGCGTCAAGTAAAAAAAGACGGGGGTAAGTATTTTGGACCGTATCCAAATGCAGGGGCGGCAGCTGAAACGAAAAAGCTTCTTGATCGTCTTTATCCTTTGCGGAAATGTCGCACCCTTCCTGATAAAGTTTGTCTTTATTATCATATTGGTCAATGCTTAGCTCCTTGTGTGTATGAAGTGACGAAGGAACAAAATCAAGCAATGGTACATGACATTACGAAATTTCTACGATCAGGTCATGCGGAAATAAAAGAACAGCTGACAGAAAAAATGATGAAGGCTTCTGAAGAGCTCGATTTTGAGCGAGCAAAAGAAATTCGAGATACACTAAACGATATGGAAGCCGTGATGGAAAAGCAAAAAATGACGATCAATGATCATATAGATCGAGACGTTTTTGGTTTTGCCTATGATAAAGGCTGGATGTGTGTTCAAGTTTTTTTTATTCGCCAAGGGAAACTAATTGAACGTGATGTATCAATTTTTCCGTTTTACAAAGAACCACATGAGGATTTACTCACGTTTATTGGCCAATTTTATTTGAAAAAAGAGCATATTGAAGCCAAGAGAGATTCTCGTTCCGGAAGAGGTTGATGCAGAGCTTGCTTGAACAATTGCTTGAAGTGAAAACCTCGATCCCAAAGCGAGGAAAGAAGAAAGAACTAGTTGAGCTTAGCGAATCAAAATGCTGCAATGGCTTTAAAAGAAAAGTTCTCATTAATTGAACGTGATGAAGAAAGAACAATTAAAGCGATTGAACGACTTGGACAAGCAATGGGAATCAACACACCCTACCGAATTGAGGCATTTGATAATTCAAATATTCAAGGAACGGATCCTGTTTCAGCAATGGTGACCTTTCTTGACGGAAAGCCAAGTCGAAAAGATTATCGTAAATATAAAATTAAATCAGTGGAAGGACCAGATGATTATGGATCGATGCGCGAAGTAGTCCGTCGTCGATATCTTCGGTTATTAAAGGAATCATTGCCATTACCAGATTTAATTGTTATTGATGGAGGCAAAGGACAAATTGCCGTTGCTCAAGAGGTGATAGTAGATGAGCTTGGTTTAGTCGATTCCAGTGTGTGGACTTGCAAAGGATGAGAAGCATCGAACTTCTCAGCTTTTGATGGGTGATCCGCCTATCATTGTGCCTTTGAAGCGAGATAGTCACGAATTTTACTTGTTACAGCGAATTCAAGATGAAGTTCACCGTTTTGCGATTACATTTCATCGTCAGACTCGATCAAAAACCTTTTTTCAATCAGCTCTCGATGATATTCCAGGTGTTGGAGAGAAGAGGAAGCGTCAATTATTAAAGCATTTTGGGTCAGTGAAAAAAATGAAGGAGGCGACGATTGATGATTTACAGCAGTTGTCGATTCCAGAGAAAGTGGCCAAGTCGATAGTGGAAGCACTCAGAGAAGAAGGATAATTTTTTCTCTTGCGTCTATCGCAATCCTTTGCTAGAATAAAAAACAATTAAATATGCCGCACTTCAATATGAAGTGATGGTAGAGGAGCGAAAACCATTAGTATCTTCTCTGAGGTCGATGAGGACCAAAGAAGAGAAGGGAAAGGGGAATTCGCCGAAGTGTGAGGAAGGCTCATCTTTCCTTATGCTGGACCTATGTTAAATAAGCATAGGGCTGTCACATACCTACACCCAAATGGTATGTGGAGAACTATCTCACGTGAGAACAGGGAGCAGTGTGGTACCGGACTGGTATGACAAGCAACAGTGAGGGGTTTTCCTTATTGTTGCTTTTTGCATTCCTTCATTAGCAGTGAGTTGGAGAGGATGAAGCATATGGAACGAATTGTCCAGAAATATGGTGGAACATCTGTTGGCTCAGCTGAACGGATTGAGCATGTCGCATCAAGAGTGGAGCAAGCGGTATTACAAGGGAATCAACTTGTTGTCGTTGTTTCAGCAATGGGAAAATCAACGGATGTACTTGTAGACTTAGCTCAGCAAATGACAGAAAATCCAAGTAAGCGAGAAATGGATATGCTGCTTTCGACAGGAGAACAGGTAACAATCTCCTTGCTCGCAATGGCCTTGCAAAAGCGTGGAATTGAAGCTATTTCATTTACTGGTTGGCAAGCAGGGATTGAAACAGAAGACATCACAGCAATGCCCGTATCTCAGACATTCAAACAGGGCGAATAGAAACAGAGCTTGAAAAAGGAAAAGTCGTGATTGTCGCTGGATTTCAAGGCGTCACTCAAAGTGGTGAAATTACGACACTTGGTCGCGGGGGCTCTGATACGACGGCTGTCGCTCTAGCTGCTGCTTTAAAAGCAAGTCGTTGTGAAATCTATACAGATGTAACAGGTGTATTTACAACTGATCCACGCTTTGTCAAACAAGCACGGAAACTACATTCCATTTCATATGATGAAATGCTAGAAATGGCGAATTTAGGAGCGGGTGTTTTGCATCCGCGAGCAGTAGAATTTGCAAAAAATTATGACGTCCCTCTCATGGTTGCATCAAGTATGGTTGATGAGCCGGGGACAATGATCGAGGAGGAAGTTACAATGGAACAAAACTTAGTCGTTCGTGGAATAGCTTTTGAAAATGATGTAACGAAAATAACGGTTGTTGGGCTTCCAAATCGAATGAATACGCTATCGACGTTATTTTCAACCCTATCTAGAAATCAAGTTAATGTCGATATTATTATTCAAAATCAATTGGATGAAGAGCATGTCAATATTTCATTTTCGATTACGCAATCTTCGTTAAAGGAGACGCTTGCTATTTTAGAAGAGGCAAAGTCAGAATTGGCATTTAGTTCGATCCATTACGAGGAGGAACTTGCAAAGGTTTCAATCATCGGTTCTGGGATGGTCTCCAACCCGGGAGTAGCAGCGGAGATGTTTGATGTCTTAGCAGGAAATGATATTTTCATTAAGATGGTCAGTACGTCAGAGATTAAAGTATCGGTCGTTGTGAAGGAAGAAGATATGGTTCTTGCTGTTGAAATGCTCCATCAAGCCTTTCAATTAGCAGAAGAGGAAGGGCTCGTTTAAGCGAAGATTTAAACAGTCTTTGTATGAGAGTGATAGATAAGGGTTATTCCGAACACCTCTTAATCAAAGTATCAAACTCCTTTAGATTATTCGCTTCGGTCATGACGATCAGATTCGATTGTGAAGACGACAGACTCTTTTTTTACCGTATAAGTTGCTCCAGAAATAAGGTTTAATGAGAGTTCGATTTGTTGTGCTAGAAACCCTGCTTCTAATTGATAGCAACGTTGATCATGTTTACCCATCCACTGTCCTACCAATTCATACATTTTTACGTGCTTTTTTTCTTTCAAAAGTTTTAGTGATCCCCAGTTTGCTTTTTCGAAAAATGTAACGAGTTGTTCGTTTGTTTCTACTGGATATTTACGAGCAAGTGATTTACCAAGCCAATATAAAATAGAATCGTGTTCTTTTCCTAAGATATCCTTTAAAACATCATTTCGAATTAACTCATAACCAAATTGATTTATATCTTGATTCATGTTGGTATGTACCTCTCCTTATTCGCGTGTTTCAAGTTCTTGCTAGAATGAAGTCTTGTTTAAAGCGAAGTAGCCATATTTTTATTATAAAGAGAAAGTCATATTTTCTCTACCACTTCTAGCGATGATTTTTTGTAAATGATATACTTAAGCGCGAATGAATACGGAGGTCGCCGACAATGAAATCTGGACTTAATCAATTTCTTTCACCTTTTCGAGTCATTATTATCGCTTATGTGATTATTATGGTAGTGTTCAGTATTTTGCTTTTTTTACCGATTTCGCACCAACCAAATGTTGATATTACGTACTCAGAAGCTCTTTTCACATCAGTAAGTGCGGTTAGTGTGACAGGCTTAACGACAGTCAATGTTTCAGAAACATATAGCTATGTAGGGATTGTTTTTCTCGCTTTAGCGATGCAGTTAGGCGGGATCGGAATTATGACAATGGGGACATTTGTCTGGATGCTTTTTCGAAAAAAAATAAATTTTTCTCAGCGCATGTTGATTATGGTAGACCAAAATCAAAATAAATTTTCTGGTCTTGTCAGTCTAATGAGAGGAATTCTAGTTGTTGCTCTTATCATTGAAATGATTGGAGCGCTTATTTTAGGTACCTATTATATTCGCTATTTTGACACGATAGGACAAGCTTATTACCAAGGTGCTTTCGCTGCGCTTAGTGCTTTTACCAATGCAGGATTTGATGTGACGGGACAATCACTTCGGCCATTTGCCAATGATTATTACGTCCAATTTGTTGTTATCTTATTGATTTTTGCGGGAGCAATTGGATTTCCTGTTTTACTTGAATTAAGAGAGTATTTCTCAAAAAAAAATCCGAATTTTAAATTTAGTTTGTTCACAAAAATTACAACGACCACTTATTTTGCTGTTTTTGTGATTGGTGTAATTGGTATTTGGGCATTAGAAAGTGGGCATTATTACGTTGGTTTAGAGTGGCATCAGCAATTATTTTATTCTCTTTTTAATTCAGCTACTGCAAGAAGTGGTGGGCTTTCGATTATGGATGTTTCAGAATTAAATAAAGCGACTCTCCTTTTCTTGTCTGCTTTAATGATTATTGGGGCAAGTCCTTCTAGTGTTGGTGGAGGCATCCGAACAACGACGATTGCGGTGATGTTCTTAACGATTCGTAGCTTTGCAACAGGGAAAGAGGATGTCAAAGCATTTGGTCGTGAAATTCATCCAGAAGATCGGCAAAAAGCGTTTATTGTCTTATCGGTTTTTCTCGTGATGCTATTTGCGGCAGTGACGTTAATTGTCGCTTTTGAATCGGGAAATGATATTGCGCTGATTGCGATTATTTTTGAGACTGCTTCTGCTTTTGGAACGTGCGGTCTATCAATGGGGATTACTCCGCATTTAACCGTTCCAAGTCAAGTTGTTTTAATGTTTTTAATGCTTATTGGTCGTGTTGGATTAGTTGCCTTTCTCTTCTCGATACGAAAACGAGAAACGAAGAGTCATTATAAATATCCGACAGAACGAATTATTATTGGATAAATCAGATAATGTTTATGAAATGGAACAAGGTCATTTGTCTTTTCTTTACTTGTTTTTACCGACATTAAAGGATTCAAATGTACCTTTGTTCTAGATTTTTTAGCTTCATTTTGATATTTTAGAATCTTAAAAAGCTTGTATACGTTTTCTTGACGAGGGTATCCGATGGGAGTACAATTAATTTGTCGGATTTTTTTCACAGAAACTTTGCAAAAGTTTCATAATTTGATTGAATTCCATATCTCGATGGTTCGTGGTTGGGAGGTACAAGTTATAAGGAAGAAGAGAGAAGACAGACACATACGAAAAAATTGGATAGGTTTAAAAACATTTGTGGGGGGAAATAGGTATGGCTGGTAATCGAGAATTTTTTAATCGTAAGCTACATTCATTACTTGGTGTCATTCCAGTTGGATTATTCTTAGTTCAGCATTTAGTCGTTAACCATTTTGCAACACGAGGAGCGAGTGCTTTCAATCAAGCATCGCATTTTATGGAGAGTTTACCTTTCCGATATGCACTTGAAATTTTTATTATTTTTATTCCATTGTTGTATCATGCTATTTATGGACTTTATATTGCATTTCAGGCGAAAAACAATACAAGCTCGTTATGGTTTCTTCCGTAACTGGATGTTTGTTCTCCAACGTATTACAGGTGTATTTCTTCTTATTTTCATTGCATGGCATGTATGGGAAACAAGAATTCAGGCTGCATTTGGTGCCGAAGTAAATTACAACATGATGGACGATATTTTAAGTAATCCATTTATGCTTGTATTCTACATTGTGGGTGTTATTGCAGCAACATTCCACTTTGCTAATGGTCTATGGTCATTTGCTGTTAGCATGGGGAATTACTGTAACACCACGTTCGCAGCAAATTTCAACATATGTCACAATGGCAGTTTTCTTTGCGTTAACGTTTGTAGGTATCCGTGCAATCTTTGCATTCATTAATCCAGACTTAGCAAACATTTAAGGAGTGAGTCAAATATGAGTAAAGGAAGAATTATTGTTGTCGGCGGCGGACTAGCTGGTTTAATGGCAACAATTAAAGCAGCAGAACAGGGGTACCTGTTGATCTGTTTTCTTTAGTTCCGGTAAAACGTTCTCACTCTGTTTGTGCACAGGGTGGAATTAATGGAGCAGTAAATACAAAAGGTGAAGGCGATTCTCCATGGGAACACTTTGATGATACAGTATATGGTGGGGATTTCTTAGCGAACCAACCTCCTGTAAAAGCAATGGTGAAGCAGCACCAGGAATTATTCATCTTAATGGACCGTATGGGCGTTATGTTTAACCGTACACCTGAAGGACTTCTTGATTTCCGTCGTTTCGGTGGAACACAGCATCATCGTACTGCATTTGCAGGTGCAACAACTGGTCAACAGCTTCTTTATGCATTAGATGAGCAAGTTCGTCGTCATGAAGTAAGTGGACTTGTAACGAAATATGAAGGTTGGGAATTCTTATCAGCTATTGTTAGATGATGAAGGAATCTGTCGTGGAATTTCTGCACAAGACTTAAAATCAATGGAAATTAATAGCTTTCCCAGCTGATGCTGTTATTATGGCAACAGGTGGACCAGGAATTATCTTTGGTAAATCAACGAACTCTGTTATCAATACAGGATATGCGGCTGCTAAGCGTTTATCAACAAGGTGTTTATTATGCAAATGGTGAATTCATTCAAATTCATCCAACAGCCATTCCTGGAGATGATAAACTTCGTCTTATGAGTGAATCAGCTCGTGGTGAAGGTGGACGTGTTTGGACGTATAAAGATGGAAAGCCATGGTACTTCCTAGAAGAAAAATATCCAGCATATGGAAACCTTGTTCCTCGTGATATTGCAACACGTGAAATTTTTGATGTCTGTGTTGAGCAAAAGCTTGGAATTAATGGCGAGAACATGGTTTATCTTGATCTATCTCATAAGGATCCAAAAGAGCTTGATATTAAGCTTGGTGGAATCATTGAAATTTATGAGAAGTTCATGGGTGATGACCCACGTAAAGTTCCAATGAAAATCTTCCCTGCTGTTCACTATTCAATGGGTGGATTATGGGTTGATTATGATCAAATGACAAACATTCCTGGATTGTTTGCTGCTGGTGAGTGTGATTATTCTCAGCATGGTGGCAAACCGTCTAGGTGCAAACTCACTTCTTTCAGCTATTTATGGTGGTATGGTAGCTGGTCCAAAAGCAGTTGAATATATGAATGGTCTTAGAAAAATCAGCTGATGCAATGTCATCTATCTTTATTTGATAATGAAGTGAAGAAAGAACAAGAAGCATACGATAACATCATGACGATGGATGGAAAAGAAAATGCTTATGTTCTTCATAAAGAGCTTGGTGAATGGATGACTGATAATGTAACAGTTGTTCGTTACAATGATAAGCTTCTAAAAACAGATGAGAAAATTCAAGAATTAATGGAACGTTACAAAAACATTAATATTAATGATACAGCGAAATGGAGCAACCAAGGTGCTTCATTTACTCGTCAATTAGATGGATATGCTTCAGCTTGGCACGTGTTATCACAATTGGTGCATACAACCGTAATGAAAGCCGTGGGGCTCACTTATAAGCCAGAATTCCCAGAGCGTAATGATGAAGAATTCTTGAAAACAACAATGGCTAAGTTTAATCCGGCGAAAAATGGTCCTGACTTTTCATATGAAGAAGTTGATACGTCGCTTATTAAGCCACGTAAACGTGACTATTCACAAAAAAAGCAAGGAGCTGATAAATCATGAGTGAAAAAACAATCAAATTTAAAGTTACGAGACAAGATGACCCGAACAGCACTCCTTATGAAGAAGAATTTGAAGTTCCATATCGTCCAAATATGAATGTCATCTCTGCCTTGATGGAGATTCCGTCGTAATCCTGTCAATGCAAAAGGTGAACAAACAACTCCAGTTGCTTGGGAATGAACTGTCTTGAAGAAGTATGTGGAGCATGCTCGATGGTTATTAATGGAAAGCCACGTCAATCATGTACGGCACTAGTTGATCAACTTAGAACAGCCGATTCGTCTTGAGCCAATGAAAACATTCCCTGTTGTTCGTGATCTTAATGGTTGACCGTAGCCGTATGTTTGACTCACTTAAAGAAAGTAAAAGCATGGATTCCGATTGATGGAACATATGATCTTAGGACCTGGACCACGTATGCCGGAAACAAAGCGTCAATGGGCATATGAATTATCAAAATGTATGACATGTGGTGTTTGTTTAGAAGCTTGTCCGAATGTAAACAGCAAATCAGACTTTATTGGACCTGCTCCACTTATCTCAAGTTCGTTTATTTAATGCTCATCCAACAGGTGAAATGAATAAAGCAGAACGATTAGAGACGATTATGGGTGAGGGTGGACTTGCAAACTGTGGTAACTCGCAAAACTGTGTTCAATCTTGTCCGAAAGGGATTCCATTAACAACATCGATTGCAGCATTAAATCGATCTACGACATTACAATCATTTAAGAACTTCTTCGGAGCTTAATGAAAATTAAAGGGCCTGAACCTATCGTAATTAGGGTCAGGCCCTTTGTGTTAAATTTTTGAAAGATTCATTTCTGGATTAAGGAATACGTGTAGCGAGTAAGCTTGATGATGGGCTAAAGTAATAAAAATCAAAATCAAACTAACATTGGATGGGTGAAAATATGAAAGTTCCAGCATATATTACAGATATTCAAAATTGGCAGAAGTCATTTCAGTACTCTACCTCAATTAATGTTCGATTTTGTGAAACGGATGCTTTTGGTCATTTGAATAATACGAATGCTTTTGTTTATTTTGAAGAAGCCCGGACAAATTTTTTTAAGTCTTTAGGATTTATGCAGAAATGGACCAACGCAGAGCATGAGTCTATGATCGTTGTAGCAGATTTGCAATGTGATTTCTTACAACAGATTAAGTTTGATGAAAAGCTAAAAGTTCAGGTGAAAGTTCATCAGCTTGGTCGTTCCTCTGCAGATCTTCATTACGCCGTACACAATGAAGACGGGATGTTGTGTTTAACTGGAAGAGGAGCGGTTGTACAGATAAGCAAAGAGTCAGGTAAGTCACTTGCTTGGGATGAAGAGATGAGAGAGTCGCTTATTATGCAAACAATTGAAGCGTGATTAAAATAAGATGCCGACGCTCTGAAAAATAAGAAGGTCGGCATCAATGAAAAATTAAGACGACTAAAACATTGTGAGTGACGAAATGATGGAGGTGCTTGTGAACGCAGCACGCTTATATTTTAAGTTCCCCTAGTCGAATTAATTCGATAACCGCTTGAGAGCGCCCCTTTACTCCCAGCTTCTGCATTGTATTCGAGATGTGATTTCGTACAGTTTTCTCACTTATGAAAAGCTGTTGTGCAATTTCTTTTGTTGTTTTGTCTTGGACAAGTAGTTCGAATACTTCGCGTTCCCTTTTCGTAAGTAAAGGTTTAGGTCCGAATTCTGCTCCTTTCAATGAGTTCACTCCTTCTTGCTCGGGCTAAGAGCGATGTGGTGACAAGAAGTCCCACGAATGAAGGGTTGTAGTCTCGATAGTATATGTGTGGATAGTTTGACGTGTGTCATAACTCGCCTATCGTAATGAGAAAAGAATCTGATCATCCAAAACAACAAGCAAATCTATTGAAAGTCGAATTTTACTTATGCTATACTGTAACTGCTAAGATCTTAGAACGATTGCATAATACGTTCTAACGTTCCTATACAGTTGAACTATAATTAGACGTTGTCTATTACATACGATGGTATTTTATACATCCATATAGGTGCACTTAATTTTACGTGTTACTGACTCGATCAGGCATGAGTAAGGAAGTGTATATGAGGTTCAGATGGGGTACGCTATTACAAGTACATCCTTTTGTTTTCGTCATGTGCGGTTCTTTACTTATGCCTTTTTATATGAATGTAGAATCAATCGTTTTCATTGTGGTTAATACATGGGATAATGAGGTAATAAGATTAAGCGTTTATTCACTGTAGAAGCATAGGTGATTATCACCTTTTTTGCACTTTAAGAAAGTTTAACTAAGATAAACTTCGCTAAGTACGCTCACGTCCTGAAGAAAGGAAACTTAGCTAAGTACCTACGTTCTGAAAAAAGGAAACTTCGCTAAGACGTTACGCTCACGTCCTGTGAGCAACGCCAAGTACCTACATCACGTAGGCAAAGGATTAAAGTAAGAGTGCAATTAAGGCTTTCGCCATTAAAGATTGGCGATAAGCCAAGTTTTCTAATACTAAATTTATTTGAAGAAAGAGGTCGATTTATGATGGCAGAAAAAACATTCAAAATTACAGCAGAAACAGGTATTCATGCACGTCCGGCAACTCAACTTGTGAACAAAGCAGGACAATTTTCTTCTGATATTACACTTGAATACAAAGGCAAATCTGTGAACCTTAAGTCTATTATGGGTGTTATGTCACTTGGAGTAGGTCAAGGCGCAGAAGTAACGATTAAGGCTGAGGGCTCTGATGCAGACGATGCATTAAAAGCAATCGAAGACGTTATTAAAGAAGGGTTAGGGGAATAATGTACCGAAAATTAACAGGCATTGCAGCATCATCTGGTGTTGCGATCGCAAAGGCTTTTGTTCATGCAGAGCCTGACATGACGATAGAGTTACGTAAGGTTCAAGACACTGCAATAGAAGAAAAGCGTCTAGATGATGCTTTAGCGAAGGCGAAAGAAGAACTTTCTGTTATAAAAGATAAAACAGAAAAAGAGCTCGGTGCTGATAAAGCTGAAATTTTTGCTGCTCACTTACTCGTTCTTAGTGATCCAGAGCTAGTGGGTGCTGTTAAAGAAAAAATTACAAATGAAAAACAAAACGCTGAATATGCGATGAATGAAGTTTCATCTATGTTCATTTCGATGTTTGAGAACATGGATAATGAGTATATGAAGGAACGCGCTTCAGATATTCGTGATGTCTCTAAGCGAGTTCTTGGTCATTTGCTGGGGATTGAAGCAGGGTCACTTGCTACGATTTCTGAGGAGACGATTATTATTGCGGAGGACTTAACGCCTTCTGACACTGCTCAATTAAACCCAGTCTTTATTAAAGGGTTTGCCACGGATATTGGCGGAAGGACATCTCACTCAGCTATTATGTCACGTTCTCTTGAAATTCCTGCGGTTGTAGGGGCTAAAGAAGTGACATCTGTCATAGAAAACGGTATGACTGTGATTATTGATGGTCTAGAAGGTGATGTCATTGTAGATCCTTCTGAAGAAGAGATTGCTCATATACAGAAGAAAACGTGATCAATTTGCTAAGCAAAAGGAAGAGTGGGCAAAGTTGGTTAGTGAAAAAACGACTACTGTAGACGGGCATCACGTTGAGCTTGCGGCAAATATTGGCACGCCTAAGGATTTAGAAGGTGTCATTAGCAATGGCGCAGAAGGTATCGGCCTCTATCGGACAGAATTTCTTTATATGGGTAGAACAGAGCTTCCAACAGAAGATGAGCAGTTTGAGGCGTATAAAGAAGTTGTTGAACGTATGGAAGGAAAGCCTGTTGTCATTCGCACACTTGATATTGGTGGGGACAAAGAGCTTCCTTATTTAAATCTTCCTAAAGAGATGAATCCATTTCTAGGTTTCCGTGCAATTCGCCTCTGCTTAGAAGAGCAAGATATTTTCCGTACACAATTAAGAGCATTGCTTCGAGCAAGTGCATTTGGAAACTTAAAGATTATGTTTCCGATGATTGCTACACTTGATGAGTTCAGACAAGCAAAAGCGATTCTCCAAGAAGAAAAGGATAGGCTACTTACAAACGGGACAGCTGTGTCAGAGGAGATTGAAGTCGGCATGATGGTCGAAATCCCATCAACCGCAGTAGCCGCTGACTTATTTGCCAAAGAAGTTGATTTCTTCAGTATCGGTACAAATGATTTAATCCAATACACGATGGCAGCAGATCGGATGAATGAGCAAGTTGCTTATTTGTATCAACCTTACCATCCTGCTATTTTGCGTCTTGTCAAAATGGTCATTGATGCGGCTCATAAGCAAGGAAAATGGGCTGGGATGTGTGGGGAGATGGCTGGAGATGAAATTGCGATTCCACTCCTGCTTGGTCTTGGTTTAGATGAATTTAGCATGAGTGCCACTTCAGTATTGCCAGCGCGCAGTCAATTATTGACGCTGTCAAAAGAAGAGCTAGAAACATTTGCTAATGACATGCTGTATTTAGATACGGCTGATGAGGTAGAGCAACGAGTAAGAGAAGTATATGTGAAATAGGATGAAAAAGAGGATGGCTCAACATTAAAAAGTCTTTGACCATCTAGCTAGATATACTATCGTCTATAGTTTACGTATTTTAGACGATTGGATTTAGCTAGTTGGGGAGGATGAAATGAGTCATCCTTTTTATATTTGATAACAATCAAATTGTTTCATAAAGGGATCTATGAGTAAAAAGATGACTTTAACGAAATTGTCACAGTTGTTTAATTATACGTTTCATATACTTGCTTTTCCTTGAGAAAACAGCGACAATAATGAGAATAGCTTTCTTAAAAAAGCTTGTAAATGGAGGTGCGCAAGGGTGGACCATCGTCAAGTTGAACAAATTGAACGTTCATTACGAAGAGTCTCAGAAATGGTAAAGCAGAAGGGGCGAGAAATCCTGACGCAATTTCCTATTACCCCGCCACAATTTGTGGCATTGCAGTGGTTGAATGAATTTGGTGATATGACAATTGGTGAACTTTCAACAAAAATGTATTTAGCATGCAGCACGACAACAGACCTTGTTGATCGCATGGAGAAAAATGAACTTGTTGAAAGAGTGAAAGATAAAAATGATCGTCGTGTTGTGCGGATTCATTTGTTGGATAGAGGACAAACCATTATTGAGGAAGTTATAAAAAAAAGACAAGAGTATTTAGAAGATATTTTAATAGATTTTTCTCAAGATGAAGTTAATTTTCTTGAGAGAAGTTTACAGGTGCTTCATGATGAAATGAAGGCGACTCGTGTCAGTCAATAGTTGTACTAGTATCTTGCAGAAATTGAGGGAAGCTTTTTGGATAGACCGATAGGAGTTATTGATTCTGGATTAGGTGGACTTACAGTAGCAAAAGAGATTATGAGACAATTGCCCAAGGAAGAAATCGTTTATATAGGTGATTCTGCGCGTTGCCCGTATGGTCCCAGAACGCCTGAAGAGGTTCGTGCATTTACATGGGAAATGATTCATCGGCTCTTAGAAGAGCGGATGAAAATGTTGGTGATTGCTTGTAATACTGCTGCTGCAGTAGTGCTCGAAGAAGTGAAAAAAGAATTATCAATACCAGTTGTAGGTGTTGTTCATCCAGGAGCGATCAGTGCATTAAAGGTGACGAAACGCAATCATGTTGCGGTGATCGGAACGACTGGTACGATTAAAAGTAGAGCGTATGAGAAAGCGTTAAAGGATATTAATAGTGAAGTAAAAGTCGATAGTCTTGCTTGTCCACCCTTTGTACCTTTAGTGGAAAGAGGCGTTTTTGAGGGAGCAGAGGCTGAAAGAACGGTTGACGAAGTGCTGAAGCCACTTGACGATTGTGACTTTGATACGCTTATTTTAGGCTGCACTCATTATCCCCTTTTGCGTGAAGTGATTCGTAAGCGAGTTGGAGATGGGATTGAGTTGATTTCATCTGGGGATGAGACAGCGAGAGAAGTTAGTAGTCTCTTATACCACAAAAATCTTCTTTTTACGGATGAACGAAATCCGAGTCATCGCTTTTTCACAACGGGAGATGCTGAATGTTTTAAGAGATTGGCAGATCAGTGGTTAGAGATGAGTGTCGGTCGAGTAGAAACCATTACATTAGGGTTATGAAAAATAATTTCAAGAATTCGCCTGGCGTCTATGACTTAGGCGTTTTTTTGTTTGATTGAAAGAATGTCAATCAACAAAAAATTGGACAAAAAGAAAACAAAGGTGGTCTATTCTTCTCGTATACTCGTATATATGTAGTACAAACTACCTTAGGGGGGAAAACGATGCGCAAAGTGTTACGAAAAGGGGTTCCCGTTCTTGTACTAACGATGCTTACTATGACAGCTTGTTCGCTTGGTTCGAACGAAGCGATGAAAGAGATGGATACACCGCCCGTAAATTATGTGAATGAAGATGAATCACTTGAATTGGAAGAAGAGCCGATTGAAGAAGCTCCTGAACTAGGCTCTGAAGAAGGAGAAGCCGTTGTGGAAACGGTGAAGCGTGAGCTCTATTTAATTGATTCAAATGGTCTTGTTGTTCCGCAAACATTAGATTTGCCGAAAACAGAGGGCGTACTAAGACAATCTCTTGAATATTTAGTTGACGGCGGTCCTGTGACAGAAATCCTTCCAAATGGTTTTCGTGCTGTTTTACCAGCAGGTACGACGGTAGATGTGAATTTAAAGGAAGATGGTATTGCCATTGCTGATTTTTCCAATGAATTCAAAGAATACGATCCAAGCCAAGAGAAACAAATTTTACAAGCGATTACGTGGACATTGACACAATTTGAAAATGTTAATAAAGTCCAGATTCGGATCAACGGATATGAGCAAGAGATGATGCCTGTAAATGGAACACCTATAGGAGAAGGGGTGAGCAGAACAGATGGTATTAATATCGAAGCTGATTCTGTCACGGATGTGGTCAATAGTAAAGGGGTTACCCTTTACTTTCTTGCCCAAAATGGGGACAACACCTATTATGTACCGGTTACGCGTCGTGTTTCTTTAGAGGAAGAAACATTAACCGTTGCTGTGAATGAATTGTTGAAAGGACCATCTTATCAATCGCAGCTTCTGACAGATTTTCGTCAAGAGGTTGCATTACTTGATGAGCCGATGCTGGAAAATGGGATTGTAACGTTAAATTTCAATGAGTCTATATTAAGTCAGCTTCAAGCAACAGCTATTTCTTCTGAAGTGATGGATATGCTGGCTCTGACGTTAACAGAGCAAGAAGGGGTCGAGAAAGTGGCGATTGAAGTGAATGGGGAAGCAAATGTTCTAACAGAATCAGGTCAGGTAGCTGAGCCTGTATCTAGACCAAATCTTGTCAATACAGGTAGCTATTAAACGAAGAGGATTGGACGAGAGACTTAAATTTCTTTATACTTATAAAAGGTTACATGAGAAAAGGAGGAGCATTGTGCTTCCTCCTTTTTATCCTTACATATGAATGAAGTCAATTAAGAGCATGATACGACACAAAAGATAATCTACCTTAAGGAGATATGAGAATGAGAATTGATGGACGAGCAAACAATGAATTACGCGAAGTAACATTTCAACCACACTTTGTGAAGCACCCGGAAGGATCGGTGCTCATTTCAATGGGGGAGACAAAGGTTATCTGTACAGCAAGTATTGAAGATCGTGTACCTCCTTTTATGCGTGGGCAGGGAAAAGGATGGATTACAGCTGAGTATGCAATGCTCCCACGCGCGACAGAACAACGAAATATTCGTGAATCTTCAAAAGGTAAGGTTACTGGTCGTACAATGGAAATCCAACGATTAATTGGGAGGTCGCTACGTTCGATCATAGACCTCAGCAAAATAGGTGAACGGACGATTTGGATTGACTGTGATGTGATTCAAGCAGATGGTGGGACACGCACAGCATCGATTACAGGAGCTTTTGTTGCTTTGGCATTTGCTGTTGATAAGGCACTAAGAGATGGGAAAATAAAAGAATGGCCGATTCGCGATTTTTTAGCAGCGGTATCCGTCGGGGTCGATGCGAAGGAAGGAGAGATTCTTGATTTATGTTACCAGGAGGATGCAGCAGCAGAGGTTGATATGAATGTGGTCATGACGGGGAGCCATCAATTTGTTGAGCTTCAAGGTACTGGAGAAGAAGCAACGTTCTCTAGAGATCAGTTAAATACAATTCTTGACTTAGCTGAGGGCGGGATAGATTCTCTTGATAGCGATGCAACGCGAGGTCTTAGGAGACATTGCTGCACGTATAAAATAAAACGAATTATGTAGCAGCGGAGGAAATGCCAATGAAGAAGGAAGTTATTATTGCAACACAGAATAAAGGGAAGGTGAAAGAATTTGAGCAGCTGTTTTCAGATGTTGGTTGGACTGTACGCTCGTTGCTGGATTATCCAGATATCCCAGATGTGATTGAAGATGGATCGACTTTTGCTGAAAACGCAGCAAAAAAAGCTGAAACGATTGCGAAGGCTTTTGGGGAAATGGTAATTGCTGATGATTCGGGTTTAATTGTTGATGCATTGGATGGTCGTCCTGGCATTTATTCAGCTCGCTATGCAGGTGCAGGGAAAAGCGATGCGGCTAATAATCGAAAAAGTGCTTCAAGAATTACAGGATGTTCCCAAGTGGAGAGCGAACAGCACGTTTTACTTGTACAATTGCTGTTGCAAGACCAAACGCTCAAACGATCTTTTACGAAGGTATTATGTGAGGGAGTCATTGCCAGAGAACAAAGTTGGACTGAATGGATTTGGATATGATCCAATTTTCTTTATTCCAGAACTTGGTAAAACGATGGCGCAACTAACCCCAGAAGAAAAAAATAAACGAAGCCATCGTTCTAATGCTATTGCCAAGCTATTCGCCAATCAAGCTGAATGGAATTAGCAAAAGGAGAAGGAGAGGGGTAGATGAGAGCATTAATTATAAGCGATAGTCACGGTTGGGCTGATGAGTTAAAGAAAGTGATCGATCGCCATAAAAATGAAGTGGACGTCATGATTCATTGTGGGGATTCAGAGCTTGAAAAGAATCATCCTGCGATACAAGGAATGAATATCGTCAAAGGGAATTGTGATTATGGTGATGATTTTCCAGAAGAATGGACAGAAACAATTGAATGCTGTCACAATATACGTTACGCATGGTCATTTATATAATGTGAAAATGACTTATGTTCCTCTAAGTTATCGTGCGGATGAAATAGGAGCTCATATTGCCTGCTTTGGTCATTCTCATATTGCAGGAGCATTTGAAGAGAGTGGAGTTATTTATATTAACCCTGGTAGTATTCGTCTGCCACGTAACCGTAAAGAGGGAACATATTGTATTTGTGAACGAACATCTAGTGACACAACTGTAACGTTTTATGAACAATCTGGTGAAGTCGTTAATGAATTGACAGAACACTTCTATATCAAATGACTAAAGGGAGTCTCCCCATAAGAATAACTCTACTTCATTAACGTTACTATTCATGTGGGGAGAAATTTCATGAAGAAATCAGCGAAAGATAGTTGACATTTATAGCCGCTTTCGTTATATTTATAAATGTCGCTAGAACGTATAGTGTTGTGATGATGCAGATGTAGTTTAGTGGTAAAACCTCAGCCACAAGCAATGCATCTCCCGAATAAGCGACGAGTTGTCTCGACGCATTTGCTTCAGTGAAATGCAAGCAGAGGAAGAGACATGATTTTAGCGTAAATTGACTTTTGAGGTAATAAATTTTATGTGCGGGTGTAGTTTAGTGGTAAAACCTCAGCCACAAGCAATGCATCTCCCGAATAAGCGACGAGTTGTCTCGACGCATTTGCTTCAGTGAAATGCAAGCAGAGGAAGAGACATGATTTTAGCGTAAATTGACTTTTGAGGTAATGAATTTTATTGTGCGGGTGTAGTTTAGTGGTAAAACCTCAGCCACAAGCAATGCATCTCCCGAATAAGCGACGAGTTGTCTCGACGCATTTGCTTCAGTGAAATGCAAGCAGAGGAAGAGACATGATTTTAGCGTAAATTGACTTTTGAGGTAATAAATTTTATGTGCGGGTGTAGTTTAGTGGTAAAACCTCAGCCTTCCAAGCTGATGTCGTGAGTTCGATTCTCATCACCCGCTTTTGTCCCAGTAGCTCAGCAGGATAGAGCAACGGCCTTCTAAGCCGTCGGTCGGGAGTTCGAATCTCTCCTGGGACGCCATTTTAAATCACGTAAAATACCCGTTATTATAAGCTTTCTATCCGTAAAGTGAAACGGTCAACGAGTCGGTCAACTTCCGATTTGTACCCGAAATTTCACTGACGAATAGGAGGCTTTTTGCTTTGACGAAAAAGAGAACGTCGCTAAAGGTTGACGCCGATTTATCCGACATATTTGACGCGCCACCACCCGCAGAGATACCGTCGCCCGAACGTAAGGAGGCGGAGATTTCTATTACCACCGCACTAAGGACCGTCATAAGGCAGCTAGAAGCGGTAGGACTGCGTGAGAGGACGATAAACGACTATCGGCACCACGTAACCCATTTCGCGGAAACAATAGGTGTTGATGCGTTGAGTGACGTTACAGCGAATCACATTTACGATTGGCTTACGAGTATGGACGTAAGTAATCAAACGAAGCTGACGCGCTTAAAGTGTCTCAAAGCGTCTCAAAGCGTTTCTAGGACGTTGTTTTGATAACGGCTGGCTTACGATTAAGTTTTGGACGCAAATACGAATAAAAGTCGATAGCCCCGTGAAACCAGGCGCGACGGATAGAGACGTCATGTTGCTTGTATCATTGCTTGATCTAAGTGATTTCGTTCAGCTACGAGACGCGACAGCCGTAACGTTGTTATTTCAGACGGGAATACGAATAAGTACATTATCACAATTAGAGAACCGCCATATTGATATGACTACGAAAACGCTTCGTATAGACGGTAGGTTACTTAAAAATCATGAGCAGATACATTTATTTACCCTTCGACGAGAAAGTAAAGCGCCTACTGGATGCTCTCACGAGTCAAAATGACCTTGTTAGAAGAGAGAACAAAGTCAAAAATAATTACGTATTTATTACACGGTATGGGACAAAAGTGACGTCAAATCAATCGCATAGCAATATTCAGAAACGGTTAAATAAGTATTCTCGCGAGTATGGATTGAAGAATATTAATCCTCATTCCTTGAGACGAGGATTTGCACGCAATCTACTCGACAAAAACGCAAATATAGCATTATATGAATATATGATATACGCAAAAAAACGCTATCACAGCGTCCTATAATTCGTCCATATCCTCGGCCTGCACGCCAATATACGCTAACGTCACGCGCTCGCTCGAATGGTTTAGCGCAATCATTAACCGCCCCATATCGACGCCCTCTTTATACCGCATATACGCCCAAGTCTTCCGTAAGCTATGCGGGCTTATCGTATAATTGAGTCCGGCCCGTTTTGCCGCCGCATTGAATACGTTGAAAGCGGTCTGACGCGTAATAGGCTTGTTACTTCCTTCGCGAAATTGAAATAAATAGTCGCCATCTTTGGCGTCTCGAGTTACGTATTTCTTAACCGCTTCAATTATCGGACGATTTAGCTTGAACGTCTTACCCTTCTTATTCTTCGTTTCCTTTAACGTAAGATACTCCTTACCGCGGACATCTCCGACAGTTAGCTTAAGAATATCGCCAATTCTTAGCGCACTATTAATCGCGATAGTGAAGGGTGGTTTGTCGCGTGGATTGCCGAGCGCCGCTTTAATGGCTTCGCGTTCCTTTTTCGACTTAATCGGTTTAGCTACGTTCATAGGCGGTTCCTCCGTTCTTTAATTTAACGTATAATCTCGTTATGTCAAACTAATTATAATAGAAATATTATCCAAGGTTAAATTTATTGTTCTTTTCTGTAACAAATTAGCTGGAATATAAAACTTTGGTATAGATTATACATAGGATAGAGAAAATAAGGGTATAGGGTTGAACTAACAAAAAAGCGGTTGATGTCACAGTTGGGCTGTATTATAATAAAAAGTAATACATTTCCATTCTGTGATTCGATCGCTAGATTAAAGGCGGTGTTTTAGGATGGATAATAAGAAGGGAGAGAGAAAAATGGCAACTGCACAATCAACTATGGAAGCTAGGCTCGCTAAATTAAAACAAAGAGCAGAACGTAGAAAAGCTGATGCCCAATATAGACATGAACTAACTCCAAAAGAAGCGGAAATTCAGCGTGAAAATGTTGACATTTTATACGAAGCACAGGTAGACACATTAGAAGAAAATTAAATATGGAGAGTGCGGTTTGAAAAGAGGAGAAATACACTACGTTAACTTTCCGTATACTTTTGACACAAGGTATCCACACGGAAAAAAGAAATTTGTTTTAGTCTTACAGGATGGAGAGTTTTTTGATGGGTATGATACTGTCTCCATTTTATTAGTGACAACCGACAAGGCATCAAAGGGTTATCTGACTAATGTAACAGTAGAAAAAGGAACTACTAAAATGCATGAGGAGTCGTATATTATTTGTGCTCAAGTGTATACAGTAAGAAAATCAATTTTTAAAGCACCTGGCGCTTGGAAAGCTGGGGAGATAAGTCCAGAAAAACTCGTGGAGGTAGATACCGCTTTAGTTATTGGACTTTGTATAGGTAGAGACGATGAATAACGCTTATTTTCTGGAGGACAGAAGATAGGTGTTTATTTGTTTTACCGTGATTCTCTCGAATTTTTAATTGAAATTAGATTTGGATAGTAGGTAGTATATGGTTAATCGCGAAATAATCGTTTTCTACCTATATATAAGCGCACTTGCTGCCGCCTTGTCTTTGTGGTAATATTCATGTATCGTTCTAACCGGTCAAGTGACCGCTCAACGACCGTTTCAACTTACGGATAGAACAAGTGTTTAGAGATAACGGAAGAAAGGTCGGTCGGGAGTTCGAATCTCTCCTGGGACGCCATTTTACTTACATAAGCAAACGTCTCCGTCTCATGATGAGGTGGAGACGTTTTTTGTTTGCTGCGGTGCATGTTGTAAGACAAGCTTGACATAAGTATGCTCATCTTGTAATAACTGTTTCGCATCATAAAATACAGCACGCCATTTTTGCTTTTTTAATAAGCGAACAATTCTCTTTTCGTCCATTCCTGCTCGCGTTTCAATTAATGCTAGCTTGTAAGGAACGAGTGCAACATTAATTCTAACACCATTGATCCAATAATGAGGAGTTGGATAATATGTATTAGCCCGTAATTGGTCATAGAGAAATTTTTCTGCTTCGGTATCACACATTTGTGATAAATCTTTTACGATGATAAGAGAGGCACGAGCATTGCTTCTTATGTGTAGAAAAGGAAATTTCTTTGAAAACCACAACCATTTTTTAACATATTTGACCATTTCTTTATCACCCAGTAGTAGCATGTCCCATCCTATAGTGTTTTATGCTTGAAAATAATTAACTAAATTTGTTCACAAAAAAATCAAAATTTCAACAATGAGTTTACTTGGAGAAAACCATATTCTTTGTCAAAACAATTGTCCAAAAAGAAAAAAGGTAAACCGCTTGCAAATGGTGAATACTGTAACAAGATTCCTTGTGCATAATAACGACGCCAATTATCCACATACAATAGGTATGTAAGCGCATACAACTGGTTTGACAAATCAAAATAGTCTAATTATTTTCGGAAAAGTGGTTGACCATACTACTGAATGAGCGTATGATAAACCTCAAACAACAACTATTATATAAACAAATGTCCGCTCAAGAGAGATAATTTCATGCACAGGACAACATGCATTTTATACCTACTTAGAAGGCTGCATGAAAGATGAGGAGAGTGAGCGTCATGAGTGAGCAATGGATTTATTTAAATGGCGAATTTGTGGAAAAGCATAACGCCAAAATTTCAGTCTATGATCATGGATTCTTATATGGAGATGGCGTTTTTGAAGGCATTCGAGTATATGATGGGAATGTTTTCCGCTTAAAGGAACATCTCGATCGACTCTATGATTCAGCGAAATCAATTATGCTTGTCATTCCTCAGACGAAAGAAGAAATGACAAATTTAATTATTAAGACACTTCAAAAGAATAAATTGCGTAATGCATATATTCGTCTCGTTATCTCAAGAGGAGTCGGAAACCTTGGACTTGACCCATCATCCTGTTCTAGTCCCCAAATCGTTGTCATTGCAGAAGAGTTAGCTCTTTTTCCAAAGGAACTTTACGATAGTGGATTAGAAATTGTGACGGTTGCAACAAGAAGAAACCGTTCTGATGTCCTAAGCCCTAAGGTTAAATCACTGAATTATTTGAACAACGTCCTTGTTAAGATTGAAGCTAGTTTGGCAGGCGTAAGTGAAGCATTAATGTTGAATGACCAAGGCTATGTTGCTGAAGGCTCAGCTGATAATGTGTTTATCGTAAAAGGAAATAAACTTCTTACACCTCCAGGTTATGTAGGTGCTCTTGAAGGGATTACACGAAATGCGATCATTGACATTGCACAAGAACTTGGGTTTATTGTTAAAGAAGAACCATTTACACGTCACGATGTTTACGTAGCTGATGAAGTCTTCTTAACTGGAACAGCGGCTGAGGTTATTGCTGTTGTGAAAGTTGATGGTCGTGTAATTGGAAATGGTGTTCCTGGGAAGGAAACAAACCGTCTCCTTGAAGCTTTTCGAAACCGTGTCATTGAAGACGGGGAAAAAGTATATAAAGAAAATCAAGAAATAGAAGTTAGTTAAAAAAGAGATAAAAGCAACTGAATAGGGAGCGGGTAGTATGAGAAGTAACATGATTAAAAAAGGCATTGATCGTGCTCCACATCGAAGCTTGTTGCGAGCAGCTGGGGTAAAAGAAGATGAAATGGATAAGCCATTCATTGGGGTTTGTAACTCGTACATCGATATCATTCCAGGTCATATGCATTTAAATAAATTTGCTGAGGTTGCCAAAGAAGCGATACGTGAAGCTGGCGGAATTCCATTTGAATTTAACACGATTGGTGTTGATGATGGAATTGCAATGGGACATATTGGGATGCGTTATTCTCTTCCAAGTCGTGAAATTATCTGTGATGCTGCAGAAACAGTCATTAACGCACACTGGTTTGACGGAGTCTTTTACATTCCAAACTGTGACAAGATCACACCAGGTATGCTAATGGCAGCTGTAAGAACGAATGTCCCATCTGTATTCGTTTCTGGGGGACCGATGGAAGCCGGTAGAACAAAAGATGGTCAGAGCTTGTCACTTGTATCAGTCTTTGAAGGCGTGGGTGCTTTTGCGTCAGGAAAGATGACAAGAGAAGAACTGCTCGAGATCGAGCAAAGTGCTTGTCCAACTTGTGGCTCCTGTTCAGGAATGTTCACAGCAAATTCAATGAACTCATTAATGGAAATGCTAGGTTTAGCTCTTCCAGGTAACGGAACGATTGTGGCGACTTCAAACGAGCGTCATCAGCTTATTAAAGATGCTGCTAAGCATTTAATGAATTTAATTGAAAAAGATATTAAACCAAGAGATATCGTTACACAAGCAACGATTGATGATGCCTTTGCTCTTGATATGGCAATGGGAGGATCAACGAATACCGTTCTTCACACATTAGCCATTGCGAATGAAGCAGAAATTGAGTACGATTTAAATAGAATAAATAAAGTAGCTGAGCGAGTTCCTTATTTAAGTAAAATTAGTCCTGCCTCAGATTACTCGATGGATGATGTTCATAAAGCAGGTGGTGTCAGTGCCATTATTAAAGAACTTTGTCAGATTGAAGGAGCTGTCCATCCGGACCGAATCACAATCACTGGAAAAAGTTTGTATGAAAATGTAAAAGATGCAGAGATTACAAATGATGATGTAATTCGTCGCAAAGATAACCCATATAGTCCAGTTGGCGGACTTTCCATTTTATATGGTAATATCGCTCCAGATGGTGGGGTTATCAAAGTTGGAGCTGTAGATCCTTCGATCAAAGTCTTTGAAGGAGAGGCGATTGTTTTTAACTCTCAAGAAGAGGCTCAAAAAGGAATTGATGATGGGATAGTGCGTGAAGGTCATGTGGTCGTCATTCGTTACGAAGGACCAAAGGGTGGTCCTGGGATGCCAGAAATGCTTGCTCCGACTTCTTCAATTGTTGGTCGAGGATTAGGGACAAAAGTGGCTCTTATTACAGATGGGCGCTTCTCAGGAGCATCCCGAGGGATTTCCATTGGTCATATTTCTCCGGAAGCAGCTGACGGTGGACCAATTGCTTTTGTAGAAAATGGTGATCACAATCCGTATTGATTTAACGAATAGAACAATCGAATGGCTTGTGTCTGATGAAATAATCGCAGAGCGTAAGGAAGGCTTTGTAGAACCAGAGCCAAAAGTGAAAAAAGGCTACCTTGCTAGATATGCGAAACTAGTTACTTCAGCTAATACAGGCGCAGTAATGAAAATTTAATAGCAAAAAGCGAAGAAGAGGAAAAGTACTTATTGAATTGACATCAACAGAGAGCCGTGCTGCTGAGATACGGTGTTGTCATCAATGACGAAGCTCGCCTCGGAGTATCAACCTGAACGATTTTCCAGTAAGGTTGGTCGAGTGTTCACAGCACTCGTTACCAAAACGTGATAAGTGAAAGCTTATCCATAAGATTGAATCAAAAAAGATTCAATGAATAAGGGTGGTACCGTGGAGAGGAAACCTTTTCACCCCTTCAGCCAGAGTAATGGCTTTATATGGGGTGGGAAGGTTTTTTATTATGTTTTTAATGCTAATAAATAGACATTGATGATTATGTAAGGAGGCGTGAGGAGATGAGTATGAAGGTAAAAAGGAAAGAACAACAAACGAATGAGCCTAGCAAACAGCTGTCTGGGTCAGGAATGTTGATTAAAGCACTTGCGAAAGAGGGAGTAGATGTTATCTTTGGTTACCCTGGTGGAGCCATCCTTCCAACATATGACGAAATTTATAAAACAGGTATTCGTCATATTCTTGCAAGACATGAGCAAGGTGCGATTCATGCTGCAGAAGGCTATGCTAGAGTTTCTGGAAAGCCTGGTGTCTGTATTGTCACATCTGGTCCAGGAGCAACAAATGTCGTAACAGGAATTGCGGATGCAATGATTGACTCTCTTCCTCTAGTAGTCATTACTGGTCAAGTTTCAACAGCGGTTATTGGAACAGATGCTTTCCAAGAAGCTGATGTGATTGGAATTACAATGCCGATTACTAAGCATAATTATCAAGTTCGAACAGTTGAAGAGCTGCCAAGAATTTTAAAGGAAGCCTTTCATATTGCAACAACAGGACGTCCTGGACCAGTATTAGTTGATTTACCGAAAGATGTCTCTCTAGCGACTGGCGTCTTTGATTATGAAAAAGAAGTAGATTTACCAGGTTATCAGCCTACAATCGTGCCAAATCGCTTACAAATTCGCAAAGTTATCGAGGCAGTTTCTGAGGCGAAACAGCCAATTATTTTGGCAGGTGCAGGTGTACTTCATGGAAAAGCGGCAGAGGAATTAGTGACATTTGTAGAGCGAAATCAGATCCCTGTCGTCAATACATTGCTTGGCCTAGGTAGTTTTCCTGGAGATCATGAGTTATTTCTAGGTATGGGTGGAATGCATGGGACATATACAGCAAATATGGCCATCCATGAATCTGATTTATTGATTAGCATTGGTGCACGCTTCGACGACCGTTTAACAGGGAATCTCGATCATTTTGCTCCGAATGCTCGTGTTGTTCATATCGACATTGATCCAGCAGAAATCGGAAAAAATGTTGATACAGAAATTCCTGTTGTCGGTGATGCAAAAGAAGCGCTGAACATGTTACTTGATGAAGATGGAGAAGCGGGTGATACGAAAGAATGGCGGGTCAAACTTCAACAAATGCAGCAAGAATATCCGCTTTGGTATGAAGAAGATGGAGAGACCATTAAACCACAGCAGTTACTTGAATTGATTCATGATGTAACAAATGGTGAAGCGATTGTCACAACAGATGTCGGACAGCATCAAATGTGGTCGGCGCAATTTTACCGATTTAACAAGCCGAACCGTTGGGTGACATCAGGTGGTTTAGGAACAATGGGCTTTGGTTTCCCAGCAGCTATCGGTGCTCAATTTGCTGAACCAGAGACGCCTGTTATCTCTGTTGTTGGCGATGCTGGTTTTCAAATGACTTCACAAGAAATGTCGATCTTACAGGAGTTAAATCTACCAGTAAAGATTGTGATTGTGAATAACGCTTCTCTTGGAATGGTGAGGCAATGGCAGCAATTATTCCATGGTGAACGTTACTCCAATTCCCTCTTTCCGATTCAGCCAAACTTTGTGAAATTAGCAGAGGCTTATGACATTAAAGGGATCAGAGTTGATGCGAAATCTGATCTACGGGCTGCATTAGAGGAAATGATGGCTCATCCTGGACCAGTTCTGATGGACATTCGTGTCGCAAAAGAAGAGAATGTTTACCCAATGATTTCTCCAGGTAAAGGACAGCATCAAATGGAGGGGATTAAGCCATGAAACGTACAATCACTGCCCTTGTAAATAATACATCAGGTGTATTAAACAGAATTACAGGTTTGTTTGCTAGACGGCATTATAACATTGAAAGCATTACGGTAGGAGTGACTGAAAATCCAGCCATTTCGAGAATGACGTTTGTCGTTGCTGCTGACAGCATGCAAAATATTGAGCAAGTGATCAAGCAACTGAACAAGCAAGTCGATGTTTTGAAAGTTCAAGATATTACCGATGAATCTATTGTAGCGAGAGAGCTGGCCTTAATTAAGGTTGTTGTGACTCCGCAACAACGAGGTGAGGTAGCTGCACTTGTTAATCCGTTTCGAGCATCAATTCTAGATATCGGTCGGGAAAGCATGACCGTCCAGATTACGGGAGATCATCAAAAGGTTGAAGCGTTTATTGATCTGCTTCGTCCTTATGGGTTAAAAGAAATTGCCCGAACTGGTATTACAGCATTTAAACGTGGTACAAAGAAGCCAGTCACCGATCCTTATCGGTTGACACTCATTAATTAGTAAGCGGAATTTCTTATTCCTATTATAAAAAAAATTAAAATTAAGAGGAGAGATTTATTATGGCAAAGGTTTATTACAATGGGGACGTTAATGAAGGAGTTTTACAAGGTAAAAAAGTAGCAGTCATTGGTTATGGTTCACAAGGTCATGCTCATGCTCAAAATATGCGTGAAAGTGGTGTAGACGTTATTATTGGACTTCGTCCAGGAAAATCATGGGATCAAGCTGAAAAAGATGGTTTTAATGTTTACAGTGTTCGCGAAGCAGCTGCTCAAGCAGATTTAATCATGATTCTTCTTCCAGATGAGCATCAACCAACAGTTTATAAGAATGAAATTGAGCCTGAGCTAACAGAAGGCAAAACTCTTGCATTTGCACATGGATTTAACATTCACTTCAACCAAATCGTTCCACCAAGCAATGTTGATGTATTCCTTGTAGCTCCAAAAGGACCAGGTCACTTAGTTCGTCGTACATTTGAAGAAGGTGCGGGTGTACCAGGATTAATCGCTGTTTACCAAGATGCAACTGGTCAAGCAAAAGAAATCGCTCTTGCTTATGCAAAACAAATTGGTTCAGCACGTGCTGGTGTTCTTGAAACAACATTTAAAGAAGAAACAGAAACAGATCTATTCGGAGAGCAAGCAGTTCTTTGTGGTGGACATCTGCTCTTGTAAAAGCTGGTTTTGAAACACTTGTTGAAGCTGGCTACCAACCAGAAGTTGCTTACTTTGAATGTTTACATGAATTAAAATTAATCGTTGACTTAATGTATGAAGGTGGACTAGAAGGAATGCGTTACTCAATCTCTGATACTGCGCAATGGGGAGATTTTGTAGCAGGTCCTCAAATCGTTACAGATGAAACAAAGAAAGCAATGAAGAAAGTATCTTACAGACATTCAAACAGGTAAATTTGCAAAAGGCTGGATTCTTGAAAACCAAGCAAATCGTCCAGAGTTTACTGCAATTAATGAATCTGAAAAGCAACATCCAATTGAAGTAGTTGGTCGTGAACTACGTGAAATGATGCCATTCGTAAAGGCAAAACAAAAATCTAAAGGAGTGGTCGGTAGTGCGAAAAATTAATGTTTTTGATACCACGCTACGAGATGGAGAACAATCAGCAGGTGTAAACTTAAATTTTCAAGAGAAGCTCGAAATTGCAAAGCAGCTAGAACGTTTAGGTGTAGATATTATTGAGGCTGGATTTCCAGCCTCTTCACAAGGTGATTTTGCTTCAGTTAAAGCAATCGCGCAAACGGTAAAAGGAAGTTCAGTTACAGGCCTTGCTCGTTCGCTTGAGCGTGATATTGAAACAACTTGGGAGGCACTAAAAGAAAGTGCTGAACCAAGAATTCATGTTTTTCTTGCAACATCACCGATTCATATGGAATACAAGCTTAGAATGACACCGGATCAAGTCGTTGAAAATGCGGTAGCTGCTGTAAAACTAGCTGCTTCAAAATTTCCGCAAGTACAATGGTCAGCTGAAGATGCAAGTCGTTCTGAATTGCCATTTCTTAGCTCGAATTATTAAAGAAGTCATTGATGCAGGGGCAACGGTCATTAACCTTCCAGATACAGTTGGTTATACAACTCCTTATGAAATTGGTCAAATGTTCAAATATGTGTCAGAAAATGTACCGAATATTGATAAGGCCAATTTATCAACTCATAATCATGATGATTTAGGTATGGCAGTTGCCAATTCATTAGCTGCGATTCAAAATGGAGCAGGTCAAGTTGAATGTACGATCAATGGAATTGGTGAACGAGCTGGAAATGCGGCACTTGAAGAAATTGCTGTTGCCTTAAATATTCGCCAAGATCATTACCAAGCAGACACTGGCTTAATCTTAAAAGAAATTAAACGAACAAGCACACTTGTTAGCAAATTAACAGGGATGGTTGTTCCACATAATAAAGCGGTTGTTGGTGCAAATGCATTTGCACATGAATCTGGCATTCATCAAGATGGTGTATTGAAGAACAAGGAAACATATGAAATTATTACACCAGAGCTTGTTGGTGTTTCATCAAACCGAATGGTTCTTGGTAAACATTCAGGACGTCATGCGTTTAAAGATAAGTTAACAGAGCTTGGTTTTAATGGTACAGATGAACAGCTTCAAAAGATTTTCGTGGCATTTAAAGATTTAGCAGACAAAAAGAAAGAAATTACAGAAGAAGATTTGTTTGCTCTAATGACAGAAGCGACAGTTGGAACAGCTGATTGCGCATTATGAGTTAGAAACATTACAAGTCAACTATGGTACGACTAATATTCCAACTGCAACGATTACAATGAAGCTACCAAATGGAGAAATGGTCCAAGAGGCTGCGACAGGTTCTGGTAGTGTTGAAGCCATTTATAATACACTTGAACGAGTCATTGATGGTCCTGTTCTATTAACGGATTATCGCATTCAATCAATAACAGGTGGTCGAGATGCATTGGCAGAAGTATATGTTAATGTAACAGTATGATGGTAGTCGAATCGTCAGGACGTGGCACAGCTCATGATGTTCTAGAAGCATCAGCAAAGGCTTATATTAATGCGGTAAATCGAACGATTAATCGTCAGCAATATAATCAAAACGTTAACAAATTCAGTAAACGTATAAATAAGGGAGGAAGAAAAATGAGAAAACGCATTGCGATTCTCCCTGGTGATGGTATTGGACCAGAAGTATGTGAGGCAGCAACACGTGTGTTAACAGAAATTGGTCGCATATATAATCATGAGTTTGAATTAAAGGAAGGTCTTCTTGGTGGAGTGGCGATTGATGAAACGGGTCACCTTTACCAGAAGAAACGATTTCTCTTTGTAAGCAAAGTGATGCGGTTCTGTTAGGTGCGGTAGGTGGACCAAATGGGATACACTTCCTGGAGACTTCGACCAGAAAAAGGACTTACTTGGTCTTACGAAAAGCACTTGATCTTTTTGCTAACCTTCGTCCTGTAACGATTTTTGACAGTTTAGTCAGAAGCATCACCATTGAAGGATGATATTATTCAAGGTGTAGATCTTACTGATTGTCAGAGAATTAACTGGAGGTTTATATTTTGGTGAACCGCGGGAACGTAGAAATGAAGGCGGTCAAGAAATAGCTGTTGATACGCTCGTTTATTCACGAGTGGAAATTGAGCGAATCGTTAGAAGAGGCTTTGAGCTAGCGAGAAGAACGTCGTGGCGTTCTGACATCGGTAGATAAAGCGAATGTCTTGAATCAAGTCGATTATGGCGAGAAATCGTTGACGAAGTAGCGAAAGATTATCCGAACGTGGAGTATAGCTCATATGCTTGTCGACAATGCGGCAATGCAGTTGATTCGCAATCCAAAGCAATTTGATGTGATGGTAACGGAAAATATGTTTGGGGACATTTTAAGTGATGAAGCATCGATGATTACTGGGTCACTAGGGATGCTTCCATCTGCTAGTTTAAGTGAAGCAGGACCTGGCTTATTTGAACCAATTCATGGTTCAGCTCCAGATATTGCAGGGAAAGGAATTGCGAATCCGTTAGCAACTCTTTCTTCGATTGCGATGATGCTTGCTTATACATTACAGATGCCAGATGAAGCGAGTGCTTTACAAGCAGCGATTAATGATGTATTAGAAAATGGCTATCGAACAGCTGATATCAACAGATCATCATAAATCTGCATTATCAACAGATGAAATGACAGATAAGGTACTTGAAGCACTTGGAAAAACGTACAAAAATTTCGTAATCGTAGATCAGATGGGGCAATGGAGAATATCCATTGCTCTCATTTCTACCTATAAAGATTAGTAAAAGAAGAGGAGGAGCGAAAGATGGCACCGAAAACGATTATTGAGAAAATTTGGGAGAAGCATGAAGTAGTAGCAGAAGAGGGGAAGCCAGGACTTCTCTATATTGATTTACACATGGTTCATGAAGTGACATCTCCACAAGCATTCGAAGGATTAAGACTAGCGAATCGTAAAGTACGTCGTCCAGATTTAACATTTGCAACGATGGATCATAACGTACCAACAGTTAATCGTTACGATATTACGGATCAAATTGCGCGAAAGCAAATGGAAACACTTGAAGAAAACTGTCGTGAATTTGGAATTGATCTTGTTGATCTTGAGCATCCTGAAAATGGAATTGTTCATGTTATTGGTCCAGAACTTGGTTTAACTCAACCAGGTAAAACGATTGTTTGTGGTGATAGTCATACATCGACTCATGGTGCATTTGGAGCACTTGCATTTGGAATTGGTACAAGTGAGGTGGAGCATGTACTTGCTACGCAAACACTTTGGCAATCACGTCCAAAAACATTAGAAGTTCGTGTAACAGGTAAACTTGCTCCAGGGACTGCAGCTAAAGATATCATCTTGGCAATTATCGCAAAATTTGGTGTAGATGTTGGAACAGGTTCGGTTATCGAGTTTACAGGTGAATGCGATTCGCGGGTTAACGATGGAAGAGCGGATGACTATCTGTAATATGTCGATTGAGGCTGGTGCAAAAGCAGGTTTAATCAGTCCGGATCAAGTAACTTTTGATTATTTAGAGGGCAGAGAAAATGTACCAACTGGTGAAGCTTTCACAAAGAAAGTGGAGGAGTGGAAGCAACTAGCGACTGACGAAGGGGCAACTTATGACCGTGTTGTAACAATCGATGCATCTGAAATCGAACCAATGGTTACATGGGGAACAAATCCGTCACAAGGCGTTGGAATTTCAAAAGCTGTACCATCTCCCGCAGACGCAACAAACGAAACAGATAGACGCGGCATTCAACAAGCTCTTGACTATATGGACCTTACACCAGGCACTCCGGTTTCAGAGATTCAGATTCAACATGTGTTCATTGGTTCATGTACGAATTCACGCCTTAGTGATATTCGCGCAGCCGCACAAGTTGTCAAAGGTCGCAAAGTAGCACCTCATGTTCGTGCTCTTAGTTGTACCAGGATCGCAGCGAGTGAAACAGCTTGCTGAAGAAGAAGGCTTAGATGCAATTTTTACTGAAGCTGGCTTTGAATGGCGTAGCTCTGGCTGTAGTATGTGCCTTAGCATGAATCCAGATGTTGTTCCAGAAGGAGAACGCTGTGCTTCGACTTCAAATCGTAACTTTGAAGGAAGACAAGGAAAGGGAGCACGAACGCATTTAGTAAGTCCAGAAATGGCAGCCGCAGCCGCAATAGCTGGTCATTTTGTTGATATCCGTGAATTTAAAAATCAACCTGTTTCACAATAGAAAGAGGAGGGAGAACAATGGAACCAATTGTAGAGCATAAAGGCAAAATAGCGACAATGAACCGAGTAAATGTCGATACAGATCAAATCATTCCTAAACAATTTTTAAAGAGAGTTGAACGAACTGGCTTTGGACAATTTTTATTCTTTGATTGGCGCTTTTTAGAAGATGGAACGCCGGATCCAGAATTTGAATTAAACCAACCGCATACACAAGGAGCAACCATCCTTGTAGCTGCACATAATTTCGGTTGTGGCTCGTCCCGTGAACATGCACCTTGGGCATTACATGATTATGGATTTAAAGTCATTATTGCACCGAGCTTTGCTGATATTTTTTATAACAATTGTGTGAAAAATGGAATGTTACCAATCCGCTTAGATGAGAAGAAGGTTCATCAGCTTCTTAACAAAAGGCGAGAATCAAGTGTTCGAGCTAGATGTGAATTTAGAAGAACAAACGAATTAGTGGAGATGGCTTTGAAGCTACATTTGCCATCGACCCATATTGGAAAGAAATGCTATTAAATGGCTGGGATGAAATTGGTTTAACGCTAAAGTATGAAGATCAAATTAAAGCAGTTCGAGCAAAAAACGGTCTAATAGAAAACCAACCCCTATAAATAAGAGTCTGACCTCTAAAGAAAAGCACATATACTCATGGTACAAATTATAATGAGTTTATGTGGCAAACTTGAGGTCAGGCTTTTTTACCCTCGTGACGAGGGTACTTGGCGTTGCCCACAGGACGTGAGCGAACTTAGCCAAGTTTCTTTAGCACAAAGGGAAGGTCATATGGCTAAGCATTATCAGGACGAGAATATTTGTGACTGAATTTGGCCTAAGGACGAGGGTACTTCCCACAGGGAAGTTTCCTTAACCTCTTTAATTGTCAAGTAGGAGTGAACTGATAAAATGTAAGGAATAGGATGAGTGATTGTAAGACTCATTAAAGAGTGGAGCGGTTCCAAAATGGATAAACGAATACATAAAAAGGAAAAATGTTATTTTATATCCGGGACTTGTGAAGCGTCTGATTGAAAAAGGGATGGACGCTTTGAAAGAAAAGGATGGGGAGCGCAGCCTATCAATTTTTTCTTTCAGCAGAAGAGCATGAGCCTGAACATCCTCAAGTGTTGTTTGGGAAAATGCTTAGTCTTGTGGAACTAGGAAGACTAGAGGAAGCGGTTGAACATACAAGTGAACTATTGCGTGAAGGAATTGGCGATTATTATGATAACTTACAAGTACATATTTCTTTACTTGTTCAGCTTGGAAAATATCAAGAGGTTGTTGATATGTTAGATGCTGTTCTATCAGAAAATCGAGTTCCAGCTCAGTATGCAGAATCGTTTTATCAGTTGCTTCATTTCAGTCGGCAAATGGTAGGGGATCAGGAGTGGTTGAATCAAATTGATCCAGATCAGGAACCGATTCATGAAGAGATTATACATATGTTACGGTCAGAAGTCACTAGAACTTCAATCAAAGGCTATTCTACAGTTAAAAGAAATCAAGCATCCAGACGCAACAAAAGCGCTTGATATCGTTTCTTAGAACGAAGAGATCGAGATTTAGCTCTGCAAAGTATTGCTTTGCAAGCTCTGCATGAAAGGAAATATGATAAACCAATACATATTGAGAAAACAAGGAAGACAAATGGAGGTCATCCCAAGCTCAATTAGATGATCTAAATCAAGAAAAATTTGGCAATGAAGTGATTGAAACGATTAAGTGCTGAACTTGAACATGAGAATCCACTCTTATTTGAAATGACAAAACAGCTTTGTTGGGCTCATTTATTAGCACTTTATCCTTTTCTACCTGAGCCCAAAGATGAAGAATTTTGGGCAGCTGTTTTCCATTTTTGTGCAGCAGAACGTATTGGAATTGAAAATGAATTAAATTGAATTAAGGAGCGATATCAACGTATCAGCAAAGGAACTACGTGAAAAAGTGACAGAAGTAAAAGAAGCTAGAGGCACTGTTTATCAAATCAATTCAATTCATTCTCAATATCAGAGCGAAAATGAGGATTAACGGTCTATCAAGTAATATTTGAAATGAACAGCACTTATGTTATACTAGAATGGTTGTCAAAGATTATAGAAGAAATCTATCGTTCGGAAACGAAGATGTGTATAGTTGGAGGGAAAGAAAATGACTGCAAAATGGGAAAAGTTAGAAGGAAATGAAGGCGTCCTTACAGTTGATGTAGCAGCTGAAAAAGTGGATGCTGCGCTTAGATCAAGCGTTTAAAAAAGTTGTTAAGAAAGGTGAATGTTCCAGGATTCCGTAAAGGGAAGGTACCTCGCTCTATTATTTGAAAAGCAATTTGGTGTAGAGTCACTTTATCAAGATGCTCTTGATATTCTTCTTCCAGAAGCATATGCAGGAGCAATTGAAGAAACTGGTATTGAGCCAGTTGATCGTCCTGAAATTGATATTGAAACAATGGAAAAAGGCAGTAATCTAGTTTTTACAGCTAAAGTCATTGTGAAGCCAGAAGTAAAACTTGGTGAATATAAAGGTCTTGAAGTGGAAGAAAAAGATACAACTGTAACAGATGAAGATGTTGAAGCTGAACTTAAGACAGCTTCAAGAGCGTCACGCAGAGCTTGTTATTGTTGAAGACGGAACGATTGAAAATGGTGATACAGCTGTTTTAGATTTTGAAGGATTTGTTGATGGTGAAGCATTTGAAGGTGGAAAAGCTGAAAACTATTCACTAGAAATCGGTTCTGGTCAATTCATTCCAGGCTTTGAAGAGCAATTAGTTGGTCTTAAAGTTGGAGAAGAAAAAGACGTTGAGGTTTCATTCCCAGAAGAATACCATGCGGAAGACCTTGCTGGAAAGCCAGCTACGTTTAAAGTGAAAATCCATGACATTAAGCGCAAGGAACTACCTGCGCTTGATGATGAATTTGCTAAAGACGTAAATGAAGAAGTGGAAACACTTGAAGAGCTTAAAGAAAGAACTAAAAGAAAAGCTTCAAAAAGATAAAGAGCATGAAGCACATCATGACGTGCGCGATACATTAGTTGAAAAAGCTGCTGAAAATGCAAAAATTGATATTCCAGAAGCAATGATTAACACGGAAGTTGATCGTATGATGCAGGAATTCGAGCAACGTTTACAAGCTCAAGGTATGAATCTTGAAATGTATTACCAATTCTCTGGTCAAGATGAAGCATGCAATGCGTGAACAGTTTAAGATAGATGGAGAAAAGCGTGTTCGTATTAATCTTACATTAGAAGCTATTGCAAATGCGGAGAATATTGAAGTTTCTGAGGAAGATGTTGATAAAGAAATTGAAAAGATGGCTGAAATGTATCAACGTCCTGTTGATGAAATTAAAACTATTTTTGCTGCTCAAGGTGGTCTTGAAGGCAATTAAGGGATGACCTTAAAGTGCAAAAAGCGGTTGAATTCCTTGTTGAGAACAGCAAAAAAGCATAATTGACGTTAAATAGCATAACATGATAAAAACAAGGCGCGAATTTTCGTGCCTTGTTTTTCCATCATTATAAATGGATTTTAAATGATCTCTCACATCTGACTTTAACATGTATGGCGACAACGTTTATTGAACAAGCTTAAAACAGAAGATAATAGAAGGGCTTGATGATGAACTCGAGTAAAGAAATCGTGTTAAAGTGGGTGATAAAATACAAACTGAATTTTAAGATAAGAAAAGGATTTTTTTAAGTGAATCTTGAATCTATAAGAAATCGATACATAAAATGAAGTAAGCCTTTATGGATTTACGTCTACATGACTTGACTTTTTAACGATGTACATATATGTTTTAATCTAGTTGAACGATTCGTGTATGAGGGGTTTTTGCTTAAAGGATTCAGTGGTTGTATGATACAATGACGAAGCATACGATTATGATCGTAAGAATAGTCGTTATGCTAAGGACTTATCGTTCGTTAGAAGGGTTAAAGTCTAAGTACAATAGGCAATGATTCGTTGAGGATGGTACAATATTTACTGAGGGGTGATCAAATGTTTAAATTTAATGAAGAAAAAGGACAGCTTAAATGTTCTTTTTGTGGGAAAACACAAGATCAAGTTCGTAAGCTTGTTGCTGGACCTGGTGTGTATATATGTGATGAATGTATTGAGCTCTGTACTGAAATTGTTGAGGAGGAGCTTGGAACAGAAGAAGAAGTTGAATATCAAGAAGTACCAAAGCCCATGAAATTCGTCAAATTCTGGATGACTATGTGATTGGTCAAGATCGTGCAAAAAAATCATTATCTGTTGCTGTTTATAACCATTACAAGCGAATTAATTCGTTAAGCCGTTCTGATGAAGTGGAATTGGCAAAAAGTAATATTTGTATGATTGGACCGACTGGTAGTGGGAAAACCTTACTTGCTCAAACATTGGCACGAATTTTAAATGTTCCATTTGCGATTGCTGATGCGACGTCACTTACAGAAGCTGGGTATGTTGGGGAGGATGTAGAGAATATTCTTCTGAAGTTAATCCAAGCTGCTGATTATGATGTTGAAAAAGCTGAAAAAGGGATTATTTATATTGATGAAATTGATAAGGTAGCCCGTAAATCAGAAAACCCATCGATTACTCGTGATGTTTCTGGTGAAGGTGTGCAGCAAGCCTTATTAAAAATTCTTGAAGGAACAACAGCAAGCGTACCTCCTCAAGGAGGACGGAAGCATCCTCATCAAGAGTTCATTCAAATTGATACCACAAATGTTCTCTTTATTTGTGGTGGAGCATTTGATGGCATTGAGCAAATTATTAAACGTCGTCTCGGTAAAAAAGTAATTGGTTTTGGTTCAGATGTGAAGCAAGAAGATCTTAAAGCCAGGCGAATATTTAGGTAAAGTTCTTCCAGAAGATTTACTTCGATTTGGTTTAATTCCTGAATTTATCGGTCGACTTCCTGTTATTTCAAGTCTTGAGCCGCTTGATGTAGATGCACTAGTAGAAATTTTAACGCAAGCCAAAAAATGCGCTAGTGAAGCAATATCAAAAGTTGCTTGAACTTGATGATGTTGAACTTGAATTTACAGAGGAAGCTTTGCGTGAAATTGCGAATAAGGCAATTGAACGTAAGACAGGTGCACGTGGTTTGCGTTCCATTATTGAAACGCTTATGCTTGATGTGATGTTTGACTTCCATCACGTGATGATGTAGTGAAATGTGTCATTCATGATAAGTGCGTGACAGAAAATGAACTCCCAACGTTATTAACAAAAGATGGGACTGAAATTAGCCTGTCTAAAAAGGATAAAAAGAACCAAAAGAAAGTGCATAGAACGTTGTTGACCGACTCTTTTTGATGAGTCGGTTTTTTTATGTTTATGGAAACTCGGTTACATGCGCTCACGTCGTGAGGGCAAAATTTTCTTTGATTAGTGATGTTTTTCCCGGTCATACTAAGGGAAATAAACGACTACTTCTGGGAGGTTTCATCATGAATTGGACTGGAATTGCATTGATTGTACAGCTTTTTTTTGGCGTCGTCATAGGGGTTTATTTTTGGAATTTATTGAAAAGTCAACGAAATCAACGTGTTTCCATTGATCGAGAATCAAAAAAAGAAATGGAACAATTGCGGAAAATGCGTGCAATCTCTTTAAGTGAACCACTAGCTGAGAAGGTTCGTCCGATCAGTTTTAAGGATATTGTCGGTCAGGAGGAAGGAATTCGTTCTTTACGTGCTGCCCTATGTGGACCAAACCCTCAGCATGTTATTATTTATGGACCACCTGGTGTAGGAAAAACGGCTGCAGCTCGTCTTGTTTTTGAAGAAGCAAAAAAGAATGCTAGCTCACCCTTCTCACAAGAGGCTGTTTTTGTTGAGTTAGATGGGACAACAGCTCGATTTGATGAAAGAGGAATTGCCGATCCGCTAATTGGTTCTGTTCATGATCCGATTTATCAAGGAGCAGGTGCGATGGGACAAGCAGGCATTCCTCAACCAAACATGGGGCTGTAACGAAAGCACATGGTGGGGTTTTATTTATTGATGAAATTGGAGAACTTGCATTCGATCCAATTAAATAAATTATTAAAAGTACTTGAAGACCGGAAAGTGTTTCTTGAAAGTGCTTATTATAGTGAGGAAAACCAACAAATCCCTCGCCATATCCATGAGATTTTTCAAAAAGGACTACCAGCTGATTTCCGGTTAATTGGCGCAACAACGAGAACGCCCAATGAGCTTCCTCCTGCCATTCGCTCTCGTTGCTTAGAAGTCTATTTCCGTTCTTTAAAACCTCAAGAAATCATTGCCATTGCGAAGAAAGCAGCTGACAAAATCAACTTTACTGCTGAAGAAGGAGCAATTGAGCGGATTGCTAAGTATGCAACGAATGGTCGAGAAGCTGTGAATATTGTTCAAATTGCTGCTGGTGTAGCGACTTCAGAAGGACGTCACGAGTTAACTCTCACAGATGTAGAGTGGGTTTTGCATGCAAGTCAGCTAGCTCCAAGACCGGAAAGAAAGATTCATCATCATTCAGCTGTTGGACTTGTAAATGGATTAGCAGTTTATGGTCCTAATCTTGGTGCTTTACTCGAAATTGAAGTAAATGTCATCAACAATCCTGATAAAGGATCGGTGAACATAACTGGAATTGCTGAAGAAGAGAGTACGGGAAACCAAGTTCGTTCGATTCGTCGAAAAAGCATGGCAAAGGGTTCTGTAGAAAATGTGGTGACTGTTCTTAGACGAATGGGAATTCCGACTCAGGACTATGATATCCATGTGAATTTTCCAGGTGGAGGTCCAGTTGATGGTCCTTCAGCGGGGATTGCGATTGCAACAGGAATTTATTCAGCCATTCGCGGAGAAAAAGTGCGAAATACGATAGCGATGACTGGGGAACTAGGGATTCATGGAAAAGTGAAGCCGGTTGGAGGAGTAGTTGCAAAGGTTGAAGCTGCAAAATTAGCGGGTGCTGATATGGTTGTCATTCCAAAGGAAAATGAACAAGCTTTGCTACAAAAGGTAACAGGTATCAAAGTCGTTGCAGTTGACCATCTTGATGAAGTTCTTGAGCTAGCGATCGAAGGAAGGGAAGAAATAGAGGAGATAGTTCCAGCAAGTGTTGATATGAAAACGTTCATCACCCCAGTATAAGATTAGACAAAGGTATGGTGATAAGATAAAATTGAAAAAGATCATTTCAAATTATTTTAAAAAATCACCAAATGAATCCAATAGGTGCTTTAGTCCATTATTTTTAAAACGTTAATAGTAGAAAAGGATCAAAAGTCTCTATCTGGAGTTGGATTTGGAATAGGATGTATGGAGGTGTATGCGGATGGTCGACACAAATAATAAACGACAAATTCCGCTTCTACCGTTACGCGGATTACTTGTTTTCCCTTCAATGGTGCTTCACTTAGATGTGGGAAGAGCTAAATCTGTACAAGCGTTAGAGCAAGTGATGGAAGAAGATCATCAAATATTACTCGCAACTCAAAAAGAAATCTCAATAGATGACCCTACTAAAGATGATATTTATACAGTAGGAACACTGGCAAAGGTTAAAAACCTTCTTAAATTACCGAATGGAACAGTACGTATTCATGTGGAAGGCTTACAGCGAGCTAGAATCGAACAATTTCTCGAAGATGATAAATGCATTGAAGTTGACGTGACAATGCTTGAAGAAGAAGATAATGAGCTAACTCCAGAGCTTCAAGCTATTATGAGAAATCTTTTATCGATGTTTGAACAATATACAAAGGTATCGAAGAAGATATCAGCTGATACGCTGAATACAATAAAAGACCTTACTGATCCAGGCCAATTTGCTGATACGATTGCGGCAAACCTTCCTTTGAAGCTTGCTCAAAAGCAATTATTACTTGACGTTATTTCCGTTGAAAAGAGATTAATGGACTTAATCGAGATCCTTAATAATGAACAAGAGGTGCTAGGACTCGAAAAGAAAATTGGACAACGTGTAAAGAAGTCAATGGAAAAAACACAAAAAGAATATTATTTGCGAGAACAGATGAAGGCCATTCAAAAGGAGCTTGGCGATAAAGAAGGTCGAACTGGTGAAGTGTCAACTCTTCGTGAGAAAATTGAAGAGGCAAATATGCCAGAAGCAATCAAAGAGAAGGCATTAAAGGAACTTGATCGTTATGAAAAAATGCCGGCAAACTCTGCTGAAAGCTCTGTTCTTCGTAATTATTTAGATTGGCTTATTCAATTACCTTGGACCAATGAAACAGAAGATCAGCTTGATGTGATTCGAGCTGAAGAAATTTTGAATGAAGATCATTACGGTCTCGAAAAAGTAAAGGAGCGTGTCCTTGAATATTTAGCTGTGCAGCAGCTGACACGTGAATTGAAAGGTCCGATCCTTTGCTTAGCAGGACCTCCTGGTGTCGGAAAAACATCACTCGCTCGTTCGATCGCTCGTTCACTTAATCGAAACTTCGTAAGAATTTCATTAGGTGGCGTGCGAGATGAAGCAGAAATAAGAGGACATCGCCGTACATACGTTGGTGCGATGCCTGGGCGCGTTATTCAAGGAATGAAAAAAGCAGGCTCGATTAATCCAGTCTTCTTATTAGATGAAATCGACAAAATGGCTAATGATTTCAGAGGAGATCCTTCATCTGCATTGCTTGAAGTTCTTGACCCAGAACAAAACAACTCGTTCAGTGATCATTATATTGAAGAAGCCATACGATCTATCTAAAGTGATGTTTATCACAACAGCAAATAATATCGGGATGATCCCTGGACCATTACTTGATCGAATGGAGATTATTCCAATTGCTGGTTACACAGAAGTGGAGAAAATCCAAATCGCTAAAAACTACTTGCTACCGAAGCAAATGAAAGATCATGGTCTTACGAAAGGGATGCTTCAAGTAAAAGATGAGGCATTACAAAAAGTAGTTCGCTATTATACACGTGAAGCAGGTGTTCGGAGTCTTGAGCGTCAATTAGCCTCGCTTTGTCGAAAAACAGCCAAGAAAATTGTTTCTAGCTGAGAAAAAGAGAGTTGTATTAACGCCGAAAACAGTTGAAGAGTTACTCGGTAAGCCACGCTTCCGCTATGGACTTGCAGAACTAGAAGATCAAGTAGGTGCAGCAACAGGACTAGCATACACATCAGCTGGAGGGGATACTCTCTCCATTGAGGTGTCGGTTGCTCCAGGGAAAGGAAAGCTGACTCTTACTGGTAAGCTTGGTGATGTCATGAAGGAATCTGCTCAAGCAGCATTCAGTTATATTCGTTCCCGTTCTGAGGAGCTTAATATTGATCCGAGCTTTAATGAAAAGAATGATATTCATATCCATGTACCAGAAGGAGCAACACCAAAAGATGGTCCCTCTGCAGGAATTACGATGGCGACAGCCCTTATTTCTGCGTTAACAGGTCGTCCTGTTAAAAAGGAAGTTGGTATGACTGGGGAAATGACCTTACGTGGACGTGTCTTACCAATTGGTGGTTTAAAAGAGAAATCAATGAGTGCTCATCGTGCAGGTTTGAAAACGATTATTATTCCAAAAGATAATGAGAAGGATTTAGAGGATGTACCAGAAAGTGTCCGTAATGACTTCCATTACATTCTTGTTTCTCATTTAGATGAAGTACTTGAGCACGCGTTAGGAGAGAAAGAATGAAAGTAACAAAAGCAGAATTAGCAAGAGTAGCTGTGAAGCCGGACCAATACCCGACAACACGATTACCTGAGATTGCCTTATCTGGACGTTCAAATGTTGGAAAATCATCGTTTATTAACAAAATGATTAACCGAAAGGGTTTAGCTCGAACATCGCAAAAGCCTGGTAAAACCCAAACATTGAATTTTTATGAAATCAATGAACAAATTTATTTTGTCGATGTTCCAGGGTATGGATTTGCAAAAGTACCGAAATCGGAACGTGAAGCCTGGGGAAAAATGATTGAAACCTATTTACAGGATCGGGACGAACTGAAGGCAGTTGTTCAAATTGTTGATTTACGTCATCCGCCATCTGCGGATGATAAGATGATGTATCAATGGCTGAAGCATTTTGACATCCCTGTTATTATTGTTGCAACGAAATCGGATAAAATTCCAAAAGGAAAATGGCAAAAGCATGTGAAGGTTATTTCGAAAGATTTAGAAAAAATTGAGTCAGATCCTATTATGCTGTTTTCATCAGAGACAGCTCAAGGAAAAGAAGAAATTTGGAGAAAAATTTTGTATTACGCCTCACGTAAGAATGTAACCACTAAGTAAGTAAGATACTAGTGAAGATATTTAGTAGATGAAAAAAGTGGCATATGTATGGTTAGCAACCGTACTTATGCCTTTTTCTCAACCTATTAAAATGTTTAACAATCATAATGGTTTCGTGCATCATCTTTGTATCAAAAAGGTCATACATATATTTACAAAAAAATGGTTAGAATATGAATAAAAAGAGATAGGCAATTCATTTGCTAACCCATACTGGGAAATCCTATTATTAGAATAGAGCATGCTTCATGATCTGTTCACAAATTTTTTTTGAGTCCTAGATTAGACATGTTATAATGTAGTCATGTTATGCTATAAGAGAGAATGTAGCATTTTTAACCTTACTTAGAATACATCAGCAAATAGATAAATAATAGGAGAGTCTTTTTTCTGAAGGTGAATAAGTCCAACCTCCTAAATAATTGTACGGATTTTACTTTGGGGGTGAGCGTCAGGATGCATATACTTGTTGTTGGCTTTAATTATAAAACAGCTCCTGTCGAAATGAGAGAGAAGTTTTCGTTCCAAGAAACAGAGCTTCCAAACGCGTTAACACAGTTGCGAAATATGAAAAGTATTTTAGAATGTACGATTGTCTCAACCTGTAATCGGACCGAGGTGTATGTTGTTGCGGATCAACTGCACACCGGTCGTCATTTCACAAAAACATTCTTAGCTGAATGGTTTGAATTACCTAAGGAAGAGTTTTTACCTTATCTGACAATCCGTGAAGATCAGCATGCGATTGAACATTTATTTCGTGTTGCTTGTGGACTAGACTCGATGATTCTTGGAGAAACGCAAATTCTTGGTCAAGTTCGAGATAGCTTCTTGCTTGCACAAGAGGAGCAAGCAACAGGAACGATTTTTAACCATGTATTTAAGCAGGCTGTAACATTAGCAAAGCGTGCTCATTCTGGAACGGAAATTGGTCAGCATGCTGTATCTGTTAGCTATGCTGCTGTTGAGCTTGGGAAAAATATTTTTGGTGACTTTTCTGGCAAGCATGTGGTGATTTTAGGTGCTGGGAAAATGAGTGAGCTAACAGCAAAGCATCTTCATTCAAACGGAGCCGAGAAAATTACGGTGATAAACCGCACAGAAGCTAAAGCGATTGAGCTTGCTGCTCAAATTCCTTGGACAAGCGCGACCATTTGAAGAACTTCAGCGTACTTTAGCAGAGGCAGATGTCGTCATTAGTTCAACAGGAGCACGTGATTTTGTTGTCACAAAAGAGATGCTAGCAAGTACGTTGAAGAAACGAAAGGGTCGTCCCTTATTCATGGTTGATATCGCTGTCCCGCGTGATCTAGATCCAGATGCTTGCTGACTTTGATGATGTGTATCTTATATGATATTGACGATCTTGCAAAATATCGTTGAGGCTAATCTGGCTGAGCGAAAACGTGAAGCCGAAAAAATTGAAATTATGATCGAAACTGAAATTGATGAATTTAAGAGCTGGTTAAATACGCTAGGTGTTGTGCCAATTATTACGGCTTTACGTACAAAGGCTTTAGCTGTTCAAGCTGAGACAATGGAGAGCATTGAACGTAAATTACCTCACTTGACTGAACGTGAAAAGAAAGTATTACGAAAACATACGAAGAGCATCGTGAACCAGCTTTTGCGTGATCCAGTTACTAGAGTGAAGGAACTTGCAGCGCAACCAGATGCGGATGAGACTCTTGATTTATTTACAAAGATCTTTGCACTTGAAGGAGAACTGGCTGTACAAGAAGAAGATGCTCGAATTGAAGAAGTAGAAAAGCAATGGGAGACGCAAAAGCAGGAATACGTAACGGTACCAAGGCAACATAAAGCTGTTGTCCGCTCTTAAGAGAGAAGGGACTACGTGATGAATTGGATTTATCCTGTTACGATTGTCTTATATAGCTTCAGCGTGCTTGGCTATTTTATTGATTTCTTACAACACAACCGGAAGGTCAACCGAATGGCCTTCTGGTTGCTTTCTATTGTCTGGGTTCTGCAAACGGTTTTCTTTATTATTCGTGCGCTTGAACTTGAACGTTTACCATTATTAACACCGTTTGAAGGTTTGTTCTTTTATGCATGGCTCGTCGTGACACTGTCGCTTGCGATTAATTGGTTTTTTCGAGTGGATTTTCTTGTGTTTTTTACAAATGTGATCGGCTTTAGTATGATGGCATTTAGTCTATTTCACCCCAGATGGTGATGTGCCAGAAGTCACTTTCTGCCTTGCTTGCATCAGAGCTTACTCATTATCCATATTTCGATGATTTTGCTTTCTTATGCTGCTTTTACGTTTTCATTTGCTTGTCAGATCATGTATGTGATTCAGCATCAAATGTTAAAGCGGAAAATATGGGGGAAACGCTTGCTACGCTTTGGGGCATTATCGAAATTGGATTCGCTCTCATTTATTGCGATATCGATTGCGTGGCCGTTTTTTTTAATTGGTTTAATTCTTAGGATTTATTTGGGCATATCAGTCAAATTGACCTTTGTTCCACTATTGGATGCAAAAGTGATTAGCTCTTTACTTGTATTCGGAGTGTACTCTGTCTATTTGTATCAACGAGTGGTGAAATATGTTCGTGGCTACAATATGGCGTTACTAGGGATTGCTGGTTTTTTAATCTTGCTTATTAATTATATTTTATCGGGACAATACTCTAATTTTCATATTTGGTATTAGTTTAGGTTTACATATATAAATAAATTGAAAGAATGAAGAAATAAATGGAGGCATGAGTTATGCGAAAAATTGTTATCGGCTCAAGACGAAGCAACCTTGCTCTTACTCAAACAAATTGGGTAATTGCACAGTTAAGTAAGCTCGGGCTTCCTTACGAATTTGAAGTGAAAGAGATTGTCACGAAAGGGGATCGTATTCTTGATGTCACTCTTTCAAAAGTGGGCGGAAAAGGATTGTTCGTAAAAGAAATTGAACAAGCTCTTGAAAATAAAGAAATTGATTTAGCTGTACATAGTATGAAGGATGTACCGTCTGTTCTTCAAGATGAATTTACACTTGCAGCAATTACAGAGCGTGAAGATCCACGTGATGCGTTTATTTCAAATAATCACGTTCGTCTTGCGGATTTGCCAGCAGGCGCTATTGTTGGAACGAGCAGCCTCAGACGTTCGGCTCAAATTTTAGCAGTGCGTCCAGATCTTGAAGTGAAATGGATTCGTGGAAATGTTGAAACAAGACTTCGCAAATTGAAGGAAGAGGACTTTGATGCGATTATTTTAGCTACTGCTGGCTTAAAGCGTCTCGGTTTTCCAAAAGATCTTGTAACGGAATATTTAGAGCCAGATATGTGCGTGCCAGCGGTTGGACAAGGAGCGCTTGGTCTTGAGTGTCGGTCTGATGATGAAGACTTGATTAGCTTACTGCAACATATTAAAGATGATGCTACAGCTCGAACGGTAACAGCTGAGCGCACATTCTTACATCGTATGGAAGGCGGATGCCAAGTTCCAATTGCCGGGTATGCTGTCGTCGAACAAGATGATTCACTCACTCTTACGGCTCTAGTTGGTTCACCTGATGGAAAAGTACTTATTAAGGAGTCGGTAAAAGGTAGTGACCCAGTTGCATTGGGAAAAGAAGCGGCTCAACGTCTTCTCGATCAAGGTGCTAAAGAAATTCTTGATCAAGTGAAAAAAGAGCTTGATCAAGAATGATTGGGCATGCCTTTAGCTGATAAAAAGGTTCTCGTCACACGAGCGAAGGAACAGGCTCATGCATTATCAGCGCTTATTAGAAGGCAAGGAGGAACTGCGATTGAAGTTCCTCTTCTTGCCTTTCAACCTCCCAGCGAAACGCAACTGCTTGACCATTCAATCGAGCAATTAGCTGATTACCAGTGGCTCATATTCACAAGTGCCAATGGTGTGCGCTTTTTTATGGAACGGTATAAGATGATTAATCTGGCTGAAGGAAAGCTTCCGGTTTCAATTGCTGTTGTCGGGGAAAAAACAGAAGCTGTTCTTGAGCAGTATCACATAAAAGCAGATTTATTGCCGAAAGATTATGTGGCAGAAGGGCTGATCGAAGCATTAACAGGGATCGTCAATAGCGGTGATCGCATTCTTCTAGCAAGAGGAAATCTTGGCAGAAGTATTTTAAACGAGGAGCTAGAAAAAATGGGGGCATTTGTCGATGATCTAACCGTCTATGAAACGGTATGTCCAGAGTCAGCAAAAGCTCATTTGCAGAAAGTGATTCAATCATCAAATAACCTTGATTATGTGACATTCACAAGCTCCTCTACTGTACGTCATTACGTGAATATTTTGAAGCAGCTACATGTAGAAGAGATTCGTTTTCACCCAAAGATTGCCTGCATAGGTCCAATTGCTGCAAAGACGGCGATAGAGCATGGTCTTACTGTCGATATCATTCCACCTACATATACAATAGAAGCCCTTGTTGAACAACTTGTTTATGATACGAAGGAGGAGAATACAAAATGAAAGATTTACACTTTAAACGTCATCGCCGTTTACGCCAAAGTGCATCGATTCGGAGCATGGTGCGTGAAACACAACTACATACAGAGGATTTGATTTATCCTATTTTTGTGACAGAGGGAACGAATGAAAAAAATGAAGTTCCTTCAATGCCAGATGTGTTTCAATTTTCGCTTGATTTAGTCGATGCAGAAGTGGATGAAGTCGTTTCTTTAGGTATTCCAGCTATTATCGTTTTCGGTGTGCCGAATGAAAAGGATGATGTTGGTTCACAAGCTTATCATGATCACGGTATCGTTCAAAAAGCAATTAGGCAAATTAAGGAAAGTCATCCTGAGCTCACAGTTATTGCTGATACATGTCTATGCCAATTTACTGATCACGGTCATTGTGGCGTCATTGAAGGTGGAAAAATCTTAAATGATCCAACATTAGATTTACTGGCAAAAACTGCTGTTTCTCAAGCTAAGGCAGGCGCTGATATTATTGCTCCATCAAATATGATGGATGGGTTTGTTGCTGCGATTCGTCACGGGTTAGATGAAGCAGGCTTTGAAGATGTGCCAATTATGTCTTATGCAGTCAAATATTCTTCCGCTTTCTACGGACCGTTCCGTGATGCAGCTCATAGTTCACCGAAGTTCGGTGATCGCAAAACGTATCAAATGGATCCTGCTAATCGCCTTGAAGCGTTACGTGAAGCTGAATCTGATATCGAAGAAGGCGCAGATTTCTTAATCGTAAAGCCTGCACTCTCTTATTTAGATATTATTCGTGAAGTGAAGGATTTCTCAGGCTTTCCGATTGTTGCTTACAATGTGAGCGGAGAATATTCGATGGTTAAAGCAGCTAGTCAAAATGGCTGGATCGATGAGAAAGCGATCGTCCTTGAAAAGCTAACAAGCATGAAACGAGCTGGAGCTGATTTGATTTTAACGTACCATGCCAAAGATGTCGCACGTTGGTTAACGCAAGATAAGTAAAGGAGGGGTTATGAAGATGCGTACATTTGAAAAGTCAAAACAAGCATTTAAACAAGCGAAACCACTTATGCCAGGTGGCGTAAATAGCCCAGTTCGTGCATTTAAGTCGGTGAAAATGGACCCTGTATTTATGGAACGTGGCGTAGGATCGAAAATTTATGATGTCGATGGAAATGAATACATTGATTATGTTTTGTCATGGGGCCCGCTTATTTTAGGACATGCTGATAAGCAAGTCATTTCAGCTTTAAAGGAGACGGCTGAAAAAGGGACAAGCTTTGGCGCACCTAGTGAGCTTGAAACGAAGCTTGCAGAGCTAGTGATTGAACGTGTTCCTTCTATTGAGGTTGTTAGAATGGTTAACTCTGGTACAGAAGCAACGATGAGTGCCCTTAGACTAGCTAGAGGGTACACAGGACGTAATAAGATTTTGAAGTTTGTTGGCTGCTATCATGGTCATGGAGATTCATTGCTTATTAAAGCAGGATCGGGAGTGGCGACGCTTGGATTACCAGATAGCCCTGGAGTTCCAGAATCAATTGCTCAAAATACGTTAACTGTTCCTTATAATGATCTTGACAGCGTACGTTATGCGTTTGAGAAATTTGGAGAAGACATTGCTGGTGTGATTGTTGAACCAGTGGCAGGAAATATGGGGGTTGTTCCTCCTGAACCAGGCTTTCTTGAGGAGCTACGAAAAATAACGGAAGAAAATGGCACGTTGCTTATTTTTGATGAGGTTATGACAGGTTTCCGTGTTGGTTATCACTGTGCGCAAGGAGTCTTTAATGTGACACCAGACTTAACTTGCTTAGGAAAAGTGATTGGCGGCGGACTACCAGTCGGCGCATACGGCGGCAAGCGCGAAATTATGGAGCAAATTGCACCGAGCTGGACCGATTTATCAAGCCGGAACCTTATCAGGAAATCCGCTTGCGATGACTGCTGGTTATGAAACATTATCCCAGTTAACGCAGGCTGATTATGAGCGTTTTGAACAACTGGCAGAGCGTTTAGCGAATGGGTTAGCTGACGCGGCAAAGAAGCACGGGATTCCTCATCATATCAACCGTGCAGGATCAATGGTTGGCTTCTTTTTCACAGATGAGAAAGTGACCAATTTTGAAAAAGCTTCTACAGCAAATCTTGATTACTTTACACGTTATTTTCAAGAAATGCTTAATCAAGGTGTTTCTCTTCCTCCTTCCCAATTTGAAGGAATGTTTCTTTCAACAAAGCATACAGAAGAAGATATTGATAGAACGATCGCAGCGGCTGATATGGCGTTTTCATTATTGAAATAAAGAAGGATGGCTGGCTCAAATTAGAGTCAGTCTATTTTTTTGTATATATCGTCTTCTATTTTCACTTTTCCTTCGTTTCTAGCATATTGAGAAGGAACTTGTCATAGAGTGGTATTGTACTGACTAGGATCGTAGCTGAAGCAATTTGATGATTATGATGAGGAGGAATGAAGTGTGACACAAGAGCATTCATCTAAGCTATCTTTTTCGATTGAAGAATCGGTTTGGTTGAATAAAGGGCAAGAGGTAGAAGAAATAATAGCGATGTCTTTAGAACCAGAAATTGTTATTGAAGAGCGAGATCATCATGTCTACATTAAAGGGGGATTAAGTCTAATAGGTGAATATCAATCAGCTGATCAAGCTGAAGTGATGAATATCGATCGTGATTCGCTTGAAGAGCAGGTGTCCTTTCGATCTGTCGGAGACATTGACGTAGCAAATGATGGTTTAGGGAAGATAAAGCACTTTTTCCCTATCGATGTTACGATTCCGATTAGTCGCATTCAAAATCTTGATGATGTATATGTTCAAGTGGATTCATTTGATTACGATCTACCTGAAAAAAGCTGCATTCAACTAACAGCTGATATTAGCATCAGTGGAATGACAAATCCTCAAGAAACAAATATGAAACAGGAAAGGGAGGAAGAAATCCCACTATTAGAAGCGGTTCCAACATCTTTTGCTTTTGAAGCAAAAAAACAGCCTGTTCTTGAAGAAACTCCGTTGATGAATGAAAGAGTGAAAGATGAGAAACAGGAACCAAAGCTATTTATAGAACCTAAAAAAGAACCACCAACGCAGCCTATCTCAAGTCAAAAGAACGACGAACCGTTACAAGAAGAGCATAGCCTAAATGATCAAAAAGTAGCGTTTCAGCAACTACTAAGCAATGAACAAGACATAGAAATAAAAGGAGAAAATGAAAAAGAAAACACAGAAAATAGAGAAGAAACACCTCAAATAATCGAAGAAACGGCTGTTGATTCTGCTCATGTAAATGAAATGGAGGAGGAGAATCAACTTGAGGAAGTTCAAGAAGAAAAAGAGATAGTTGAAATGAAAATAAATGTAGCCCCTTTAAAGAAAATGACACAGGAACCAGCACTAAGAGATAATGAAAATGAAGAAAAACATCAACTAGAAGTAGAAACAACTATTGATCTTGCACTTCTTAAAGAAACAATCGAACCACCTGTGTTAGAGGAAAAATCAGAACGAGATGAAGGTGTAGAAGAAAAACAACTACCCACATATCGAGAGGAAAATGCCCTCTATTTAACGAAAATGATGTCTAAAGGAGAAGAGCGTTTTACAAAATGGAAAATGTGTATTATTCAAAACAATGAATCATTAGAGACGATTGCCCGCAGGTACGATGTCACGACAAATCAGCTTGTAGGAGTGAATCGTTTGCAAAAAGAGCAAGTGGAAGAAGGACAAATCCTGTATATTCCTATTACATTAGAATCTAAGTAAAGGAGTAAACAAATGGAAATGTTGGAATTGCTCAAAAAACAATATCATTGGCAGAAGATTAAAGTGATAAACGAAGAGTCAATTGAGACTGAGCAAGGGAGAAAAAGACTGCGCTTTTGGACAGATAAAGAGCTTCTTGGTTGGCATATAGAATGGCGTGACAATTGTGGTGTCACGCCATATGTGCTAGCTGATCGGATGATTCGAAGTAAGGAGCAAGATGCGGCTTTGTCTTGGAAAGATGGTTGGTTAACGGTCCATGATGAAGTCGATAGACCGAGTTTTGTTAAGGAATGAGCACAAGAAATAGGGGTAATGATTGGGGCGATGATTCAGTATGGAACTAGTGACAGAATGTCGTGTGAAGACAGTTTAGAAAGTGATCCTAGTATTTCGACAATTATATGAGCATCTATCTCAGTTATCTACACAACAGAGATTGCTATTAACTTCCTTATTGCATGAGGCAGAAATAAGAATGAAAAAGGCGGATGCTGCATCAAGAAACAATTGAAAGATGAACCGTTGCCGTTGCTTGATCCAATCAAATCGGTTAACCAAGCAAAGCAAGTGTATCAGGTTTTGATTTGGAGCGGAACGAGGGGTCCACCAGAACGAGGCTTTCGAGCACTGCATTCATTTTTAGATGACTGGCTCGAAAGATTTGGAAAAGAAGCATTAGACAAACTGTTGGATGGAATGTATAGCAATGAAAGGGTGACGAGAGAACAAGCGATTCTTATTATTAGACCGAGTGTTTGAAATCATATGAATTAGATCGAACTCGTGACCTTGATGGCACAAAACCCAAGTGAACAAGAAATTGAACAGATCCTTTTGGAGGCGATAAGAGAAGTGGGAACAAGTCCAAACAGCTTGTTCAAGTGATAAGTGCCTCAATAGATAAGAAAAAGAAGGTGTTGACACCATGAATTCTGTGCAATCGCCCTATGCTTCAGTTCTTATTTTATTATGATTTGTATCCTCAGGAAATTGAAGATTATGGAAAGGTGAAGAAGGTAACAACAAATCATGGTGTATTTGCTTTAAAAGAAACAACGATGACAGCTCATCAAGCCGATGAATTTATTCATGCGATTAAGGAAATTGACAAAGCTTGGTTTTAAGCAGGCGGTTTCTGTATTGCCAACAAAATATGGAGAGTATACGATTGCGACAGGGACCCATACGTATTATCTCATGCCTTGGATCGAGCCAATTGAATATACGGCAAGAGAATCGCAAGAAGAGAAACTTGCCTCACAATTAGGAGTGATTCATAGATTAACTGTTAAAACAGAGCCATTTCTAAAGGAGCATGTCGATGAATCCTTCCAACAATTATTGATACATTGGGATATGCGACGACTTGAATTGACTCGTTTCGCTGATCAAGCTGAACGAAAAACGTATATGTCTCCATTCGAGCTAAGCTTTTTGACACATGCTTATATGCTTGACCAAATGGTAGAAGAAGCGAGAGAGCATTTACAGAAATGGTATGATCTCTGTCTTGAAAGAGAAAAATATCGAACCGTTCTTTGCCATGGTCGCCTACAACGATCTCATGCTCTTTTTTCTCCAGAACAGGAACCGTTGCTTTTAAATTTTGAACGAGCAAGTATCGATACACCAGCACGTGATATGGCAAGCTTTTGTAGGTACAGCTTTCCTAATGCCTATTGGTCTGAAGAAGAGGTGTTACGTTGGTTCATGCGCTATGAACGACATTTACCTTTGCTTGAAGAAGAGAAGTATTTAACATGTGCATATTTAAACTTTCCTGAACCGATTATTTTCGCTGTTGAAGCCTATATCGATAATCGACGCTAGCTTGAGTGAAATTGAGCATGTCCAAAGGCTTGAGAAGCGCTTGACGTCAATGCGTAAAGTTCAAGCGACTGACGCAAAAGCTTATCATTACCTTCTAATCAAGAAGAGTCGTAACGTTCTCCTTATCGTCAAGGGAACGTTTTTTCTTTTATTAATTGGCAAATGCTCATAAAAAGATGGAATACGATCAGAATGAAGCTTTCAAATCAATTAGATAAGTAAGATGAATCTACCTGTACTCTCTAAACCTGTTAGGGGATATTAGAACAAACGAAGCAGAAGTGAGCAATAAAGAACAATCATTAATGTTAACAAAATCACATCAAATGTTGTGGGAAGGAGAAGGGTGCGAATGAATTGAAAGCAAATGAGTGGCAAAAAATTTGTACAAATACTGCACGAATTTTCCACCACAAGTGTGGACGGTGATGATGATGGTGACAGCGCTGAAACTTGCGACCCATCATAACGCCTCCTCTCAAATTACTTACTTCTAATTTATGCGTTTGCAAAGAAGATGTGCTCGTGAGAATAGGTGGCTTATTTCTTAAACAAGTCAATAAAGAGCCAGTTGTCATAAGCGATTGAACAAGGATGTGTGTATATGATAGGGGAAATGGTTGAAGCTCATATTGACGAATAAACACGAAACAGGCTAAAATAACATATAACCACAATTGAACGATAATGCGTAGAATAGGAAGAGTAGATTCGGAATCTTTCAGAGAGAGAAATCAATAGCTGAGAGATTTCTTAAGATGTACGGATTGAATGTCGCCTAGGAGCTGCTTTGCTGAAATAGTCTTTATATAAGTAAGCATAGCCGGTCACTGACCGTTATCAGTATTAAGTGTGTAGCAAAGAGATTTTTTTGCTGCAAACAAAGGTGGTACCGCGAGTATACTCTCTTCGTCCTTTGGATGGAGGGGGTTTTTTATGTTTTGACAGAAAATAAAGGACGTGAACATTCATGAACAACAAGAAACAACGATGCCAACAAAGTACAATCCACAAGAAACCGAAGCAAAATGGTATTCCTACTGGCTAGAAGGAAAATTTTTTGAAGCAACAGGAGATGAAACGAAAGAGCCTTATTCAATCGTGATTCCTCCGCCAAATGTAACAGGTAAACTTACATCTTGGACATGCGTGGGATACAACATTACAAGATATTCTTGCTCGAGTAAAGCGGATGCAAGGCTATGATACATTATGGCTCCCAGGTATGGACCATGCCGGAATTGCCACGCAAGCAAAAGTAGAAGGGAAATTAAAAGAAGAAGGAATAAGCCGTTATGATATTGGGCGTGAAAAGTTCGTTGAAAAGTCATGGGAGTGGAAAGAAGAATATGCGTCTTTCATTCGCAATCAATGGTCAAAGATGGGGCTATCGCTTGATTATTCTCGTGAGCGTTTCACATTAGATGAAGGATTATCAAAAGCGGTTCGAGAGGTATTTCGTTAAGCTTTATGAAAAAGGCTTGATTTATCGCGGTGAATATATTATTAACTGGGATCCGCAAACGAAAACAGCTCTTTCCGATATTGAAGTGATTTACCAAGATGTCCAAGGGGCATTCTACCATATGAACTATCCATTAACAGATGGTAGTGGTCACATTGAAGTAGCAACGACGCGTCCAGAAACGATGCTTGGTGATACGGCTGTTGCTGTTCATCCAGAAGATGAGCGCTACAAGCATTTAATTGGTAAGACAGTGACGCTTCCGATCACAGGGCGTGAAATCCCGATAGTGGCAGATGATTATGTGGATATGGAATTTGGATCAGGGGCAGTGAAAATTACGCCAGCACATGATCCTAATGACTTTGAAATTGGAAATCGTCATAATCTTGAACGTATCCTTGTGATGAATGAGGATGGCACAATGAACGCGAAAGCAGGAAAATATCAAGGCTTAGATCGTTTTGAATGCCGTAAGCAACTTGTGAAAGACTTACAAGAAGAAGGGATTTTGTTCAAAATTGAGGAGCATATGCATTCGGTTGGTCATTCGGAGAGAAGTGGAGCTGTTGTCGAGCCATATCTTTCCACCCAATGGTTTGTGAACATGCAGCCACTTGCTGATGCGGCGATCGATCTGCAAAAATCAGAGGAGAAAGTTAACTTTGTCCCTGAGCGTTTTGAGAAAACGTATCTTCGTTGGATGGAAAACATTCGTGACTGGTGTATTTCTCGTCAGCTTTGGTGGGGCCACCGTATTCCTGCATGGTACCATAAAGAAACTGGTGAAATTTATGTTGGTCACGAAGCACCAGCTGATGAAGAAAATTGGAAGCAAGATGAAGATGTTCTTGATACGTGGTTCAGCTCAGCGCTTTGGCCGTTTTCAACAATGGGCTGGCCAGATGAAGAGTCAGCTGATTATGAACGATTCTATTCGACAGATGTTCTTGTTACAGGTTATGACATCATTTTCTTCTGGGTATCGCGAATGATTTTCCAAGGACTTGAGTTCACCGGAAAACGACCATTTGATGATGTTTTATTCACGGACTTGTTCGTGATTCAGAAGGACGAAAAATGAGTAAATCACTTGGTAATGGTGTCGATCCGATGGATGTTATCGATAAATACGGTGCTGATTCGCTACGCTTCTTCTTATCAACAGGTAGTTCCCCGGGAAATGACTTACGTTTCTATTGGGAAAAAGTCGAATCAACGTGGAATTTTGGGAATAAAATTTGGAATGCTTCAAGGTTTGCGCTAATGAACATGGAAGGTCTAAAGTATGAGGAAATTGATCTTACAGGCGAAAAATCGATTGCTGATAAATGGATTTTAACTCGTCTTCAAGAGACGATTGAAGATGTCACTCGTTTAATTGATGCATACGAGTTCGGTGAAGTAGGACGTCTTCTTTATAACTTCATTTGGGATGATTTCTGTGACTGGTATATTGAAATGGCGAAATTACCATTAAACGGAGAAGATGCGGCAGCGAAACAAACAACTCGATCTGTATTAGCGTATGTGCTTGACCAAACGATGAGACTTTTGCACCCAATGATGCCGTTTATTACCGAGGAAATATGGCAGCACTTGCCACATGAAGGCGAATCGATTACGGTTGCAGCTTGGCCGACGAAGCAACAATGAGCCTAATTTTCGACGATGCTGTTGAAGATATGGAGTTACTGAAAGAAATCATTCGTTCTGTTCGTAACACGCGAGCAGAATTAAATGTACCAATGAGTAAGCAAATTGAACTTCTCATTAACACGAAAGATGAAACAAATCTATAGTCAATTACAGCGTGGACAAAGCTATATCGAGAAATTTTGTAATCCAAGCCAATTAGTGATCGGAACGGATGTGACGGCACCAGAGAAATCAATGTCTCAAGTATTGACAGGAGTGGAATTATTCTTACCATCTAGCTGGACTTCTTGACCTTGATGCTGAAATTGCTCGTCTTGAAAAAGAAGCTAGAGAAGCTCAACAAAGAAGTTGAAAGAGTTGATAAAAAGCTTAGTAATCAAGGATTTATTGCAAAAGCACCTGCAAATGTCATTGAAGAAGAAAAAGCAAAACAAGCGGACTACAAAGAAAAACGTGAGACCGTTCAAGCAAGAATTGCCGAATTAAAAGGATAATGAGGAAAGTGAACACCTATGTCATCATTGAACATAGGTGTTTTCTACGTCTATGTTGAAAAGAAAAAGGGAAAATCGCTATAATAATAGAATGATTAAAGAAGAGACGTACGTGTAGCGTCATAAGGAGATCGATTAGATGCAAAGAGGAGAAGAGGTTATTTCATGGATTCATAGCTTACTCCCATTTGGAATCAAGCCTGGATTAAAAAGAATGGAATGGATGCTTGCGAGACTGGATCATCCAGAGAGCAAAATTCAAGCCGTACATATTGGTGGAACGAATGGCAAAGGATCAACCGTTAGCTTTATGCGCCATGTCTTAGAACATGCTGGGTATCAGGTAGGGACGTTTACCTCTCCCTATATTGAATGCTTTGAAGAACGAATCTCGTTAAACGGACAACCGATTCATGAGGCAGCTCTTGTAGAATATGGCAATCGTATACGCCCTTTAGTTGAAGAGCTTGCTCAGACAGAGCTAGGAAGTCCGACAGAATTTGAAGTGCTCACAACAATCGCCTTTGATTATTTTGCTAATAAGGTGAAGCCAGACATCGTTTTGGTTGAAGTTGGATTAGGAGGACGCTTTGATTCAACGAATGTTATTTCCCCGCTTCTATCGATTATTACGTCGATAGGCTATGACCATATGCATATCCTCGGTGAAACACTTGCAGAGATTACGAATGAGAAAGCAGGAATTATCAAACCAAATACGCCAATTATTTCTGGAGTCTCTCAAGCGGAGGCACGAGATATCATTAAGAATACGGCTAAAGGAAAAAATGCAACATACGAACAGTTGCGTGTGGATTTTAATGAAGAAATGAGATCGATCAGTGAGCAAAAGCAAGTATTCTCCTATAGCTTCAATGGAAGAGAATTAATGGATGTGGTGATCAGCATGCAAGGGCCTCACCAACGTGAAAATGCTGCCGTTGCGATTACTGCATTAAGGCGGTTAGAAAAGGATTTTTCTTATGAAATTCCTGTTCAAGCTTATCTCGATGGTCTGGCAACGACGACATGGATTGGACGTTTCGAGCAGCTAAGTGCTAGCCCATTAACAATTATTGATGGAGCTCATAATAAAGAAGGAATGGAATCATTAGCACATACTCTGCTTCAGCATTATCCGAACAAACGGTACAGATTCGTCATTGCTGCTACGAAAGAGAAGGATATGGGCATATTGCTAAAACCATTTCAAGAGATGAAGGCGGCTTTTACATTCACAAGCTTTGATTTTTTTCGTGCTGCTGATGCGAGTGAGCTTTACCATCAGGCTCCTGTCTCTAAAAAACGATTTAATCACGATTGGGAGCGGGCTATTGAGGATGAACGAAAAGCGATTAAAGATGATGAAATGTTAGTTATTTGTGGTTCGCTTTATTTTATATCGGCAGTTAGAGAGAAATGGCTACGCCAACAATCCGTTTAATCATCCATGCACATTAAAAAGAGGAGGATGAGAAGGATGACAAGGAATAAGCAACAAAGTTTTTGGCTAGTTTTCAAGTTTTCAGGTATCATTGACCGTTCGCGCTAGTATCGGCATTGCTAGCTCAGAGCAGATAAATGAGGAGGGATGAACCAGTTCTCGATTCGATTAACGCTATTCGCAAAGCTGATCGAGCGATGTATAACGAGTGTAAAGCTACGTGGGCGTGACTGTGTTGCTTGCTACAGTGAATTAAAAAAGCAAGAAGAACCTGTCAGTTCATTGTGAACTGACGGGTTTTGTTGACTAATTCTGACAATTATGAAAAGAGCTTTTAATATGAATGATCGTTATGAATGGCTCGTACTTACTGACAGATTGCACTAAAATAATAGATAAGCAATGAAATGATATGATAAAGTCTTAGTAAGCTTATTTTCCTAAAAGAGGATAGCTAGCTTAAGGGAATAACCATGTTCTATTACTTTATCAAGGGTGTGGACGATGATAAAAGATGATAAAGGCTTTACGTTGCTAGAAGTTTTCGCCTCTATGACGATTCTATCTATTATTCTTATTACGTTTTTTTCTGTTTTTTCTCAAGGACTCTTATTTTCTTCAAAAAATGAAGAGAAAGTGGCTTCGATCAATTTAGCAAGAGAAACATTACTAGCTTTTCAGCAAATAGCGGAAGAAAATAATGAACGTCCGAATGAACATTTAATAGAACCTAGTTTTTTTAGCACGACAAATGTCACAACATTAAATTTATCAACTAATCCTTATGTTGCATTAGAGCTCTTTAATCAACAGGAAGGACCTTATTATTTTATGTTAAACCAAGCAAGGTATTATCCAGAGATAAGAAATGTGACGGCAACTTCGCAAAACAGCAATACGATCCAACACTATCATTTATATAGTATACATATTGCAATTTATGATTCAGATGATGTGAACGTCAGAAATAAATTATCTGAAACGTATGGCTTTATTAGGATGGAGAATGATAGCTGATGGTGAATGTAAAAACAAATTCAAAAGGAATGACACTGCTCGAAGTTTTGTTGGCGTTAGCGGTTTCTACCATTGTGATCGGCGTTGTTACGTCTGTGCTTATTAATAGCATGAATAGCTATACAAGAGTGATTGATAGGCATCAAACAGATCAACAAGCAAATTTAATTCTTGAAACATTTTATAGTGCCGTAACAACAAACAAAGAGCTCTTTCCGATTACAATAAGTCAAGAGCAAAATCAAATAGCCATAAAAGACCAGGTAATTGATTTAGAGGATAATAAGATTATTCTTACTTTTAATGATTCGATAAGCCTTTCTACCATTGCAGAAGGGCAATGTACACAGTTGGTGTGTGAGGATTGCGATGACGCTTTTTACTTTCATTTAGACCCTAAACAGAATACAAAGGTTCACTTGCAGCTTGTCGATGATCAGTGCCGTTATATTGAATTTCAAACGAGACTTTCCCGTATCTCATCATAATAGAAAGGATGGTGGCGAATGAGAAATGAACAGGGGTCTTCCCTTCTTATCGTTTTACTAACCATTGCTTTAATTTCGATTTTTTCAGTGACGATTGTTTCCGTTGCCTTGTCAGGAGCAAATCAATTTCAACGAAATGAAACACGACTTCAATCGACTAATATTGCCGAAATGGGAATCATTTATACCCAAAATAAAATAATCGAATTTATTGGTGATCATAGCTCATTATCGATCGATCAATTTAAAGAAAGCTTTGATGCTACATTTACAGGTGAGCAAGTTTATATCAATGATGAATCGTACTTTATTTTAAGCGGCTTTACTACTTCTTTATCTGAAGTTGTCAATAATGGTCAGCTCATGATTATTACGTTTAAGTCTTTAGGCTACATAGCTGAAAAGGACACGACAAGGGAAATTCGAGGATCGTTTAGTCTTCAATTTCAATCAGGAGGAGGTGGTGGTAATCATGATCAACCTTATGATGATCGAGATGATTTTAGTAAAATTCAGCCTCCAGCGCCACCAGTCTTGTCACCACCGGACTTGACCTATGTTCATAATCAAAGCAGTAGTGGAGGAAATTGTCATTACCCTTCAAGCACTCAGTTTACACAAACTCATAATATTCGAACGGATTGTTCAGTAGATGGAGATGCTATCTTTAATCAATATACAACGATTAATAATGGTGATTCATTAACGGTTAACGGCTCTCTTCAACTTGATCGAGCATTCATTATGAATCAAAATAGTGAATTAACGGTTTTGGAGGATGCTATTTTTAAAGGGTACACAAATTTTCTGAACAACTCAGAAATATCGATTGGGAGGGATGGTTTTTTTAGTGGACATGTTGATTTAAATCAAAATGCCGAAGTATTGATTCAAGGTAACGCTCACTTTAATCAATCGCTAGCTGTCCTCCAAAATGCTGAGCTTACCATTTACAATGATGCGATATTCGAAAGGTATGTTCACTTTTATAATAATAGTGAAACTGAGATTTATGGCAATGCACGCTTTAATAATGGATTTGATATTAGTAATAACGGAACCCTTTATGTTTGTGGGAATTTTATTGTTAGTAATTGGGTGGACTTTGGTGGTGGAGATACATTAACTGTCGGTGGCAGTGCCAGGTTTGAAAGTGGATTTGATCTACCGAATAATGGAAGTATAATGATAAATGGTCATGCCTTTTTTGATCAAACAATTTGGAATAACAATGGTAGGATTTGCGTGAAGGGTGAAGCAACTTTTCAACCGGGTCAACGCGGAGTCGTCAATGCTACTAGCTGTGATAACCAGCCTAGAGGAACGATATATGTATTAAATCAAGAGATCCCAGTCGATGCGCTTACTGGCTGTCGCCGTAGTGATAGTGGAGATGGCAATGGTAGTGGATCTGGTGATAATGGCATTGATCCAGATGATCCAGGAAATATTATTGTGGATAGTGATATTGAGTATTAAAATGGGGGTCTTCTTAGTGGAGTCTAGTAAAGAGGTACTGAAATTTCAAGAAGAAACGAATGAATCAATGTTCCTATTCAAAGGATTGATCATAAAATAACCATCGCTCTCCTTCTTTTCATTAGTTCATCTTTAAGATACAATATTCCCTGTATCCGTGATACGATTGTAAGATGACTATTTTCATAGAATCATGTTAGCTAAATATTAAAAAAGTGGGTGACCGACCAGTATGGATCTTTTCTTGTATCCGATTATTGGAACGCTTCTTCTGTTGCTTATCTTTTTGAAGAAGCCACGTTCCCTTTCAATAAAACTTCGCCTTCAGTTTGTCGCCGTCTCAACCCTTTTAGTTTATTTAGCCTTGTTGCTATTTTCACTATATAATCTTTTCATTGCGGCTTTCGCTTTTATCGGTTTATTCCTTTTATTTGGTTTAATGATCGGAAAGCAACTAGAATACGAGATCGGGACAGAAGATCATGGTGAGCTTGTTTATGAGCAAGCTGGTTATTTAGAGGCAGCTGGAACAATTGAAGATGATCTTAAAGAAGAACCTATTAAATTGATAGAAGAACGGAATGAAAACCAGTCAATTTCTCAAGATGAGAAGCTAGGTAAAATGGATAGGCAGAGTCATGTAGAAGTTCCAGTTCAAGAGGAACGAATTGTTGAGAACGGGGCTTGGATTGAGCAAATCAAGCAAGCAAAAGAGCAAGATGAAGAAGATCTTATTGATTATTTTGAAGGACGTCCTAGGGAGATATTATTGTCGGACGATGACACGTATCAGGAAGAGGACGCTTTAATGTTGAAAGAGGGAGACGATCCGTATGCAGATGATGATCTGCCGATTCGCATTCCTTATTATGAAGAGGAGGAAGAACACTCTTTGGCACCGGTTGAGAACACTTTTCGTGAACAAACTCAAGAAGACGACATGCTTTCAAATCGTGAAAAGCTATTCAAACAATTAGAAGAAAATGAGAGATAAAGGAAGGGCATCATATGAACAAACAACCTTATATCGTTGCCTTTCTATGGCTGTTTATCTGCTCGGCAGGGTTAATTCTCTTTACTGTAGGAGGGCAAATGTCGGTCGGGAAACTTCTTACATTTGAAGAGGCATACGAGGATGGTACGCAAATTGCAAATTTAGACGTTAGTGGGATGACTGAGGATGCTGCTGCTCGTTTATTGAATGAGAGAATTAACCAATGGCGTGAAGAAGCAATGTTCAACTATGTGTTATTAGAGGATCAAGTAAGGCTTTCTTCAGAGGCTATTCATTTTGATGTTCCATCTGCTTTACAAGATGCATGGACACAGGGTTCTGTCGATCTCCATGCGACGATTGATGAGCCATTTATTCGAGCTGAGCTTATGGAGATGTCAAGCTATGACATTGAAGATAGGCTTGACATTCGTGCGCTTGGACAGCAACTATCTGAAGATGCCCGTTCCCTAAGCCTATCTAGAAAGACGTATCAATTGCATGAATTCTTTCTTCCAGAATTTGAATTAAGAGAAGAGGTCGTTGCTGAACGGACGCTTGCAGTATCATCGGCTTACATAGTGGATTGGGTAGAGGCGCTTAATGGGTATGTCATTGAACCTCAAGCTCTTTTTTCTTTACAAGCTGCTCTTTTGCAAAGTGGCATCACACTGCTTGATAGTGAAGCGCTTGATATTTTTGCTACTGGCTTATTTCAGCTATTTGCGACTACGAATTTTGATGTGCTAGAGCGCCATACTAATTTGACATTACCTGCTTATGCGACAGTTGGATATGCGGCTGCCGCCTCACCAAATTCAATGGATTTAAAGGCGCTTAATATCAATCATAATCCATACGAGCTTGCCGTTTCGTATACAAATAATCAATTACGTTTTTCTTTGGTTGGGTTATCCTTTATTAACGATTATTCACTGGTTGTAGAGAATATTGAAGAGATTGCACCGCGAACTGTTGTTCAGTTCTCAGCTAGACGAACGCTTGGAGATAAGCAAATGATGCGTGAAGGATCGTTTGGTTATGCAGCAGATGTTTATCAGGTTGTGACATCAGATTCTGGGGAGGTAATTCAGAAAAAGAAGCTAGCGAGTGATTATTACCCCGCTGAGCACCGAATAGAAGAGTGGAGCTTACAGGAAGCCAAAGAGGAGGAGGTAGAAGACCAAGAAACAAATAACCAAATGGAAGGGGTTATTCCGATGCCAATTCCTCCTAATGGTTATTACTATTATGATCCAAATCAACATGCGGTCATTCCAGGCCTTGATCCAAATTTTACTCCTAATTTGAATCCATCAGCTTCTGAAAACACTCAAGAATCTTCTAATGACGAAAATCCAGGCGAGAATGCAGACAGTACAGATAACAATGGGAATCAATCGGAATCAGAAACAGATGAGGAAGCGGTCAAAGGTGAAGAGTAGCATGGGGGTGAGAAGATGGTGAAGGAGAGAAAACGCTTAGGTGATCTTCTAGTGGAAGAGGGCTTGCTTTCAGATCAGCAACTGACAGACGTCTTAAACACGAAAAAAGATGGCCAAAAGCTTGGTGATGCTTTACTCGAACGCAATTTTATTACGGAAGAGCAACTGATTAAAGCACTTGAAACGCAACTTGGTATTGAACACGTGAGTTTATATCGCTATCCGATAGACGCAAATTTAATGAAAATTGTGCAAAAGGATTTTGCGAAACGGAATAGGCTCATTCCCCTCAAGAAAGAGGGAAATCAATTACTTGTTGCAATGGTAGACCCAATGGATTATTTTGCAATCGATGACTTAAGGATGTCAACTGGCCTTCAAATTGAGACAGCCATTGCGACAAAAAATGAAATTATGCAAGCGATCAATGGCTATTATAATATTGATGATGTGCTTTTCGATAATGAGTTAAGTGCGCAAGAGATTGAAGCGATTGCTAGTAGCGATTTAGATCAAGGGATAGAGGATGAAGCGCCTGTTATTAAACTGGTCAATCAAATTCTGCAAACGGGTCTTAGTCAAAAGGCGAGTGATATCCATATTGATCCATTAGAGAAGAAAATAGCGATTCGTTATCGTGTTGATGGCGTATTAAAAACAGAGCGTTATTTTTCAAACCAAGTGCAAAATTCGCTAACTGCTCGTGTGAAAATCATGGCCAATTTAAATATTACGGAAAATCGCCTTCCGCAAGATGGACGGATAAAGACTTCCGTTAATATGACGCCAATCGATTTACGTATTTCAACTTTGCCGACCTTATATGGGGAGAAAATCGTCATTCGAATTCTCAATTTAAGCAATACGTTAAACAATATCGACCATTTAGGTTTTAATAAATTAAACCATCAAAAATTTTTGAAAATGATTGAGCAGCCATCAGGTTTGATTTTAATTACTGGTCCAACTGGTAGCGGGAAATCATCGACTCTTTATGCTGGTTTAAATCACCTCAATACAGATGAAGTCAACATCATTACAATTGAAGACCCAGTAGAATATCAAATAGAGGGTATCAATCAAGTGCAAGTAAATAATCAAGTGGGCTTAACGTTTGCAGCTGGGTTACGTTCCATTTTGCGTCAAGACCCGAATATTGTCATGATTGGCGAAATCCGCGATTCTGAAACGGCAGAAATAGCGATTCGGGCATCATTAACGGGTCATTTGGTGTTAAGTACAATCCATACGAATAGCGCGATTGCGACAATTCCAAGGCTAATCGATATGGGAATTGAACCTTATCTTGTCGTTTCATCCTTATCTGCGATTGTTGCGCAAAGGCTTGTTCGCAAAAACTGTAGTCAATGTAAACAAGAATTTGAACCGACTAAAATGGAAGAAAATCTTTTTAAAAAGCGCGGTATCAAGCCAGGAAGCGTTTTTCGAGGTTCTGGTTGTCAGTATTGCAATGATACAGGCTATAGTGGACGAGTTGCGATTCAGGAAGTGCTTGTGATCAATGATGAAATTAGACAAATGATGATGAATAATCAATCGATGAATTCGATTCGAGATTATGCGATGAGAGACGGGATGATTTTTTTAATCGATGATGGATTGTTGAAAGCAAAGCAGGGATTGACAACAGTTGAAGAAGTCTTACGTGTTGCAATGGATGAATGAGGAGGAACTCAAATATGAAAGAACGGTTAGAGGAACTCTTAACAGAGGCTTTTCATCAAGGTGCCTCTGATATCCATTTAACGGTTGGAGTACCGCCGACATTACGTGTTAATGGTGAACTACAACCTTATGGAGAGGAGATTTTAAAGCCAAAGGATACAGAAGAAATTGCAAAGGCAATCATTTCTGAAACATTGTGGAGTGTTTTTCAAAAGCGGGGAGAGCTAGATTTTTCGTATGGGATTCCAAAAGTATCCCGCTTTCGAATTAATGCTTACTTTCAACGTTCCTGCGTGTGTCTTGCGATTCGCGTCGTGCCAACTGTTATTCCGAGCCTCGAGGATTTAAATATGCCTGGGGTTTTACGTGAGATCGCACGAAAACCTCAAGGTCTCGTTCTCGTTACTGGTCCAACAGGTAGTGGGAAATCAACGACATTAGCTGCGATGATTAATTTTATCAATGAGCACGAAAATAAGCATATCATTACGCTTGAGGATCCGATTGAATATTTACATAGTCATAAGAAATCCATTGTGAATCAACGAGAAGTTGGGTTTGATACGCAAAATTTTGCAAATGGTTTGAAAGGTTGTCTGCGTCAAGATCCAGATATTATTCTAGTCGGTGAAATGCGTGACTTAGAAACGATTTCGATTGCCATTACTGCAGCTGAAACGGGTCATCTCGTCTTTGGAACGTTACATACGACAGATGCTCCTTCAACGATAGACCGGATTATTGATGTCTTTCCACCTACTCAGCAGCCACAAGTACGGATTCAATTAGCTTCTGTCCTTGGCGCAGTTATTTCACAGCGACTATTTAAGAGAAGTGATGGGAAAGGTCGATGTGTAGCAACGGAAATACTTATTAACAACTCAGCCATCAAAAATCTGATTCGGAATGAGAAAATTCATCAAATTCCAAGCGTGATGCAGACGAACAAAGCAAGCGGGATGCACACGTTAGAAATGTCGATTAAGGAGCTACTAGAACAGCAAGTTCTAAATGAAGAAATCGCAGCTCCTTACTTAAGTGAGAGTGGTAGCTAGATGGCTGTTTATCAGTATCAAGGGCGTAATCGCAAAGGACAAATGAGCAAAGGGAAGGTAAAGGCTGCATCTGAACGGGAAGCAAGAGCTCGATCTTCGTGAAGAAGGCGTTGCAGTGACGGCGATCCATGAATTAAAAGGGATACTCTATCAAGATGTGACAATCGGTAGAGTAAAAGTGAAGTCTCAAGATTTTGTTATTTATTTACGACAATTTGCTACTCTCCTTCAAGCAGGGATATCAGTTGTCAACGCAACGACAATTTTAGCAGAGCAAACGTCAAGTAAGGCTTTAAGAACGGCCTTAAAAGAAATTGAGGAAGATTTACGCGCTGGTAATCCATTTTCTGATGCTGCAGAAAAACAGCGTAAGCTTTTTCCAGCACTTTTTATTAATATGGTGCGTGCTGGTGAAGTTGGTGGGAATCTTGATGAAATTCTTGAGAGGTTAGCAGTTTATTATGAAAAGCAGCACAAAACAAGGCAAAAGGTTTTATCAGCAATGTCTTATCCAATCGTTATTGGGGTAGTTGCTGTTGTGATCGTCATTTTCTTACTTTCCTTTGTTGTGCCAACGTTTGCGAATATGTTTACAAATTTAAATTCAGAACTACCAATGATTACGGTAATCGTTCTAAATGCAGGGCAATTTTTTGCGCGATTTTGGTGGATGTTTATCCTTCTTGGAATCGTGGTATACATTAGTTGGAGAATGATTCGGCAATACCCTCGAACTAGCTATTATGTCGATTATTTTTTGTTGAAAATACCGATATTCGGTAAACTCCTCCAAAAAGCAGCGCTCGCCCGAATGACAAGGACGCTTAGTTCGCTCTTTTCAAGCTCTGTCCCTATTTTACAGGCTGTTTCAATTGTTGAACGTGTCGTTGGTAATGAAGTACTTGCAGACGTCATTCGCCAATCTAGACATTCTCTTGAAAGAGGAGAATCATTGGCTGGACCGATGGAAGAGCATTGGGTCTTCCCGCCACTCGTTACACAAATGATCGTTGTTGGTGAAAAAACAGGCGCTCTAGATGATATGCTAGACAAAGTTGCTGATTTTTATGAGTCTGAAGTAGAAGCGGCAACTGATCAGATCAAGTCGTTAATTGAACCGTTAATGATTGTTTTTCTAGCAGGAGTTGTTGGAGTAATTGTTGCCTGCAATTGCCATCCCGATGTTTGATATTTTTGATGCAATTGGATAAAAGTACTAGACATATCTACAAAATCCGAGTAAAATCAACTTGAGTTTACGTGTTTTATAGTACTATAGTCACGTAAATGAAAAGAGAAAGCGATGAAGCGATACCTGTATTTGGGCACTTAGGTTTCGTGGAGCGAGTAGTGCAACCGGCTAATTTTGTATATGTACAAAGTTGGTCATTTTTTATGTCGAAACGTCGTTGTCAAGGGCTATTATTAATTTTAATGAGGAGGAGCACAAGATGAAAAAATTATTTCAGAAAGTGAAAAATCAAAAAGGGTTAACGCTCATAGAATTGTTAGCAGTTGTCGTTATTCTAGGTATTATTGCAGCGATTGCTGTACCAAGTATTGGTGGGATTATTGATAATAGTAAAAAGGATGCTCATGTTGCAAATGCTACGCAGATGATCAGTTCAGCTAAGCTTGCAGTTACGGGAGATCCTAATTTACAGCCAGAGACAGGTAACCCAGATGGAATTGTTATTCCATTAGGGTATTTGGAAGAAAATGGTTATATTGAAACAGTTACTGACCCAGACGGAGAAGCTAATAGTTATGTAAGAGGAGGTAATGATATCCCTGCGACTGCTGATGATAATACTTCATATGTTTTGGTTACTAGAGATGATGATTCAGCTCAATTTAATTATAAAGTTGCCCTTTATGGATCTGAACGTCATATTGAACCAACTCCAGAGGGTCAATTAGAGAGAAATGATGTAGTAAATAACTAATATATTAATAGCATTTAGTAAAAGCCTATCGATTTCGGTAGGCTTTTTACCTAGTATGACCTCCTTCTAGTTCTAGAAGAATGAAACCTACAATGAAATGAGGGATTGGTGTGAGTATCCACCCTTTCTCGTTAAATAAAACCAAGAAGCGGTTTCCAGGATTTGAGTTCCTCACAGTCGTATTCCTTCTGACGACTTTTTATATTATTGGTTTGCTTTTTCTTCCGAGTCTGTTTAGTGCAGTCGAACAAAAACTGCTTTATCCGAATGAACAAAGGCTTGTGACAGCTGTTAAGCATTCGATGTTGTTTGAGGAATTAAACGAAGGCGAGAGCAACATTTATACAGTAGCAGACTTGATAGAGAATGGAGCTTTTGAAAAGAGTGAAAATCAACCATTCCTTGCGCGTTATGCGGAGAAATCCTATGTTATGGTAGTATTGGAAGACGGAGCGTATGTCTATACAGTTTCATTGATTGAAAGATGAATGAAAAGAAGGTAGGGATTTATGGTAATCATCATGCTCTTATATCTTTTTCTTGTCGGTAGTGTCTTTGGCTCTTTTTATAATGTTGTCGGTATGCGAGTACCTGTTGGAGAATCAATTGTTCATCCGCGCTCACATTGTTCAAGCTGTAAACGAAGCTTAACGGCAACTGATTTGGTGCCGGTTTTTTCATACCTTTTTTTAAAAGGAAAGTGCCGTGGCTGTGAAACGTAGTATTTCACCGTTGTATCCATTTGTAGAAGGAATGACGGGTTTGCTGTTTGTCGCTTCGTTCCTTGTTTTTGGTTGGACAGGGGAAACGATTGTTTCCATCATATTAATATCGATGCTTGCGATTATTTTTGTCAGTGATATTCGCTATATGCTTATTCCCGATAAAGTGCTGCTTTTTTTTGCGCCTATTTTCCTTGCTCTGCGTTTGCTATGGATGCCGCTAGATCCGTGGTGGGACGCTCTAGTTGGAGCTGGAGTGGGTTTTGGCTTATTGCTGCTAATTGCAGTCGTTAGTCGAGGTGGAATGGGCGGTGGCGATATTAAGCTGTTTGCCGTTCTTGGTCTCGTTTTAGGCTGGCAGGATACGTTACTTGCCTTCTTCTTTTCTTGTTTATATGGAGCGATGATTGGTGGGATTGGACTATTATTAGGCAAGGTGGAACGGGGAAAACCAATCCCGTTTGGGCCATTTATTGTACTCGGGTCAATTACTGCTTATTTTTTTGGTGGGATTCTAGTAGAATGGTATATAAGTAGGTTTATCTATTAGAGGATGATCGAAAAGTCCGAGAGTCTTTCACTGTCCTCTTTTTAAACTGTATTTTAAGGAATTATGGTGATTGTGAATGAAAAAATGGACGAGGAAAAAAGATACGCGTCATGCGCTTGTGATAAAGGACCATGTGATTCGCTATGTGGGAAGTAAGCATCCCGACTTATCGACGATTTATGTCCATGGTGAGCGTTATTTACCGCCTAATATCGTGCGAGATGGACAAATTGTAAATTCGGATACGTTAGTAACGATTGTAGCAGAATGCATGAATCAATGGGGACTAAAGCGCCAAGAGGTTCAATTTTGTGTTCCGGATGGGCAAGTGATCATTCGGACTCATAAGGTTGACGGTGCGATACCTGATGATGAGGTAAAGGGACAGCTTTACCTTGATTTAGGAGAGACCTTGCTGCTTCCATTTGATGATCCGATTTTTGATTATGTTGTTCTTGGGGTCAGTGATGGTCAAAAAGAGATCCTCCTATTTGCTTCGAGAGAGAAGTTGATTCAAGAGTATGTAGGCGTTTTGGAAGAGCTGCGTTTGAAACCGAATGCGGCTGATTTGACAGCATTAAGTGCGTATCGATTATTTCATGAGCTTCAGCTGACGAGAACGGATACGTATACATTGCTTATTCAAGTCGATGTAACGTTAACCAATTTGACGATTTTTTCTGAGCATCATTCTGTTTTTTCACGGTCGATTCCTGTTGAATTAGAGCAGGAAAACTGGGAAATCGAACGCGAAGCAAGTGAATCAATACTCGTTTGGCGAGACGATGAAGAGGAATTATTGAGTCAAATGGAAGGCCAAGTAAGTGAGATCGAAAACGTCATTAATTTTTATCGCTATAATGTTTTGCAAGGAAAAGGAGATATTGGTCAATTGCTCGTCTGTGGTGATCATCCTTTTATCGATCAAATGATTAAGCGATTTAAACAGGCATTTTCTACTAATCTTATCAGCTTAGATGAAAACGAAAAATTACGATTACCTAAGCGCTATTATGACGTGCTCGGTTTGTCGTTGAAAAAAGAGGTGCGTTGATGCTTGCTGAAGTGAATCTTCTACCTGAAAAGAATAGGCGTGATGTGACATATCCTTTTATTCTTTTGCTCTTTTTATTAATCATAGCGGCGGGTACAACGGCTTTATTTCTCTATCAATCTCATCTTAACAAAGAAGTAAATGGATTAAATCAAGAGCTATCATTCAGTTCTGACAGATGCTACTGAATTAAGTCAGCAAATGACTCAATCAGATAGCAGCGAGTATGAACGTCTTTTGCAGGCTGTTGATATTCTGCAAGGTCAAGTTGTTCCTGCTTCGCTTTTACTCGATCATTTAGTAGGACTTTTACCTGAACGAGGCTATTATTTGACCTTTGATTATGAGCTTCCAGGAACGGTTAAATTTGAAGCTAGCTTTGATCAAATGGAAGAAATTGCAGCTTACCATCAAGTGCTGGAGCAATCGGATATTGTTTCATCGGTATCGCTTTCGATTGTTGAGACAAGTGAAATACTTGATGATGAACAATTTGATATTAACTATGATGAGGTTTTACCTCGTTATATTGCTTATTTTGCTCTCGTAATTGACACAGAAAATGTCAAGAAATTAGGTGATAGTCAATGAAGCTTGTATGGACAAGACAGCACCTATTAGTGGCATTGGCTTCCTTGTTAATGATCTTTGGATTTTTTACCTTTCTCGTGGTTCGGTTGATTTCTCCTGTTCAGGCTGAGCGTGTTCAAATGGAACGAGAGCTTGCAGATGAACAACAGCGTATCCACATGCTCCAACAAGCTGAAGGGAACGAGCAGCTAGAACGGATTGAATCGAGTGTCCGTTTACAGCAACAGCTTCCCGTCCAGCCTCTTATGGATCAGCTTCTACTAGCCTTATCACGAGCGGAAGGAATATCAGGTACGTATATAACCTCTATTCATGTAGAAGAGGATAATGAAGCTAGCTTCTTAACAAATGATAGAGAATTAGAACAAAGAGAAGAACCAGAAGAAGATCCGCTTTCTTCAACATTGACAGAGCCTACGGTTGAAGAGGACGAGCCTTCCGTTCCAGTAACAGCAGTTGAAGAGCTTCCGACTACAGTAGAAGGATTAAAAATGATTCGTTTTCTCGTCACCGTTCGCACGACGAGTTATGAGGGACTAGCTCGTTTTGCTGAAGAAATTGACAAATTAGAGCGAATCATGAATATTGATATGATTTCTTATGTCAGTCCCGAGGAACGAGTTCAAGTCGATGATGAGCTTAATTCATTAGAGTTTACGATTGTAGTATCGGCTTTTTACTATCCAGAGCTAGCTGAACTTGAGGAGGAATCTCCAACAGCAGATTACCCGAATCCAGCGAGTAAACGTACACCTTTTTATAATGAATAAGCGTGTAACAAAAAGAAGAATCATAGTGATGACTCTTCTTTTTTTATTCTCTCGTTCTATTATTTGAATTCTTTTAATAGAATAAAGATAAGGAATAGAGATGAGAGGGGTGCTAGCTGTGGAGAGGGAGAAGCATTCGATTTCCATTCGACTAAATGGAAAGGAACAAAAAGTAAGAGAAGTGACGGATGAAATTGTTGCAGCGCAAGAGAATGAGTTTATCGATGATGAAATCATTCCAAAACCAGATAATGTCATTGATTTTGGCAAGTTGCAAGATGAGCGTAAAAGAAATGGACAACCTTATTGGGATGATGGAAATCGTGAAAAAAGTCCAAAGCTACCTTTTAAAAGAAAGAAAAAACCTTTCAGTGAAGTGAAAAAGCCGCGATTGCCGATGATGTTAATAACCGCTCTACTCGCAGCAGTGGTTATCGGATTAGGTCTTGGTTTCATGGTGCTGACGGTGTTCACTGGAAATGATCAGGAAGTAGCGGATGGAGGAGCGGTTGCGACGGGAGCGATTCCAACTTTTTCAGATGAGAAGACAGGTCTGCCCGTTCTTTCTGTTGAGGTGGTTCAAGGAGGAGCATTTTCTGATGCTGAAACGGGAGCACAAACCGTCGCTCGATTACATGAACAAGGGCTGGCAGCGACATTGACGCAAACAACGGATCCAATTTATATGTTCATAGGTGTCGGTGGAGATCGATCTCAGGCTAGTCAGGTCGGCGCTCTCTATGAAGCGTATGGACAAGAGACATACCTTAAGTCATACCGAATCGATGGTCAAGCGTTAGCAGAACAAGAAGTCATTGTATCAAACTGGTTTACCAATGCCTTAAATCGTTACAAAGAACTTCTTCAATTGTCAGTTGATGGCTTAGATGGGGGAGCGATGATTACGGTAGAGCGAGTAAAACAGCTAGAACAGTCATTAGAATCTTTGCAAGCAGAACGAGATCAGGTGTTTTCGCAGCTTCCTCAACAAGCACAGCCTCATGCATTGGCGATGGGTGGTGAGCTTGTGAATGCTGTTGATACGTTAACACTCTATGCTGATACATCAGATGAACGAGCATTATGGCAGACGCAGCAAGCTTTGCTCGAAGCGCTAGTCCATTACGAGGAAGTCGTTCAATCATTGCAATGAGACGCAGCCCGGTGAGAAATCGGGCTTTTAATTTGTTTCAAAGAATCGTAAATATGGGATTGAAAATGCAAGTATGTCGAATTGAACATGTCAAAATTTGAGAAAATAGATTGTGGGAGTGAATTGAATTTGGTATTCTTAGGATGAGCCTGTACAATAAGAGAAAAAGTATTGTAGAGGTGACCCTTCATGCCCCCTTTTATTTTGGCCTCTGGTTCCCCAAGGCGTAAAGAACTCCTAGAGCAAGCACATTATTCATTTACGATTCAAACGAGCACAATAGAAGAACAGGTAGAAGTAGGACTTCATCCAGCAAAAGTCGTAGAACAATTGGCGAAACAGAAAGCAGAAGATGTGTGGTCAACGAATGAAGAGGCAGTTGTTCTTGGCTCTGACACGGTTGTCGTATTTGGCAACAACATTCTTGGAAAGCCGATTGGTGAAGAAGACGCAAAGTCCATGCTTCGGCTCTTATCTGGAAACGTTCACAGTGTTTATACAGGCGTTGCTCTCTGTTTTCCAAAAGGTGTCAAGACATTTTATGAGAAGACGGATGTCGAATTTTATCCTTTATCTGAAGAAGAAATTGAGATGTATATTCGAAGCGGTGAACCATTTGATAAGGCAGGAGCATATGGCATTCAAGGATTTGGTGCTTATTTAGTCAAACGAGTGATGGGTGATTATTTTACGGTTGTCGGTCTACCGCTAGCAAAAACAATGAGAGCATTAAAAGATGTTGGAATCAGTCCAAAGATATAGGTGCTCCGCTACAATGATACACTTTAATTTGCATTCCACACATGAAATTCCTCACATTCGCACAGATTAGAAAGGAGAGTTTCATTTGCCTCAACAATCACTCCTCATTCGAGATGTCCCTATGAGAGAGCGACCTCGTGAACGGATGCTTCAAGAAGGTCCACGTGCGCTCTCTAATCAAGAGATATTAGCCATTTTACTTCGAACAGGTACGAAAAAAGAATCGGTCCTCCAACTTTCTCAACGAGTTCTTGCAACATTTGATGGACTTACGCTGTTAAAGGATGCTGCTATTGAAGAACTTTGCAAGATTAAGGGTATTGGTGAAGCGAAAGCTGTCGAAATATCGGCTGCCATTGAGCTTGGACGACGTATTCATAGTATGCAAACAGACGAGCGCTACGTTATTCGGTCACCAGAAGATGTCTCAAATTACGTGATGGAGGATATGCGCTTTCTTCAACAAGAACATTTTGATTGCTTGTATTTAAATACGAAGAACCAAGTCATGCATCGTAAAACAGTCTTTATAGGTAGCTTAAATGCAAGTATTGTCCATCCTCGTGAAGTTTTCAAGGAAGCTTTTCGACGTTCAGCAGCCTCCATTATTTGTTTGCACAACCATCCATCAGGTGACCCAACGCCTAGTCGTGAAGACATTGACGTGACAAAACGATTAAATGAAGCTGGAAAGGTGCTTGGAGTTGAACTACTCGACCATATTATTATAGGCGATCGTAAATTTGTCAGCTTGAAGGAGCAGGGGCATGTAACATGACAAAAATGTGACATTAGTCATTCCTTTGTCCTCATGCAATTTGAGGATAGCGGCATTCCACAGAGAATGGTAACATGAAAATGTCGCATTTTTTATTTGTTTTAACGTTTTAGGAAAACTTGGGGAACTTAAGGCTATGTTTTTGATCGTTTATTCGATATAATAAAGGTTATGATTTCGGTTCAGCATGAAGGGAGATACATAGATGTTTGGTGGGTTCTCAAAAGATATAGGAATTGATTTAGGAACAGCGAATACGCTTGTTTATGTAAAAGGTAAGGGTATCGTTGTTCGTGAACCATCGGTTGTGGCACTTAGAACAGATACAGGATCAATTGAAGCAGTTGGAAACGATGCGAAAAATATGATTGGACGTACACCAGGAAATATTGTTGCGGTTCGCCCAATGAAAGACGGAGTCATTGCTGATTTTGATACGACAGCGACGATGCTAAAATATTTTATTCGTCAAGCTCAAAAGACTCGTTCTATTTTTACGCGTAAGCCATCTGTGATGGTATGTGTACCAACGGGAATTACGGCTGTTGAGAAAAGAGCGGTTGAAGATGCGACGAAGCAGGCAGGGGCTAAAGAGGCCTATACATTGGAAGAGCCATTTGCGGCAGCAATTGGAGCAGAGCTTCCTGTATGGGAGCCAACAGGAAGCATGGTTGTCGATATTGGTGGTGGGACAACAGAAGTAGCCATTATTTCACTTGGGGGAATTGTGACGAGTCAATCGATTCGTGTGGCCGGTGATGAGATGGATGAAGCGATTATTTCCTATGTAAAGAAGAAGTATAATTTAATGATTGGTGAGCGGACTTCAGAGGCATTGAAGCTTGAAATTGGCTCTGCTGGTGCACCAGACGGGGTCGACGACATGGATATTCGTGGGCGTGATCTTGTGACAGGTTTACCGAAGACTCTTACGGTAACGGCTGAAGAAATTGCTGGTGCCCTAGCAGATACGGTTACAACGATTATTGAAGCAGTGAAGAACACACTTGAACAATCACCTCCTGAGCTAGCGGCTGATATTATGGACCGCGGGATTGTTCTTACTGGTGGGGGAGCCCTACTACGTAACCTAGATCGTGTATTAAGTGATGAAACAAATATGCCTGTTCTAGTAGCTGAAAATCCACTGGATTGTGTAGCGATTGGGACAGGGAGAGCACTTGAAAATCTTCATTTATTCCGTTCGAAGGCTGGGATTACGTCGCGCTCAGATAGAAAATTGTAAGTAGGTGTAAGCATGCCATCCTTCTTTTCAAACAAAAAGTTAATTATTCTTCTTGTCAGTATTATTATTTTGGTGGCATTAATTGGATACTCGCTTACTGATCGTGAGCGAGTGACAGGACCAGAGCAAGTCGTCCGAGATGCTGTTGGATGGGTGCAAACCATTTTCATGAAACCCGCATACGCTGTAGCGGGTTTCTTTGAAAATGTTCAAGATATTCAACATGTATATCGAAGAGAATAAGTTACTCAAATCACGACTTGAAGAATATGCCCAAATTTCGGTTGAACGTAATTTGCTTCGAAATGAGAATGAGACATTAAAAGAAATGCTTGAGCTTGAAGAAAGCTTAAATGATTATTTGATTCGAACGGCTGTCGTGATTCACCGTAGCCCAGACCGTTGGACAGAGTATATTGGTTTAAATAAAGGATCAGAGCATGGGGTAAATCCAAATATGGGAGTTGTTGATTCTCAGGGAGGTCTTATTGGGAAAGTGAAGCAGGTGAGTGAGTTCTCCTCAGTTGTGCAACTACTTTCAGATAATGATCGAACAAACCGTGTATCAGCGATGGTCTCAATGGATCAGCCAGAATATGGATTTATTGAAGGCTATGATGAGGATTCAGGCTTATTGATTATGCGTAAGATAGACATTGAAGCGGAGATTGAGGCAGAGCAAATGGTGACAACCTCTGGTAAAGGGGGCGTTTATCCAAGCGGCTTGCTGATCGGAGAAATTGTTCGAGTTGAACCAGATGAATATGGCTTGACTCAGAATGCATATATCGAGCCAACGGCTAATTTTCAAGGATTGGATTATGTGTATATTATTGAACGAACGAGTACGACGCTTGATCCAGCACTAATTGAGGAGGATGCGTCGTGAGCCGGATTTACATTCCAGCATTCGTCTTTATCTTACTCGTTATTGAAGGAACACTATTTCAGCTCGTGACACCTTCTGATTATACAGTTGCTGTTACATTGGTACCACGTTTTCTCGTTGTCATGCTCGTGTTAATTGGCATTCATTTTGGACGTTCTAGCAGTATTGTATATGGTATTACCTTTGGTCTGTTCTATGATATTGTCTATACACAATTACTCGGAGTGTATACGTTCGGCTTTGCGCTCATTGGCTATGCATGTGCTTATTCACAAAAACGAATCCAAGATTCATTTCTCATTCAGCTGCTAATTATCGTCGTTGCTGTTATGTTTTTTGAGTATTATCAATTTGGATTGTATCGGTTGATTGGGATTGCAGACATGTCATCTCAACTATTTTTGATGGAACGTTTCTTGCCGAGTATTGTCTTAAATAGTGCCTTTGCTATTTTGATTTATTATCCAGTTAAGAAACTATTTGAATATGTGAAGAGACAAGCGAACCTGCGTGATCGTTAATGACTTAGTGTAGCATCCCTAAAAAAGCGAGGAAAGTCTTATCCACTTTTTTATACCTGTTCTTGGTGATAAAGAAGGGTTTGTGCAACATCTTGTTGAATAAACGTTAGATCACTGTTTTCTCGTATAATCGGGTCTCTTTAGCGAAATGGACAAACAACGAGCAACAGAGTGAGGCTGAGGTGAACACATATATGACGCAAAAAAAGCAATATGTTACGATAAAGGGTACGAAAGAAGGACTTATCTTTTTATTAGACGATCGTTGCTCTTTCGAAAGTTTAGTAGAGGAATTGCAAGAGAAGCTCTCATCAAAGCATTATCAGGATTCAGAGGGACGTGATATTCTCGTAAAGGTCGATATCGGTTATCGTTACCTTCATATGAATCAACGAAAAAAATTAGAACAAATCATAACAGATGGGCGTAATCTGGCAGTTGAGCAGTTTGAATCCCATGTGCTTTCTAAGGAAGAAGCAGAGCAGCTTCGTCAAGAGTCACAAATGGTGACATTAACTCGAATTATTCGTTCAGGCCAGGTTCTTAAGATCACAGGAGATGTCTTATTAATTGGTGATGTCAATCCTGGAGGGACGATCATGGCTACAGGGAACATTTATATAATGGGCGCTCTTCGAGGAATCGCTCATGCGGGTTTTCAAGGGAATGAACGTGCGGTTATCACTGCTTCGCTTATGGCCCCGGCTCAGCTGAAAATTGCCGAGGGAATAAGGCAATTTCATGAGGATCAAGAGAGTGAACAAGTAATGGCAAGTGCTTTTTTAGATGAACGGATATCCTTACAAATAGGACGAGTTCAACAACTTATACATTCACATCCGCAGATCGCTAAGAATGAGCATCAATTGATAGATTAAGAACGTGATAGAAAGGGGTCATCAATGTGGGAGAGGCAATCGTCATTACAAGTGGAAAAGGTGGCGTTGGAAAAACAACAACGTCAGCTAATATTGGCACTGCCCTTGCGTTGTCGGGGAAGAAAGTATGCTTAGTGGACACAGACATCGGACTCCGTAATCTTGATGTTGTCATGGGGCTTGAAAATAGAATCATATATGACCTCGTTGATGTAATAGAAGGCCGCTGTAAGCTGAAACAAGCACTTATTAAGGATAAGCGTTTTGATTGCTTGTACTTACTGCCAGCAGCTCAAACAAAAGACAAGACGGCAGTTGAGCCTGAGCAAGTGAAGGTCATTATAGATGAACTGAAGCAAGATTATGACTATGTGTTAATTGATTGTCCAGCAGGCATTGAGCAAGGGTTTAAAAATGCAATAGCTGGGGCAGACAAGGCAATTGTCGTGACAACACCAGAGGTTCCAGCTGTGCGTGATGCTGATCGTATTATCGGCTTACTAGAGCAGCAGGATATTGAATCACCCAAGCTTATCGTTAACAGGATTCGTGGACATATGATGAAAAATGGTGAAATGCTCGATGTTGACGAAATTGCATCGATTTTAGCGATTGATTTGCTTGGGATTGTTGTCGATGATGAGGAAGTGATCAAGCATTCGAATAAAGGTGAACCCATCGCCCTGCACACAACGAGTAAGGCATCGATTGCTTATCGAAATATTGCTCGCCGTATTCTTGGCGAAACGGTTCCGCTTATGTCTTTTGAAGAAGAAAAAGGAATGTTCGCGAAAATTAAGCAATTTTTTAGTATTAGATAGATAGGTTTTCTTTAAAAAACGAAAAGCCCGAAAATCTCTTCTCGATTGAGAGATTTTCGGGCTTTTCTAATCTAATAAGATTATGCAATTGCTTTAAAGTGATAAAGAACCAAAGCAACTTATTTCATTTTTCTCTATCCTTTTAGTGGGATTTTACTTTTTATTGACAGGTAGTGCTGAACGCATGATCTAAGAGTGAAACGACAGATTGACGGAATTCTTGAACAGAGAATGGTTTGTGCAAGTATTGTATGTTGTGAACCTTTGATTGAATTTGTTCCTCACGACCTGTTGTCATAATTAATACTGGTATTGGATTTCTCTTCTCTAGCTCCGTCATAAAGTGTAAAATGTTCTCATCCTGTAGCTGATCACTAATGATGATCAGCTGTGTAGCGATCGGTTCATTCGCTTGAAGGTAGGCATGTCCGCTAGTATATAAACTGACATGTGTAGTTAATTGCTTTAGATGATAGTCCATTAATATTGCATGGCTAGGTTCATCCTCAATTAAGACAATCGAAAATGAATTCATAGATGTCCCCCGTTTATCATAATCTAAGAAGTGATTCTATTTTCATAGTATGATGTTCATAAAAGGATTGCAAGAAAGATGCTGTGAGACTGAGAGATTTGGTTCATATTCAAGCGCAATTCTTGATTATTAACGAGTAAGATTCATGACAAGAGCTGAGCATAAGCAAGCTTCGAATCAGCAACGAGTTGACGATTGTCTCCGTTATTTGACAGCTTTCTCTAACAGCATCTTTATGTTATTTGATGATAGAAATATTACAAGATCATTTGAGAATGTAAGAAAGAAGAAGGTGACTACAATCATTAAGAGTCACCTTCTTCTTCATTAGTTTCGATGCTGTTCGTATTGGCTTGGTTTCGATACTTCTCTTAACCATTTTTGTTCTTCGACTGTTAAAGGCTCTGTGTTGACAGCCTCAATGCTTTCATTGATCTGTTGTGGCTTACTTGCTCCTGCAACGACTGATGCAACGACTGAAGAAGATAAGCAGTATCGGATAGCGGCTGCTTGTATGGAGCGTTCCTTTTCTAGGCCTTCCTTTAATCTAGAACGGAGTGTCGTTAGCTCGGCAAAGGAATAATCAAGATAGCCATTTTCGTGAATGGAAGGAGAAGCTTGACTAAGTGGACGTTCAGTAAGCAATCCTTTAGCTAGGGGGCCACGGGCGACAACACTAACATCGTTTTCCTCAAGAAAAGAAAAAAGCTCTTCAGGTCTGCGATCTAGCAGACTATATTGCATCATGACACTACTTATGGAAGAGCGTTTTACATACTCTTTAATCACGTTTGGTCTAATGGATGAAATGCCGTAGTAGCGAATGACACCTTCTTGCTTTAGCTCCTCAAATGCTTCAATGGTTTCATCAATATGATCCTCAATTGTTCCCCCGTGTAGTTGATACAAGTCAATATAATCGGTTTGCAAACGGCGTAAGCTATCCTTTACTGCTGCCTGAATATGTTTCTTGGAAGGGTCCCATGACCATCCTTCTTTTCCTTTTTCAAAACGATTGCCTGCTTTGGTAGCGATGATGAGCTCGTTTCGTTTTGATTTAATGACTTCGCCAAGAATTTCCTCATTCATACCTTGCTCATATAAATCAGCCGTATCGAGATAATTGATCCCTCCTGCAAGAGCGGCTTCAATTGTCTTGGTTGCCTCCGTTTTATTTGTTCCAATGCTCATACATCCTAAACCGAGTTCACTTACATATAAATCTGACTGTCCGATTTGACGCTTTTTCATCTTGTCATCCCCTCTTAAGTAATATCACTAACTCATTCCCTATTATGTCATATCGAAAACGGACAAGTCATATAGTGAAACAAATGAGCTCGTTAAAAAGGATGGGGATCTAATGTCCAAGCGGTTAAATAAAGTACGTAAAGAATTTGAAACGAGAAGACGGCAAATTGATAACAGTGTCAAGCACCGTGAGAGAACGGTGCCAATGCTCATGAATCGTCATGTAGAGGAGAGGGAAGAATTTGATTTCTATTTACAACCAGGGGATGATCAAGGAGAGAAGACGAATATTAAGTCACGCGATTTCTTTTTATTCCGAGCCATGGCAGCAGTATGCTTATTCCTATTAATAGCGATTATGTTTAAAACGAGCGTCCCACAGCTTGAAGGAGTAAAGCGATTTGTTCAACAGTCCTATGAGCAAGAGCTGCAATTTGCTGCCATTGCCAACTGGTATGAAGGACAGTTTGGACGTCCGTTAGCTCTTGTTCCAGTTAATCAGGATGTGGCTTTAGGCGATCCTAATGAGCAAGTAGAAATGGCGTACGCTCTGCCAGTAACTGGTGTCATTCGTGAAGGCTTCGAGCAAAATGGTCGAGGCATTCTTATTGAAACAGGGATGGATGTAGAGGTTGAGGCTGTAAAAGGTGGGTATGTCGTTGCAGTAGGAGAACAGGAAGATGAAAGTCTAGGGAAAACGGTTACTGTTCAGCATTATGATGGGACAGAATCACTTTATGGCATGCTTAATCAAATTAATGTCAATATTTATGATCATATTCAAGCTGGGTATAAAATTGGCACCGTTTCAACGAGTGAAGAGGCTGAGAAAGGAATCTTTTATTTTGCTTTGAAGAAGGACGAGAACTATATCAATCCTAGCGAAGTTCTCTCATTCGATTAAGATGAATGAACTCCTTTCCAAAATCAAAATCAGCCCTTTATTTTGGTTCGTCGTTGGAATCGGGATTTTGACTGGTTACTTTCGAGAAGTGTTAATGGTTTTTACGATTGTGTTAATTCATGAAATGGGTCATGCGATAGCTGCTCATTATTTTAACTGGAGAATTCATAAAATTGAACTTATGCCATTTGGTGGTGTTGCAGAGGTTGAAGATGCTGGCAATCGTCCATTTCGAGAAGAATTGATTGTTATTTTAGCAGGGCCGCTTCAGCATTTATGGATGATTCTTTTCTCTTATATATGTATCGGTCTCCCTTTTTGGTCAACTACCGATCACCAATTATTTCTTTGGCATAATGTGATGATCTTAGGGTTTAATATGATCCCAGTTCTGCCTCTAGATGGTGGTCGTCTGATTCAGCTATGGTTTACCTATCGTTTTTCCTATGTGCAAGCGTTAAACTATTCGCGATGGATGTCGGCTTTCATCCTTTCTGTTCTTCTCATCATCAGTACACAGATGTTTCCCTTTCACTTAAACCTATGGATTGTCCTTTCCTTTCTTATTGTTACAAACTATCTTGAATGGAAGCAACGCCATTACCGATTTATCCGTTTTCTCCTCGCTCGTCGCTCGTCTAAGAATATTCGATTACAGCAATCAGTCTTAGTAGTGAGAGACTCGATGCCTCTAAGAGAAGTAATGAAGAAATGTCGCCGTGGTCATCGGCACCGCTTTAAAATCTTTCAATCATTAGAGGGGTCTTCCCTTACTGTTAATGAAGAAGAATTGATCGATGTATTATTTGCAGAAAAACAGCCCCAGGCTCCTCTTTCTACATTTGTATTCAGTGGAATTAAACAACCATAATCAAGAAGCATTTGCAGCAACAATCATGTACAATGGAGAAAAGACTGGATCAAAAAGGGGCTATTCCTAGTGAAAAAGATTTACTTTAATATGGCGACAAGAGAAAGACGTGCTGCAATTGTTGAGCATGGGCATGTCGTTGAATTGATGGTCGAGCGACCTTTGCAAAATCGGATCGTTAGTAATGTATACCGAGGACGAGTTGTCAATGTTTTGCCAGGGATGCAGGCCGCATTTGTTGATATAGGACGTGAAAAAAATGGATTTCTCTATCGAGATGATTTGCTCTCTTTTCATTTATTAGATGAAGATGAAGAAGTAAAAAAGCAACGTAATATTTCGGAGTTTGTGAAGCAAGGGGAGGAAGTCCTTGTTCAAGTCACCAAGGAAGGGTTTGGAACAAAAGGCCCTCGTCTTTCTGGTATTGTCTCTTTTCCTGGGAAATTCATTGTTTATATGCCCGAAGCTGGATATGTCGGAGTTTCGCGTCGCTTTTCAACAGAAAGTGAACGTGAGCAATGGCGAGACATTGGCGAGACATTAATAGAAGGTAAGGAAGGGCTTATTATTCGCACCTCTTGTGAAGGGAAAGCTGCAGAGGTGATTGAACGTGAGCTGCAATTTTTACGAAGGTGCTGGAGAGAGCTATGGAAAGAAGAGAAAAGCCGTAGGGCACCAGCTCTTATTCATCAGGACTCTGGATTAATTGAGCGCATTATTCGAGATTTTTCCTATGATCATATTACAGAAATCGTTGTTGATCACATTGACGAATACCAATTGTTAAAAGAGTTATTAGAGCCGTATCCTGCTTTACAAGAGACGGTACGCTTATACCGAGAAAAGGAAAATATTTTCAGTGCGTATGGGATCGAAAAAGAGCTTGAACGTGCGCTTCGCAGACAGGTTTGGTTAAAGAACGGTGCCTATTTAATCATTGATCAAACGGAGGCACTTACCGTTATTGATGTTAATACAGGGAAGTTTACAGGGAAGACTGATTTACATGATACGGTGCGTAAGACGAATAGCGAGGCGGCAAAAGAAATTGCTAGACAACTGCGCCTCCGTGATATTTCAGGCATTATTGTGATTGATTTTATCGATATGAAACGAGAGCAGGATCGGGAGCATGTTCTTTCCGTTTTCGAAAAAGCGTTAAAGAGTGATCGAACGAAAACGAATGTCCTCGGAATAACCGGTCTTGGCCTTGTCGAGATGACACGAAAGAAAATCCGTCAAAATTTACAAGCGAGCCTTTCTAAAAGCTGCCCAACGTGTGCAGGAAAAGGTGTGGTTCTCTCAGATGAAGCGCAAGCCTTTAAGATTGAACGACAGCTATGGGAGCATCGCGGGATGGCTGAGGAAGCGCTAGTACTTGAGCTACCATCCTCGGTTTCGACCGTTTTATTTGGGATAAAAGGTGAGCATCTAAAGAGATTAGAAGAAGTACTCGGCTTTCGAATTCTTGTCTATCCAAATAAGAAATTGACTGAAGAAAGCTATGCGATTCGTTATGTTGGTGAAATGAGCGAAGCAACCGCTCAGCTTGAACGGTTAAAAGCTAATTGAATCATTGACATAAGAGACAAAAACATGCTACAATATCGCTTGTTAGTTATTTGGTCGCACCCAAACGACTACAACCGCACAGAACAGGTTTTAAAAAGGCAATGCCTTACCTAGGATGGCGAGTCTGAGTATATGAGGAGGTGCAAGTATGTACGCAATTATTGAAACTGGTGGTAAACAAATCAAGGTTGAAGAAGGCCAAGAAATCTACATCGAGAAATTAGACGCAGAAGCTGGTGAAACAGTTAGCTTCGAGAACGTTTTATTCGTAGGTGGCGATGATGTAAAGGTTGGTGCTCCATTTGTGGAGGGCGCAACAGTAACGGCTAAGGTTGAAAAGCATGGTCGTCAAAAGAAAATCATCGTTTGGAAGATGAAGGCTAAGAAGAACTACCGTCGTAAGCAAGGTCACCGTCAACCATACACAAAAGTGGTAATCGAAAAGATTAACGCGTAAGCTGTCTAATGATTACGGTCGACATGAAACGCAATAAAAACAATGAGCTTGTCTCATTTACGATGAGTGGACATGCTGACTCAGGTCCGTATGGCTATGATCTCGTTTGTGCTGGAGCTTCAGCAGTATCGATTGGTGCTGTTAATGCGATCGCTTCACTCTGTCAAGTCGAGCTTGACATTGAAATGGAGGAAGATGGCGGCTTTCTCCGCTGTGATGTGCCAACAGGTTTGGATTCCATCACATTTGAGAAAGTGCAGCTTCTTCTCGAAGGGATGCTAGTATCCCTCAAGTCGATTGCTGAAGAATACAGCAGTCATATTGAAATCAAAGATAAATATGGGAGGTGAATTCCATGTTAAAAATGAATCTTCAATTTTTCGCATCGAAAAAAGGGGTAGGTAGTACAAAGAACGGTCGTGACTCTCAGTCTAAGCGTCTTGGCGCTAAGCGTGCTGACGGTCAAACAGTAACAGGCGGTTCTATCCTTGTACGCCAACGCGGAACACGCGTATATCCTGGTACGAATGTAGGTAGAGGTGGAGACGATACACTATTTGCGAAAGTAGACGGCGTCGTGAAATACGAGCGTGTTGGTCGTGATCGCAAACAAGTGAGCGTATACCCTGCATAATGTTTTAAAAACTTCTAAGTTGCTCAGGCAATTTAGAAGTTTTTTTACTATGAGAATGAGATAACTGATTACTTCGTAAGGAAGAGGAAACTTGGCTAAAAACGCCCATGTCGTGTGGGCAAAATACATACAAAGGGTGAGGGATGATGAAAGTAACAGTTGTTGGTTATTGGCATGGTTATCCTGAAAAAGGAGAAGCAACATCTGGTTATTTACTAGAACATGATGATTGGAAACTATTGATTGATTGTGGAAGTGGAGTGCTCTCACAATTACCGAACTATTGCTCTGTAAATGATCTTGCTGCCATTGTACTCTCTCATTATCATCATGACCATCAAACCGATATTGGGGCTTTTCAATATGCACGAATCATCAATAAAGGAATAGGAAAACCATTGAGAGAGGCAACGATTTATGGACATCGTGAGGATGAAGAAGCGTTTTCGAAGCTCGCATATCACGACGTAGTGAAGGCGGTGGCGTATCAGGAGCAAACACCGATGAGCATCGGACCATTTATCTTCCGCTTTTTCAAAACGCACCATCCAGTACCTTGTTATGCGATGCGTATTGAATGCGCGAACAAAACATTCGTCTACACGGCTGACTCTAGTTATTTTGAGGAGCTCGCAGATTTTGCGAAGGAGGCTGATTTGCTTATTGCAGAATGCAGTGGTTATGCCGAAGATCCGATTGCGCAGTTTGGGCATATGACAAGCGCCTGTGTCGGAAAGCTTGCTGCAAAAGCCAAGCCAAAACAGCTTCTTTTAAGTCATCTTCCTCATTATGGGGAGCATGAACAATTGCGTCTGGAGGTAGCCGAGTCTTTTAACGGAACCATTTCTCTTGCAAAAACAGGCTTAGTCATTCCTCTTTCTTAAACGATTTTCGCACTTTATGAGGTAGTGTAAGGCATTTTTAATGAACCAACGATTATAGAACAAAAAGTGGATTTAAAATAAAAGGAAGAGGGATATCTTACCGCTTCCTTTTATTTGTAGCTAGATAAACACCAAAGAAAATAACAACAAGACCAATGAGCAAATGAGGAGAGATCGGTTCATTTAGCAAAATCGCTCCCCATAAAATAGCCGTTCCAGGTATTAAATAAGTGACAGTCGTGGCAAATTCAGGGCTCCCTTTTGAAATCAAATAATAAAAGAGGAGATGAGCGATTCCAGAGCCAAGACAACCCAGACCAATGATTGAAATCAGCATAGTAGGAGTCAGGAGAGCTGTGAGAGAAAACGGCTCTGTTACAATCATTCCACCAACTCCAATTAATGCTCCAACGATAAGTGAGCCGGTCGTCGTCACAAGGACACTAGTAGAGGATAGATGCTTCTTGGCATATTGAGAAGCAAAGCCATAGCTTGCTGCTGCAAGTAACATTGTCCCGACTCCGACGAAATTCTCTCGAAGTAACGTAATCATTTGAAAATCCGTTAAAATAAAAATACCGATAAAGCCTACGATAATGCCAAGCCATTGATAAGAGGTTAAAAACACTGAGAAAAACAAAAAACCAATCAGTGCAGTCCAAATAGGCGTGGTGGCATTTAGGACGGAGGCTGAACTACTTGTAATAATCGTTTGGCTTAAAGCGATGAAGCCCCACGGCAAACCAGCATTGAAAATACCGACAATGAGTAAAGTCTTATAAGGGATTGATGTTTGTAGTTTTCCCTTTCTCCAATCATAAAGGACGATCGGTAAAAGGATAATCACTCCAGCAAAACAACGTAAAAACACCGTCCCCCATACTCCAGCATGATCGATCATTACTTCGATAAAAACAAAAGAAAGTCCCCAAATGAGGCTAAGAGAAATAAGAGCTGCATATAACTTTGTCATTTGAATGTCCACCTTACTAGATTTTCCTATTACAACAGAACGGGAATGTAGCCGGAAGTTTGCAGAAACACAGATAAAAGCTTAAATGTAAGAAATACACGGCTACTTTATTATTCATAAAAAGAGCCAATACATCAAGAAAAATAAATAGGATTGAAATGAAAGCTAGGTATACTTCCTAGCTTTTTGTCATGATATATGCTTATATGTGACAAATTTATTATAACGGAAAGATTTAGAGACAATAAGAGAGTAATAATAAGGAAAAACAAGATGATAGACGCTTACATGAATGTTTGAACTTTTTGTAGATGATGGTAAGATACGTTTGTTAACAACGGACCCCGACTTTTGTGAGAGTCAAAAGTCGATTTATACTAATTGAATAGGAAAGAGGTGCTAGGTTGAATATTCAATCTATCAAAGAAGAATGGTTTGGGAATGTAAGAGGCGACGTATTGGCCGGCCTTGTCGTAGCTCTTGCATTGATTCCAGAAGCGATAGCCTTCTCCATCATCGCAGGTGTTGATCCGATGGTCGGGCTATATGCGTCATTTTGTATTGCAGTTGTGATCGCATTCGTAGGTGGTCGTCCTGGGATGATTTCTGCAGCAACTGGAGCGATGGCACTACTCATGGTTACACTCGTTGCAGATCACGGATTACAGTATTTGCTTGCGGCAACGATTTTAACAGGTGTACTCCAAATTTTGTTTGGTGTGTTTAAGCTTGCTCGTATTATGAAGTTCGTTCCTCGTTCTGTTATGGTTGGCTTCGTAAATGCGCTGGCGATTTTAATTTTTATGGCTCAGTTAGAACAGTTTGAAGGTGCAACATGGGTGATGTACGCGCTAGTAGCTGCGACGTTATTTATTATTTACGGACTTCCAAGAATCACAAAAGCTGTCCCATCAGCATTGGCTGCTATTGTTGTGATTACAGCTGTTGTTATTTTTATGGGAATCGATATTCGAACAGTAGGTGATATGGGTGCTCTCACGCAAGCATTACCTTTGTTCTTAATACCAGAAATCCCATTAAATCTAGAAACATTAATGATTATTTTTCCTTATTCACTTGCTCTAGCGATTGTTGGTCTTTTAGAGTCACTTTTAACAGCGAATATTGTCGATGATATGACTGATACAGAAAGTGATAAAAACAAGGAAAGTCGTGGACAAGGGATCGCAAATATTGTCGCTGGTTTCTTTGGAGGAATGGCTGGTTGTGCGATGATTGGTCAATCAGTGATTAATGTGAAATCTGGTGGAAGAGGAAGGCTGTCAGCTTTAGTAGCGGGTGTAGTTCTTATGTTCTTGATACTTGTCCTAGGAAATGTCGTGGTACAAATTCCAATGGCAGCTCTCGTTGGTGTCATGTTTATGGTATCACTTAGTACATTTGATTGGGGCTCTGTTCGTAACCTTCATAAGCTGCCGCGAACAGATGCACTTGTGATGCTTGTGACAGTTGGAGCTGTCGTGATAACGCATAACTTAGCGATTGGGGTTTTTGCTGGAGTACTATTAAGTATGGTATTCTTTGCAGCGAAAATTTCTAAGGTTCATCTTGATAAGACATATATTAACCATTTAGATAAGCAAGTTTATAAAGTGACTGGTCAAATTTTCTTTGCTTCTGTGACCGATTTTGTCACTCAATTTAACTATAAACTCGATGTGAAGCACGTTGAAATTGATTTAACAAATGCTCATCTTTGGGATGATTCTGCAATTGGCGCACTTGATAAAATTGAGCACAAGTATGAACTGGCTGGAATTAAGGTTACATTTGTTGGCCTCAATGCCGAAAGTGAAAAATTAAAACAAAAAATTGGCGGTCTTTCGAAGGCGTCAGGACATTAATTAGCTTTATAGAGGTCGGTTCACTACTTTGTGTAGTGGGCCGTCTTTTTAAATATTATGAACCTTCAACTAAAAACCACTTTCGACGTGATAGCTAATTCCTACTATCTGAGGGCAGTCAAATTAAGTTCTTTACAAGAAGTTGATATCTCATTACGATTAGAACTAACCGGTAAAAAGAATAAAAGGAGCATTCCTGTAATGAAGAAATTTGAGGATTGAACAAAAAAGAGCCCTCTTGGTATGATACGAGGTGTCCGCAGCTGATCAGCATAAGGACCCTGAAATTAAGTAACCAAGGAGGACTCAAAATGAATTATACTCAAAATCAAAAAATCTCGCAAATTACACCATCAACTCTAATTATCGGCATTGATATTGCCAAAGACAAACATGTCGCACGTGCTCAAGATGATCGAGGATTAGACTTTGGAAAGCGTTTGGTCTTTGAAAATCGAATCTTTGGCTTTGAAGCTCTCGTTAAATGGGCAGAGCAACACCAAGAAAAACACAAAAAAGAATCACGTTATTTTCGGCGTAGAACCTACGGGACATTATTGGAAGAGTCTTGCTTACTATTTAACGGCAAAAGGTTACGACTTTGTCGTCGTTAATCCGATGCACGTCAAGAAAAGTAAAGAACTTGATGACAATTCTCCAACGAAAAACGACACGAAAGATGCAAAAGTAATTGCCCAGTTAATCAAAGATGGCCGATACTCTGTACCCAATCTCTTAGATGGTATTTATGCGGAACTAAGAGAATGCGTAAAAATTCGAGATCAGCTTACTGAACAATTAATGATTACAGAAGGGCGCATTCAAAATGTGATTCAACGCTACTTTCCAGAGTTTTTCGATGTATTTGGAGATTGGGAAGGAAAAGCAGCTCTCTGTACACTTAAAGATGTTTCCTTTTCCTTCTGATATACAGGAGTTGACTCCAGAAAACGTTCTGGAAAAGTGGAAACCTTTTGTTCAACGAGGAGTTGGCATCAAGCGAGCAACGAAGCTTATCGAAACAGCCCAAAATAGCATTGGGATTAAGATTGGTCTTACGTTTGCCAAGCGCGAGCTTGCCTATCTTATTGAGCAATATGAGTTGTATAAAAAGCAGTTAGAAGAGTTAGACGATGAATTAGAAGCTATGGTCGAAACATTACCTGGCGCTCCACAAATGATGAATATTTCTGGCTTAGGAGCAGTTACCGTTGGATTATTCTTTGCGGAGGTTGGAGACATTTCAAACTACTCCCACCCTCAGCAATTAGTCAATTTAGCAGGGCTATCATTACGTGAACACAGTTCAGGAAAATTTAAAGGGCAAACAAGAATTACAAAACGAGGAAGGAAACGATTACGCCGAGCCTTATATTTAGCGATTCGTCCCCTTGTCGCCCATAATCCAACATTTAAAGCCCTGCATCAATACTACACGAAACGTCCTGATCGCCCTTTAAAGAAACAACAATCTCTAATTGCCTTGTGTTGTAAGTTACTACGTGTCTTGTTTGTCATAGGTCAAAAACAGTGTGAATTTGATGGTTCGAAACTAGTAAAAGATATACCTCAAATAGAATATATTACAGGCTAGCTTAACTTTACATACTAACAAACACCAATAGTGCAGAGTCGGAGTTTATTTTTTCCATACGGGCAAGGACCCAGCAAAGGAGCTTATCCGACCTCCACCTCATGGATACGCAGGACGAAGGAAGGTATGGATACCAATCCGGAGAGACATGGGAGGGTTAGCGACCGTGAGTTGTGTGGAGATTTATAAGCACGGTTATACCTTTAATTACCAAACTATACCAGTTTGATCGTTAGGATGGATCCCCTCCTGTAAGAAATTTGAATAATATGGATTTATATCCAATTAATTTGGTGGTTTTACTATTCGGTGCTATGAAATTTTAAGAATACGTGAGTATTCGGAAGAAAATTAAACTTTATTGAGGGAGGGGTATGATGTTTAATAAACTTTTGTTAGCGTCTGATGGTTCTGAACATTCCT
>CAWIQZ010000004.1:0-13678 GCA_963838465.1 uncultured Bacillaceae bacterium
TTTATTTTAGCGGATAAAACTTAGTTTGCGTAGAAAAACATTTTAATACTAAAATTTTTTTCGTGTATTCACACAAAATATTCCTTTACTGAAAGAGATTAACCACATCCCAATGGTAGTCCACTATAATTAATGAATATTAAAACTATTTGTATTTTTCATAAAATAAAAACCCAGCAAAGAAAGCTAGGTTTTTATTTTTTCACTTTATTAATTACCTTTTCAATAAGCTGATCTTCATCAGGAGCGGCTACAGGGCGATTATTTACAAATGCAAAGGACTTCTTTCTTCCTGGACCACAATAGGATTGACAGCGAATATCAATCGTTGCATCAGCGTCAACTTTTTTCAATCGCGGTACGAGCGTCTTGATATTTGTCGCTTGGCATTCATCACAAATACGAAATTCATTTGCCATAGATCTGTTCCTTTCTTTAGAAATATTTATCATCTATTTGTCTGTATGTTGTCTGTAGATAAGTATAAGATTCTAAACCATTCTACAGTATATCACAAACTTTAATAGAAGCAATGTTCTTTACTTGCTTCCACGGAACTACTAACCAATGTCATACCTTTATAGCACTTGAATCATGCTATAATAATGAAAACAATGAAGAATTGATAACTATAGGAGTTACGAAATATGGAAGGATTTATACAAGCTACCGCAAAAACATGGCGCTTTCTCGATCATACTACTTTTGGTCCAAGCTTTGATGCACTCCAGTCTTTCGCTTATGATGATACATTTTGTACGATGATTGGTCAGCAACATGCCGCTCCAATGATACGGACATGGGTCCATCACCATACGGTTGTACTAGGGATTCAGGATAGCCGCCTCCCTTATATTGATGATGGCCGCTCGTATTTAGAAGGACAAGGCTATCGCGTCATTGTTCGAAATTCTGGTGGCTTAGCGGTGATGTTAGACGAAGGGGTACTAAATATCTCATTAATTATCAAAGAAGAAAAGGGATTATCAATTGATGCTGGATATGAGCTTATGTATGAGCTCATTAGAAAGATGTTTTCTTCGTTTGATGCAGAGATTAAGGCTTATGAAATAGTCGGTTCCTATTGTCCAGGAAGCTTTGATTTAAGTATCGGTGGGAAAAAATTTGCTGGAATCTCGCAGCGCCGTATTCGTGGTGGGATCGCTGTCCAAATTTATCTTTGCATCAGCGGCTCCGGTAGCGAACGTGCCGAGATGATTCGCCAATTTTATGATCTGGCAGTCAAGGGGGAACAAACAAAATTCTCTTACCCGAACATTTCACCAGCAACAATGGCCTCCTTGAGTGAGCTGTTAGATGAAGAACTGACTGTTGCAGATGTGACGAGGCGTTTGCTAGTAACCCTACAAGCTGAAGGTGCTCAGCTCATTCCCCATTCATTAACATCTGAGGAAATGCATTTATTTTCCGAGCAATATGAGCGTGTCTTAGCGCGAAATGAAAAGGTTCTATATAATAGCTAAAAAATGCCTTATCCACAATGATGGGTAAGGCATTTCCTTTTAGTTCGTAACTTTTTGATTGATCGCTTGCATCGCTGTGATCAGTGATAGCTTGTAAACATCCGCTGCGTTACATCCGCGTGACAAGTCATTTACCGGCTTGTTTAATCCTTGTAAAATTGGTCCAATTGCGTCATATCCGCCTAGTCGCTGGGCAATTTTGTAGCCAAGATTCCCTGATTCAAGACTTGGGAAAATGAAGACATTTGCCTGGCCTTGAAGCGGAGAATCTGGGGCTTTCTTTTGGGCAACAGCTGGAACAAAGGCTGCATCAAATTGGAATTCTCCGTCTATGACAAGATCTGGACGGGCTTGTTGGGCAAGCTTTGTTGCTTCGGACACTTTCTTTGTTTCAATCGAAGAAGCAGATCCTTTTGTTGAGAAGCTAAGCATCGCAACCTTGGGATCAAGTCCAAATACTTTTGCTGTTTCAGCTGTAGCAATCGCAATTTCAGCAAGCTCTTCACTGTTAGGTGAGATGTTAATCGCACAATCTCCGAAAACAAATTTATGCTCGTCCTTTACCATGACAAACACACCAGAAGTACGCTTAATGCCAGGCTGAGTTTTAATAATCTGCAAGGCAGGTCGAACCGTATCACCCGTTGAGTGAGCTGCTCCACTAACAAGTCCATCTGCTTTATTCATATAAATAAGCATCGTACCAAAATAGTTTACATCGACTAGCTTTTCACGTGCTGACTCCTCAGTCTCTTTTCCTTTACGACGTTCAACAAATGCCGCTACCATTTCGTCAAAACCCTCATAAGTAAGTGGATCAAGGATTGTGCAATCACCTAGATCAATGCCATTTTCTTTCGCCTTTGCCTGCACGTCGACTTCATTGCCAATGAGAATAGGCTTCACGACACCATCCTTTGCTAAATTGGCTGCCGCCTCAAGAATGCGTTCATCCGTGCCCTCTGGTAAAACAATCGTTGGACGATGCTTCTCTACCTTTGATTTAATATCTTTAAAGAGATCGCTCACGGCGGTTTCCTCCTCTATTTTGCTCAGTTCTAATTAGTATATGACAAGGATACTCCTCTCATTAGCAAAAGGGAACCATCTTTGTCAAGTTCATTAAAGTGGAAATTTTTCAAAAAATCTTATTGATAACGCTTGCAAACTCTGTTTATTACCGTTTTTCGCCCATTAAAACACTCTTCTTAGGATGACCAAGGATTTTACGGTTATGTGTCGAATCTGTTAACGAAACGAAGAATTTAATTTATGATAGAGGAGCGTCGCAGAAATGACAAACGATTCGATTGTGTTATATGACGTGCATCACTCAGTAGCAACGATTACCCTAAACCGTCCACATGTAAAGAATGCGCTAAATACAGACATGCATCATGCTCTTTATCATGCGTTAGAAAAAGCAAGCAAGAATCAAAGTGTAAGCGTTATTATGTTACAAGGGACAGATGGCGCTTTTTGTGCAGGAGCAGATTTAAAGAGCATCGCCTTAGATGACGTTGGAGCGTTTGATTATGGCACTTACTTAAGAGATACGTATAATCGTCTTATTCTTCAGCTTGTCTCAATTGAAAAGCCGGTAGTCGCTCATCTTAACGGCATTGCCGTCGGAGCAGGCTTAAGCATTGCTCTCGCTTGTGATTACCGCGTGGCAAGCCCAGGGGCAAAACTCGGTCTTGGCTTTTTGAACATCGGGCTCGTCCCAGATGCAGGTCCTCCTACTTCCTGCCTCGTCTTGTCGGCTTAGGAAAAGCGATGGAGCTTGCACTTGGAGAGAGTCATTTCAGCAAAAGAAGCACTATCAAATAACTTAATCACAAAAATTGGTCAGCCTGATGAGCTCATCGAACAACTGAAGCAAGTTCCTACAAAAGCATTTGGCTTAACAAAACAAAACTTCCGCGAAGGCTTTGAAAATAATCTTAGCAGAAGTGTTAGAAATGGAAGTAAGCGCACAGCGTCAAGCTGGAGAAACACCTGAGCATAAAGCAGCGATTGAACGTTTTGTGAAAAAGAAATAACACGAGTTCCGCCACAGGAGCATTCCGTGGCTTTTCTCTGTTTTTAGAATCCGTTTAAATATGGTATAGTGCTATTGAACACAGTGATGATCAAGATGGTCATGCACTGGATTATTGGTTATTAAAGGAGTGTTATAGATGAGTGAAGCTGCAATAACGTTAGATGGTTGGTATTGTCTCCATGATTTCCGCACAATTAATTGGCCAGCATGGAAAACGCTATCAACCGAAGAACGCGAGCAAATTTTAGCTGAATTCCATTCGATGATTGAAAAATGGGAGCAAACAGAGGCAAATGAGCAAGGAAGCCATGCTCTTTATTCAATTGTTGGCCAAAAAGCTGATTTCATGATGATGATTCTTCGCCCAACAATGGAAGAATTAAATGAGATTGAAAATGAATTTAACAAAACTCGTCTTGCTGAATTCACAATCCCTGCATATTCATATGTGTCTGTTGTTGAGCTAAGCAACTACTTGGCTGGCGAAAGTGATGAAGATCCTTACCAAAATCCTCAAGTCCGTTGCACGACTTTATCCAACATTACCAAAAGCAAGCCATGTTTGCTTCTATCCAATGGACAAGCGTCGTCAAGGAGATGACAACTGGTACATGCTTCCGATGGAAGACCGTCGTAATCATGATGCGCAGCCATGGTATGATCGGCCGTCAGATATGCAGGAAAAGTGAAACAAATTATTACAGGTTCAGTCGGTTTTGACGATTATGAATGGGGCGTTACCCTTTTTGCTGATGACGTGCTTCAATTTAAAAAGCTTGTCTATGAAATGCGTTTTGATGAAGTATCTGCTCGCTACGGTGAGTTCGGTTCATTCTTTGTTGGAAACATTCTCGAGCCTGCCCACCTTTCACGTTACTTCCATATTTAATTTTTTTCATAAGGTCCTTGGGTTTCATACCCCTAGGGCCTTATTTGTTTTACTCTTAAAAAAATAGCGGAACCAGAATCCACTTTGCTCATTTATGGAATCCTCATTCCGCTATCCCCTATAAAATCCTCATTTGGCACACCGTTTCGGTTTCTCGTTCCGCTATTTGTCTTTTCACCTTCCTATTTGATTGTTTTAGTCCTTTTAACGGAACCACGATCCCGTTCTGCCCTTTACGAACTGCTTTTCTACCTTTTAGCGGAACCACGATCTGGTTTGCTCGCTTGCTGAATTATCCTTTCCTAACGTCAAAAGGACTACACATGGTAGCCCTTCTGTTCTCTATTTATTATCTTTCATAAATGATGTTGATCTTTTCTGCCGCTTCTTTTGAGAGCTCACAAGCCTTATCTGTTGTATCCGCTGTGCTAAGCGTAACGGCTAGACGACGTCCAATTTTTGTATCTGGTTTTCCGAAAATACGCAATTGCGTGTTTGCCACTGCTAGAGCTTCTTCCATACCAGCGAGCTGATAAGATGGACTCTCCTCTGTTGCTTTAATCGCGTGGCTCGCACCAGGTGTATGAAGATGGATATTCGTAACCGGAAACCCTAAAATCGCGCGAACGTGCAAAGCAAATTCTGATAAGTTTTGCGTCGCAAGTGTAACAAGCCCTGTATCATGTGGTCTAGGCGATACTTCACTAAAATACACTTTATCTTTTGTGAGGAACAACTCTACTCCAAATAATCCGTATCCACCTAAGGCATCGGTAATTTTTTTCGCAATTTCCTCTGATTCTTTAATTTGCTCTTCTGACATAGGATGGGGCTGCCATGATTGAATATAATCACCGTCTTTTTGAACATGTCCAATTGGCGGACAGTAAGCCGTACCTGAGGCCGAGCGCACCGTTAACAACGTAATTTCAGAATCAAAGTGAATAAATTCTTCGACGATCACTCGTGTGCTTTTTCCGCGCCCTCCTTCAATGGCTTCTTGCCAAGAAGCTTCGACCTCATCAAATGAACGACATAGACTTTGCCCTTTTCCAGATGAACTCATGAGCGGCTTGATCACACAAGGAACACCAATTTCTTTAACAGCTTCTTTTAGTTCTTCCAGTGAATTCGCAAACGCGTATTTGGCTGTTGGTAATCCAAGATCTTCATTTGCCATACGTCTAATTCCTTCACGATCCATTGTTAACTTTGTCGCAGATGCAGTCGGAACAACGTTGTATCCTTCTTTCTCCAAATCAACGAGCACCTGTGTTTGAATTGCTTCAACTTCAGGCACAATCAAGTCTGGCTTTTCACTCTCGATGATAGCGCGTAACGCCTCACCATCTAGCATATCAACCACATGAGAACGATGCGCCACTTGCATAGCTGGTGCATCTGCATAACGATCAACAGCTATCGTTTCCACCCCTAAACGTTGCGCTTCAATCATCACTTCTTTCCCTAGCTCCCCTGAACCTAGCAATAAGATTTTCTTTGCATGTTTCGTTAATGGCACACCATACATTCTCATCGTCTCCCTTACCTATTATTAGTATTTCTCTAATCATAGCTTCCTTTGAGTGATGAATTCAAGTCATTTTTGATGTTTTACCGAATGAAATGAATATAAATAATAACAAACGTTCGATAATAGCATCCATACAAAGACTAACTCGCATATTTGATTCTTGTTTTCAAAAAGTGTCATACGTTTTTTCTTAAAGACATATAGTGATGTATCTGTACCATCTATGTCATATCATCCATTTGTTACATACTTTATGGATGCAGGGTCATTGTTCGTTTCATAACTCTTTTTAGCACCTAAGATAGGTTTACGGTTGTCAACTTTGTTAGGAGGTGAACGGATGGCAGTTATTCAAGCATCATCCAGTGACGTTGATATCCTTGCACGGCTTATGAGAGCAGAGGCAGAAGGCGATGGGGAATTAGGAATGCTGAACGCGGGGAATGTCATGGTTAATCGTGTCAGAGTAGGTTGTTTAGACTTTGTCAATATTAGAACCGTACCACAAATGGCTTTTCAATCGCCAGGTGGATTTGAAGCCGTTCAAAAAGGCTATTTTTACCAGGGTGCCCGTGAACGCGAAAAGCGATTAGCGAGAAAATTAATTAATGGAGAGCGTTATAATCCTGGTGAATTTGCATTATGGTTTTTCAGACCTGATGGACCTTGTCCTCCACAATGGTGGGGACAGTGGAATGTTGGTCGTTACAAATCGCACTGCTTCTACGCTCCACTTCCTTCTGAGTGTCCAGACGTCTACAACGTGTATTAAAATTCAATTGAAAAAGGGGAGATCAATGTGAATCAGCAACAGCAATGGAATACGCAACAAGCTCAAGCAGGTACTACTGCTGGGTACGGATACGGTACACAACAACAAATGTATCCACAACAGACATTTCAACCACAGCAACAAGCCCAAACTCTGCCATACTTTTCTGCTCAACAATATCAGGTGCCAGGATTTGCACAGCAACAATTCACTCAAGATACGGGCATGCTTCCACTTGAAATGTCTTTTATTGAAAATATCCTTCGCTTAAATCGCGGAAAGATGGCAACAGTCTATATGACTTTTGAGAACAACGATCAATGGAATGCAAAAATATTTAAAGGACGTGTGGAGGCAGCTGGACGCGATCATCTAATCATTAGTGATCCCGAAACCGGTATGCGCTATTTACTGCTTATGGTTAATCTTGATTACGTCACCTTTGATGAGCCAATTGAATACGAATATCCATTTGGCACACAGGCTCCGTTAGCTCAATATTCGCCGCGGTAGGAACAAGGAACATACTTAAACACAAATAAGCTGACTCACATAAAGTCGCTGAACCCTTACACAATAAGGGTAGACTTAGTGAGCCAGCTATTCTTATTTATAAACCTCTCAAAACAGCAATACCTAGCAATACCCAACCCACAATAAATGCAAGCCCACCAATTGGTGTAATGGCTCCAAGCTTCGTTATTCCTGTTAATGCCATCACATATAAACTTCCTGAAAAGAGAATAATACCGATTAAAAAGCTCCATCCAGCACCGTTTAACATAGAAGATGAGGTCAGTTTCCATGCAACTAAACCAACAACTAAAAGTCCAATCCCATGAATCATATGGTATTGTACCCCTGTTTGGTAATTCTTCATCATTCTTTCTGTTAGACGTCCTTCAAGCCCATGCGCTCCAAAAGCTCCAATCGCAACCGATAACGCCATTACAATACTTCCAATGAATATGAATAGCTTTGCCATTATCATTCGACTCCTTTTTGATGATCGCTCTAAAACAAGTATGTAAAACATTCAACTACACGATTTCAAACATATAAACACTATACATCATCCTGTACCTACCATCAATCAAGATAAGCAATACCAAAAGCAATAAAAGCCACTCACACTTGGACTCTGACACTCTTCTTAGTATAAAATAAAAGAAAAAAAGGAGTGTGATCACTCATGTCAGAAGTGAAAATTAGACGATATACACTCGAGGATTATGACCAACTCCTTGATGTTCAAAAAGAGGCCTTTCCCCCACCATTTCCAGAAGAGCTTTGGTGGTCTAAAGAGCAAATTGCTTCACATGTTGAGACCTTTCCCGAAGGAGCTCTTCTAGCTGAAATCGATGGAGTCGTAGTCGGGTCCGCTACTTCGCTCATTATTCAATACGACGGCAAGCCCCATACATGGGATGAGGTTGCTGATCATGGCTTTATCAAACAAAGTCATCAGCAAAAGGGTGATAGCTTATACGGGATCGATGTTTGTGTTCGTCCAAGCTATCGCGGAAAAGGCATCGCGCAAGCCCTTTACCAAGCAAGGAAGGACATTGTTCGAGAACTTGGCTTAACTCGTTTCCTAGCTGGTTGTCGGATTCCGAACTACCACGAGCATGCTGATAAGCTTGATGCCGAGGCGTACATGAGGGCGGTCGAAAAAGGCGAGATCAAAGACCTTGTCCTCACATTTATGATCAAACAAGGACTCAAGCCCCTTCAAGTACTACCTAACTATTTAGATGACGAGGAATCCCTTGATTACGCTGTGCTCGTCGAATGGAAAAACGACAGACTCTAACTAAAAATCGAGCAAATTTCTCTTTTCATCTTCTTGTTGGGCGGAAGGTTGATTTACGATTAAAGGTTGAGATGAAGGCTGTGGTGTTGATGTCGGATAAGCCTGCGGATTCATGATCGGCTCTTGACGAGTCTGAATTTGTTGTTGTGCTCCTTTTAAGAGCTGACAATAAGCTTCAATGGCCGTCGCACATTCTCTCACAGTTTTTTCATCACCGCTCTCCAGACCTTTTTTAAGCGAAGTGAATTTTTCTTCAATATGATGAACAATTTGATTCGCAGGTATATTCATGAGTCCCCTCCTTAACTTTCTTTGCTTAATATATTAGCACAGAGCGAGGTGGAAGCACACCGTTCCGAACCAAACAGGACTGACCACATATTAGTGATCAGCCCTCTTCTCTTGCTCTCTGGCAGCAAATATTGCCTTTACTCCAGCAATATTGACACCTTGTTCAATAAATCGCTTAATCTCAAGAAATTGTTCAATATCCTCAATCGAAAACATTCGTTGATTCCCTTCATTTCGAGACGGCTTAATCAACCCTTGTTCTTCATAATAACGAATTTGTCGGGCGGTTAAGTTCGTCATCTCCATCACAACACGGATCGGAAAATAAGCATGCCTTCGTGGAATGTCAGACTTCACTCCCTTCCCTCCTCCTCCGTTTAAATGATCAAATCCGACCTTTTGCTAAGAAAGTATAGACATCACGTAACGTATGAAAGCCGGCTTCTTTCGCTAAATAAATAGTTTCTCGCCAAAGTTTCGCTGTCATTAGAGCGTCTTCTTTGGCATGATGACGCGATTGCACAGGGATATCAAAGTGCTGACAACATTCATCCAACGTTACAAGCTTCTTTTCTGGCACAACAACTTTTGTTAAAAAAGAAGTATCGATAATGCGGTGCAAAAATGTTGTACGAAGTGTCTGCCACGTCGCATGAGTCATGAAACTCTTTTCATGACTGGCATGATGGGCGACTAGCGTTGAATGCCCAATAAATTGATAGAAGCTTGTGAGCACATCAGGTAATGGTGGTGAAGTAGATAGTTCTTCCATCGTCAATCCAGTTAACTGCAAAACTTCATCAGAAGGCGGCATCTCGCATTTTACAGTCGAATAAAATGTCTCTTCATCTAAGATCTCGCTTCCCTTCATTTTCACAGCGCCAATAGAAAGAATACAGTCTCCTTTATCAGGGTAAAATCCGCTCGTCTCCAAATCAAAAATGACAAAAGGCAGCTCAGCAATATCAATATCAAGAACATCTTCTTTTTTCAATTCTCGTTGAATTTGTCGCAAATGTGACAGTCTTTCTGCTGCTGATTGCTGTTGAAGAGATGTATAGATATTCGGACTTAATTTCCCTGAAAGCTGCTTCATCAACTGCACCATTGAATTCATGACCATTTTGACTCACCCTTTTTGTACAGCCTCTCTATATCTTGGTACAGTTGATGACCTTCTTTAACCCAATTCTTTAATTGCTTTCTCTCATCTTGAGATAATTCTTTCACGTTAAGATGGTGGATATCCTCATAGTGCTTCGTTTCTTTATGCCAAATGATTCTTTGTTCCAGTAGTTGAATAAAAGACTCCTTTGTTTTCTTGATGTGATTGAGGGAAGAAGGTAGCTTTTCATACCTCTCAATAGTTGAAGAGGCTAAAATTTGCTGTTCTATCGCAAGCAATCTTAGTCCATTTACATATGGAAAAAGAGCGACTTGCTTTACATCAAACTTTCCGCTATGTCGTCCTTTCGTTTCTACTAATAGCTGATTAAAAACACCAATTCCTTTTTTCAGTCGTCCTGTATTTTCTGTCAAACGTGTAAGCAAGCGTGGATCTTTTTGAACTTCTTCAAATAGAACTTGCTTCAAGCGATCGACAAGCGTTTGCTCCCCGCATAAAGAACGAGCATCAATAAACGTTAATGTATGCCGCAGAGTTTCCCACTTATCCTCACGTAACCAGTTACGAATTTGCTTTTCCCAGCTTGCAAATGAACGACACCAGCGCGGGTTTGACGCCATGACTTTTCCTTCACATCGTTCATATCCTACTTGCTCAAGGGCATAAACAATTTCACTACCTAAATGGAGGAAATATTCCCCATCCTCCTCATTTCGACTTTCGAACACAATTCCATGATCCTGATCACTCCAAAAAGACTGTTCAAGCCTGCCACCACTACCCATTAAAAAGAAAGCAAAGTGAGCAGGCGGACTGCCCCACTCACTTTCTGTCTTTTTAAGAGCGAGACATACCGCTTGATAAATAATGTGATCATGACTATCTTGAAGTGAGGACGAAGTATGCTCCTTTTGATGAACGATCTGGAGACGTTCATCATATAAGCGTTGATAACGTTCATCCCAATTCTTCATCATGATAAATAGAATCCTTCGCCCAAGTCATTTTATGAGCCTATCTTTTCTTAGGCATGCTTTCAGGGTAACCGTAGCTACCATGCTCACTAAGGTCAAGACCAACAATTTCCTCTTCTTCAGATACACGTAAGCTACCAACAATCGCTTTTGTGATGAGAAGTAAAATGTAAGAAGCGAGAAAGGCAAATGCACCACACACGACAACACTTAAAATTTGTACGCCAAGCTGTCCAAATCCACCACCATAGAAAAGACCAGCACTACCACCATTCATTGCTGCAAGTTCAGGTGTTGCGAAGAAACCAGTTGAAACTGTTCCCCAAACCCCAGCGACACCATGAACAGATAGCGCAAAGATCGGATCATCAATTCTTGCTTTATCAAAGAACTTCATACTGAAGAATACAATTAGACCACCAATTATACCGATTACAACTGCCGCCCAAGGAGCAACGAATGCACAAGAAGCTGTAATGGCAACAAGACCTGCAAGTGCTCCATTTAACATCGTTGGCACATCTGATTTTCCAGACATTGCCCAAGCAATAAATAATGCTGCTACTGCACCTGCTGCTGCTGCTAATTGAGTATTTAAGGCAACATAACCAAAGAACGCATCAGCAACTCCAAATGTACTACCTGCATTAAAACCAAACCAACCTACCCAAAGAATCAGAACACCTAAAGCAGTATACACTTGGTTATGACCAGCTAAATCATTTGCAGAACCATCTTTATTGTATTTTCCAAGACGTGGCTTGAGTAAAATTGTTGCTGCTAACGCTGCCATAGCACCTGTTAAGTGAACAACCGTTGAACCTGCAAAATCTTGTTTTCCAAGTTCAGCTAACCAACCATCACCCCAAATCCAGTGTGCAACAATCGGATAAACAAATGCTGAGAATAAAACCGCAAAGATAAGATATACAGATAATTTCGCACGTTCAGCGAATCCTCCAAAAGCAATTGTTAAAGCAATTGCTGCAAACATTACTTGGAAGGTAAAGTCAACTGAACCAACTAATCCTGATTCACTTGTTGAATAATCTCCATAGAAGAAATCAGATAAACCAATAAATGCATTTCCTTCTCCGTAAGTAAAGCCCCAACCAACTGCCCAAAATACAAATGACGCAATACCGACAGTGAAGATCGTTTTACCTGCAATATGTCCCGCATTTTTCATTCTTGTCGAACCTGCTTCTAAAAGAATAAATCCACCTTGCATAAATAAAACTAAAATGGCACAAACAATAACCCAAAAATTATCCATAAGACTAATTCATCCATACTATCTCTCCTCTCAAATTTGAACACGTTAGCGTTAAGGAAGCTAACATCTCTTGTTAGTTCTGATTATACGTTTTTAATATTCTGAATCTATAATCTTGTTAGGTTTGCTGACATAGTATTTCATTCGTTTGTTATTATGAAAGGCTGTTCGTAAACATTGTTGCTTTATCTAAAAAAGAGAATAGTTTATTTTTTGTTGTATGATTAAAGTAGATAGAACGATGAATATGGAGGTGAATATGATGCATTATAAAGAATTTGGAGATGGAAACCCTGCACTGATGGTCTTTATTCATGGTGGCGGAGTAAGTAGTTGGATGTGGAATAAGCAAGTTGAATACTTTAGTTCAAAGTTCCACTGCTTAGTTCCCGACATGCCTGAACACGGAAGAAGTAAAAACGGAGTGCAATTTACGATAAATGATGCTGCTGATAAAATCAATGAACTAATTGAAGAGAAAGGCAAAGGTAAACGTGTTATAGCAATAGGTTTCTCGTTAGGCGCTCAAGTTTTGATTGCAATGCTCAGTAAGAAGCCGAACTTGATTGATTTCGCTATGATTAACAGCGCTTTAGTTAAACCAGTTCCTTTCGCTAATGCACTAATCAAATCAATGATGTTTACTTTTCCGCTTGTAAGATATAAAGCATTTTCCAAAATTCAAGCAAAATCAATGTACATAAATAGAGATTACCAAGACACTTATTTTGAAGAGAGTTGTCAAATAAACAAGGATGCTTTCGTAAGGATTATGAATGAAAACATGTCATTTAAAATACCTCATAGTTTCGAGAACTCTAGTAGCAAAATATTAGTTACCGTAGGAGAGAAAGAGAGAAAAATCATGAAAAACTCAATGAAAGAAATTATTGAAAGTAACCCTAACTGTAAAGGTCTTATCATTCCTAGAATTGGTCATGGTTTTTCTTTAGCAAATCCTAAACTTTTTAATACCACGTTGGAAGAGTGGATTGAACATGATGTTATACAAGCGAAGTAAAATAAATTTCGAAGACTTAAACTGTTTACAGCCATGTCTCAATGGATATGGCTGTTTTTTTACAGCTCTCGTAAATGGCGAAGAGTTTTTCTAAACAATCTCGGTCTACACATTTGTAGCATCGCAGCAAGTGTTGGTTCAACTCACTAACCACCCGTATCTTACAATTGCCAATTAATTGGCTGATCACCCATTTCTTCAAGGAGCTGATTGATTTTTGAAAATGGACGCGTACCAAAAAAGCCTCTATGAGCAGAAAAAGGGCTTGGATGTGCCGCTGTAATAATAGGATGTCTTTCATTTGTAATCAATTCTTGCTTCGCTTGTGCATGCTTGCCCCATAAAACAAAAATAACAGGATGCTCGCGCTCATTTAAAGCACGAATAACAGCATCGGTAAACATTTCCCAGCCCTTTCCCTTATGCGTTGCTGCCTCTCCCTTACGAACAGTGA
>CAWIQZ010000005.1:0-14272 GCA_963838465.1 uncultured Bacillaceae bacterium
ACGCTGAATGTCATTTGCATTCAGCGCTCTTATTATTCTGCGACTAGTAAATCAGTTTTTAAATCGCCTAAATTTGAAAGGATAAAGTCAGGATGAATGTTCGTCGTTAGCACATCTTCCTTTTTAGAAGCACCGGTTAAGACAAATCCTGTTTTTACTCCGAGGCTTTTTCCAAAGACAATATCAGTTTCAAGACGATCACCAATCATCACCGTCCGTGTCAAATCGATCAAATTTAATTTTTGCAAATATTTCCCCATGAACTCATACGGCTTCCCAATAATGATCGGCTGCTCCACTTGTGCCGCAACTTGAAGCGCGCTCAATAGAGAACCTGTATCGGGTATACGCTTCCCATCGACTGGACATGCGGGATCTGGATTGACCCCAATCAAAGTGGCTCCATTTTCGAGCGCTTCCATCCCTTGCTGAAGTTTTTCATATGTAAATGTGAAGTCCATTCCAACTAAGACATGGGAGGCTTGCAAGGGATTAGCCGTTACTTTTACATCTGCAAAGCATAGTTCTTTAACAAGAGAAGGATGGCCGATTACAAAAACAGAGACCCTTTTCTTTTGGTCCGCTAAATATTTAGCAGCGACATAAGCAGCAGATATTATTTGGCGGGTCGTCGTCTCTAACCCTAAATGATTTAGAAATTCACGAATCTCGGTTCTCGTACGAATCGATGTATTTGTGACGTAATACACACTTTTATTATTTTCTTCTAGCTTTTGAATGACATCGATAGCATGAGGTAATAGTCGATCCCCCACAAAAATAGTTCCATCTAAATCAAACATGTAGCACATCAAATCATTGCTTTGCATCACGTCACCTCATGACAAAATTAATCTTTAAAGAACAGGGAGCCTTATAAGCCTATATTCCATAGAGAACACTTACTCACTGATGCGGCCAATGCCCCTGCCTTTAATACGCTTAATATCTCTTCCTTTTCATCAATCATTCCTCCAGCGATAATTGGGATTTCCGTTTGCTGTGACATTTTATCGATCAGCTTCGGAACAACCCCAGGTAAAATTTCAATCGCATCCGGTCTAAATGTATTCGCTATGTTTTCACCTTTTTGTAAAGCGCCATGATCAATGGCGAATACTCTTTGAATGGTCATTAAATTAAATCGTTTGGCTTCCTTTACAAGATTAGGCTTAGTCGTAATGATTCCTGTAGGCTCCCATATCGTTGATACAAATTCAAGGACACTCTTGCCTGAGGAAATACCATCAATTAAGTCGAGGTGTAAGAAAACCTCTTTTTTTCCCGCCTTCAGTTCATCAATATAACGCTTCGTTGTAATCAAATCCCCAGTTAATAAAAAGACAATCGGTGAAGGTGCCTGAATCGCCAAATCGATATGCTGATGATCTGTGACTGACGGAATCACCTGTGATTCTACCATTTCTACAATCTGTTTATTCACGAGTATTCCTCCTGAGTTAAATAATTCCTAGTACCGTGCGAGAGATATTTAAGGATGCGTGATGCAAACGCATTAATTGATTGACTAAATCAAGATAAATAGCGCTCACACTAGGATTATACTCGTTTTTTTGAAGTAGTGTGTTGAAATGATCAAAGCGAAAATCTCTTTCTGTTTCATTTAGAGCCCTTTGCTCTTTCATCACCTTTCGCACGAGTTGACTATTATTTTCTTCACAAGCAATTATCGCCTGATTTAGTGTTGCTTCTATAGTCGGAACAAAGCCTATTAATCGCTCTTCATCCTCTTTTACAAGTTGAATTTGCTGATGCTTTAGTTTTTCCATATTATTTGAGATTTGAAGAATAATATCTCCCATCTGTTCTAGATCGTTGAGCATATATAGAAGCTTCACCTCATGATCGGATTGTTCCTTTGAAAGATCCTGCTGTGCCACCTTTAATAAATATTTTTGAATCGCTACATACGCCTGATCAACATATTGCTCTTTTTTATAAATCTCCTGATGGCTTACATGATGCCCAATTATCGAAGGAATTAGTACTACCATTTCTTTTTGAATAAACCGGGATAGCTTAATGACTTCTCTTTCTGTCTGAACTAACGCTTCCTCTGGCACCGTTAAATACCGTTCACTCAAACGGACAGCCTCTGGCTTTTTCTTTTCAGGTAACGCCTTATTCATTACCTTAGCGAGGATGACGAGTAATGGCAGCCAGCAAACGGCTAAAAATATATTAAAAGCGGTGTGAAAGTTTGCGATTTGTCGCTCTGACTCACCAGGAATATACGAAATGAATGATGGACTGATAAAAATAAGCAGGCTAGCGAGTCCGACGACAGAAAGCTTCATTGCCAAATAGGCAAGCGCTACCTTTTTACCTTCTCTAGAAACAGAAAAGCTTGATAGTAACACAGGGAAGGTTGCTCCGAGATTAGCTCCGAGAACGAGCCAAATGACTTCATCGTAGCTCATCGCACCGACACTAAAAAAGGACATCGCCACAACAATCATCGCGACACTGCTATGGAGAAGAGCTGTTAAACCAACGCTTAATAAAAAAAGCAGAACTGGTATATCTGTGACATACAAAAGAAAATCGATAACAGCAGGGTTAGCTGTTAATGGCTCCAAAGAGGAGGATATATATGAAATCCCAAACAATACAAGGCCAAAACCAAACAAAACATCCCCGACAGGCTTCGTCTTTTCTACAGTAATAAAGAGGAGGAGGATTACCCCGCTTAAAATAAAAATCGGTGCAAATTGACTAATATTGAATGTGAGCACCTGTACTCGTTAAAGTCGTTCCAATAGCCGATCCTAAAATGACCCCTAACGCTTGAACGAGCGTAAGGATTGAACCACTTACGAGCCCAACCGTGATAATCGCCATGACGGTACTACTTTGCAAAAAGAAAGTAAACATTAACCCTACGAGAAGCGCCTGTAGTCTATTTTTAACAAATCTGCTCATTTGATAACGGAGACGATTAATCGCCGCCTTTTGGAGTCCCTTGCTCAACCGGCTCATCCCGTATAGAAAGATTCCTAAACCACCTAAAAATCCAAGAAAACTTTGAGCTATCGTCATGACAGATCCTTACTAATTACAGGGTGGCATTCCTTCAAATAGCGACGATAGTCTTTTGCAGCATTTGCAATATGATCGGCTAGGCGCTCGAAGAACCGGCTCATTAAAATAAGCTTTCCTCCACTTTCGGCTTGTAACTGCTCTATCGTTAAAGAATACGTAATTTGTTCAAATGCTTTTCGATTTAACCGATTCACCTGTTCGTCCTCGTCACAAATCCATTGTAAGGTGCTCCGATCCTCTTCCTTAATCCCCGTGGATAACGCATTAAACATTTCACTAATATTCAATAAAAGTTGTGAAAATAAGCTGGATACGGCTTCAGGTAATTTTTCAGAAGGTCCAGTAACAATAATATTGATGGTATGATCACCGACACGCTCCAGCTCTCTTGCTGTTTTGGCGAAAATAAATAATCCTCTCGTTTGTTGATTGGCTAACTGTTCATATGAAAAAAGTTCAAGCACTTTATCCTGAATCCATTGATTTGTCTTATTGATTTGAGCTTCATATTCAAGTATTTTCGTCTCATTTTGAGCGTTCTTTTCCTCGATCGAACGTCCACATAATTGAAGCATAATCTGATTAAGCTCAATCATGAATAAAAGCCTTTCTCGCAGACCCCTCATTTCTCTGTCTAAAAAGTTAGTTCTTGTTAACACCTCGCTCCCCCTTTCTCCTTTTATAGAAAAGTCTTACTCCCGTTCCCGAGAGTAAGACTTTGATTAGTTAAAACTGAGTCGGATTATTCGTGAAAATCCCATCTACACCGATCGATTCATAATAGGTCATTTGCTTTGAATCATCGACCGTAAAAGGTATAACGGCATAACCGTGCGCGTGGCTATTTTCGACAAATTCTTTTGTTACCGATTCATAATACGGATGTAGTGAATAAATGTTCAGCCCTGTCTGCTTTGCATAAAGCCATGGCTGGATCAGCTGATGCTGAAAGAGCATTCCTAATTTGTATTCAGGGTTAAAATGTTGAAACTGCTCTAAGCATTGATGATCAAAGGACGAAATTAATACATTCTCTTCAAAACCAAAGGCTTTCAGCTCTTTTGCGACACGCTTTTCAATTCCCCGGCGGTCTTGCTCCTGATTTTTAAACTCAATATTAATTAAAATGTCTTTTGAGCAAATGTCGAGCACTTCAGATAAGGTGGCGATTTCAGTTCCTTTTGCACCTGCAGTAAAAATCTCTTCCATGTCGACCTGTTTAAGCTCCGCCTTCGTACAATCCGTAATTCTTCTTTTAGTTCCATGAATGCAAATGGTGAAGTCATGGAATAAAACGAGCTCCTCATCACGTGTGAGCTGGACATCAATTTCAATCGCTTTTGCCCCATGCTCAAGCGCCTTTTGAATAGACGACACGGTATTATCTGGGGCTTCAGTGATGGAGCCTCTATGTGCAAACCGAATCATTATGTTCACCTTTTCTGACGATTAGTTATTTAAAGCCTCATCAATTAAGTTCTTCGCATTATTTAAAGCTTCCTCTGGATTATTTTGCTCGTAAAGCTCTTCAATCGAATTTTCAATAATGCTCCTAGCCTCAGGGAATACATTCATTAATGCACCTTGAGTCGCAGGTGTTAATTGCGTATTCTGAAGCTGCTCTACAGCTGTGTTAAATTGTGGGAATTCTTCATAGACAGAAGACAGCTCCTCGACATCATAGGCTGCAGGAGTGATTGGGAAATAACCTGTTGCCGCTGCCCATTTTGCTTGCACCTCTGGTTCAGCTGTATACTTTACAAATTCCCAAGCTGCATTTTGCTCATCTTCAGATACTTGGTTAGTAATCCAAAGTGATCCCCCACCGACAATGACACCATTCGCTTCTTCTCCGTCAACATATGGTAGAAACGCAGTTCCAACTTCAAACGGTGCATTGTTGACGTTATCACGAGTAGCAGCTGTTGAATCTAGATACATCGCTACTTGACCGGCATTAAATGCCGCACGGATATCATCCCAGTTACGACCAAAGTTACCTAATGTTCCAGCTTCATCCATTTCATTTAACCAGTTATAAATGTTTTGACCTGCTTGCTCATTAATTAAAGCTTCTGTCGGTTCCCCACCACGACCATTATCCTGATCGAGGTAAAGAGCTCCTTGGTTCGCTAATAGCTGTTCAAAGAACCATCCATAAATTAAGATCGCAAACCCATTAGCATCTGTGTTATCAGATAACACTTGTGCCGCTTCTTTCACTTCTTCAAACGTGCTTGGAGGGTTTTCAGGATCTAAGCCCGCTTCTACAAAAAGGTCTTTATTGTAAAACATAATCGCATTTGATGTGTTAAAAGGCATCGAGTAGAGCTTATCCTCAATCTCATAGTACGCAAGAATATTTTCTTCAAGCTGACTTGCATCAAAATCATCAGCGTCGATGAATTCCTGCATCGGAGTAATGAATCCACTATCGCTCATATACTTTGTTCCAACTTCATACACCTGAACGAGTGACGGTGCCTCTGAAGACCCACCAACCGCTCTTAGCTGATTCAATAATTCCTCATAGCTTCCTTGGTAAACCGCTTCAATTTCTACAGTGTCGGACTGTGCGTTAAAGTCAGCGACCATTTCATCAATCGCTTGACCAGGTCCACCGCCCATAGCATGCCAAAACGTAATTTGCGTCTTACCGTCTTCTGGTTCAGTTGATGATTCTTCACCACCGCCACAAGCTGCAAGTACAAGTAAGGATGAGAGTGCAAACATCGACAAGATAAGCTTCAATTGTTTCGTCATTTTTTTATCCCCTTTTTAAAAGTATTTATCCCTTTACAGCTCCGGCCATCAACCCTTTACGGATATATTTAAGACCGAAGAATAAAAGCAACAAGGTTGGTAATAAAATTAAAACGGTTGCCGCCATGACCATATTCCATGACGTTGAGGATTCCTGAGCAATCATCATCTTAAGACCGATTTGGACCGTTCGCACATCGTTATTACTTGTAACAAGAAGCGGCCAAAGGTACATATTCCATGTTGTCAAAAATCCGTAAATACCGACTGCACTTAATGTCGTTTTAGATAAAGGAAGCACGAAGCTCCAGTAGAAACGGAACCTTGAACACCCATCGACTTGTGCAGACTCAAGAATTTCCTTAGGAATTGTAAGAAAGTGCTGTCTTAATAAGAAAATACCGAAGGCCAATGCAAAAAATGGAACCGTAAGACCTTGATATGTGTTCACCCAGCCTAAGTTTAAAATCGTAAAGTAGTTCGGAATAACCGTCGCTTCCCAAGGGATCAGCATTGTCGAAATAAACAATCCAAAAATAATGCTTCGACCTTTAAACTTAATAAAAACAAATGCGTAAGCTGCCAAGCTACAAACGATCAGCTGACCGACCATTACAATAAAGGAAACGATAAAGCTGTTTGTAAGGAAGGCTAATAACGGAACCCGCTCAATCGCCTGCGCATACCCATCTAGATTCGGATCCGACGGTATTAAAGAACCTCCAAAAATTTCTTGTGTGGACATAAAGCTTGCTGAAAATGCATATAAAATCGGGAAAAAAATCGCCAGTGCAGAGACAATTAACAGAATGTATAAAATGACTTTTTTCATCATTGATAATGCACCTTCTTTTCTCCGACCTTAAATTGAATGACAGTCACAATTAAAATAATCAAAAACAGAATAATCGCTTGGGCACTCGCATAACCAAATCGTCCGTTATAAAATGCCTCTCGATAAATGGAATACACAATTAAATTTGTCGAATTCGCCGGCCCCCCACCTGTCAAAATATCAATTTGTCCAAAAGTTTGGAATGAATTGATTAGTGTGACGACGCTTACAAAAAACAGGGTTGGTGAAAGCATTGGAATCGTAACATGAATTAGCTGATGCCAATAGCCAGCACCGTCAATTCGGCTGCTTTCATATAACTCTTCAGGAATATTTTGCAGACCACCTAAAAGGACGATAAACGTAAAGCCAATATTCATCCAAACCGTTGTAATAGCTACAGACACTAAAGCCCAATCAGAGGAGGTGAGCCAGTTGATGCCGTCAATCCCAAATAGAGCGAGCATCCCATTTAATACACCTAACGTCGGGTGGAATAAAAAAAGCCAGATTGTAGCACCAGCCGCGACTGATACCCCTAATGTTGACGAAAAGATGACACGGAAAAATGCAATCCCCTTTAGCTTTTCATTTGAAATAATCGCTAAAAACAAAGCAAGAATAATTCCTGTTGGCACCGTGTAAATCACAAACTTCAGCGTTGCCCACATGCTTGTTCGAAATGCATCAGACTCAAGCAGCCGTGTATAATGACCAAATCCTACAAAATCCCCTGTCACCCCACCTGCACTCGTTACGAAAAAACTAAAATAAAGCGTTTTCAACATTGGATAAAATAAGAATACACCGATAATAACTACTGCCGGAAGAAGATATAACAAACCAGATCCTAACAGCTTCCATTCTTTTTTCCTTCTACGCTTTTTTGTATGCTCATCCATATCCGGCACACTAATTTTTTTACTTTTTAAAGCCTGATTTCCATCCATATTTCACACTCCTTCCAACAAAACACAGAAAAAAAGAAGAGAATCTCAAAAACCGCAAACTTCTCCAAAAAGGATAAGCAGCGGTTGAAAGATTCTCTTCTTCTCTTCTCAACCTCACGTTTATACTTGAAGTATATAATGATAGTTATAAAGAATCAAGCTTTTTTCACACTTTATTCACATTTTTTCGAAATGTAAGTTTACGAGCGCTTGCTCTTTAGAAGCCCATACAAATACAAATCATACCGTATGATATCTATTGTTGATCAGTAGCATTACATAATTAAATTATACGGATGTCAAACTACTGTTTTTTAGCCACTTCACAATGTCTGAATTCCTGATGATATTATACTTATTTCACCTAATAAATATCAGTACTATTCGGGTACTTTTTCAGTTTTTACAGAAGGTAATGTATGATATAGATGACATTCATATTACTATTGAAGAACTATGCCAAGCGGCTTCTGATTACAGCCAGCAGTTGCCACAAAATTTACCACTGCTGTCAACGTGTTTACCAATAGAAGAACGTCAACGATTTTGAATTAAAAAAGCCTAATCCTCCTTTTATCTTTACCGAAGAATTAGGCTTTAGTCTTCCGCTATTGCGAAATATCATTTTCTATTGAACATTGTCGTTGTACTGTGTAATATAAAGCTACTCAACAATCTGGTCTTGTTTGCAGGATACTTACCTTATTGAAAATCATTCAAATTCTTATAGCAATTGATTCTCAAAACTATGTTTTTTATCTTTTATCATCAGAAGTTTTGAAGTGGTAAACAGTCTGTCGTTCTTCGGTGCGCGCATCACTAATTATTCTTACCATATTTCTAACAGAAAAGATGCAAAATAACCGTCCCTGCGCTTTCGTCTTTTTAACTTTGTGTATCAAGTAACATTTATTTTCTATAGGTAACTTCTGTAGATACAGTAGTACGATTTTCAACATTAATTTTAGATTCAATTTTATTTTTTATGACTGAATATAAATCAACTTCTGTCTCAGGTGCCTCAATACTTACTATTAAAGAATATCTAATCTTTGAATTATACTTCTTTAAGTTCGTTCTCAGTTTCCACCATCCCGTTATTGGATAAACAGCTATTTGATTGCTTTGACTTAATTCACTTGCTGTTCCTTCCCAAATATCAGAATGAACGGATCCTACGTTTCTATTAGATGTCCCGATAACCCAACGGCTGCTATCGTTTTTTACATCGCCTTTATCTTCTTCATCATCTCGCATAGCCTTATTAATTCTCTTCAAGAAATTATCTTGATCCTCAGTTGAATTATTAACATCAAACTGCAGGCCACAAGAAGGATATCGGTATTTATCTTTCCATCCAACTTCTCCAGGACCTGGTTCAATAAAATAAGACAATGTAACTCGCATCTTTACATTTTTATCTTCCAGACTAAGTAATACATCATCTGGCCAGGGTATATTATGAATATGCATTTCTTTTGAAGTAATACTTCCACTATCCTTCTTATAAAAAGGTTGAATTTCATCTTCAATAATAAGGTTAACTCTATTAGAAACACTCCAAAGTGCTTTCGAAAGATTTGGCACACCATATCCACAAGTTCTCAATAAATTTCTAAAGTCCATTCTTTTTGGGGGATTATTCTCAAAACAAGCATTTTTCATTGCATCCGTCCACTCAGCTGAATGAATCATCAAAGCCCTTATCGTTTCTGGCCATAGTTCAGGGTAATGATGTTGAATATTTACTCCCATCCACGCCGCTTGTGCTGTTGCAGAACTTGTCATACTAACTGTATCGAATGATTTACCCGTCGTAGCATCTTTATTTGTCGTCAAGAGTTGTAGTTCTGGTAATTCCGTATAAAAATTAGAATTTTTATCATAAGCTAAATTCCCACCCTCTAAAACTATATCCGGTTTCACCGGCCATTTAATACTCCACGTAAGTGAGCTAGAGGTAAAGGGTGAAAAACATCCAGGTTCCACAACTGGCTGAAATGTACCACTTAATTCTTCAGGTATTTGGTATTTGCCTGTATACGCACCTACAGTAATAGCATTCCAAGCTTGTGCAGGATCTTCAATTGCATGGTTGATGACAGCAGTTTTTACATCACCTGATTCGCTTATCTCTGTAACGGTTGTATTTCCTGCAGAAATGAACATAAGCTTTCTTTTTATACCCGTTTCCTCTATTTCATTTGCACCTGAAATAATAGAATCAATCGCTCCTGACCATGAGGAAGGTCGTCCATCACCTTTAAGTGTATTGGTGGGAGCCGTAATAGCCATACAAATAGCTCTATTAGTCTCAGGATTTTGTATTTCCGCTAAGCTAATAGCACTTTCAGTTACATAACCATATAATTCTCGTTGATTATCATCACTACGATCAAATAACTTTACAGACTCTAAAAAGTGATTAACTACAACAGGAGTAGTATTTTCAAGTTTATCTTCAAGTGTAAAGTAAGATGCAATTCCAGCCATTCTTGTACCATGATTAGCAATGTCATACACACCTTTTGAAGGATCTACAGCATGCATATTTTCATCAGTTAAAAGTGGCGCTAGCAAATCATGACCATTATTAACACCTGTATCAAGTAAACAGACCGAAGTATTAGATTGTTCTGAAACATCTAGTCTTTCTATTAAATCTTTTACAAAGTCTCTTTGATCTAATTCAGAAAGCTCTTCAAAAAAGCTTGTTGGGGTAACCATAATTCTAAATTCTGCAATTCTGGAACTTAACCATTGCAATTCTGATAATTGCTGCTTATTGGCTCTTACTCCTAATACCACTCTCTCTGGAAATACTATTTTTTGATTTTTATGATGGATTTGTCTTTCATCACAAATTTGAATAAATTCCCCAATAATGGTGTCCAATTCTTCTTTCATATCAAACATTAACCATACTTCACACCATTTCGGTGTATTGTTGGGTAATTCATTTTTATCGCTCATCCAAAGAGCATTGACCATTGCTAGATTAATACTCTCTATTGTTCCGATTACTTTTTCTTTATTCTCTGTTTCTTTGTACTTATTTAATTTCTTCACAAAAAAATCCCTTTGGTTTTCAGGGACAAAAACAGTGGAGCTTACAACTTTCTGCTCCTCACCATCATCTCCATTTTTTATATTACAAATCCTAACTTTTTGCGTTATATTCTCTAAGCTTTTAGTAATCAGATCATAACCAGCCTGACCCTTAATTTCTAAATATACCCCGTGTTGAGAAGATACCGAAACGGCACCTAAAGTTTCCTGCTGTTTTTCAGCTTCTTCCCACGCTTTTTTTAAGCTTTCTTCTAATAGTTCTGCATGGCTACGTCTGCTAGTTCTAACGGGGTAATTAGCTTTTCCACCGTTGGAGACAATTGGTGTATAATTAATTGTTTGAGAGGATTGATTAATATATAAGTTGCTTAATTCTGGTTTCATTTATTGCTTAAGCCTCCTTATATTTATAATAATTCTTCCGATCTTTAATGTAATTTAATAATATGTTTTTTGTAATCAGCTGATCCTCTAAGATAGAATACTTAACTGCTTCCTCACACACTTTAACAATGTCTGCGTGATTTAATCCTTTGGTCTCTTTATACACATCTTCTGTAAAAATATCGTTAGATGCTTTGCCATGAAGCTTCATCTTAAATAATCTTGTAATTTGTTCGATATCAGGATTTTTATATTCCATCACATCATCAAATCGTCTAAATAGAGCATTGTCTAAAATACTCGGATTATTGGTTGCTGCAATGATAATACTATAGGATTCATCATCTTCAAGATTCTGTAAAAATGAATTTAAGATTCTTCTCATCTCACCTACATCATTATCTAAATTTCTATCTGACCCTATTGCATCAAACTCATCAAATAAATATACCCCTCGAATTTCCTTTATCTGATCAAATACTTGTCGAAGTTTTGCACTTGTTTCCCCCATGTATTTCGTTATCAACCGATCAAATTGTATTACATAAAGCGGTAAATATAACTCGTTCGCTATAACTGAAGCAGTCATGGTTTTTCCTGTACCAGGATCTCCTGCAAGTAAAAGTTTTGAACGATTCATAAGTCCATTTTTTCTTAAGAGATCTTTTTTGTGATACTCATTGATTACACGTTTGATTTTCTCTTCTATGTCAACCGAAACAATTAAATCAGATAAATGAACATGAGTCATCTTCTGTTCAAGAATGTCTAATCCATTATTTAATGCTACGACCTTATTTTTGTTTAAATATTTAGGGTTTTGAATAATTTCTTTAATTTCTCGAGCACTTGCAGTATGACCTACTTTTGCTTCGTGAGCCGCAATTTGCAAAACAACAGTTTTAAATCTCTCTTCATTACTATCGAAATGCGCTCTTATTAAAGCTTTAATCTGTTCTATTGTTGCCATGCGGATTCACCTACTTTCTTTAGAAGTGCTTATAATAAAAATATAAGGCACATCCGTCCTTTGTGCCTCAAAAAATACTGGTAAAGTTTGCTTAAATTATATTGTATGTTGAAATTTCCATTATGTTACAACACATAGATTCTCTTTTCATTTTATCACTCAATGTCAAGTGTAAGCAACGGTTGTAAAATATCCAATAACACCGGTGCCAAATTCCCCATTAATAACGGATACGTGTTCTAAAAACAACGGAGTTGGAGAGCAGTGATCAAGCTTGGGTAATTTTTTATGATTAAAGAGTTAAAACAGAAAGGCTGGACTCAGGTGGAAATCGCCCAGGAAACCGGGTTTGACCGTAAAACGATCGTAAAATACCTAACACTTCGAAGAACATGATAAATTAGTGTCACGAACCGGGGTTTTTAATAAAATAAGTTATCTAATCGAGATCCTCTTGGAATTCAGAGAATATTGTTTATCTTAATAAGTTGATAAGTTGGTGTCAGGCTCTTTTTGTAATGTTCGTTGAAGATTATGAATTGGTGTATGGATGTACCTTTCCAATTTTTTAATTCAATGTTGATTGAAGCATTCGTGTATCTCTCCTTCCAAAATATTCCTCAATCACCATATTTCGTCAGTTTCCTACAACAATCCTGCTGGAAACGAAAAAAGGCCGTCCCAACAGAGGACGGCCTATAATTTGTATAAGTTGATAAGTTGGTGTTAGAACACCGATAACCAATAACTTTTTTTCAATTTTCCCGATTTCTTCAGTAATCTTCTTGCTATCTATCGATTTTTTAATCTCCTGTATAGCCTTGATTATTTTCGACAATTCATCAGTAATCTTTTTGTTTCAGATTCCATGCCTTAAACAGCGAGAAATCAAATCTACTATTAAATTTGCGTTGCTCAATTGAACTAGAATCCTTAAAGGTTCCTTTCACTTCGTAGTTTCTAGTAAAAAAATCATCGTTTGGATTAGCCATTGCTACAACTGTCTTGTGCTTTCTGAGCCAAGGGTAAGAGACTCAATTTCTATTTTTTCTATATTTTTGTCCCCAACTTGAAGTGGTGGGATAAGTATATTTCTATATTATGAGCAGTATCATTTCCTATGTTTTTGATAACATATTGTAAAAAATAACCTCCAACGAAATTAAAGTCGAAAATTATATGAGCACGGAACTGTTCTTTCCTTGCTTTCTCTGTTTCTTGTTAACGCCGGGATATAATTGACCCATTATCGCCGGAAAGAACAGGCGACCCACCCATGTAGAATATCTTCTTTCAATGACTGTGCGAAGGTTATTGAAAGGAGAAATTAAAATGCTAAAGGGTGGATCACTTTTGAGATTACAGGAATTAGTGCAAGAAGGAAAGGGGATACGTGAAATTTCCCGAATAATGGGCCTTCTCACGTAACACGGTCCGAAAACATGTAAGAAATAGTTACGAGATTAAGACAGCTCCAAGGGAATCGAAAGAATCGAAGCTGGATGCGTTTTTAAAGAAGTTATTGAAAATTGGATTTGTGACGAGGGTCTGCTGAATTGCCAAGTTATGCTGGACCGTCTAAAAATATGGGGTATACAGGCGGTTATTCCATTTTAAAAGACTTTGTGAGGCCACTTCGACCACCAAAGAAGCAGAATACAAACGATCCGTTATGAAACGAAACCGGGTGAACAAGCGCAGATAGACTGGGGCATCTGTGAATATGAAGATTCAAACGGACAGCGTCGTAAAATCCCCGTTTTTGTTATGGTGCTTGGCCACTCCCGATCCATTTACATTGAATTCACTCTCGCTGCGACATACATAGCTTTCTCCGTTGCTTCGTCCATGCCATCGAGCATTTTGGAGGCGTACCACGGATTGCGCTTACTGACCGTATGAAAACTGTCATTCTCGACACAAATGACGATCGCAGTCCTCTATGGCATCCCTTGTTTCAGGACTTTGCCCTGTCGATCGGCCTTACACCGAAAGTGTGCAAAGCAAGACGACCACAAACAAAAGGGAAAGTGGAACGTGGCAGTACGATTTGTGAAAGAGAACTTCTGGCCGGGACGCGTCTTCTCAGACATGGCAGATCTCAATAGACAAGCCGTGGCGTGGTGCCTGAGAGCCGATGAACGTATCCATGGTACAACAGGTGAACGCCCATGCGACCTATTGAAACAGGAAAATCTACTTCCACTTCCTTCTCCGAGATCGTTAGCCAAGTTCCTT
>CAWIQZ010000006.1:0-288086 GCA_963838465.1 uncultured Bacillaceae bacterium
AGAAGCAGATTCAAGTCGTAAGCTTGGTGGCGATAGCAAAGAGGCCACACCCGTTTCCATGCCGAACACGGTCGTTAAGCTCTTTTGCGCCGATGGTAGTTGGGGGCTTCCCCCTGTGAGAGTAGGTACGTTGCCGGGCGATAAAATACAATCCGATAGGTTGTAATTTTTTATGTGCATAAAATGATATGCTCAAGGCGCTGAAGAGCTCTGATCTGAGGTGGAACAGCAAAAGTAGTGAATAAGCCGATCGAAGCATCAAGCACCTTGAATGTAAACCATTCCCCTTGAAGACACTTTAAAATAAGGCTCTGTTAAACTTTAATGTTGAAAATTAAGTAAATATTGAGGGGAGCCATCCAGAAAGGTTTCCCTGTTTTTATTTTGCAAACTTAATCTCTTAAAGAGGATGTTCAAAAAGCACCTTTTTAATCAAATCATAAATAGAAAATCAGTTGACTTCACTTCCATTAATGGTAATGAAAGTAAAATAATTTCAGACAAAAAAATGTACCTTCGCCCCACTCAAAATCGCACCTAAAAAAGGGTAGACTTCCCCCTTGGACCATAGACAATTTTTTAAAAAAGGTTTGATTGGGGTTAAATTAGCCAGCTATTGGCAAGGAAAGCTGTTCCACTTGGATTTCCTGTAATTCCCTTATAGCTTCAACATGATTTTCAGGTAAGACCGTATCTCGAATGTGTTTGATCATCCGTTGAATGAGTCGAAACAAATCTCTCATGATGAAGAAAGATTGGACTCTCTTGGTGGTCTTTACTGGTACCTTTTTATGTCGCATAACAGAATCGAGCTGATTCGATTCATGTGCAAAAGATAGCTCCACTTGCTTACGAAAGTTCAACATCCGATCTTGAAGCTCTGACCCTTGTGGAACTGGACCATAGAAGAATGGGTTTTCTTCAAAGGAGAAACCGAATTGCTTATTACAAGTAGCCTGTAATGGACAGGACATACATTTGGTTTCGTCACCATGAAACCAAGACGTATAGGTTTCCTTCTCAAATCCATCCCATAGGAGTTCATGGCCAGCTTCACATTCAGGCTTTCCTTCTGATGAACAAGTTTCAGGGATGACCGTATTCTTTTTGAAATCTGTTACGACGGCCACATCATGTTTATGTAAAGATTCTATCTGGTGTTCGGCACTGAAATAGCCTAAATCTGCCACAAGATACTCTACCTTCAAATCACCGATTTCTTTTAGTTTTTCAACCAACGGAAGAAGAACATCGACATCGTGAGTATCTGGTGGAAGAATAATGGACAAGAGAACAACAGGACCCGAGGGTGCGGGGCAAACAATCGAATGTTTTCGATAGCCAATAAAAAATTTATTCTGATTGGCTTTATTCCGTTGAACGCCTACTTTGGCATCGGGATCCGAATACGTTTTGTCGCATTCACATGTCTCTTTATCTTCACAAGCACAACGTTTCTTTTTATAGCCATTCACATGAGCAAAGACGGGTCTAGAATCAATTCCCGCAAGAGTTGGTTCTAAAAAACCATCCAGTTTCAGGGCCTGACCAATGAAATCGAATAAGATTTTATAAAAGTGCTCGGGTGTCAGAGTATGACGAAAATGAGTCAAGCTCGAATGAACAGGAACATCCTTTATGTTTGGAGTGCCGATGAAGTTGCGCCATGCCTGATTCTTAGGGTCCTTCAGCTGTCTGCAGAGCTCTCTAAAAGACGTGATCTCAGGCCGTGTAAAGTACAAATAATGCATACGAAAATACGTCCTAGCATCAATAGGCGGGCGACCACCGCCTTTATATAATGGTTTCATTTTTTCCAAGACAATAGAATCATCGACATGATCAATATAATCTATCAATTCCACATCGAAACCGAGTGTGTTATAGTAGTGGTAAGGAAGCAGTTCTAGCTGCATATCCATGAAAATGCACCTCGCAAATTGGTATTTTTGGTTGATTCGTCACTTCCATTTTACCATTTTTCGCTAAGGTGCATTTTTATTTTTTTTCGGATTTTATGGCTTTTTGAACAAGCTCTAAAAGATAAGTTTTATATAATTTTTTGGTTAGATAGCCACTGTTTAAATTTTTTTGCTCCAAAATTATAATCAAGTTCCTCAATTTCAATTGAAAAAACTCTTATACCAAATCCTTTTAATTCGGTGTCTTGAACTGGTTTTTTCAAACCATATTCCTTGAAATCAAAGAAGATGTCCCAAACTTCTTGCGATTGTCTTTTAAAAGCAACAGCTTCTAAATCAAAACCATTTTCATAATAACCTAAGTGCATATGGTATCTATCTTCATATAACACGTTCAAACACCTCACCCTAAAATTACTGTATGTTTATATTAAGCACTGAATTTTGATAAACGTAAACTATCATAAGTATCTGTCATTTCAAATACAAATGATGTTAGCAGAAACTCTTTTATATTATGCTTTGGTGCTTTCATTACTACGGCTATCCACAAACAAGAACCAAGCAAGGTAATTATCAAGATATTTTGTAGCCACACCTTTAAAGCGGTCTATCCATTGTTTCATTCGAGAATGGAGACCATTTACATTTTGAATGTGATACAAGCCCTTTATAACGTGTTTTCCATCGTTGGATTTAATTCGATAATGCTCTAATCCTTTTTCTTTTGCATAGGTTTTATATGCTCTCCAAGCATCTGTAACAAGTACATTATTAGAGCTAGTTTAGAACCAATCATACTATCAACTTTGGTTTTCACAACACGCCCCATACAAGCAACTTTGGAGACGGTTGCTTTTGTACGGTCTCTTGCAACAAGAACACATACTTGTTCGTGGCTAATGCCTCTATGTTTAGATTTCCCGCCACGTTTACGAGGTTTACGTTCTCTGAAATCCCACGTTGTCCTTTTTGAGAGTATAGGAAATAGGTCTCGTCAATTTCAACGATACCTTCAAATTGTTCAAAATCCATTTGTTTTAAGGCATTTAACAGTTTGTGTCTCCAATAAAAAAGCGTAACCCAAGTAACCCCTACGATTTCAGCCGATTTTCGCAGGGAATAGCCTTTGAACATACAATCAACAAATGTAATCCATTCGTTGCCTTTTCGAGTGCGATAAAAAACCGTATTAGTTGTATCAGTGAAGGTTTTACTACAACATTTACAACGATAGCGTTGGCGACCATTATATTTTCCAAATCGAACAACGTGTTCAGATGCACAATGAGGACATTCAAAACCTTCTTTGAAACGAGTTTCTCGCATTTCATTGATTAGACGACCACCAACAGAGGAAGAAGGTTCAACATAGCGTTTTACCCATTGATACACTCGTTCTTTTTCTGTATGTGATAAATTGTCGATATGTTTTAATAAGTTACTGAACGCTTTGCTCAACCTTGCCACCTCCCGAATGTTTGTTCTTATGTTAATTATACTAAGCATTTGAGTAGGTTTCAAATATCAACATTTACCTTTAACAGAGCCAAAAATAAAGTATCTAAATGTATAAGACAGAAACCTTCCAAATCAAAAAAATCCACTTGAATAGGCACAAATGATACTTGAAAAGAATAAAGTGAAATGAAGAGATGTTTAAAAAAGCAAAGGGCAGCCGATAATGATGGCAGGGGTGATGGAATGCTGAAAACCAGAATCATGCACATACGGCTAACAAATATTTGTGTCATCTGTAAGGAGAGAAAGCAAGATGGAATTCAGATTGCTCATGCGTTTTTCTGTACGAACTGCGAGGAAGACATTGTAAAATTAGATGTCAAAACTCGAATGTACGATCACTATGTGAACAAAGTAAAGACTGCTTCTTTTTTTCTCATGATTAAAAATAATCTGTCTTAACTGAGAAAAGAACATCATGGATAGTAAATTTCATAAACATGTACGAAAACCTAGCCTATCCCCTTCTATTGTAATAGCTAGGTTTTTTCAGATGCAAATTAATCACATTCAAATTTGCAATGCGAATATTGGTATAATGGAAAATGGACAAGATCGATTTATCGATATATACATTATCATACTTACTGGAGGTGCGATCGTATTTTGAAACAAAATCATGTACCTCTAATTGAAGCCATTAAAGCACATCAACAGAAAAGCAAAGCTTCCTTTCATGTGCCTGGTCATAAAAACGGTCTATATTTTCATAAAAGCTTACATGATGACTTTAGACGTGTGCTACCTTATGATGTAACAGAACTAGAAGGTTTAGATGATTTGCATGCCCCATCAGGAGCAATAAAAGAGGCGCAGCGTGCGGCTGCACAGTTGTACGGGGCAGAAGAAACATTCTTCTTAGTAGGGGGAACGACTGTAGGCAATTTAGCAATGGTTTACGCATTGTTTGAGCCGGGAGATCTCGTTTTTATTCAACGGAATAGCCACAAATCAATTTTTCATGCAGCACAAATTGCTGGCGTTACTCCGATTCTTCTTGCGCCAGAGTATGATGAAGCGTCAGGTCTGCCAATGGGAATGAAGAGTGAAACACTCAAGAAAGCAATAGCTCGTTATCCGGAAGCGAAGGGACTATTGCTAACATACCCAAATTATTATGGGGTAAGCCGAGATGTCGGACCGATTATCGAAATGGCAAAACGGAGCAATCTACTAGTCTTAGTTGATGAAGCTCATGCGCCTCATTATTGTTTAGGACGGCCATTTCCCCTGTCGACCTTAGCACTTGGAGCAGATGCTGTTGTCCAATCAGCCCATAAAATGCTCCCTGCTTTAACGATGAGTTCATTTTTACATATTCGTTCTTCCCTTTCGAACGATCAACAACAATCTATTAAAGAAGCACTGACGATGTTTCAATCGAGCAGTCCATCATACTTATTAATGGCTTCTTTAGATGGAGCTAGAGCTTATCTTGAATCATTAGATGAAGAGAAATTGAGAAGCATATCTTGCAGGAGTTGAAGAGCTCAAGCAAGAATTAGCTACTATTGAACAAATCAAAGTAGTCAATTGGGATGAACAAAGGTATCATTCTGACCCATTAAAAGTTACAATAAAATCAACAACAACTCTAACAGGATTTGAACTTCAACGGCTTTTAGGTAAGGTAGGTCTTTACCCTGAAATGGCTGATGAGAGGCATGTGTTACTCGTGCTAGGATTAGGAAGATCTCATTTCCCGACAGACGCGATCAAAAGGTTGAAAGAGCTTCTGATTCCTTATCATCCTATTGCAGAGAAGTCTTATTCACTAGTAATAAGCGAAGAGAATGAGATTGCCAAGCTTCATGTTTTCCCTAGCAAAATCCGATCCTTACCTAAAAAAGCAGTTCCTCTTTCGAATGCAAATGGATTGATCGCAGCAGAAACACTTACACCGTATCCACCTGGTGTTCCGTTAGTGTTAGCAGGTGAAAAAATCTCTGAAGGAATACTTGCAAAAATTAACCAATTGAGGCAAGCGGGAGCAAGATTTCAAGGGCATGAAGAAGGGTTTGAAACGGTTTTAGTTATGGATTCGGAGGAGAAAGAATGAGTAAAGGGTATTTTATTACGGTTGAAGGCGGGGAAGGGGCAGGTAAGACAAGTGTCTTAGATCAAGTTGAATCTGCTCTTAAAGAAAAAGGACATTCAGTACTGCGTACAAGAGAGCCTGGTGGTATCCGAATTGCCGAACAAATTCGTACAGTGATTTTAGATGTTAATCATACGGAAATGGATCGTCGTACCGAGGCATTATTATATGCCGCAGCTCGGCGTCAGCATTTAGTCGAAAAAGTTATTCCAGCATTAAACGATGGATATATTGTTCTTTGTGACCGTTTTGTTGATAGTAGCTTGGTGTATCAGGGGTATGCAAGAGGAATTGGTTTTGATGAAGTAAAAGCAATTAATGAGTTTGCAATTGAAGGATATATGCCAGATTTAACGTTATATTTTGATGTCGATCCAGAAGTCGGCCTTGCGCGTATAAAGGCAGATGATCATCGTGAATTGAATCGACTTGATCAGGAGAAAATGCAGTTTCATAAACTTGTACGTGAGGGGTATCAGATGGTTTTTGATCGAAACGCAAGCCGGATCAAAATGATAGATGCAAATCAGTCATTTGATCTTGTCTACGAAGAGGCGATGAAAGAAATCGATTTGTTTTTAATTAATCAGAAAGGATAAAAGGGATTGCGCCTTTCTGAACGAATAAAAAAGACTAAGGCTTTTCGCCATTAAGGACTTGGCGATCAGCCAAGTTTTTCTAATCTTCTAGTAGGTAGGATAAATGAAAGTCGCTGACTAAGACGTTTACGCTTTTCTCGATCATCGCATACATTACTCATAAAGGAGCTGATGAAGATGAAGTTAATTATGGCAGTTGTTCAAGATAAGGATAGTAACCGCCTATCGGATGCATTAGTAAAGGCTGATCATCGTGCGACGAAGCTTGCTAGTACAGGGGGGTTTCTGAAGGCTGGTAATACGACCTTTTTAATTGGGACAGAGGATGAGCATGTCGAAAATGTGATGTCAATTATTAAAGAAAATTGTCAAAGTCGGGATCAGCTCGTTGCACCAATATCGCCAATGGGCGGAAATGCCGATTCATATGTTCCTTACCCTGTTGAGGTACAGGTCGGTGGGGCAACCGTTTTTGTCTTGCCAGTTGAGAGATTTGAGCAATTTTAAAGGTGTGGAGATAAATGGATTCATGGGAGCAATTAAAAGAGATACAACCGAGGGTCGTGCAGCTACTTGTGAAAACAATGGAAAAGGATCGACTTGCTCATGCTTATTTGTTTGAGGGTAGCCGAGGAACAGGGAAAAAACGAGTAGCTCTTCAACTAGCGAAGAGCTTCTTTTGTCGAAATAGAGAGGATGCGGAGGCTTGTCAAGCATGCAGTGATTGCAAACGAATCGAGCATGGGAATCACCCTGATGTTCATATCATTGAACCCGACGGACAATCGATCAAAAAACACCAAGTGGAGTATTTGCAAAAGGAGTTTACGTATCGAGGTGTTGAGTCGGAAAAAAAGGTTTATATTGTGAATCACGCTGATTTAATGACTGCAAGTGCAGCCAATAGCATATTGAAATTTTTAGAAGAACCAACATCACCTACGCTTGCACTATTATTAACAGAGCAAGGACAAAAGATATTACCGACGATCCAATCACGTAGTCAACTGCTGACCTTTGCGCCATTGTCTCGACAATTATTTTTAGACAAGCTTGAAAAAGAAGGGAATTCTAGTGTGGTTTCCAGCTTATTAGCTAGTTTAACAACAAGTTATGAGGAAGCGATGACCTTATTAGAGGGAGATTGGATTGCACAAGCACGAAGCGTAGTGATACAATTGATGGAAGAGCTTCATAGTAGACCAAATCAAGTTCTTTTTACGCTGCAAGAGAAGTGGCTACCTCTTTTCAAAGAACGGTGGCAGCAAGAGATTGGTTTAGATATGATTCTCTTATGGTTGAGAGACCTAATGTATACAAAGGTCGGGAAGGTTGATTCGATCACCTTTATCGATCAACAAAAGCAATTTGAACAACAGGCGCTCTTAAGCTCGCAGGATCGATTGAGCCAGAAGATGTCTTCGGTCCTTGAGGCCAAAAGACATCTTATAGCCAATGTGAATCCTCAGCTCCTGATGGAGAAGCTGTTGCTTAATATACAGGAGGGATAGAAGATTGCATCAAGTTGTGGGCGTTCGCTTTAAGAAAGCGGGAAAAATCTATTATTTCTCCCCTGGTACTTTTCAGTTGGAGGAAGGGGAAACAGTCATCGTTGAGACGTCAAGAGGCGTTGAATACGGACGGGTTGTTATTGGGACAAAATCTGTTGGCGAACATGATGTTGTTCTCCCGTTAAAGCAAGTGATAAGAGTAGCAACACAGAAAGACACGTTAACGGTTCAAGAAAATCGTGCTGCTGCCAAAAAGGCTTTTGAAGTATGTACGGAGAAGATTACGGAACATGAGCTTGATATGAAGCTTGTCGATGTTGAATATACATTTGATCGCAATAAGGTATTGTTTTATTTTACAGCAGATGGTCGTATTGACTTTAGAGAGCTGGTGAAGGATCTTGCGGCGATCTTCCGTACAAGAATTGAATTGCGTCAAATTGGGGTTCGTGATGAAGCGAAAATGCTCGGTGGCATTGGACCGTGTGGACGCGTGCTTTGTTGTTCATCGTTTTTAGGCGATTTTGAACCTGTTTCGATTAAGATGGCAAAAGACCAGAATCTTTCCTTAAACCCTGCGAAAATTTCAGGCTTATGTGGTCGTCTGATGTGTTGCCTTAAATACGAGAATGATATGTATGAATCAGCAAAACAAGAGCTTCCCGATGTTGGTAAGCGGATTAAGACACCTCATGGAAAAGGGAAAGTTGTAGGGCTCAACTTACTAGAACGTCTTATTCAAGTTGAATTGGCCGATGGAGAGCGCGTGCTTGAATTTACGATGGATGAGCTAATGAATAAAGAAGTCGTGCCGACAGAAGCCACAGAATAACGAGGTGGGAATAGCGTGGACAAAAAGGCAATTTTCACACAGGTAAGTCAACTTGAAGAACGGCTAGGTGAGTTACATCACGAATTACGCGGATTAAAAGATCAGCTTGCTTATTTAATAGAAGAAAACCATGCGTTGCGTATTGAAAATGAGAACCTCCGTGAACGTCTTGAGGCACAAGATGATCTGTTGGAGGAGACACATTCAAATAAGAAATCCAGTACGCAAAAGTCATTTGTTGGGGAAGGCTATGATAATTTAGCGAGGTTATATCAAGAAGGCTTTCACGTCTGTAATACGCATTATGGAAGTATTCGTTCAGATGGAGATGATTGCTTATTCTGTCTCTCGTTTTTACACCAAAAATAATAAGCTGATATTTAGGGGGACAGACCTTTCGTTCGAATCGAGAGGCCTGTTCTTTTTTCTAACCTAATGAGAAACGGTAAGATATTCTGAACGAAAAAGACTAAGGCTTCCGCCAGAAAAACTTGGCGATAAGTCAAGTTTTTCTATTAGAAAAAAGGAGTGCACAAAAATCGTGAAATTGTTAGATGGTGAGCGATTAGACTATATTGCTGGAACAGAATTAAAGGTGATACAAAGCCCGAATGTATTTTCGTTTTCAATTGATGCCGTTCTTTTAGCGAAATTTGTAAACGTGCCGATTCAAAAAGGAAAAATTCTCGACTTGTGTACGGGGAATGGGGTGATCCCTCTCCTACTGTCAACAAGGACAAAGGCTAACCTAATTGGGATCGACATTCAGAGCAGGCTTATTGATATGGCAGAGCGAACAATGGAATGGAACCAACTAGATCATCAGATACGTGTGATCGAGGCTGATTTAAATCTAATACCGACGGATATTGCTCGTTCTTCCTTTGATGTGGTCACGTGCAACCCGCCTTACTTTGAAACGGTAACGGAGGCTGAACGTAATCGTAATCCTTATTTGGCCATTGCGCGTCATGAGATTCATTGCTCGCTTGAGGACGTGATTCGTGTTTGTAGCGACTATGTGAAGCAAAGTGGCAAAGTGGCGCTTGTGCATCGACCAGAACGTTTAACGGATATTATGAGCTTGATGCGTTCCTATCGTATTGAACCAAAGCGAATTCAATTTATCTACCCGAAAGCTGGCAAAGATGCGAATATGGTTCTTATCGAGGGAATAAAAGATGGAGGGTCCGGAGTCATTTGTCTTCCACCGCTAATCGTGTACAATGAAAGCGGTGATTACACAGAGACTTTTCGTGAGGTGTATGTTGGACGATGAATCATTATATTTATATCGTGGAATGTAAGGATGGATCGTGGTATACCGGTTACACAACAGATATCGAGCGACGAATGAAAATGCATGAACAAGGAAAAGGGGCAAAGTATACGCGGGGACGTGGGCCGCTGTCGCTTGTCTATCATGCAGCTTATGAGACGAAGACAGAAGCGATGAGAGCTGAATATGAACTAAAGCAACTAACCCGGAAGCAAAAAGAAGCATTTGTTGCAGGAAAGGACTTTTAAGATGAAACAACAAAATAGTTATCTGCCTGAAGGAGTAGAAGGCGTGCTTTACCTCGTTCCGACACCGATTGGCAACCTTGAAGATATGACGTTTCGAGCCGTTCGTATTCTTAAAGAAGCAGATATCATTGCTGCTGAAGATACGCGACAAACGATGAAGCTGTTGCGCCATTTTGACATTGAAGCATCGCTTATCAGCTATCACGAACATAATAAAGAAAAGGCTGGTCGAGCTTTAATTGAGCAAATAAAGGAAGGAAAAACAGTTGCGCTTGTTAGTGATGCGGGAATGCCAGCGATATCCGATCCTGGTCAGGAGCTCGTTCGTGAGGCGATTGAAGAGAACATCCGTGTCATTGCTCTTCCTGGAGCAAATGCTGCCCTGACAAGCTTAATTGCTTCTGGGCTACCCACTTATCAATTTCAATTTATTGGCTTTCTACCACGTCAAAATAAGCAGCGAATCGAGGTGCTAGAGCAAGTAAAGCAAAGCGAAGCGACCTTGCTGTTCTATGAATCTCCTCATCGGTTAAAGGAAGCATTAGAAGCGATGTTTAACGTCCTTGGTAATCGCCAAGTGAGTATTTGTCGTGAGTTAACAAAGAAATTTGAGGAGTATCAACGAGGGACACTTGAAGAAGCGTTAGAATGGTGTAAGTACGGCACGATTAAAGGAGAATTCAGTCTCGTTGTTGAAGGACGTACAGAAAAAGAAGAAATGAACAAATGGTGGGATGCGTTAACGGTCGTTCAGCATGTTAACCATTATATTGAATTAGGCATGTCTTCAAAGGATGCGATCAAACAAGCAGCTCGTGAGCGTGAGGTACCAAAAAGAGATGTCTATGCAGCTTATCATCAAACGTAAAAGTGGTTTTCCAAGTTGTATGAGCATGAGTTAGGCATGAGAGGAAGCAACTTATCGCATACTCCGAAACAAAAAAAGCTCTGGAGAACCAGAGCTTTTTCGATAATGGGCATTTATTAAGATTGTGTTGTACGAGAAAGGTAATCTTGAAGATCTTTAATGATTTCTTGAGCGCCTTGTGGGCTAAGAATGATCTTACCGTTTGCAATTGATAAGTTATCATCAGACACTTCACCAGTAATTTGGCAAGTCATGTTAGGCTTGTACTTTTTTAAGATGATGCGATCATTATCAACATAAATTTCAAGTGCATCCTTTTCTGCTATATCAAGTGTACGACGAAGTTCAATTGGAATAACAACGCGTCCTAATTCATCAACCTTACGAACGATACCAGTAGATTTCATGCTAAATTGTCTCCTCTCAGACTTAAACCATTTTATTTATGTGTGTCAATATTCGACATTTTTCCGACTAAACTAAGAATACCAGTGTTTCCAAAACGAGTCAATTACTTTTTCTTGTATTTTCTTGTGAAATATAAGTGAATTTATTATATATGATAAAATACGGTGGAAATACTATTGAAATTGTGAGGTGAAAAAGGATATGTTGAAATTTTCTCCTGAATTGGTAGAAAAACTCAAGGAAATAAATGGTTCATTCCAAAAAACATACAGTCATTCTGGAGATGATAAAAGGATTATTCGACAAAACTTAGAAAAGTCTGGAGCGATTATTCGACAAATTGAACGTTATCCAACAAAAACATTGACGAATTGGCTAAATGGTCGTGAAGTAGCGGCGGTAGATGGCTCTGTCAATCAAACAAAAGGAGAAGCGCCTCATCTTCTCTATCTCTTTCAAGCATTAGCGAAAACAACGTCTGGATTTGAATGTTTAAGCTCAGATATATACGCCCCTCTAATTGATAACAAGAGTAAAGAAGAGGAAGGAGTAAATTGGAGAGCGCATATTTTAGCGAAATTAGAATTAGAGGTGGCCTATCAGCTCCTTGAAAAAAGAGATATTGCCCTTCTTTTAATGGACGGGGCATTGTATCATTACAGGATCGATGCACCTGATGAATGGGAACGACTCAGAAAAAAAGCGCTCAAGCAACAGGTTCTTCTTGTCGGGGTTTCAGAAGAAATCACAACAGAAAATTTAATTCAGTTAGACGCTTTTGGAGCCTATCGAAAGCGGCCGCAAGCTTATGACCGTGATCTTCTTTTTGGCGTTCTTGAACGAGAAGAAATGGTTTATATCGAAAAAATTCAGAATAAGGCGGGGCTCCAGTCAGTCTGGATGAGGTTAAGTTCAGATCCTGCGATCACTGGTTTCGATCTTTTAGAGGAGCAAGCGCATCTGAAGGACGACGTTGGCAGTCTTTTATTAACATTAACACCACGGGACGGCAGAGGAATTCCTTTATGGTTAGATTATGTAGATAGAGAAGTGAGAGTAACAGACAAGCTTGTCGAGGCACTTGTTGAACAATATATCGATCCTGAGATTAGGCAACGTTTTTTTGTGAAGAAACGTCATGGAAGACCTTATTAAAAGATAAAGGAGGCAGAATGCAATGCAAATTGTCGGTGTCACAACTCAGCATGAGGTGTATGTTGCCTCGAAGACACATAAATTTCGCATGAATGAAATGCTTGTGATGGAGGATGCGGACTTATACCAGCCAAAAGGCGAAGTAGTCGAAACATTTTCTTACAACCGTTATATTCCGATGGGCTTTGACAAAGGCTTAGCAGATGATCAAGTGTTGAAAACATTAGAGCATATTGGCTATGACATCGGTGCAGATGATATTCATTTAGCGAAGGTCCGTTTATTTGAAGAGGCAGTACAACCAATTCAGACAGGAGCAAGCGTCCGTCATCCTCACTTTGATGAAATTTCTTCATTATTAGTAAAAGCTGGTCCTGATGAAGGATTGATCCTTGGTGAAGTGAAATCGACTGACTTTATCGATCACACGCTACCTGTTTCGTTAAAAGGATTGCTGCGCATTCACGATCATGATGGAATTCGCGAGCAAAATGGTGTGCCTTTCATTTTTGATATTAGAGCCATGCAGCAATATCCTCATATCGGTGTGTTTGGCGGATCTGGCTCGGGTAAGTCATTCGGGTTGCGTGTCATGCTAGAAGAGTTAATGAAGCTCAAGATTCCGACATTAGTATTTGATCCCCATTTTGAAATGAATTTTGCCGCTCAAGCAGAAGGAGTAACTAATGCTCCATCTTATCAAGAACGATATATGGTTGTTCAAATTGGACGAGATGTTGGTGTTGATTTTTCTGCGCTTTCGATTAGGGATGTTGAACGGCTCTTATCGGCTGCAGGCTCGTTAACGGAATCAATGGTCAATGTCATTCAGACAATCCATAAACGCAAGGATAGCTATCAATCCTTCAGTGATCGAGTTGCAAATTTGGCTGGGGCGCTTGAACTAGGAAAGCAAAAAGTTGAATCGATGCTACATGATGCTGGGATGTCACGAGAAGAATTCGCACGCTATGATACATATAGGAAACTACTCGACCAATTTGGGAGTCTACCGCTTGCTTCGGTTAAGGGGATTCAATGGCGAGTGAATCGGCTTTATCAAGCAGGCCTATTTCAACAAAATATTCGCTCAATTGAACAAGGGATTCATGCTGGTCAGCTTGTTGTTGTTCAAGGTCCTGTTTGGTTACTTCAAGTCTTCTCAAGCTATGTCGTTGGTGCTCTTTATGGAAAGCGACGTACCTATAAAGATGCGAAGCTACAACAACTGCAAGGCGAGTTCTTTCCGCCTTTTGTGATTGTGACTGATGAAGCTCATAATTTTGCCCCGAAAGGATATGACGCGCCGGCTAAATCTGTTTTAAAAGAAATTGCGCAAGAAGGCCGAAAGTACGGTGTGTTTTTAATCTTTGCAACGCAGCGGCCAACTTTACTTGATGAAACGATTACAGCGCAGCTTAATTCGAAATTTGTATTTCGGACGGTGCGTGGAACAGATATTCAAACAATTAAAGAAGAAACAGATTTAACGCACGAAGAAGGAAAGCGGCTTCCGTATCTTCGTTCAGGAGATGTCTTTGTCTCTTCAGCGATTATGGGGAGAACGATGGCAGTACGGATCCGACTTGCTCACTCATCAAGTCCACACACATTAAATCCATTTGATGAATTAAAGGAAATGAACAAAAAAGATACAGATCAATTAATAGAAGTGCTTGATCCACACTTGCCGCTGGCTGAGGTTAGTATTATGCACCATCTGACGGAATTAAACGCTGCTGCCAAGAAAAGCTGGGATGTACAAATGTGGAAAAAGGAATTAGAACGATTATGTACGGAAGGTGTCATAAAAAAAGAAAAGACGCCATTTGCCACGCTTTACACGCGACCTTGACAGGAGCGGACGGAATTCGGTATATTTTGGGTAGGATCAAGGTATAATTGATGAATAATATGACATCCGATGAAGGGATAAGTACAATTGTTTGTCTATAGGTAGCACATGCTATGCAGAGAGCCGGGGTAGCTGGAAACCGGTATAGATGAAGGTTGGAAAATGGTCCTGGGAGGAATTCGTTTTTGAGTGGGCTTGATGCCATAAGGGAGCGACGTAGCTGGCGTTAACAGAGGAAGTCAAAGCTAATTGACTTCGTGAGCCTTTTTGCTGTGAAGCGAAAGGGGAAGCTGGGTGGTACCACGTGAGAGTCGCTCTCGTCCCGATGCGGATGAGGGCTTTTTCTATGCAAAAAAGAGGAGGATTTAAACGTGACAGAAGAAAAAAAGACATTTTACCTAACGACACCGATTTATTATCCAAGTGATAAGCTTCATATTGGACATGCTTATACAACGGTTGCTGGTGATGCGATGGCAAGATATAAGCGCTTACGAGGCTACGAGGTTCGCTATTTAACCGGGACTGATGAGCACGGACAGAAAATCGAACAAAAGGCGGCTGACAAAGGTCAAACCCCGCAGCAGTTCACTGACGAAATTGTCGCTGGTATTCAAGATCTTTGGAAAAAGCTCGATATTTCTTATGATGATTTTATTCGTACAACAGAAGAACGTCATAAGAAGGTTGTTGCGCAAATTTTTGAGCGCTTGCTTGCACAAGGAGATATTTACTTAGATGAGTATGAGGGCTGGTATTCGATTCCAGATGAGACCTTCTATACAGAAAGACAGTTAGTTGACCCAATTAAAGATGAGAATGGCAATATTATTGGTGGAAAGAGCCCAGATAGTGGACATCCTGTTGAAAAGGTTCGTGAACAATCGTATTTCTTTAAAATGAGTAAATATGCGGATAGGTTGCTGAAGTATTATGAAGAAAATCCATCGTTTATTCAACCAGAATCACGGAAAAATGAAATGATTAACAATTTCATTAAGCCTGGTCTTGAAGACTTAGCGGTATCAAGAACATCCTTTACATGGGGGGTTCAAGTGCCGAGTAATCCAAAGCATGTTGTCTATGTGTGGATCGATGCGTTGTCTAACTATATTACGGCTCTTGGTTACGGACAGGAAGACGAGCAGCTCTATAACAAGTTCTGGCCCGCAGATGTTCATCTTGTTGGAAAAGAAATCGTCCGTTTCCACACGATATATTGGCCAATTATGTTAATGGCATTAGACTTGCCATTACCGAAAAAAGTATTCGGTCACGGTTGGTTGTTAATGAAAGACGGCAAAATGTCTAAATCGAAAGGAAATGTCGTCGATCCAGTACCATTAATTGATCGTTACGGCTTGGATGCCCTTCGTTATTACCTACTTCGTGAAGTGCCGTTTGGTTCAGATGGGGTGTTTACCCCTGAAGGATTTGTCGAACGAGTCAATTATGACCTGGCAAATGACCTTGGAAATTTACTAAACCGAACAGTGGCGATGATTAATAAATATTTTAATGGTGAGATTCCTGCTTACGTCAAGGATGCTACACCTTTTGATGCAGATCTTCTTGATTTAGTTGAAGCGACGGTGACAAAAGTTGAAGCAGCGATGGAGGAAATGGAGTTCTCTGTTGCGCTAACAGCTATTTGGCAACTTGTTAGTCGGACAAATAAATACATTGATGAAACACAGCCGTGGATGCTAGCAAAGGATGAATCAAAACAAGAAGAGCTCGGTTCGGTTATGTATCATTTAGCTGAATCGTTGCGTTACGTATCTATTTTAATTCAGCCCTTTATGACTGAAACACCGAAGAAGATTTGGCAGCAGCTTGGATTAAATGAAAATATAACAGATTGGTCATCAATTCAGGCATTTGCCCAAATCCCTGCTGGAACGACTGTTGAAAAGGGAGAACCGATTTTCCCAAGACTTGATATGAAAGAGGAAGTGGCGTATATTGTCGAACAAATGGGCGGAACGCTAAAGCAACCTGAAGACCAAAAAGAAGATCAACAGGATGTACCGGAAGTAGATGAAATCACGATCGACGACTTTACAAAAGTGGAATTAAAAGTAGCGGAAGTATTGAAGGCGGAACCAGTACCAGGAGCAGATCGACTGTTGAAAATTCAGTTGGATCTTGGCTATGAAAAGCGTCAAGTTGTATCTGGTATTGCAAAATATTATTCTCCAAGTGATCTTGTTGGAAAAAAAGTCATCTGTGTCACAAATTTGAAGCCGGTTAAACTAAGAGGAGAGCTTTCTCAAGGAATGATTTTAGCTGGTTCAAAAGGAAAGAAACTTCAATTAGCAACGATCGATGGCAATTTGCCAAATGGAGCGCAAGTAAAATAAGCTGAAAAGGAGAGAGTCCGATGATTCTCTCTTTTCAAGTATCCATTAAATTATTTCGTTATAATAAAAACAAAAGGTGGCATAAAATGTTATTTGATACACATGTACACTTAAATGCAGATCAGTTTGAGGAAGATCTTGAAGACGTTATGGCTCGAGCAGAAGAAGCGGGAGTGGGAAATATGGTCGTCGTTGGTTTTGATGAGAAGACGATTATACGTGCGATCGAGCTAGTTGAGCGTTATGACATGCTATATGCAGCAGTTGGTTGGCACCCTGTTGAGGCTATTGATATGAAGGATGAACATTTGCATTGGTTAGAAGAGCTTGCGACTCATCCTAAAGTTGTTGCTCTCGGTGAGATGGGCTTGGACTATCACTGGGACAAGTCTCCAAAAGAGATTCAAAAAGAGGTTTTTCGTAAGCAAATCCGCTTAGCAAAAAAAGTGAAGATGCCGATTATGATTCATAATCGTGAAGCGGATCAGGATATTGTTGATATTTTAAAAGAAGAAGAGGCAAGTGAAGTTGGTGGAATTATGCACTGCTTTGGTGGGAGTGTGGAAATAGCTAAGCAGTGCTTGGAGATGAATTTCTATATTTCATTCGGAGGTCCTGTTACGTTCAAAAATGCTAAGCGGCCAAAGGAAGTGGCAAAAGCAATTCCACTTGATCGTTTGTTAATTGAGACGGATTGTCCGTATTTAGCTCCACACCCTTATCGTGGAAAACGCAATGAGCCTGCCTATGTCAAACTTGTTGCAGAGCAAATTGCCGAACTGAGAGAGATCAGCTACGAGGAATTAATGATACAAACAATGGTCAATGCAAAAAAACTTTTTCGCATTTCTTGATAGCTAATGGTGGCGGGTTGTGACGAGGCTTGTCTGTTCATTCGTTTTTTCGAAAAAGTTCTACACTAGCTTATGTTTGCATAGAGTGGACGTGTCGAGAAGTTTTTGTTTTCTTTGCTACTATGTTCGTGGATAATGAGGACAATGCAGCAAAGAAGCAAAGACGAATAAGTTGACAAAGGGAGGAACAGTGTTTATAATTCGGACGTTGAGAAGGAGGAATGCATGACATGGAAGCAAACAGACTCCGACCTCTTCCGATAAACAGTTTTTGGAAGAAGGTAGTCCTCTCCGTCATAAGTCTCACTCTCTTCGTGGGCGTCATTACGTACGCTATATACGAGACGACGAAAGCAACGGTAACGATCTCTATTGATGGGGAAGACGTTATAGTGCAAACGCACGCATCAACGGTTGCTGAATTGATGAGAGAGCAAGAATGGGATGTCCAGGACTATGATCGTGTTGAACCAGCTCTAGATACAGAAATTGCAGGCAATATGAACATAACTTGGGAAATGGCGAAGGAAGTCTTCGTAACAATCGAAAGTGAAGAACGATCGGTATGGACGACCGCAGAAAATGTCGCACAACTTATAAATGAATTAGACATTGAGTACAAGGAGCATGATTTGATTGAGCCTGGATTGAATGAGGACATTTCTGATGAAATGAGCTTAGTTTATGAATCTGCCTTTCAAGTTGAGCTTACAAGTGACGGTGAACAACAAGAATCATGGACAACTTCGACGACTGTCGCTGACTTTTTAGAGAGAGAGAATGTTTCATTAGGAGAACTAGATCGAGTCGAACCAGCGCTTGAAGAGCGCATAGACGAAGAAACAGACATTCAAGTGATACGTGTAGAAAAAGTCACCGATGTGGTGGAAGAGGCCGTTGCATTTGGAACGGTGACTCGCAAAGACGATGATTTAGCGAACGGCAAGGAAAAAGTCGTTCAAGAAGGTGCAGAGGGTCGTGTCAATAAGCATTATGAAGTGGTGTTAGAAGACGGGAAAGAAGTTTCTCGTGAGCTTCTAAAAACGGAAACGGTAAAAGAAAGCTCAGATAAAATTGTGGCGGTTGGCACGCGTCCAGCAGCGACAACGGTCTCTCGTAGTCAAAGCCCTGCCCAAGCTCGCTCGACACAAAGTCAAAGCGGACGAACGCTAACGGTGTCAGCAACAGCTTATACTGCTCAATGTAGTGGATGTAGCGGGGTTACAGCAACAGGTATTAATCTGAATAATAATCGTAATATGAAAGTGATCGCTGTTGATCCTAGTGTGATCCCGCTAGGCTCACGTGTCCACGTCGAAGGATACGGTACGGCAATTGCTGGTGATACGGGTGGAGCGATTCGTGGGCATAAGATTGATGTTCACGTTCCAACTAAGGCTGATGCCATGCGTTGGGGACGGAAGCAAGTTAAAATTACAATCCTTGATTAAGATCGTTTTGGCACAGGGTGGATCTCCACTCTGTGTTTTTCTAATTTTTACGATAAGTATTTATCTAATCATGCTGTAAAGGCTACAATAGAATGAGTAAACGAGTTAGGAGTTAAAAGATGAAGATAAAAGAGGTTATCGTCGTCGAAGGAAAAGATGATACAGTTGCGATTAAACGAGCTGTCGATGCAGATACAATTGAAACGAATGGCTCTGCGGTTAATGAGAGTGTTCTTGCTCAAATTGAACTTGCTCAGAAGCGGAGAGGGATTATTATTTTAACGGATCCTGATTATCCAGGGGAACGAATACGTCGTATTGTGAGTGAGCGTGTGCCGTCTTGCAAGCATGCATTCTTGCCAAAAGAGGAAGCGATCTCGAAAAACCGAGATGATCTTGGCGTTGAAAATGCCACACCAGAAGCGATTCGTCAAGCATTGATTCATGCAAAGCAAGAAAATGAACACCATCCAGAAATCATTACATGGCAGGATTTACATGCTGCGGGGTTAATAGCAGGTGCATCAGCTAAAAAAAAGCGCGAACGATTGGGTGTCTTGCTTCATATTGGCTATGCGAACGGCAAACAGCTTCATAAGCGATTACAAACATTTCGAATTACAGCAGAAGAATTCTCAGAAGCTGTGCAAGCGTGTGTTTGAGGAGGAACAATAAAGATGACAAAAGATATTGCTACACCGGCCCGAACAAAAGAAATTCTTAGTAAATTTGGATTTAGCTTTAAAAAAAGTCTCGGACAGAACTTTTTGATTGATACGAACGTACTTCGTAATATCGTGGAATCGGCTAACCTTACCTCGGCATCAGGTGTAATTGAAGTCGGTCCAGGAATAGGTGCGTTAACTGAGCAGCTTGCTAAAAGAGCACAACAGGTTGTCTCGTTTGAAATTGATCAACGTTTGCTTCCGGTATTAGAAGAGACGTTACAGCCATACTCCAATGTAACGATTATTCATTCAGATGTCTTGAAAGCAGATATTCAAGAAACGATTGACGAGAAATTCGTAGGCATTGATGATGTCATGGTTGTGGCCAATTTACCTTATTATGTGACAACACCAATCTTAATGAAATTGCTTGAAGAGAAGCTGCCTATTCGGGGGATTGTCGTGATGATTCAAGCAGAAGTAGCTGACAGAATAGCAGCGAAGCCTGGATCAAAGGATTACGGGTCCCTTTCAATTGCTGCACAATACTATGCAAAAGCCGAGAAAGTGATGACGGTACCGGCTACAGTTTTTGTTCCACAGCCTCGTGTTGATTCAGCTGTCCTGCGTTTAACCATTCGTGAACAACCAGCTGTTGACGTTTTGGATGAAGCATACTTTTTCCAAGTGTTTCATGCCAGCTTTGCTAATCGCCGCAAAACGATTTTAAATAATCTTGTTCATAATCTCGGATCCAAAGGAAAAGAAAAATGAAATCCTTGAAGCATTAGAAGAGGCTGAAATTGATCCAAAACGACGTGGAGAAACGTTGTCTCTAGAAGAGTTCGCTCGTCTTAGTGATTCTCTTCTAAAAAGATTAAGGGTATCCTAGCACGTTAGCTCTTTTCTTCACATAGCTTAAGTGGAGAGGAGGCCGTGACAATGAAGCTGAGAAAAGGGGATATCGTTGCTCGCCTTTCCTATCAGTGTGATCTGTTATTTAGGATCGTAGAGCTGCACTCAGATTACGTAGAACTTGCAGGGGAGGACGTGCGTCTAATTGCCGATGCTCCTATTGATGATGTGGTGGTCGTAACCGAGAAAGAGCGTGCTGTTCATCAAAAGAAAGCAAAGGCATTGGAAGAAGATTCGTACCTACTCTTTAGACAAGATGCTAAGCTAATGAAACAGCGCAGTGATTATGAAGTGACATCGGAATTTACGAATGACTCAAGTTATTTTGAGCTGCGTGGACGAGTGCTCCATATTGATGGCGATGGCTTGTATTTACGAAAGTGCACCGATTTATACGAAAAACTAGGTGTGCCTGTATACGGCGTTCATTTACATGAAAAAGAGATGCCAGAACAAATTGGGTCGTTACTGGAGATGGTCCATCCTGATATTGTGGTGATTACGGGGCATGACGCTTATTTGAAATCAAAAGGAAATGAACGAGATCTAAAAGCGTATCGTCATACAAAATATTTTGCCGAATGTGTCCGGATTACGAGAAAGCATACATGGCACCGCGATGAACTGGTCATCTTTGCGGGAGCTTGTCAGTCTCATTTTGAAACGTTAATTAAAGCCGGGGCCAATTTTGCCAGTTCTCCAAGTCGAGTAAACATCCATGCGCTTGACCCCGTTTATATTGCCTCAAGAATTAGTCTCACATCATTTATGGACCGAGTTAGTCTCTCTGATGTATTGCGAAATACGATTACAGGAGAGAAGGGCTTAGGTGGAATTGAAACGAAAGGTGTGATGAGACGAGGCATGCCAATGAAATATCAGTGACAAACAGATGTGTTTTTTCTACTTTTGGAGCGCACATCTGTTTGTTCTGCGCAAAGAGCTACTTTTTTTCAATACATAATGACGAAAAAGCGAGTTATACTAAACAAGAATTTCGAACGAAGACATGAATTATTTAAATAATGTTGTCAAAACAATTGACAATATTATTGTCTACTTGATATAATTTAAAATTTATTTGACGAAATATGTTATTTGTGTTAGACTATATATAGAGCGAGGTGGGATGTATTAATGGCAAAAACGTTGATAGACATAAAGCGAGCATTAGATGCTAATGTTGGCAAGAGGATTACGATCAAGGCAAACGGTGGTCGTAGAAAAACGTCAGAGCGTTCTGGTCTCCTCGAAGAAACGTACCCTTCCGTTTTCATCGTGAAGTTAGATGAACAACAAAATGCATTCGAGAGAGTGTCTTACAGCTATGCTGATATTCTTACAGAAACGGTTGAGCTTATGCTTTGTGAGGATGGCGCTGATTCGACTATTCTTAAAGCGTAATGAGCAATTGGATATACAACGCATATGATCTCCTGTTGTTAAATATAGGGGGTCATATTTGTTTTTAAAATGCAAACACTATCTATGTCACGGTTTTGCCAAACAGCAATACTTTTCTGAAATGATGAAGAGGGAGTTGTGTTGACATGGGAAGAAGACGAGGAGTCATGTCAGACCGGTTGAAAGAAGAGCTAGCGAAAGAGCTTGGGTTTTATGACACCGTTCAGAATGAAGGATGGGGAGGCATTCGTGCAAGGGATGCTGGTAATATGGTCAAACGAGCGATTGAAATAGCGGAACAACAGTTGGCAAACCGAGACAATTCATAAATAAATGAAAACGAAAAAGCTGAGGTGTATACCTCAGCTTTTTCGTTTTCAACGTTTCTAGGCAAGGCTGGCTCCTACATAGCGTTATAAAGAACTTATGACATCTAAAGTGGTATGTTCGTCAAACAAGTGATAAAATAGCGTAAGCAAATGGAAATGACAGAAGGTGATTGAGTGAGATATTCAGTGAAAGCACCGGCCAAAATCAATTTATCGTTGGATGCGCTAAGTAAACGATCTGATGGTTACCATGAAGTAGAAATGATTATGACAATGGTTGATTTAGCTGATCGCATTGATTTAACAGAAACGGATGATGGTCGAATTACTGTTGATGTGTCAGAGGGCTTTGTTCCAAGTGATCAACGTAATTTGGCGTATCAAGCAGCCGATTTACTTAAAAAAAGGTTGAATGTAAAAAAGGGAGTGTCTATTTACATTACGAAGAGAATCCCTGTTTCTGCCGGTTTAGCTGGAGGAAGCAGTGATGCAGCAGCAACACTGAAAGGATTAAACCACCTTTGGCAACTAGGACTAACAATGGACGAGCTTGCTGAGCTTGGCTCCGAAATTGGGTCAGATGTTTCATTTTGTGTGTACGGAGGGACAGCTCTGTCTACAGGTCGAGGAGAAATCATCCAATCGATTGCATCTCCTCCCCCGTTCTGGGTGATTTTGGCAAAACCTCCGATCGGTGTGTCAACAGCAGACGTATATAAACGTTTAAACGTCAATGACATACAGCGTGCAAAGACAAGAGAGATGATTAAGGCGATCGAGCGACAAGATTTTAATGGGATTTGTCAAAACCTCCACAACGTACTTGAATCAGTAACACTAGATATGTATCCAGAGGTACGAAATATTAAAGAACAAATGCTACGTTTTGGCGCTGATGGCGTACTAATGAGCGGTAGTGGTCCAACTGTATTTGGTCTTGTTGAGCATGAATCAAGAATGAATCGTGTGTATAACGGGCTAAGAGGTTTTTGTCAGGACGTCTTTGCTGTTCGCCTAATTGGTTCAACAGATACTTGCTAGAAACCGTATAAAAGTGTTATGTTAAATGAAAATATTCGGTTTTGGTGGGGGTAGCATGAAAAAGCTTAAACGAAGTGGTCGTCTTGTTGATATGACTTATTATTTGTTCCAGCATCCGCATGAAGTCATTTCGCTAACTCATTTTTCGGAACGATATCGGTCTGCAAAGTCTTCAATCAGCGAAGACCTTGTTATCGTCAAGGAAATTTTTGAAGATGAAGGATACGGGACACTTTTGACGATTTCAGGGGCAAGTGGTGGGGTGAAATTTATTCCCCGTATTCATCATGAACAGGCACAGATCTTTGTTGATGATCTCATTGAACAGTTAGCTGTCCCAGAACGAATTCTCCCTGGTGGCTATTTATACATGATGGATTTATTGGGAAGCCCGAAGTTTATTCAGCGGGTCGGCCAAGTCTTTGCTTCGGTCTTAGCAAATAAGAAAATTGACGCTGTGATGACAGTGGCAACGAAAGGGATTCCACTTGCCTATGCTGTGGGTCAATATTTAGATGTTCCAGTCAGTATTGTTCGCCGAGATCATCTAGTGACAGAAGGGTCGATGGTTAGCATCAATTACGTATCGGGCTCTTCAAAGCGAATCCAAACAATGACGCTAGCACGTCGGAGTCTAGCTCCTGGCTCTCGTGTCTTTATTGTCGACGATTTCATGAAGGCTGGCGGAACGATTCGTGGAATGATGGACTTACTGGAAGAATTTCAAGCAGAGCTTGTCGGGATCGGTGTTCTTGTTGAGTCAGTAGGTGAAGAGGAACGCCTTGTTGATGAGTATATGTCGATTACGAGATTGTCGGAAGTGAACGTCAGAGAACGAACCATTACAGTTGATCCAGGAAATGTCTTAGATTTATTAAAAACAATGATATTGGAGGATGAAAAATGAAAATTGTCTATACGAATCAAGCCCCAGATGCGATTGGACCATACTCACAAGGAATAATCGTCAATAATTTATTTTATAGCTCTGGTCAAATACCACTCACAGCAGAAGGAGAGCTTGTTCAAGGAACAGTCGAGGAACAGACACATCAAGTATTTAAAAACCTTCAAGCTGTTCTAGCAGAGGCAGGAGCTTCTTTTGAAACAGTTGTAAAAGCAACAGTTTTTATTAAAGATATGGATGATTTTCCATTGATTAATGATGTGTACGGCCAATATTTCAGCACTCATAAACCAGCTCGTTCTTGTGTCGAAGTGGCTAGGTTGCCTAAAGATGTTCTTGTTGAGATCGAGGTCATTGCGTTAGTAAAATAAGCATGAGGAATTGGCCCTAATTTGATTAGGGTCTTTTTTTAGCCGAAAATACGAACATTTCTACTGTGTAGTTACGTTATTTTTGGAAGAAAATGAGGTTTTGGATGATTGTTGAAAAAGTTAGAAATTTTTTTTGATTCTAAAGAAGGAATTACCATCTTTTTAGAGAATTGATATATCATGATTAAACATTCTTGAGGTGGTGATCAACATGCAGGTAACAGATGTGAGGTTACGTCGCGTCAATACAGAAGGAAGGATGCGCGCCATTGCTTCTATTACAATTGACCATGAGTTTGTGGTTCATGATATTCGTGTTATTGATGGTAATAATGGGTTATTTGTCGCCATGCCAAGCAAGCGAACGCCGGATGGTGAATTCCGTGATATTGCTCATCCAATCTCTTCGCAAACAAGAGAAAAGATTCAATCAGCTGTGCTAGCAGAATACGAGAAAGCTGGCGAGTACGATGAAGTTGAATATGAAGAAGCGGGTGCTTCTTAAAGAGAGGGGAGTTCTACTTACGTAAAGTGGAACTCTTTTCTTTTTTGAATACTATGTGAACAGTTAGCTATGGTTCTTATAGACTAACTGATCTAACCTTGAAAAGACCGCGGTTTTAGGATATATTCGTAAGGGAAAAGCAACACTTGGGGGGAAACCATGAGCAGTCGTTATGCGGTCATATTAGCAGCTGGACAAGGAACGCGGATGAGGTCCAGCTTATACAAAGTACTTCATCCTGTATGTGGAAAAGCAATGGTTCAACATGTCGTTGATCAAGTCTCAGCTTTAGGTTTTGAGGAAAAGGTTGCTGTCGTAGGCTTTGGAGCGGAAGTTGTTCAGGAGAAGTTAGGTGATCAAGTTTCTTATGTCGTGCAACAAGAGCAGCTTGGCACGGGTCATGCTGTCATGCAAGCAGAAAATCTTTTGAAAGATAAGCAAGGGACGACTGTTGTTCTTTGCGGCGATACGCCTCTCTTAACAGCAGAAACCATTCAACATCTACTCACTTGTCATGCAAATGAAGGAGCGAAGGCCACCATCCTAACAGCGGTAGCTGATGACCCAACAGGTTACGGACGTATTATTCGTAATGAAGAAGGACTTGTTGAACGAATTGTTGAGCATAAAGATGCAACAGATAACGAACGTACGATTCAGGAGATCAATACGGGTACTTATTGTTTTGATAATATTGCCTTATTTGAAGCATTGAAGCAAGTTGGAAATGATAATATCCAGGGAGAATATTACTTGCCCGATGTGATTGAAATTCTGCAACGTAATGCTCAGACAATTGCAGCCTATCAAACTCCCGAATTTGAAGAAACATTAGGAGTTAATGATCGCGTTGCTCTTGCAGAAGCAGAAAGAATTATGAAGCGACGTACGAATGAGCATTGGATGCGTCAAGGGGTCACGATTCTAGATCCAGACCATACCTACATTTCGACAGAGGCAACAATTGGGCAAGATACTGTGCTTTATCCAGGAGTAATCATTCAAGGTCAAACACGGATAGGAAACGATTGTGTCATTGGCGCAAATACGGAAATCAAGGATAGCTCGATTGGCAATCAAACGGTCATTCGTCAATCGGTCATTCATGATAGTGAAATTGGAAGTGCAGTGAATATTGGACCTTTTGCGCATATTCGTCCACATTCTTCTATTTCTGATGAAGTACGGATTGGTAATTTCGTTGAAATCAAAAAATCGTCTCTTGGAAAAGGAAGTAAAGCCTCTCATTTAAGCTACATCGGCGATTCTGAAGTCGGAGATGATGTTAACTTCAGTTGTGGTGCTGTCACAGTGAATTATGATGGTGAAAATAAATTTAAAACAAAGATTGAAGATGGGGCGTTTATTGGCTGTAATGCGAATTTAATTGCACCTGTGACGATAGGCAAAAATGCATTAGTAGCGGCGGGATCGACGATTACAGACAATGTACCTGGTGAAGCCCTTTCGATCGCCCGTGCACGACAAACGAATAAAAACGATTATCGAAAGAATAACTAATCTGCTAATGTGAAGCAATTTTTGGAGGGAATAGAAGATGGCTAAATATGGTGATCCAAGCTTAAAGGTTTTTACACTTAATTCGAATAAAGGTCTTGCCCATGAGATTACAGAACATATTGGAGTCTCGATGGGAGAGAGCTCTGTAACCCGCTTTAGTGATGGGGAAGTTCAAATCAATATTGAAGAAAGCATCCGTGGTTGTGATGTCTATTTAATTCAATCTACATCAGCCCCTGCGAATGAGCATATTATGGAGTTGCTGATCATGATTGATGCATTAAAACGTGCATCGGCGCGTACCATTAACTTGGTTATGCCTTATTATGGCTATGCGCGTCAAGACCGTAAGGCGCGTTCACGTGAGCCAATTACAGCAAAACTTGTCGCAAACCTGATTGAAACAGCGGGTGCAACACGTGTAGTCACGCTTGATCTTCACGCTACACAAATTCAAGGATTCTTCGATATTCCTGTCGATCAACTAATGGGTGTACCTATTTTGGCAGACTATTTCAAAGCAAAGCAATTAGAAGACATTGTGATCGTTTCTCCAGACCATGGAGGGGTCGTTCGTGCTCGTAAAATGGCTGATCGACTTAAAGCGCCAATTGCGATCATTGATAAACGTCGTCCGCGACCGAATGTGTCTGAAGTGATGAATATTGTCGGGAATATTGAAGGGAAAACAGCGATTATTATTGATGATATTATAGACACAGCCGGAACGATCACATTAGCGGCAAATGCGCTAGTTGAATATGGGGCAAAGGAAGTGTATGCTTGTTGTACACACCCTGTCTTGTCGGGACCGGCAATCGAGCGTATAGATAATTCGAAGATTAAAGAGCTTGTCGTCACAAATACGATTCAGTTAGACGAAAACAAGAAAAGTGCAAAAGTAACTGAGCTTTCTGTTGCGGCATTAATGGGTGAAGCGATTATTCGTGTACATGAGAATGCATCTGTCAGTACATTGTTTGATTAATAAATAATATTCATGTACGGAATAAAATGCTGGTAAAAAAGTGGTTTAAATAATCTGGTTAGGGGAATACAAGACATAGAGACTTGAAAACTAATTAGAGGTGATAGTCATGGCAACCGTTCTAAAAGCAAATCCACGAAATGATCTCAAAGGTTCAACAACTAGAAAGATTCGAAAAGATGGATATGTTCCCGCTATTTTATATGGCAATAAAATAGAGAGTCAGCCTGTATCAGTTGAAGGAGTCGATCTTCTCAAAACAGTGAGAGCTGTCGGGAAAAATGGTTTGTTCTCTCTTGATGTTGAAGGAAAGAAAAAGCATCAAGTCATGATTCATGATATCCAAATTGACCCGCTTAAAAATGAATATACCCATATTGATTTCTTCGAAGTTGATATGACATCTGAAATTGATGTAGATGTCCCTGTTCGACTCCTAGGAGAAGCTGCTGGGGCAAAAGAAGGTGGTGTTGTTTCGCAGTTAATGTATGAAGTAACAGTGAAATGCTTGCCATCTGACATTCCAGAAGAAATTGAAGTAGATATTTCGAGCTTGAGTATTGGTGACTCTGTTCAAGTTGCTGACATTCGTTCGAGGGTTTCAGTTGTATTGACAAGTGAAGATGAAGAAACAATTGTAACTGTTCAAGCTCCAGCTGCAGAAGTTGAACCAGAACAATTAGAAGATGAGGGTGGAGAGCCAGAGGTGATTGGTGAAGAGACACCCAAAGAATAAAATGACGCAATAAAAAGGTATAACCAGCCGGTTATACCTTTTTAAGCGATTCGTTGATATCGGTCATAAAGAGCAAGGAGAGGTTGAAGTGAAATTAGTTGTAGGTCTTGGTAATCCAGGTGAAAAATATGCAGGTACGCGTCACAATATCGGATTTGATTGTATCGATCGATGTGCAGCACAAATGAATATCGAACTTAACGAAGCAAAGTTTAAAGGTGTTTTCGGAAAAGGAGTCATCAACGAAGAGAAAGTTTTCCTTCTAAAGCCCCTAACATACATGAATTTATCAGGTGAATCAGTAAGGCCATTAATGGACTATTACGATATGAACATTGAAGATCTTCTTGTCATTTATGATGATATGGACTTACCTACAGGGAAAATTCGTCTTAGACAAAAAGGAAGTGCAGGCGGACACAACGGGATAAAATCTCTCATTGCTCATTTAGGGACTCAGGAATTTAATCGAATTCGTGTGGGTGTCGATCGACCTCAAAATGGTGAATCGATTATTAACCATGTTTTAGGAACGTATCGGCCTGATGAGCGTGATTCAGTCAACGAATCGATTGAACAAACAGCCAAAGCGGTGGAAGCATGGATGTCCAAACCTTTTCTTCAAGTGATGAACGAGTTCAATTAATTGTATAGAGTCTCTCTATGGTGCTTATACTATAAAAAATTCACTTTAGGGAGGCTCGTCCGTTGGCGATTCATTATGAATGCCGTCATTGTTGCACAAAGCTTGGAGCTATCGAGCAACAGGTCGGCTCAGAATCATTAGGCTTTAATCATTTGACAAGCTCAGAACGAACTGATATGTTGAAATATGACTCTAATGGTCATATATATGTGAATGTGATCTGTGAAGACTGTCATGAAGCTTTAATGCGTAATCCTGATTTTTACGAACTAGATAAGATTATTCAATAATTACATGTAACAGAAGCTTTGGTTCATCGACCAAAGCGTTTTTCTGTTGTAACTTTCCTCTTTACTAGGATAAAGCAGGATTCTAGCCTTCTAGCAAGAATAGAAAATAAGACAGTGCCATTATGAGATTAAAAGAAAATGACATAAACCATAGCTTAGTTGAGTAGCATTACTCAAAGAAAAGGTGTAGGAATAACAGGGGGAACAGCATGTTAGGATTGCAACAATATTTTCGATCAAACGATGAGATAAAAGCGGTTTCAACTAGTCTTGAAACGAATATGAAGGAGCAACTTATTTCTGGATTAACAGGCTCTGCGAGAACGTTATTTATGTCGTCTCTCTATTTGGAGGGCTCACGTTCAACGCTTGTGATCACTCATAATTTATATCAAGCTCAAAAGCTATACGATGATTTAATCGATTTTTTAGGCGAGGATCGGGTTCTCCTTTATCCGGTTAATGAGCTTATCTCTGCAGAAATAGCCATCGCTAGTCCTGAGATGAAAGCGCAGCGTATCGATGTGTTAAATAAGCTTGCTCAGTCTTTCAAGGGGATTGTCATTGCGCCTTTGGCGGGTGTTCGCCGTCATCTTCCTCCAGTTGAAGTCTGGAAAAGCCATCAGCTCCAAGTAGAAGTCGGTATGGATATTGGTGATATTGAGACGATCATGAAAAAGCTCGTTGTCATGGGATTTCAACGAGTTGATATGGTCGCATCACCAGGTGAAGTGAGTGTGCGTGGAGGGATTATCGATGTCTACCCGCTAACAGAGCAAGATCCTATTCGGATTGAGCTGTTTGATACGGAAGTTGATTCCATTCGGACATTTCATGTAGAAAACCAACGTTCAAAAGAAGAGCGCCAATCCGTTATCCTTGGCCCTGCTCAAGAAGTGTTATTACAAAAAGAACATTATGACCGCGCAGCTGCGCTATTGTCTGAAGGCCTCTCAGCTACACTGAAAAAAGTAAAAGCGAAAGAAACGAAAGAAAAGCTTTCGCAGAATATTTCCTATGAAATTGGACAATTAAAACAACGTTCAACATTTCAAGGCATGTATAAATATATGTCTTTTTACTATGAAGGAGAATACTCGTTGCTTTCGTACCTTTCTAACGATGCCATTCTCATCATTGACGAAGCGTCACGTGTGAAGGAGATTGCGGATAACCTCGACAAGGAAGAGGCAGAATGGAGTATGGCGTTACTTGAACAAGGAGAAATTGTTCATGATGTATCCATGTCTGTCCCGGTCTTTGAACAGATGAAGCGAAATCATCATCCTATTTTGTATTTGTCACTTTTTTTAAAGCATGTGTCAGCGACAAACCCGGAAAATGTAGTAAGTATCACGTGTAAGTCGATGCAACAATTCCACGGTCAGATGCAGCTCCTTCAATCTGAAGTGAAAAGATGGAAGAAGGCCGGTCAAGCGATCGTTTTTGTGGCTGCATCAAAAGATCGTGCGAATCGCCTTTCCTTAAATTTAGAAGAGGAAGGGATTGATACACGGATCGTTGAGCGGGCAACGGAGCTTGACGGGCAGTCATGTTCATATCATGATCGGAAACCTTCATAGTGGCTTTGAACTTCCGACTAGTAGATTAGTCGTTATCACAGAAGAAGAAGTGTTTGCAAAGAAGCAAACGAAGAGACCACAAAGAAAGCAAACGTTATCGAATGCAGAGCGGATTAAGAGCTACTCTGAGCTTAAGGTCGGGGATTTAATCGTCCATACGAATCATGGTATCGGGAAATACCTTGGGGTTGAAACGCTTGAGATTAATGGTCTTCACAAAGATTATCTCCATTTGCGCTATAAAGGTAATGACAAACTATATGTACCAGTTGAACAAATTGATCAAGTACAGAAGTATGTCGGCTCTGAAGAGAAGGATCCGAAAATTTATGCACTCGGCGGCAGTGATTGGAAGAAGGTCAAGAAAAAGGTTCAATCGTCTGTTGAGGATATCGCCGATGATTTGATCAAGCTTTATGCTGAGCGTGAAGCAAGTAAAGGCTTTGCTTTTTCCGAGGATGGCCCTGAACAGGCAGATTTTGAAGCGTCATTTGCCTATCAAGAAACAGAGGATCAAATTAGAACGATTGCTGAAATCAAGCAAGACATGGAAGTGTCTCGACCGATGGATCGCTTGCTTTGTGGTGATGTTGGGTATGGGAAAACAGAGGTGGCCATTCGTGCAGCGTTTAAAGCGATTATGGATGGTAAGCAAGTAGCGATACTAGTTCCAACAACAATCTTGGCACAGCAGCATTATGAAACGATTAAGGAGAGATTTTCTGAGCATCCGATTCAATATTGGCGTGTTAAGTCGTTTCCGCTCGAAAAAGGAACAGACAGAAACATTAAAAGGGTTAAAAGCTGGATCAGTTGACCTCATTGTTGGGACACACCGTCTATTATCAAAGGATGTTATCTTTAAAGATTTAGGGCTGCTTATTGTTGATGAAGAACAACGATTTGGGGTCACACATAAAGAAAAAATCAAACAATTAAAAGCCAATATTGATGTTCTGACATTAACGGCTACACCGATTCCAAGAACATTGCACATGTCGATGCTCGGAGTGCGAGATTTATCGGTTATCGAAACACCACCAGAAAACCGTTTTCCTGTGCAAACCTATGTTGTTGAATATAATGCTGCACTTGTTCGTGAGGCGATTGAGAGAGAGCTCACACGAGGAGGACAGGTATACTTTTTATATAATCGAGTAGAAGATATTGAACGGATGACGGAACAATTATCGATGCTCGTACCGGATGCTCGGATTAGCTATGCCCATGGTCAAATGAATGAACGGGAATTAGAAACGATTATGCTTGAATTTCTTGAAGGAAATAGTGATGTTCTGGTCACGACAACGATTATTGAAACAGGGGTAGATATTCCGAATGTGAACACATTAATTATTTATGATGCAGATAAGATGGGTCTTTCACAGCTCTATCAAATTCGTGGTCGTGTTGGGCGTTCGAATCGTGTGGCATATGCGTATTTCACATACCAACGAGATAAAGTGCTAACGGAAGTGGCAGAAAAACGTCTGCAAGCAATCAAAGAATTTACGGAGCTAGGTTCTGGCTTTAAAATTGCGATGCGTGATTTAACGATTCGTGGAGCTGGTAATCTTCTTGGAGCACAGCAACATGGGTTTATTGAATCGGTTGGGTTCGATTTGTATTCACAAATGCTAAAAGAAGCAATTGAAGAACGAAAAGGTGACAAGCCGAAAGAGCCAGCTTTTCAAGTCGAATTAGATGTCAAAGTCGATGCCTATATTCCAGAATCGTATATACAAGATGCGAAACAAAAAATTGAAATGTATAAACGTTTCAAAGGGGCAGAATCTGTACATGATATTACAGATTTAAAGGATGAGATGTTTGACCGCTTTGGTGAGTATCCAAAGCAAGTTGATTTCCTTCTCCGGCTTACATCGATTAAGCTGCTTGCTAATGAAGAACGGATTGAACAAATGATTGAAGCAAAGGATCAAGTGTCGATCTTAGTATCCGAAGAAGCTTCTAAGCTGTTGGATGGAGCAAAATTATTTGAATTAGCTCATGGACTTGGACGAGAGGTGTCGCTTGGGACAGCGGGAGAAAAGATTAAGTTTTCAATCAAAACAAAGGCATTAAGTGATGAGCAGCTACTAGCTATTTTAGAAGAGATTGTCCAAGGGATACAAAAGGGAAAAAAGGAAAATAATATGTAAGAATCATTACCAAAGGTTTCATTTTTTCTAATTGATGGTAAAAATGGATTGTTTAGCCTTCCAAACAAATTCATGTGTTGGTGAATAGTTCTTTTTTTAAGAAAGATACTATGGTTAAGAAATGAAATGATTATTTTCTTTCCACTTCTCATCAAGTGAATACATCATTAGAAAGTGAGGCAAGACAGTATGAAAGCTACAGGCATTGTTCGACGTATTGATGATTTAGGTCGTGTTGTAATCCCGAAAGAAATTAGAAGAACATTAAGAATCCGTGAAGGAGATCCTCTTGAAATATTTGTCGATCGTGACGGTGAAGTGATTTTAAAGAAATATTCTCCTATCTCTGAGCTCGGAGACTTTGCCAAAGAATATGCAGAGGCATTATACGACAGTTTGAATCATTACGTCTTAATTGCTGACCGTGATACATTCATTGCCGTTGCTGGTGCACCAAAGAAAGAATTCGCGAACAAAAGCATTGGTGATATTGTTGAAAAAGTCATGGAAGAACGGAAAACAAGGTTGGAAGTAAATGCGGGTGAGCATAATCTTGTTGGAGACCATCTTGATGAAATGAAGGGGTTTGTCATTGCCCCTATTATCGCTAATGGAGATCCAATTGGAGCCGTTATATTATTTAGCAAAGAAAATGAACTGTCTGGAGCAATTGAACAGAAGCTTGCAGAAACAGCTGCGAGCTTCCTTGCGAGACAAATGGAACAATAGCAACAAAACAAGCTCGTCTACTCATAGTGAGGGACGAGCTTGTTTTTCTGAACAATTAAATAAGACTGGGATTTTTGCTATTAGGACTTGGTAAGAAGCCATGTTTTTCTAAAAACAAGCCAGGGTATGATCGTTCGGACAATTTCTTGCGTATAAATGAGCAAGAACGAGGCTTGGCTAGAAGAGAGTTATTGCGTATGATAGGGTAAGGTCAAGAAAAGCGAGGCGAACAAAACGTGCAAGTTCGAACGAATAAGGCTGTGCCAGTTTGGCAAGGAGTCTTGATCCTCTCAGGTGCGACTCTTTTTGCGAAAGTGTTAAGCGCGGCCTACCGAATTCCCTATCAAAATTTATCCGGTGATATGGGGTTTTATGTGTATCAACAAATTTATCCGCTTTATGGAATTGTCATGATGCTTGCCATGTATGGCTTTCCTGTTGTCCTCTCTAAACACCGAGCAGAGCTATTAGCTGTCGGGAAGGACTATGAGGCGAGGGAAATAATGAGTCTGTTATTTTATGGCTTGCTTATCCTTGTTGCGCTCATATGGTGTGGGATTTATGTATTAGCAGACGTGATTGCTTCTTTGATGGGAGATGAACAATTAGCAACTCCGATTCGGGCAATGAGTTTTATCTTGTTCTTGCTGCCATTTTTAAGTGTTGGAAGAGGATATCACCAAGGTCATGGTGAATTAATTCCGACTGCCGTTTCTCATGTGTTTGAGCAAGTAGTAAGAGTGACACTTATTTTAGTAATTACTTATTTGTTTGCAAGGGCTGGTGCGGATGCCTATCGTTTAGGTAGTGGTGCTGCTTTTGGTTCGTTTCTCGGTGGCTTATCAGGAATGGTCATATTGCTGCTGATGACAAAAGGAGCCTGGTTTAAACAATTGATTGATCCAAGAAAGCTTAATATGCCACGATTAATGAAGCAAAATATAAAACTGATGAAACATAGTTTATTCATTTGTTTAAGTGCCCTTGTGTTTGTTTTATTTCAGCTACTTGATGCGTTTTCAGTTGTTCGGCTTTTGCAATGGCATGGGTTAGATGCAATGGAGGCATTTGTTGCAAAAGGCGTCTATGATCGTGGTCAGCCACTTTTGCAACTTGGTACAGTCTTAACGACAACCTTATCTTTAGCACTTGTGCCAACGCTCTCAAAAGCAGTTACGGAACGTAGACTGAGGCAAGCTGAGCATCATCAGCAACTCTGCTATCGCTTCACTCTTATTGTAGGTGGGGCGGCGACGGTTGGTCTCATGATGATTATTGAACCGACCAATCATATGTTATTTACGGATACAATAGGATCAGAGGTCCTAAGAATAATGGCCTTCGCTATTGTGTTTAGCTCTTTTTTTGTCACGCTAGCAGCAGTCCTTCAAGGCTATCAATTAGCGCATTTTCCGGCATATGCTGTCGGGATTGGCTTCATCATAAAAGGACTAGGTAATTTTTTGTTTATTCCTCTCTATGGAACGATAGGAGCAGCGTGGTCTACAGTGGTGGCGTTAGCATTCATGGTCGCCTATCTTTTACTTGTCTTGCAACGAAAGCAGCAGCTTTCCTTTGGAGTAGGTAAAACGTATATGCTCATTTTTGCATTGCTTTTCGTGATGGGCATTGTCACATGGTTGTGGAGAGCTGGGATCACATCGATCGTCAACGAGTCAAGCAGGGGAACAGATGCGATTATCGCGTTATCGACAGTTGGCATTGGAGCATTGGTTGTAGCAATCTGTTTACTCACCTTGCCGATTTTTTCAGAAGAAGAGTGGGAAACGATTCCTAAGCTTAGACGAATGAGAAAGATGTTGAAAAGGGGAAGATGATGGTGAAAAAAATAACAATCATTGGATTAGGGGCTGGGGATTTAGCGCAAATGCCTTTAGGTGTGTATCGTCATCTTAAGAAACAAAGTAAGGTCTATGTGCGGACGGATGACCATCCTGCTGTTATTGAGTTGATTCAAGAAGGTGTATGCTTCGAATCGTTTGATCACGTTTATGAACAGTATGATGATTTTGAATCAGTGTATAATGAAATTGTTCGTATGTTAATCGAAAAAACGGAGGAAGGACCGATCACGTACGCGGTGCCAGGTCATCCATTTGTAGCTGAGAGAACGATTCAGCTGCTGTTAAGGGAGGCAGAGCGAGAAGGGATCGAACTAGAATTTCTTGGAGGGCAAAGTTTTCTCGATGCGATGTATACGTCCCTTCAGATTGATCCGATTGAAGGCTGTCAAATCGTTGATGGGACTGCATTAAAACGTGATGAGCTTGCCTTAAATCAACATATCATTATTGTTCAAGTTTACGATGCGATGATCGCTTCAGAAGTAAAGCTGACACTGATGGAGCGTCTTCCTGATGATTATGAGGTCACGATTGCCACGGCTGTTGGTTCGACAGAAGAGCGCCTTATACGTGTTCCTTTGTACGAACTAGATCGAGTGACGACATTGAATAATTTAACGGCTGTTTATGTACCCCCTGTACAAGAAGAGGAGCTTCTTTACGGAGAATTTACGAAGTTAAAGGAAGTCATTGCGACGCTTAGAGGACCGAATGGTTGTCCTTGGGATCAAAAGCAGACACATCAATCATTAAAGAAGTATTTATTAGAAGAAGCGTATGAAGTGTTAGAGGCTATTGATGAAGAAGATGACGATCATTTGATTGAAGAGCTTGGCGATGTCTTGCTTCAGGTGATGCTTCATGCGCAAATTGGTGAAGATGAGGGCTTCTTTTCCGTTCGGGATGTCATCGAAGTCGTCACAGCAAAGATGATTCGCCGTCATCCCCATGTGTTTGGCGAATTAACCGTTAATGACGCTGATGAGGTTGTAACAAATTGGGATGAAATTAAGAAGCAAGAAAAGGGCGCGCAAGATGATCCATCTATCTTAGCGACGATTCCTAAAGGACTTCCCGCTTTGATGGAAGCAACAAAGCTGCAGAAAAAAGCAGCGAAGGTTGGGTTTGACTGGGAGGATGCCGCTCCGATCTGGATGAAGCTACAAGAAGAAATTGGTGAGTTCATGCTTGAGGTCAAGGCGGAGAACGAACAAGATATGCGCAAGGAGTTTGGCGATGTTTTATTTGTGCTCGTCAACCTTGCTCGTTTTTATAAGATCGATGCGGAGGAGGCATTACTCAGTACGAATCGGAAATTTATGAGTCGATTCCGTTACATCGAGGAAATATCTCAGCAAGAAGGGAAAATCCTTAAAGAGATGACTTTGGAAGAACTTGATCAAAAGTGGGAACAAGCAAAACAATTAGAACGATAGGAGGATTCATTATGCGCTTAGATAAATTTTTAAAAGTATCTCGTCTTATTAAAAGACGGACATTGGCAAAGGAAGTATGTGACCAAGGACGGATTACGATTAATGGCCAAGTGGCCAAAGCCGGTTCAACTGTGAAGGCTGGAGATGAGCTTGTTGTCCGCTTCGGGCAAAAGTTAGTCACCGTGAGAATTGATAACATTCGTGAAATCGTCCGTAAAGATGAAGCGAGCTCGATGTACACGATTGTGAGCGAAAATCCTGTTTCGTAGACTTAAAAATGACTGAATGACAAGAGCAAGCCCGGATGCTTGGGGCTTGTTCTATTTTTATCTCCTCATTCATAGACTGCTATGAGAGTAAAAGAAGGAGGGGGTAAGAATGGACCAGTCGTTTGAATTTGGTACACCAATGGGACGTGAACGACAAAATAACGACCACGATATTACATTAAAGGGTCGAAGGCAGCTTGATATCACAGGAGTGAAGCAAGTTGAGAGCTTTGATAATGAAGAATTTCTCCTAGAAACGGTTATGGGTTTCCTCTCTGTTCGTGGTCAGAACTTGCATATGAAAAATTTAAATGTCGAGCAAGGCATCGTCTCTATTGAAGGGAAGGTTTTCGATCTCATTTATCTAGACCAGGGACAGCAAGACAAATCCAAAGGCTTCTTCGGGAAGTTATTCAAGTGAGCTTAACGGTTCAACTTTATACGATGCTATCAATGGCTGCAATGGGACTTTATATAGGTGCGGCTATTGATACGTATGGTAGGTTCTCGAAGAAAAGACGTTCTTTTCACTGGTTTGTTGCTTGTAATGATGTGTTATTTTGGCTCATACAGGCACTAATTGTCTTTTATGTTCTGTTGCAGTTAAATAATGGGGAAATTCGCTTTTATATTTTTTTAGCATTAGTATGTGGATACGCAACCTACCAAGCGTTATTTCGCAGCTTCTATCAAACGCTGTTAGAGCGGTTGATTCAATTTGCTATTCTGTTGTGTCGATTTATCATAAGGCTTCTGTATCTAATCTTTATCCAACCAATCAAGTTCATATTGAAACTGATCTATTCCTTATGTATGATGGTAATAGCAGGATGTCTAGCGGTGCTTATGTTTATTCTTCGTATCGTATGGAAACCTTTTTATTTTCTATTCGCTCTGCTTCTTAAGTGGTCAGGGCTAGATAAACAAGCAAAAAAAATAAAACCAATTTTACGTAAAATAAAGGAATTTATCCTCTCAATGAGGAAAAGGAAAGAATAAGAGGTGATAAAATGGTCACAAATCGTTCATCTAGAGTACGAGAAATGGACAAAGCCTATATTCAACAACGAGAACAAGAGATTGAACTTCAATCGAAAAAGCGCAGAGGCCTAATGAGACGTTTAAGTGCTCTGGCACTAATTGCTTTTGCTCTAGGGTGCATAGGATTTGTGACAATTTATGCCCAGGCAGGAACGTTAGAGGAAAAAGAGCAAGAGAGACTCGCATTAGAAGAACAATTACACCAACTTCAAATGGAAGAACAACGCTTGCATCAGGACATCAAAAACTACAATGATCTGGATTACATTGCAGAAATAGCAAGGCGTGATTATTACCTTTCAAAACCAGGCGAAACATTGTTTAAATTACCTGAATCGTCATCAGATTGACACGTTTTTTTCCATTCGGGTATAATATAAAAAAGTGAACATTTTCAGATTTCTTAAGGAGGATCTATTTTTTCATGTCAATCGAAGTAGGCAGCAAGTTACAAGGTAAGGTTACGGGAATCACTCATTTTGGTGCATTTGTTGAGCTGCCGGGTGGTTCTACTGGCCTTGTACACATCAGCGAAGTCGCTGACAATTATGTTAAGGATATTAATGAATTTTGAAGGTTGGGGATGAGGTTCTTGTTAAGGTTGTCAATGTAGAGCAGGATGGTAAAGTTGGACTATCAATTCGCAAAGCGCAAGATCGTCCAGAACGCCCGCGCCCAGCTCGACCTGAAGGATCTGATCGTCCAGCTCGACCAAGTCGTCCTTACAACTCACAGCGTCCTAGTCGCCCTCAAGGTGCTGGAGGTCGTGGACCAAGACCAAACCAAGTTAGACCGACTGTATCTTTTGAAGACAAGATGAGCCGTTTTTTAAAGGACAGTGAAGAACGTATTTCTACTTTGAAACGACAAACAGAATCTAAGCGTGGGGGTCGAGGTGCCCGCAGAGGATAACTTGCTGCTCCTTTTGGAGACTATATATGAAAGAGATAAGCGAAGTCACTCATTCCCTTATCTCTTTTCTTTTATTTATGATATAAGCCCTTGACTTATATGAATGATACTAGTATTATAATATTTGTCGCAAATAAGTGATATGGCGGTGTAGCTCAGCTGGCTAGAGCGTACGGTTCATACCCGTGAGGTCGTGGGTTCGACTCCCTCCGCCGCTACCATACATACTTTTAATGAATGCAGACAACGGACTTACCTATACGATGGTGAGTCCGTTTTTATTTCGGTTGTTTTAAAAACCAAACCTGTTTTCTTCCTCACTTTTCCGCATAGTCTGCAATAATTTCTTATAAAAGACGGCTCTTTGCCGTCTGCTTTTGCGCACTCATAGCTATCGTTACCTATTGAAGCCGAAACGAGTCGAACGTTTTATCAATCTTTTGTTGCCGTTTTGACAAAAAATGAGAGCTCCATCTGCTTATAATGAAAGCATGACTTTCAGTAGGGTGGTGGACGATGGTGATTCGGAAGGGAATAAAAAAATGGACAGCAACAGCTGAACAAGATGTTTCCATCAAGAAAAAGTGGACAGATTGGGTGGGAACGGGCAGTAAAAAAATATTGGTATTCATTCGAACGGCGTTTTACCAATATGGTTTGCTAATAGCAATTGTCGGCTTTTTACTTGGAAGGGCCATGATTTTGTCAGAGCTTACTCCATTTGTATTGCCATACTTAGCGGCAGTTTACATGCTCAAAAGAGATCGTGCAGGTATCGCAGCTCTATCGTTAGTAGCAGGGGCACTTTCGAGTTATCATGGACAAGTAGTATTTGTGATGTTAGCCATTATTGCGTATGTACTTATTCAAAAAGTCGTGGCGAAATTTGTGAATAACATGACAGCAGCACTTCCATACACCGTACTTGCAGCTAGCATAGTAACCCGTTTAGGGATTGTGTTTGTAGGAGAAGGTACCGTTACGAATTATGCGTTAATGATGGCTGCCGTAGAAGCTGGTTTAAGTTTTATCTTAACAATGATTTTCTTACAAAGTGTGCCACTCGTCACATCAAGAAAAATTCAACATCCTCTGCGCAATGAGGAGATCGTTTGTTTAATCATTCTACTAGCTTCTGTCATGACTGGCACAGTCGGTTGGATTATCTATGACATGACCGTTGAACATGTGCTTGCGAGATATTTAGTGGTATTATTTGCTTTCGTTGGCGGAGCGGCCATAGGCTCAACTGTAGGTGTCGTAACAGGGTTGATCTTAAGTCTAGCTAGTGTCGCCAGCTTATACCAAATGAGTTTGCTCGCTTTTGCCGGTCTTCTTGGTGGATTATTAAAAGAAGGAAAGAAAATCGGGGTAGCGATTGGGTTACTTGTCGGAACGCTGTTAGTAGGCTTGTACGGTGAGGGAGCAACGCAGGTTACGGTCACACTGCTTGAATCAATCGCAGCGGTTCTCATCTTCTTACTGACCCCAAAGGACTTGATTAGTAAGCTCGCTAGGTTTATCCCTGGAACAATCGAATACTCGAAGGAGCAGCAGCAATATTTACGGAAAATACGTGATGTAACAGCTGGTCGTGTTGAACAGTTCTCGACTTTATTTCAAACGCTTTCGAACAGCTTTCAATCATCTCCTCAGGCTCATGACAAGGATGATGAAGAAAGAGAAGTCGATTATTTCCTGAGCAATATTACAGAAAAAACATGTCAGACATGTTTTAAGAAAGAAAAGTGCTGGGTTCAAAACTTTACTAAAACATATGATTCTATGCAACGAATTATGACTGAAACAGAAAAGTATGGCAATGTGAAAGATCAAATGTTGCTTGCAGAATGGAAAAAGCATTGTATTAAGCCAGAAAAAGTTATTCAAGCGATTGGTCATGAGCATGGACATAGAGAGGTAAACAAAAAATTAAAACAGCAGGTGATGGAAAGTCGCAAACTCGTTGCTGATCAACTCCTCGGTGTTTCTCGTGTCATGGGTGACTTTGCTAAAGAAATTCAAAAAGAAAAGCAAGCGCATCACTATCAAGAAGAGCAAATGCTAGATGCCCTTCGCGAGGTAGGACTTGAAATTGGTCATATCGATATTTACAGCTTGGAGAAAGGCAATATTGAAATCGAAATGAGCATTTCAGCTGATAAAGGGCATGGACAAAGTGAAAAAGTTATTGCCCCGATGTTATCTGATTTAGTACGTGAGACGATTATCGTCAAGAAAGAAGAATATTCTTTTTATCCAAATGGGTATAGTCATGTTTCGTTCAGCTCGGCGAAGCAGTTTGTCATCGACACTGGCGTCGCACATGTTGCAAAAGGGGGTGCTTGGGTATCGGGTGATTGTTATTCAACGATTGAGCTTGGTTCAGGGAAATATGCAATCGCTATAAGTGATGGAATGGGTAACGGTGAACGAGCACATCTGGAGAGCAATGAAACACTTCAACTGCTTCAAAAGGTTCTTCAATCAGGAATCGAAGAAACAGTAGCGATTAAATCGGTTAACTCAGTTCTTTCATTACGAAACACAGATGAAATTTTTTCGACACTTGATTTAGCAATGATTGATTTGCAGGATGCCACGACTCGTTTTCTGAAAATTGGTTCTATTCCTAGCTTTATCAAAAGGGGGACCACAGTTATAAAAGTTGAAGCAAGTAATTTACCGATGGGAATGTTTCAAGAGTTTGATGTGGACGTTGTCAGTGAACAGTTAAAAGCTGGAGACCTTCTTGTTATGATGAGCGATGGTATTTATGATGCCCCGAAGCTTGTTGAAAACAAGGAAATGTGGATGAAGCGGTTATTAAGTGAAATGAAAACAGATCATCCGCAGGAAGTGGCAGATATGATTCTTGAGAAAATTATTCGTTCTGAGCACGGGGTCATTGATGATGATATGACGGTAATCGTCGCAAAAGTGAAACGCAATACACCAAAATGGGCAGCGATCCCATTATATAAATCACCAAAAATGACGAGGAAGAAATCGCAAAAAGCAGCCTTATATTTCTAAGGTGTTTGATAAAATAAACAATGATGTATAAAACCTCTCAAGCTAGTGAATGATGGTAACATTCAGATTACTTGGAGGGGATGGATGATGAATAAAGGGACGTTAAAGCAAATTTTGTTATTAACGGATGGTCATTCAAATCATGGTGAAGATCCTGTTGCGATTGCTGCACTTGCAAAGGAACAAGGCATTACGGTAAATGTCATTGGCGTGGTTGATGGAAATCATTTAAATGAACAAGGAATAGAAGAAATTGAAGCGATCGCAATGGCGGGCGGTGGTGTTAGTCAGGTTGTCTATGCGAATCAATTAGCGAAAACCGTTCAAATGGTTACACGAAAAGCGATGACCCAAACGATACATGGGGTGGTGAATAAAGAGCTACAACAAATCCTCGGTCAACATCAAGAAATGGAGGACCTTTCTCCTGATAAACGTGGACAAGTCATGGAGGTGGTTGATGAGCTTGGGGAGACAATGAATCTCGATGTGCTTGTTCTTGTAGATACGAGTGCTAGTATGAAGAACAAGCTCCCTATGGTTCAAGAAGCATTAACAGATTTATCGATCAGTCTCACATCAAGAATGGGTGCGAACCAATTTGCGCTTTATTCTTTTCCAGGTAAAAGAAAAGAGATTGATCGATTACTTGATTGGACTCCACGGCTTGGCTCGTTAGCGGGTATTTTTCAAAAGCTATCGTCAGGTGGGATTACGCCTACTGGTCCTGCTCTTCAATCTTCGCTCCAACTATTTATGAAGTCAGGCTCAAGAAGGAGTTTGATCGCTGGTGACGAAGAACAGCTACTCGAAGAATCAGGGATGTAAGCTTTATTCAGGGGCAAAGGTAATTGGGAAATGGCATCGCCACCATTATAAAATTGTGAGGACACTTGGTGCAGGTGCAACAGGTACTGTTTATTTAGCTGAATCTGCGGCTGGGCTTGTCGCATTAAAGGTTGGTCATCGATAATATGTCTATCACGTCTGAGGTTAATGTATTGAAACACTTTTCGAAGGTCCAAGGACAAGTTCTTGGGCCTTCTTTACTCGATGTCGATGATTATGTGACGAATACAGGCATCTTCCCTTTTTATGTGATGGAATATTTGAAAGGAACAGAGTTAATCAGCTATATGCAAAATCGCGGTGTCGAATGGCTCGGAATTTTAATGATTCAATTATTAGGGGATCTTAGTCGTCTCCATTCTGTCGGATGGGTGTTTGGCGATTTGAAGCCAGATAATATCCTTGTCGTCGGACCACCGGCGCGGATTCGCTGGCTTGATGTTGGTGGTACAACGTTAATTGGCCGTTCCGTTAAGGAATATACCGAATTCTATGATCGTGGTTACTGGGGGCTTGGTTCGAGAAAAGCAGAGCCGAGCTATGATTTATTTGCCGTTGCGATGGTGATGATCAATTGTGCCTATCCAAAGCACTTTGAAAAAAATAGTGAAAAACCCTTCACACTATTAAAAAGACGAGTAGAGGAACAAGCATTATTACGTCCTTATCGAGAAGTGATTTTTCGCGCTTTGCAAGGCAAATTTAATCATGCTGAAATGATGAGGCTAGAAATGATAAAGGCTGTATCCAAAAACAAAAGCGCTGAACAGGTAGCGGTTTATGGAAAGCAAATGAAAAAACCGATTAAAAAAGGAAAAGAAAAAAAGGAAAAGAAATCCTCTTATTTTATTGAAATCTTCTTGCTATCCTCTTTTCTTCTATTGGCATATATCCTATACTTATTTGGACAAATGATGTAGGGGTTGACGTGTAAAAGGCAAGCAGGAGATGGAGGCGGTGGCATGAATGCAGATCGAATGATGGATATATGCATGCTAGCAGGCGAAATCATGCTCACTTATGGTGCTGAAACATACAGAGTCGAAGAAACACTCGAAAGAATGGCAAAGTCAGCAGATTTCCGCAATGTTCACAGCTTTGTGACGACTACAGGTATCTTCCTGTCATTTGAAGATGATTCGCGTGGAGATACAATGCAAATGATTCGTGTGGATGACCGGATGCAGGATCTCAATAAGGTGACGCTCGTCAATCAAGTATCAAGAGAATTTGTAAATGGTGATATTGATGGAGAAGAGGCGCTGAGCCAACTACATGATATAGCAAAAGCACCAATGAATTACTCTCCGCTATTGTTACATTTCTCTTCTGGAATTGCAGGGGGAGCCTTTTCGTATTTATTTGGAGGCAATCTAACTGATACGATTCCAGCTTTTTTTGCGGGATTTGCTGCTAGCTGGAGTGTTGTGACGCTCCAAGAATATACGAAGGTGAAATTTTTTGCTGAATTTATGTCGGCTTTTCTAGGTGGCGCCGTGGCGATTGGTCTCGTTCTTCTTGGTCTTGGTGAAAACCTTGACCAAGTGATTATCGGGACGCTCATGCCGCTCGTTCCGGGTATTCCGCTTACAAATGCGGTTCGGGACCTCATGTCAGGAGATTTAATAGCTGGAGTGAGTCGAGGAGCTGAATCGGTTATTACAGCTCTCTCAATTGCAACAGGCATAGCACTTGCCATTGCTCTCTTTTTATAAAAGGGCACCAAGGGGGGACGGATATGATCATTGAGCTTCTTTTTTGTTTTCTGGCGACAGTGGCATTCGGTGTGATTTTCAATGTGCCAAAACGTGTCGTATGGATCGGTGGTGTCATTGGTGTTTTAGCTTGGTTCATTTATTCCACATTGCCTACTTTCGGCATTTCAGTTGTTTTTGCTACGGCAGTTGCTGCACTTGTGAGCGCAACTAGCTCTCATTTATTGGCGAGGAAATTTCGAGTACCAGTAACAATTTTTAGTATTCCTGGTATTATTCCGCTCGTTCCTGGCAGTAGAGCCTATTTTACAATGCTAGCTTTTGTCGATGGTGATTACATTCTTGGGCTTCAGTTAGGAATTGAAACGATGCTACAGGCTGGTGCGATCGCCGCTGGGCTTGTGTTTGCTTTATCGATCTTTTCGATTGGCAAGGGAGGAATTGGACAACGTTATGAAACAAGACGTTCATAAATTTATTGATCGCCATCAATCTCCTTAAACCAGGGGAAACGATTATCGTCGCCGTTTCTGGTGGGCCAGATTCGATGGCGCTGCTCGATTTTCTATGGTCGGAGAGGGAGCGCTATCACATACAAGTGTGCGCATGCCATGTTCATCATCAGCTGCGTGGGAGTGAAGCTGATGAGGATGCCATGTATGTGCAGACTTATTGCAGAGAGAAGCAAATACCATTTTATCAAAAGCGTGTTCAAGTAAGGGAATATGCAAAAAAACACCAAATAGGAACACAGCTTGCAGCAAGGGAGCTCAGGTACGAATGGTTTTCGGAACTACTTTCTACTATTCCAAACAGCAAAATAGCCACAGGGCATCACGGTGATGATCAGGTCGAAACAATGTTCATGAAAATGATTAGAGGGAGTGTACCTTTGCACACTCTCGGCATCCCAGCAAAGCGAACGCTAGGGGCAGGGTTGATCATACGTCCGCTACTGAGCATAACAAAAGAAGAAATTGAGCAATATTGTAAGGAAGCTTTATTGCAGCCAAGGTATGATTCGAGTAATCAGTCACAAGCTTATACAAGAAATCGTCTTCGTTATGACCTTCTGCCGATACTTAAAAGAGAAAACGGAAATATTCACAAGCATATGCAAAGGCAGAACGAATGGGCAGATGATGATCATCGCTTTCTCATGACACAAGCAGAAGAAGTTTTACCGTCAATTATTATTGAAAAAAGTGAACGAAACGTTACAATTTCGCGACATGCCCTTCTAAACGTAGGCGTCCCTTTACAAAGAAGGTTGATTCATCTAATATTAAGTTATCTTTACGGGAAAAATTCACCATTGATTACATCTATACATATTGAGCAGGTGCTCGAATTGCTTTATCGTGAAAAATCAGCAGGAGAGGTTCACTTATCAGAATCGTTTATTGTACGACGTGAGTATGAGGTTTGTCATTTTTCTGAGGCAATTCGCGAACACGAACGAAGAACAAGAACATGTTCTCTCCATTCCAGGCGAGCTATCAGCTGGTGGCTGGACGATAGAGGCGGTGCTGCTGAAGGATAGCAAGGTCACGGAAAAGCACAATCAAATTGTGTTAGACCTTGAGGAAATTGTCGAGCCTCTTATTGTGAGGAGACGACGACCGAGTGATCGAATGGCTTGCCGAGGAATGGAAGGAACAAAAAAAGTAGGGCGTATCTTTATTGACCGTAAGATTGCGAAGCATGAGCGAGAGCGGTGGCCGATCCTTGTTGATGGGAATGGACACATCTTGTGGGTCCCCCTGTTGCATCGAACGAGATTGGCACAGGCAAGTCCTCATACAAAGAACAAGCTCGTTTTGACTTGTTATCGTCAAGAAAAAAGCGGACTGCATCATGGTTCCGATTCGATTATAGGAGGTTTTTTTGACATTGATAAGGGATGAGATAGAAGAAATTCTGATTACAGAAGAAGAAATTCAAGAAAAATGTCGTGAATTAGGAAAACAAATTACCGAAGAATATCAAGGGCGTTTTCCGCTTGTTGTTGGTGTATTAAAAGGTGCTATGCCATTTATGGGTGATTTAACGAAGCGTATTGATACTCATCTAGAAATGGATTTCATGGATGTATCAAGCTACGGTGCAGGTATGGTTTCATCTGGAGAAGTCAAAATAGTAAAGGATCTTGATACATCAGTTGAAGGACGAGATGTTCTTATATTAGAGGATATTATTGATAGTGGTTTAACGCTTAGCTATCTCGTTAAGCTTTTTCATTATCGTAAAGCAAAATCAGTAAAGGTCGTTACACTTTTAGATAAACCAGAAGGGCGTAAGGTTGATTTAGTTCCCGATATGGCTGGTTTTATCGTTCCAGATGCATTTGTTGTAGGTTATGGGCTGGATTATGCAGAACGATATCGTAATCTCCCATATATCGGTGTCTTAAAGCCTGAAATCTATGAGAGTTAACGTTTGTGAACAAAAGTACAGTTGTGATACGATAAACAAAGCTATATTGCTTGTGGGAGGAGGTCAAGGATGAATCGTATATTCCGTAATACTATTTTTTATTTACTTAATTTTTCTCGTCATTATTGGGATTGTGAATGTGTTTAGTTCTGATCAGACAGAGACAGAAAATGTTACATTTACAACAGTTCACTGAAAGACTTGAGCAAGGTGAGGTTCGAGAACTCACAGTAAAGCCAGTGCGTCAAGTATACCTTGTGCGTGGACAGTTCACTGACCAAGCAGAAGGAGAATACTTTGAAACATACGTTTTAAAAAGTGAGCAAACAGCTGAATTGCTTGTTAATGCTCAATCAGCTGCTGGAGGTACCATTTGAATTAGATATTCAACCAGCAGATGAAACAAGTGGTTGGGTTACATTTTTTACAGCGATTATTCCATTCATTATCATTTTCATTCTCTTCTTCTTCTTATTGAGCCAAGCGCAGGGCGGTGGTAGCCGTGTGATGAACTTTGGTAAGAGTAAGGCGAAGATTGTCAGTGACGATAAAAAGAAAGCGAAGTTCAAAGATGTCGCAGGAGCAGATGAAGAGAAGCAAGAGCTTATTGAGGTCGTTGAATTCTTAAAAGATCCTCGTAAATTCTCGGCCATTGGTGCTCGTATTCCAAAAGGGGTACTTCTTGTCGGACCTCCAGGTACTGGTAAAACATTACTTGCTCGTGCTGTTGCAGGTGAAGCTGGGGTTCCATTCTTCTCCATTAGTGGTTCAGACTTTGTTGAGATGTTCGTCGGTGTCGGTGCGTCGCGTGTTCGTGATTTATTCGAAAATGCGAAGAAAAATGCGCCTTGTATTATTTTCATTGATGAAATTGATGCTGTTGGTCGTCAACGTGGTGCAGGTCTTGGCGGTGGACATGATGAACGTGAGCAAACGTTAAACCAGTTACTTGTTGAGATGGATGGTTTCAGTGCAAACGAAGGAATTATTATTATTGCTGCGACAAACCGTGCAGATATTCTTGACCCAGCTTTATTACGTCCTGGTCGATTTGACCGTCAAATTCAAGTCAATCGTCCTGATGTAATTGGTCGTGAAGAAGTACTTAAGGTACATGCTCGTAATAAGCCGATTAGATGATGATGTAAATTTAAAAGCAATTGCAACACGTACTCCTGGCTTCTCCGGTGCAGATCTTGAAAATCTCTTAAATGAGGCAGCACTAATTGCGGCAAGAAATGACAAGACGAAAATTAGTATGGTTCATATTGAAGAAGCCATTGACCGTGTTATTGCCGGTCCTGCTAAGAAGAGCCGTGTTATTTCGAAAAAAGAAAAGAATATTGTTGCATGGCATGAAGCAGGTCATACGGTAGTTGGTGTTAAACTTGGAAAATGCTGACATGGTTCACAAAGTTACGATTGTTCCACGGGGAATGGCTGGCGGTTATGCCGTTATGCTTCCTAAGGAAGATCGTTACTTCATGACGAAGCCTGAGTTGCTCGATAAAATTGTTGGCTTACTTGGTGGACGTGTCGCTGAAGAAGTTACGTTTGGCGAAGTGAGTACAGGTGCTCATAACGACTTCCAACGTGCAACGGCCATTGCTCGTAAGATGGTAACTGAATACGGGATGAGTGATAAAATTGGTCCTATGCAATTCGGTTCGAACTCTGGTGGTCAAGTGTTCCTAGGCAGAGATATTCAGAATGAACAGAATTATAGTGATGCAATTGCTCATGAGATTGATCTGGAAACCCAACGCATCATTAAAGAGTGCTTATGAGCGTTGTAAGCAAATCCTAATCGAGAATAAAGAAAGCCTTGATCTTGTCGCGAAGACGTTATTAGAGATTGAAACGCTTGATGCAGAGCAAATCAAGTCACTTATTAACGAAGGAAAGCTTCCAGAGAATCATCACATGACGAAAAAGCTTTCGAATAATAGCGAAAAAGAAACTGAGTCTGATGTCAAGGTGAACATTCACTCTAAGAAGGATGAAGAAGAGGCGACAGCCGAATCTGATCAAGCACCGACAGAGGAGTCACCTTCAAAAGAAGATACACCACGAAAAAAAGATGAATAATAAATAGATTGAACGAAGAGAGGGTGTCCGAAAAGGCATCCTCTTTCTTTTGATAAACAGAAAGTGATACATTTTTCATATTCAAAGAGCTATAATGAGCGAAATTAGATGTAATGTTTTATAATAAGGTTGGTTAATTTAGTGGAAAGGTAGAAAAAGGTTGGCGGTGAGTGCGTATGGTTTTAGTTATTGATGTTGGGAATACGAACATTGTGTTAGGTGTCTATGAAGGAAAGGAATTAAAATTTCACTGGCGAATTGCAACAAGTCGGCAAAAAACAGAAGACGAATGGGCGATGTCAATCAAAGCGTTATTTGAACACGAAAATGTCTCTTTTCACTCAATAAAAGGAATTATTATTTCATCTGTTGTTCCGCCAATCATGTTTGCGTTAGAGCAAATGTGCAAGAAATATTTTGATATTAAACCGATGATTATCGGCCCAGGAATTAAAACGGGTCTAAATATAAAATATGATAACCCAAAGGAAGTCGGGGCGGATCGTATTGTCAATGCTGTGGCGGCGATTGCGCTGTATGGAAGCCCACTTGTTATTGTTGATTTTGGTACGGCCACCACGTATTGCTATATTAACGTGAACGTGCAATATATGGGTGGAGCGATTGCACCAGGGATTTCGATTTCAACGGAAGCGTTATATACACGAGCTTCTAAGTTACCAAGAATAGAAATAACGAGACCGTCTCATGTGCTCGGTAAAAATACGGTTCATGCGATGCAAGCAGGGATATTTTATGGTTATGTCGGACAGGTTGATGGAATTGTCAATAGGATGAAGGCACAATCTGATAAGGAACCGACGGTCATTGCAACAGGGGGACTCGCTTCACTGATTGCTGCTGAAGCGGAGTCGATTGATATTGTTGAACCGTTTTTAACGTTAAAAGGATTGCAAATGATTTACGAAAAAAATGTGTGAGGAAGGGAATTATCATGGGAGATTATTTAATAAAAGCAACTGCATTTGAAGGAAAAGTAAGAGCATATTCGTTAGTAGCAACAGATATGGTAAACGAGGCTGTTCGCACGTCAAGGTACATGGCCGACTGCTTCTGCTGCATTAGGGAGAGCAATGATGGCAGGAACAATGATGGCGACAATGCTAAAAGGAGATTCGAAGCTTACTGTTAAAATTGAAGGTAAGGGTCCAATTGGTGCAATCATTGTTGATGCTAATACAAAAGGTGAAACAAGAGGATATGTAAGCAATCCGCAAACTCATTTTGATTTAAATAGCCAAGGAAAGTTAGATGTTGCTCGCGCGGTTGGTACGGATGGCTACTTATCGGTTGTGAAAGATCTTGGTATAAAAGAGCATTTTACTGGGAGTGTTCCGCTCGTTTCAGGGGAATTAGGAGAAGATTTTACTTATTACTTTGCATCATCTGAACAAACACCATCCTCTGTTGGAGTTGGTGTTCTTGTAAACCCAGATAATACGATTCTTGCTGCAGGAGGATTTATCATTCAACTGATGCCAGGTGCAGATGATGCTGTGATTGATGAAATTGAAAAGCGCTTATCAACGATTCCGCCTATTTCTAAGCTAGTTGAAGCGGGAATGCCACCAGAAGAAATTCTCCAAGCATTCTTGGAGATGACAATGTGAAATTTCTTGATAAAATGCCGATTAAATTTGCATGTCGTTGTTCAAAAGAACGAGTTGAAAATGCGATTATTAGTTTAGGTAAAAAAGAGATTCAAGAGATGATTGATGAAGATGGTGGAGCGGAAACTCGCTGCCATTTCTGTAATGAAGAATATCATTTAACAGCAGAGGAATTAGAAGAACTACTTAGTGCAATCAAAATAAAAATTGGAAAAATATAAATCATGATGATTGACTTATCTAAAAACGTCTGCTACTATAATCTTAATAAAACCAATAAAATTACTAGGGATTGAGGAGGCGTCATGATGAAAGTTGCAAATTCAATTACAGATTTAATCGGTCAAACGCCATTAGTAAAGTTGAATCGTCTTGTGTCAGACAAACATGCAGATGTTTATTTAAAGTTAGAATTTATGAATCCTGGTAGCAGTGTAAAAGATCGAATTGGTCTTGCAATGATCGAAGCGGCTGAAAAGGATGGAGATCTTAAAGCCTGGTGATACAATTGTTGAACCGACAAGTGGAAACACAGGTATTGGTCTTGCGATGGTTGCTGCTGCAAAAGGATATAAAGCGAAACTTGTTATGCCTGAAACAATGAGTATGGAGCGTCGTAATTTATTACGTGCTTACGGTGCAGAGCTAGTACTAACTCCAGGTCCTGAAGGAATGGGTGGAGCGATTCGTAAAGCGACAGAACTTGCAAAAGAAAATGGTTACTTCATGCCACAGCAATTTGAAAATGAAGCAAATCCAGAAATTCACCGTAATAACGACTGGTAAAGAGCTTCTTGAGCAAGTAGATGGTCAATTAGATGGATTTGTATCTGGTATTGGTACAGGTGGAACAATTACTGGTGCTGGTGGATTCTTAAAAGAACACTTCCCTAATCTTCATATTGCTGCAGTTGAGCCAAGTGATTCACCAATTCTTTCTGGTGGAAAACCTGGACCGCATAAAATTCAAGGAATTGGTGCAGGATTCGTTCCAAAGATTTTAAATACAGAAGTATATGATGAAGTGATTCAAGTGACGAATGAGCAAGCATTTGAATATGCTCGTCGTGCGGCAAAAGAAGAAGGGATTCTTGGTGGTATTTCTTCTGGTGCGGCAATCTATGCTGCGCTTCAGCTAGCTGAAAAGCTTGGACCAGGTAAAAAGGTAGTTGCGATCATTCCTTCTAACGGTGAGCGTTACCTTAAGTACACCACTTTATCAATTTGAAGATTAATGTATGTAAGCAGCCTACTATTAGCGGGGCTGCTTTTTCTGTGTTTCCACGCGGCTGTTGTCTTTTTCTTATGTTCTCATGTAGAATAGACGAAAAGGAATGGAGAGGGAAGTGATACCCTTGAAACAAGATATAAATCACAATCAGCCAAACCGTTTAAAAAGGGTGAGATCTATCTCGCTAGCAGAAGATAAATGGTTTGCGCGCTATAAGCAACTAGCAGCCAATGAACCGCAGCATGTTCTTTTAGAAAGTGGACGGGGTGGACGTACAGTATTATTGGATTAAAACCATTTGCAACAATTTCAGGAAAAGCTGATACGCTAACGATTGAAAAAGATGGCGTAACGGAGATGAAAAAGGGTTTGCTATTAGAAGGTTTAAAAGAAGTTCTACAGCCTTATTATCAAGACGCATTGCCTGAACTTCCTCCTTTTCAAGGTGGGGCGATTGGGTACTTTAGTTATGATATTGTTCGAGAAATTGAACGATTAGAAGAGCATGCGGCTGATGATTTAGGGCTTCCTGATTTATATTTCATGTTCTTTGATGATGTATTTGTCTATGACCATCAAAAAAATGAACTATGGATGATCATTCATGGTGATCAGGCAAGTGAGCGAGAGTTAACAGAGCGCCTTGATACGTATGTGATGAAATGGACGTTAGATAAACAACCGCAACCTTGGGCAAAAGAAGGTTGGCGTAGTAGTGAAGAAAGCATGGAAGCTTCTTTGTCAGAAGAAGGATTTTGTGAAGCTGTTGAAAAGATTAAAGAATATATTGCAGCGGGAGATGTGTTTCAAGTGAATTTATCTGTCCGTCAAACGAAAGAGCTGGCGACAGAGCCTATGCACGTGTATGAAACGCTTCGTACGTTAAATCCATCACCGTATATGAGCTATATTCAAGCACCGGATTTTCAAATTGTCAGTGCCTCACCTGAATTACTCGTCAAGAAAAATGGTCAGGAGCTAAGTACGAGACCAATTGCCGGAACGCGCTCGCGTGGGAAAAATGATGAGGAAGATGCATTACTTGCTGCTAGTTTAATTGATAATGAGAAAGAACGAGCGGAACATGTGATGCTTGTTGATTTAGAGAGAAATGATTTGGGGCGAGTATCAACTTATGGCACAGTAGAGGTAGATGAGCTAATGGTGATTGAAAAGTACTCCCACGTTATGCATATCGTTTCAAATGTAAAGGGGAGTTTAGCCTCGCAATACGATCTGTATGATGTGATTCGTGCGACTTTTCCTGGCGGGACAATCACAGGTGCGCCTAAAGTGAGAACAATGGAAATCATTGAAGAACTGGAACCCGTTCGAAGAGGTATTTATACTGGTTCGATTGGTTGGATTGGCTTTGATGAGAACATGGAATTAAATATTACAATTCGGACGATGCTTTGTAAGGATGGCAAAGCCCATGTGCAAGCTGGAGCAGGAATTGTCATTGATTCAGAGCCGAAAAACGAATATAAAGAATCATTAAAGAAGGCAAGGGCACTATGGCGTGCGCTTGAGCTTAGTGAAGAAGAGTTGAGAAGACAAGTACAGATGAGCTGAGGAGGAAAAGAATATGATACTAATGATTGATAACTATGATTCATTTACGTATAACCTTGTCCAATATTTAGGTGAAATGGGGCACGAGCTAGTTGTTCGTCGCAATGACCAAATCACGATCGAAGAAATTGAACAGCTAAATCCAGATTACTTAATGATATCGCCTGGACCGAGAAGCCCGAATGAAGCGGGAATTAGCCTTGAATCGATTCGATATTTCGCTGGGAAAATTCCGATTTTTGGTGTCTGTCTTGGACACCAATCGATTGCTCAAGTATTTGGTGGCGATGTGATTCGCGCGGAACGTTTGATGCATGGAAAGACATCTGAGATGAAGCATGATCAGCGAACGATTTTTAAAGGACTTCCGACACCGTTTACGGCAACTCGGTATCATTCGCTTATTGTGAAACGAGAAACGCTTCCTGATTGCTTTGAAATTTCTGCAGAAACAGAAGAAGGAGAAATCATGGCGATTCGTCACAAGGAGCTTCCGATTGAAGGTGTTCAGTTTCATCCGGAATCGATTATGACTGTTGAGGGTAAGCAACTACTTAGAAATTTTGTTGAAACGTATCGGAAGGAGAATTCCGTGTGTTCGTCTATGTAAATGGTTCAATTGTCAGCGCAGAGCAGGCAAAAATCTCTGCCTTTGATCATGGTTATATGTATGGCCTAGGTCTGTTTGAAACATTTCGTGTTGAGGATGGTCATCCATTTTTGTTGGATGATCATTTTCGCCGTTTGGATGATGGACTAAAGTCACTTGGAATTGAATGGTCGATGAAACGGGATCAGGCGTTAACGATCATTCAAGACTTACTTGAAGTGAATAAGTTAAAAAATGCGTATGTTCGTTGGAATGTATCAGCCGGACCGCATGAGCTTGGACTTTATACAGGTACTTATCCGGAGCCGACGACAATTATTTACATGAAGCCACTTCCTGAGCAGTTAAATCTAGCAAAAGACGCGATCATTCTTTCGCTTAAACGAAATACACCAGAAGGAAATGTCCGTTTAAAGTCGCATCATTATTTGAACAATGTGCTAGCGAAGCGTGAACTAGGTGCAGTGGCAAATACGGAAGGGATCTTCTTAAATGAATCGGGCTATGTAGCAGAAGGAATTGTTTCTAATGTATTTTGGATAAAAAATAATACTGTCTATACACCTGCGATTGAGACGGGAATATTAGATGGTATTACAAGACAATTTGTTTTAACTTTACTAAAACAGCAAGGAGTTTCGACACAAATTGGTTTGTACAAGGCTGAGGAATTATTATCAGCCGATGCTGCCTTTGTGACAAACTCGATTCAAGAAATAGTTCCTCTGAGCAGCTGTAACGAAAAAAAATATGATGGCGAGAATGAGCTAATAGCAAACCTATCAAAAGAGTTTGACCGTTATCGTCAGCGGTTATGGAGTAGAAATGAACTTCAAGGAGGCGGACAATGAATTCAATTCGAGAGAAACGAAACGATGTTCTTCGGTCCGTTCATGACCGCACACTTATTATGGGGATTGTCAATGTCACACCAGATTCTTTCTCGGATGGAGGAGAATTTGCTGAAGTAAAAGCAGCTGTCAAACATGCGCGTGAATTAGTCGATGCTGGAGCTGATATCATAGACATTGGTGGAGAATCAACGAGGCCCAAGTGCGATTAAGATCAAACAAGAGGAAGAGCTTCGTCGTGTGATTCCGATGATCAAGGCGATAGCTGAAGCTGTCAATGTCCCGATTTCGATTGATACGTACAAAGCTGAAGTCGCAAAACAAGCGATTGAAGCAGGTGCTACGATTATAAATGACGTTTGGGGAGCGAAATGGGACAAAGAGATGGCGAAAGTCGCTAGTGATTACCAGGTTCCGATCATTTTGATGCATAATCGCCGAGAACCAGTATATGCAAATTTAATTCAAGATATGATCGCAGATTTAAACGAAAGTATCGCCATTTGCACAGAGCATGGGTGTAAAACGTGAGAATATCATCCTCGATCCAGGTATCGGCTTTGCGAAATCCCATGAAGAGAATCTTGAAGTGATGCGAAATTTGGATGTGTTTGTTGAGATGGGTTACCCCGTTCTCCTCGGAACATCGAGAAAATCAATTATTGCAAAGACATTGAATCTCCCTGTTGGAGAGCGTGTGGAAGGAACAGGGGCAACAGTTTGCTACGGTATTATGAAAGGGTGCCAGATCATGCGTGTTCATGATGTGCTTGAGATTAGCCGAATGGCGAAAATGATGGATGCATTAATGATGAAGGGAGCGAGCAAAAATGGATAAAATTTATATGAATGCATTAGCTTTTTATGGCTATCATGGTGTATTTAGCGAGGAAAAGAAACTCGGACAACGTTTTCAAGTGGATATAACACTAGAGCTTGATTTAACAAAAGCGAGCAGCTCTGATAACATTGATGAATCGATCGATTATGGGGACGTGTATAAACGCGTGCAGAATATCGTTGAAGGAAAACCATATAAGCTTGTTGAAACAGTGGCTGAAAAGATTGCATCTGAGCTTTTGGCTGCTTATGAACGCTTGCAAGCTTGTACAATAAAAGTCATCAAGCCTGATCCTCCGATTCCTGGACATTACAAGTCTGTTGCGGTAGAAATAACGAGGTCGCGCTAATGAATCATCATGCTTTTATTGCACTTGGTTCTAATATCGGTGATCGAGCTAGTTATTTAGAGCAAGCAATTGCTTTGATGAATGATCATAACGATATTCGAGTTATCAAGCGCTCATCGATCTATGAGACAGAGCCAGTCGGTTATGTCGACCAACAGTCATTTTTAAATATGGTAATCCATGTTCAAACCTCATTTAATCCTAGAGAATTATTGGAAGTAACGCAATCAATCGAGCGGGAGTGTGGACGGAAGAGGGATGTGAGATGGGGACCGCGGACAATAGATCTTGACATTCTACTATTTGATCAAGAAAATATGGAGATGGAGAACTTATCAATTCCTCATCCGCGTATGTGGGAGCGAGCATTTGTGATCGTTCCTTTAATAGAGCTTGAACCAACTTTATATGTAGAGCAGCGTGGTCAATCAATTAAGGAAGTATATGACGAGCTACTTGATAAAGAAGGGGTAATGCTATGGAATCCGAAGAATAGCGGTAGACGAATCCGGGCATACAGAAAGCTAAAAGGATACACACAAGAAGAATTTCGCAAAGGAAATAGGAATGTCTGTCTCGGTGCTAGGAGAGGTTGAAAGAGGTCAGCGTCTTCCGGATGAGCTCATGCTAGATAGAATGTCTAATGTGCTAAATATCTCGAAATCTGAGCTATTATCTAAATAAGAAATGATCACTTGGAGGTGATGTGAAGTGCTTAAGATTGGCAATATTGAAATGAAGAACCAAGTAGTCCTAGCGCCAATGGCTGGAGTTTGTAACCCGGCGTTTCGTTTAATTGCGAAAGAATTTGGTGCTGGTCTAGTTTGTGCAGAAATGGTAAGTGACAAAGCGATTTTGCATAAAAATGAAAAGTCACTGAGCATGCTTTATGTAGATGAGCGAGAAAAGCCTTTAAGTCTGCAAATTTTCGGTGGCGAAAAAGAAACGCTTGTAGAAGCGGCGAAATTTGTTGATAAGAATACGAATGCAGATATCATTGATATTAATATGGGTTGTCCTGTTCCGAAAATCACGAAATGTGATGCGGGGGCAAAATGGTTATTAGACCCTAATAAAATTTATGAAATGGTTGCAGCGGTAGTTGATGCGGTTGATAAGCCTGTAACGGTTAAAATGCGTATTGGTTGGGATTCTGATCATATTTATGCGGTTGAAAATGCACGTGCAGTAGAACGTGCAGGCGGTAGTGCGGTTGCTGTACATGGTCGTACTCGTGTACAAATGTACGAAGGTAAGGCGGATTGGAATATTATTAAAGAAGTGAAACAAGCTGTGAATATTCCTGTCATTGGAAATGGTGATGTGACAACTCCTCAAGAGGCACGTAGGATGCTTGATGAGGTTGGAGTTGATGGGGTCATGATTGGCCGTGCAGCACTTGGAAACCCATGGATGATATATCAAACGATTCAATATCTTGAAACAGGCGAGCTTACGCCTGCACCGAATCCTCGTGAAAAAATCGATGTATGTATGATTCACCTTGATCGTCTGATTGATTTAAAAGGGGAGAATGTTGCGGTGCGTGAAATGCGAAAACATGCAGCGTGGTATTTAAAAGGGATGCGTGGAAATGGACGAATCCGTGATAAAATTAACAGCTTTGAGACAAGAGATGACGTCGCGAATTCATTATATGCATACATTGATGAAGTAGAAGCTCGCATGGCTGAAGAAGCAAGTGTCGTTTGACTTTTTTCTGCTAGTTCACTATAATTCCTGTGTGATAAGTATACTGCCAGTGTGTATCGCTGGCAGTTTTTCTGCATAAATAACGAAGAGCAGACGACTAGAATAAGAAATTTATTAAATAGAGGAGATGATAGGCAAAATGAGTCAGGAGCTCGAGTTAAATGATTTGTTGGCAGTGCGTAGAGAAAAATTGAATCAATTGCAAGAACAAGGACAAGACCCATTCGGAGAACGTTTTGAACGCTCCCATACAGCTAGTTCTATGAATGAACTTTTGCTGAGCAATCGAAAGAAGAGTTAGACGAGAAGGTCAGCAAGTGACGCTTGCTGGGCGTATTATGACGAAGCGTGGAAAAGGAAAAGCGGGATTTGCTCATATTCAAGATTTAACAGGACAAGTGCAAATCTATGTTCGTCAAGATGCAGTAGGAGAAGAGCAATATGATTTATTCAATACGATTGATATTGGTGATATTGTTGGTGTAACTGGAACGGCATTCAAAACAAAAGTTGGTGAGTTATCAGTTAAAGTAACAGATTTCCAATTGCTTTCGAAATCATTACGACCATTTCCGGATAAATTCCATGGATTAAAGGATATTGAACAGCGTTATCGTCAGCGTTATGTAGATTTAATTATGAACCCTGAAGTACGTAACACCTTTATTCTCCGCAGTAAAATTATACAATCAATGCGTCGTTATTTAGATTATAAAGGATATCTAGAAGTGGAAACGCCGACAATGCATTCCATTGCAGGAGGAGCATCTGCTCGTCCGTTTATTACCCATCATAATGCCTTAGATATGACTCTTTATATGCGTATTGCAATTGAATTACATTTAAAACGTCTAATCGTTGGTGGTTTAGAAAAAGTATATGAAATTGGACGCGTATTCCGTAATGAAGGTGTATCAACTCGTCATAACCCTGAATTTACGATGATTGAGCTATATGAAGCTTATGCTGATTATCATGACATTATGGAGTTAACAGAACAATTAGTTGCTCATATTGCTAAAGAAGTCCTAGGTACAACAAAAGTTACATATGGTGAATATGAGATTGATCTAGAGCCGAAGTGGAAAAGACTCCATATGGTTGATGCAATCAAAGAGAAAACAGGTGTGGACTTCTGGAAAGAGATGAGTGATGAAGAAGCTCGTCAGCTTGCCAAAGAACATAATGTGCCAGTTAAAGAGACCATGACATACGGGCATGTTGTCAATGAGTTCTTTGAACATATGGTTGAAGAAGAGCTTATTCAACCTACATTCATTTATGGGCATCCAGTCGCGATTTCTCCGCTTGCGAAGAAGAATGCTGAAGATGAGCGTTTTACAGATCGTTTTGAATTATTTATTGTCGGACGTGAGCATGCAAATGCCTTTACGGAATTAAATGATCCGATTGATCAACGTCAACGTTTTGAACAGCAGCTTATAGAACGTGAGCAAGGTGATGATGAAGCGCAGATGATGGATGAGGATTTTGTTGAAGCACTTGAATACGGAATGCCTCCAACTGGTGGTTTAGGAATTGGAATTGATCGTTTAGTTATGCTATTGACGAACTCACCTTCTATTAGAGATGTCTTGTTATTTCCGCAGATGAGACATCGCGAGCAAGGAGAATAAGATCATTTCGTTATTGAAGAGGGTTGCTGATAAAATTTGATCACTGCACGGTTTGGTAATTGAAAAAACTAATCTGCGCTCGTCTATATATGGACTTTTGAGATTTGAGTGACCCTCTTTACTAACGTTTATTCCATGATAAATAAATATTTACGAAAAACTTTTTAAAAAATACTTGTAATTGATTATTTGAGATGGTATATTATTTCTTGTCGCTAAGACAGATTAAACAAAATAAAAAAATGTTATTGACAAGCTTTTAGAAGATTTGTTATGATATGAAAGTCGCCATTAAGCGACACAGAGTTCTTTGAAAACTGAACAAAAGCCAAGCGAAATAGAGATACATGATATCTCGTCAATTTTTAAGAAGTATCGTTAGCGATACATGTTGAGCATATCAAACACTTTTATGGAGAGTTTGATCCTGGCTCAGGACGAACGCTGGCGGCGTGCCTAATACATGCAAGTCGAGCGAATCAAAGGGAGCTTGCTCCCAGAGATTAGCGGCGGACGGGTGAGTAACACGTGGGCAACCTGCCCTGTAGACTGGGATAACATCGAGAAACCGGAGCTAATACCGGATAATCCCTTTCTCCTCATGGAGGAAGGCTAAAAGATGGCTTCGGCTATCACTACAGGATGGGCCCGCGGCGCATTAGCTAGTTGGTGAGGTAACGGCTCACCAAGGCGACGATGCGTAGCCGACCTGAGAGGGTGATCGGCCACACTGGGACTGAGACACGGCCCAGACTCCTACGGGAGGCAGCAGTAGGGAATCTTCCGCAATGGACGAAAGTCTGACGGAGCAACGCCGCGTGAGTGATGAAGGCCTTCGGGTCGTAAAGCTCTGTTGTTAGGGAAGAACAAGTACCGTTCGAATAGGTCGGTACCTTGACGGTACCTAACCAGAAAGCCACGGCTAACTACGTGCCAGCAGCCGCGGTAATACGTAGGTGGCAAGCGTTGTCCGGAATTATTGGGCGTAAAGCGCGCGCAGGCGGTCTTTTAAGTCTGATGTGAAAGCCCCCGGCTCAACCGTGGAGGGTCATTGGAAACTGGGGGACTTGAGTGCAGAAGAGGAGAGTGGAATTCCACGTGTAGCGGTGAAATGCGTAGAGATGTGGAGGAACACCAGTGGCGAAGGCGACTCTCTGGTCTGTAACTGACGCTGAGGCGCGAAAGCGTGGGGAGCAAACAGGATTAGATACCCTGGTAGTCCACGCCGTAAACGATGAGTGCTAAGTGTTAGAGGGTTTCGACGCCCTTTAGTGCTGCAGTTAACGCATTAAGCACTCCGCCTGGGGAGTACGGCCGCAAGGCTGAAACTCAAAGGAATTGACGGGGGCCCGCACAAGCGGTGGAGCATGTGGTTTAATTCGAAGCAACGCGAAGAACCTTACCAGGTCTTGACATCCTCTGACAACCCTAGAGATAGGGCTTTCCCCTTCGGGGGACAGAGTGACAGGTGGTGCATGGTTGTCGTCAGCTCGTGTCGTGAGATGTTGGGTTAAGTCCCGCAACGAGCGCAACCCTTGATCTTAGTTGCCAGCATTCAGTTGGGCACTCTAAGGTGACTGCCGGTGACAAACCGGAGGAAGGTGGGGATGACGTCAAATCATCATGCCCCTTATGACCTGGGCTACACACGTGCTACAATGGATGGTACAAAGGGCTGCAAAACCGCGAGGTTGAGCCAATCCCATAAAGCCATTCTCAGTTCGGATTGTAGGCTGCAACTCGCCTACATGAAGCCGGAATCGCTAGTAATCGCGGATCAGCATGCCGCGGTGAATACGTTCCCGGGCCTTGTACACACCGCCCGTCACACCACGAGAGTTTGTAACACCCGAAGTCGGTGGGGTAACCGTTAGGAGCCAGCCGCCTAAGGTGGGACAGATGATTGGGGTGAAGTCGTAACAAGGTAGCCGTATCGGAAGGTGCGGCTGGATCACCTCCTTTCTAAGGAGTATTTACTCGTAGTCGACTATATGACTTCGGTCAGTATTGACGCTTGTTTTGTTTAGTTTTGAGAGATTCAATTCTCTCAGAAGGAATTCATGTTCTTTCCATAACGTTGTTCTTTGAAAACTAGATAATGCAAGATGAAACATTAGTAGTTCATCGGAATCTTATGTCTTTATAAGAGAAGATCGAACGAACGTCAAGAATTCAAAACGACCTTATATAATGATCGTTTTTGACAAAGAGAACCGAGAAGTTCGAGGAAGCAAGTTGTGAGAAGACTCGGAGCGTACATTCAGTACGTGAGATACTGAGAGCAACGAAGTTGACGAAGAAATTCGAAGTGATCTGTAGTCAAAATGGTTAAGTTAGAAAGGGCGCACGGTGGATGCCTTGGCACTAGGAGCCGAAGAAGGACGGGACTAACACCGATATGCTTCGGGGAGCTGTAAGTAAGCTTTGATCCGAAGATTTCCGAATGGGGAAACCCACTATTCGTAATGGAATAGTATCTTTATCTGAATACATAGGGTATGAGAGGCAGACCCGGGGAACTGAAACATCTAAGTACCCGGAGGAAGAGAAAGCAAATGCGATTTCCTGAGTAGCGGCGAGCGAAACGGAAACAGCCCAAACCAAGAGGCTTGCCTCTTGGGGTTGTAGGACACTCTCATACGGAGTTACAAAGGAACGAGCGTAAATGAAGCGATCTGGAAAGGTCCGTCAAAGAAGGTAACAACCCTGTAGTTGAAACTTCGTTCCCTCCGAGTGGATCCTGAGTACGGCGGGACACGTGAAATCCCGTCGGAAGCAGGGAGGACCATCTCCCAAGGCTAAATACTCCCTAGTGACCGATAGTGAACCAGTACCGTGAGGGAAAGGTGAAAAGCACCCCGGAAGGGGAGTGAAAGAGATCCTGAAACCGTGTGCCTACAAGTAGTCGGAGCCCGTTAATGGGTGATGGCGTGCCTTTTGTAGAATGAACCGGCGAGTTACGATTTCGTGCAAGGTTAAGTTGAAAGACGGAGCCGCAGCGAAAGCGAGTCTGAATAGGGCGAATGAGTATGTGGTCGTAGACCCGAAACCAGGTGATCTACCCATGTCCAGGGTGAAGTTCAGGTAACACTGAATGGAGGCCCGAACCCACGCACGTTGAAAAGTGCGGGGATGAGGTGTGGGTAGCGGAGAAATTCCAATCGAACTTGGAGATAGCTGGTTCTCTCCGAAATAGCTTTAGGGCTAGCCTCGAGGTGAGAGTCTTGGAGGTAGAGCACTGATTGGACTAGGGGCCCTCATCGGGTTACCGAATTCAGTCAAACTCCGAATGCCAAAGACTTATCCTTGGGAGTCAGACTGCGAGTGATAAGATCCGTAGTCAAGAGGGAAACAGCCCAGACCACCAGCTAAGGTCCCAAAGTATACGTTAAGTGGAAAAGGATGTGGAGTTGCTTAGACAACCAGGATGTTGGCTTAGAAGCAGCCACCATTTAAAGAGTGCGTAATAGCTCACTGGTCGAGTGACTCTGCGCCGAAAATGTACCGGGGCTAAACGTATCACCGAAGCTGTGGATTGACATCGTATGGTGTCAGTGGTAGGAGAGCGTTCTAAGGGCGGTGAAGTCAGACCGGAAGGACTGGTGGAGCGCTTAGAAGTGAGAATGCCGGTATGAGTAGCGAAAGACGGGTGAGAATCCCGTCCACCGAATGCCTAAGGTTTCCTGAGGAAGGCTCGTCCGCTCAGGGTTAGTCGGGACCTAAGCCGAGGCCGAAAGGCGTAGGCGATGGACAACAGGTTGATATTCCTGTACCACCTCCTCACCGTTTGAGCAATGGGGGGACGCAGAAGGATAGGGTAAGCGCGCTGTTGGATATGCGCGTCCAAGCAGTTAGGCTGAGAAGTAGGCAAATCCGCTTCTCATGAAGGCTGAGCTGTGATGGCGAGGGAAATATAGTACCGAAGTTCCTGATTCCACACTGCCAAGAAAAGCCTCTAGCGAGGTGAGAGGTGCCCGTACCGCAAACCGACACAGGTAGGCGAGGAGAGAATCCTAAGGTGAGCGAGAGAACTCTCGTTAAGGAACTCGGCAAAATGACCCCGTAACTTCGGGAGAAGGGGTGCTCTATTAGGGTGAATAGCCCGAGAGAGCCGCAGTGAATAGGCCCAGGCGACTGTTTAGCAAAAACACAGGTCTCTGCGAAGCCGCAAGGCGAAGTATAGGGGCTGACGCCTGCCCGGTGCTGGAAGGTTAAGAGGAGGGGTTAGCGCAAGCGAAGCTCTGAATTGAAGCCCCAGTAAACGGCGGCCGTAACTATAACGGTCCTAAGGTAGCGAAATTCCTTGTCGGGTAAGTTCCGACCCGCACGAAAGGTGTAACGATCTGGGCACTGTCTCAACGAGAGACTCGGTGAAATTATAGTACCTGTGAAGATGCAGGTTACCCGCGACAGGACGGAAAGACCCCGTGGAGCTTTACTGTAGCCTGATATTGAATTTTGGTACAGCTTGTACAGGATAGGTAGGAGCCTGAGAAGCCGGAGCGCCAGCTTCGGTGGAGGCGTCGGTGGGATACTACCCTGGCTGTATTGAAATTCTAACCCGCAGCCCCTGATCGGGGTGGGAGACAGTGTCAGGTGGGCAGTTTGACTGGGGCGGTCGCCTCCTAAAGAGTAACGGAGGCGCCCAAAGGTTCCCTCAGAATGGTTGGAAATCATTCGTAGAGTGTAAAGGCACAAGGGAGCTTGACTGCGAGACCTACAAGTCGAGCAGGGACGAAAGTCGGGCTTAGTGATCCGGTGGTTCCGCATGGAAGGGCCATCGCTCAACGGATAAAAGCTACCCCGGGGATAACAGGCTTATCTCCCCCAAGAGTCCACATCGACGGGGAGGTTTGGCACCTCGATGTCGGCTCATCGCATCCTGGGGCTGTAGTCGGTCCCAAGGGTTGGGCTGTTCGCCCATTAAAGCGGTACGCGAGCTGGGTTCAGAACGTCGTGAGACAGTTCGGTCCCTATCCGTCGTGGGCGCAGGAAATTTGAGAGGAGCTGTCCTTAGTACGAGAGGACCGGGATGGACACACCGCTGGTGTACCAGTTGTTCTGCCAAGGGCATCGCTGGGTAGCTATGTGCGGACGGGATAAGTGCTGAAAGCATCTAAGCATGAAGCCCCCCTCAAGATGAGATTTCCCATAGCGTCAAGCTAGTAAGATCCCTGAAAGATGATCAGGTTGATAGGTCAGAGGTGGAAGCGTGGCGACATGTGGAGCTGACTGATACTAATCGATCGAGGACTTAACCAAATATATTCTTGATCATTGATATGCTGAACTGTTATCTAGTTTTGAAGGAATAAATTTCTTCATTCATAATTCTTAAAAATTATAATAATCTTCTTCAATGAATATAGTCTGGTGACGATGGCGAAGAGGTCACACCCGTTCCCATACCGAACACGGAAGTTAAGCTCTTCAGCGCCGATGGTAGTTGGGGGTTTCCCCCTGTGAGAGTAGGACGTTGCCAGGCGATATTTATATGGAGGATTAGCTCAGCTGGGAGAGCATCTGCCTTACAAGCAGAGGGTCGGCGGTTCGATCCCGTCATCCTCCACCATTTATTTTTGCCGGTGTAGCTCAATTGGTAGAGCAACTGACTTGTAATCAGTAGGTTGGGGGTTCAAGTCCTCTCGCCGGCACCATTTTATATAGAGCCATTAGCTCAGTTGGTAGAGCATCTGACTTTTAATCAGAGGGTCGAAGGTTCGAATCCTTCATGGCTCACCATTTTTATATTGCGGGTGTGGCGGAATTGGCAGACGCACTAGACTTAGGATCTAGCGCCTAAGGCGTGGGGGTTCAAGTCCCTTCACCCGCATTTTATAATGCGGAAGTAGTTCAGTGGTAGAACACCACCTTGCCAAGGTGGGGGTCGCGGGTTCGAATCCCGTCTTCCGCTCCATATATTTATTATGTGCCGGGGTGGCGGAACTGGCAGACGCACAGGACTTAAAATCCTGCGGTAGGTGACTACCGTACCGGTTCGATTCCGGTCCTCGGCACCATTTAATTAATAATTATATATGCGCCCGTAGCTCAATTGGATAGAGCGTCTGACTACGAATCAGAAGGTTAGGGGTTCGACTCCTCTCGGGCGCGCCATTATATTTATAACGGGAAGTAGCTCAGCTTGGTAGAGCACTTGGTTTGGGACCAAGGGGTCGCAGGTTCGAATCCTGTCTTCCCGACCATTTATATTATGGGGCCTTAGCTCAGCTGGGAGAGCGCCTGCCTTGCACGCAGGAGGTCAGCGGTTCGATCCCGCTAGGCTCCACCAAAAAAATCTTGACAAGTTAATTAGTAATTTGATAAGATAATCAAGTCGCCATTAAGCGACACAGTGTTCTTTGAAAACTGAACAAAAGCCAAGCGAAATAAAGATACATGATATCTCGTCAATTTTAAGAAGTATCGTTAGCAATACATGTATGAGCTAATCAAACACTTTTATGGAGAGTTTGATCCTGGCTCAGGACGAACGCTGGCGGCGTGCCTAATACATGCAAGTCGAGCGAATCAATGGGAGCTTGCTCCCAGAGGTTAGCGGCGGACGGGTGAGTAACACGTGGGCAACCTGCCTGTAAGACTGGGATAACTCCGGGAAACCGGAGCTAATACCGGATAATCTCTTTGTCCTCATGGAGCGAAGGTTGAAAGATGGCTTCGGCTGTCACTTACAGATGGGCCCGCGGCGCATTAGCTAGTTGGTGAGGTAACGGCTCACCAAGGCGACGATGCGTAGCCGACCTGAGAGGGTGATCGGCCACACTGGGACTGAGACACGGCCCAGACTCCTACGGGAGGCAGCAGTAGGGAATCTTCCGCAATGGACGAAAGTCTGACGGAGCAACGCCGCGTGAGTGAAGAAGGTTTTCGGGTCGTAAAGCTCTGTTGTTAGGGAAGAACAAGTACCGTTCGAGTAACTGCCGGTACCTTGACGGTACCTAACCAGAAAGCCACGGCTAACTACGTGCCAGCAGCCGCGGTAATACGTAGGTGGCAAGCGTTGTCCGGAATTATTGGGCGTAAAGCGCGCGCAGGCGGTCTTTTAAGTCTGATGTGAAAGCCCACGGCTCAACCGTGGAGGGTCATTGGAAACTGGGGGACTTGAGTGCAGAAGAGGAAAGTGGAATTCCACGTGTAGCGGTGAAATGCGTAGAGATGTGGAGGAACACCAGTGGCGAAGGCGACTCTCTGGTCTGTAACTGACGCTGAGGCGCGAAAGCGTGGGGAGCAAACAGGATTAGATACCCTGGTAGTCCACGCCGTAAACGATGAGTGCTAAGTGTTAGAGGGTTTCCGCCCTTTAGTGCTGCAGCTAACGCATTAAGCACTCCGCCTGGGGAGTACGGCCGCAAGGCTGAAACTCAAAGGAATTGACGGGGGCCCGCACAAGCGGTGGAGCATGTGGTTTAATTCGAAGCAACGCGAAGAACCTTACCAGGTCTTGACATCCTCTGACCACCCTAGAGATAGGGCTTTCCCCTTCGGGGGACAGAGTGACAGGTGGTGCATGGTTGTCGTCAGCTCGTGTCGTGAGATGTTGGGTTAAGTCCCGCAACGAGCGCAACCCTTGATCTTAGTTGCCAGCATTCAGTTGGGCACTCTAAGGTGACTGCCGGTGACAAACCGGAGGAAGGTGGGGATGACGTCAAATCATCATGCCCCTTATGACCTGGGCTACACACGTGCTACAATGGATGGTACAAAGGGCTGCAAAACCGCGAGGTGGAGCCAATCCCATAAAACCATTCTCAGTTCGGATTGCAGGCTGCAACTCGCCTGCATGAAGCCGGAATCGCTAGTAATCGCGGATCAGCATGCCGCGGTGAATACGTTCCCGGGCCTTGTACACACCGCCCGTCACACCACGAGAGTTTGTAACACCCGAAGTCGGTGGGGTAACCTTTTGGAGCCAGCCGCCTAAGGTGGGACAGATGATTGGGGTGAAGTCGTAACAAGGTAGCCGTATCGGAAGGTGCGGCTGGATCACCTCCTTTCTAAGGATATTTACTCTAGTCGACAGACAACTTCGGTCGTTTGACGCTTTGGTCTTGTTCAGTTTTGAGAGAGCAATCTCTCGTTCTCATCGAGAATTCAGGATATACATTCTAGCTATTCCAAGATGAATCAGTTGTTGACTTTGGTTCTTTGAAAACTAGATAATGCAATGAAACATATGTAGTTCATCGGAATCTTATGTTTTATGAACGAGAACGTCAAGAATTCAAAACGACTTATAAAGTCGTTTGACAAGAGCGATATCGACGTATTTGACGTACATGACTGACGAACTGACGAAGAATTCGAAGTGATCTGAGTCAAATGGTTAAGTTAGAAAGGGCGCACGGTGGATGCCTTGGCACTAGGAGCCGAAGAAGGACGGGACTAACACCGATATGCTTCGGGGAGCTGTAAGTAAGCTTTGATCCGAGAGATTTCCGAATGGGGAAACCCACTGTTCGTAATGGGACAGTATCCTTACCTGAATACATAGGGTATGAGAAGGCAGACCCGGGGAACTGAAACATCTAAGTACCCGGAGGAAGAGAAAGCAAATGCGATTTCCTGAGTAGCGGCGAGCGAAACGGGAACAGCCCAAACCAAGAGGCTTGCCTCTTGGGGTTGTAGGACACTCTATACGGAGTTACAAAGGAACGGGGTAGATGAAGCGATCTGGAAAGGTCCGTCAAAGAAGGTAAAAACCCTGTAGTTGAAACTTCGTTCCCTCCTGAGTGGATCCTGAGTACGGCGGGACACGTGAAATCCCGTCGGAATCAGGGAGGACCATCTCCCAAGGCTAAATACTCCCTAGTGACCGATAGTGAACCAGTACCGTGAGGGAAAGGTGAAAAGCACCCCGGAAGGGGAGTGAAAGAGATCCTGAAACCGTGTGCCTACAAGTAGTCAGAGCCCGTTAATGGGTGATGGCGTGCCTTTTGTAGAATGAACCGGCGAGTTACGATTTCGTGCAAGGTTAAGCTGATAGAGACGGAGCCGCAGCGAAAGCGAGTCTGAATAGGGCGAATGAGTATGTGGTCGTAGACCCGAAACCAGGTGATCTACCCATGTCCAGGGTGAAGTTCAGGTAACACTGAATGGAGGCCCGAACCCACGCACGTTGAAAAGTGCGGGGATGAGGTGTGGGTAGCGGAGAAATTCCAATCGAACTTGGAGATAGCTGGTTCTCTCCGAAATAGCTTTAGGGCTAGCCTCGAGGTGAGAGTCTTGGAGGTAGAGCACTGATTGGACTAGGGGCCCCCACCGGGTTACCGAATTCAGTCAAACTCCGAATGCCAAAGACTTATCCTCGGGAGTCAGACTGCGAGTGATAAGATCCGTAGTCAAGAGGGAAACAGCCCAGACCACCAGCTAAGGTCCCAAAGTATACGTTAAGTGGAAAAGGATGTGGAGTTGCTTAGACAACCAGGATGTTGGCTTAGAAGCAGCCACCATTTAAAGAGTGCGTAATAGCTCACTGGTCGAGTGACTCTGCGCCGAAAATGTACCGGGGCTAAACGTATCACCGAAGCTGTGGATTGACACCTTATGGTGTCAGTGGTAGGAGAGCGTTCTAAGGGCGTTGAAGTCAGACCGTAAGGACTGGTGGAGCGCTTAGAAGTGAGAATGCCGGTATGAGTAGCGAAAAGAGGGGTGAGAATCCCCTCCACCGAATGCCTAAGGTTTCCTGAGGAAGGCTCGTCCGCTCAGGGTTAGTCGGGACCTAAGCCGAGGCCGAAAGGCGTAGGCGATGGACAACAGGTTGATATTCCTGTACCACCTCCTCACCGTTTGAGCAATGGGGGGACGCAGGAGGATAGGGTAAGCGCGCTGATGGATATGCGCGTCCAAGCAGTTAGGCTGAGAAGTAGGCAAATCCGCTTCTCATATAAGGCTGAGCTGTGATGGCGAGGGAAATCATAGTACCGAAGTTCCTGATTCCACACTGCCAAGAAAAGCCTCTAGCGAGGTGAGAGGTGCCCGTACCGCAAACCGACACAGGTAGGCGAGGAGAGAATTCTAAGGTGCGCGGGAGAACTCTCGTTAAGGAACTCGGCAAAATGACCCCGTAACTTCGGGAGAAGGGGTGCTCTATTAGGGTGCAAGCCCGAGAGAGCCGCAGTGAAAAGGCCCAAGCGACTGTTTAGCAAAAACACAGGTCTCTGCGAAGCCGCAAGGCGAAGTATAGGGGCTGACGCCTGCCCGGTGCTGGAAGGTTAAGAGGAGGGGTTATGCCGTAAGGCGAAGCTCTGAATTGAAGCCCCAGTAAACGGCGGCCGTAACTATAACGGTCCTAAGGTAGCGAAATTCCTTGTCGGGTAAGTTCCGACCCGCACGAAAGGTGTAACGATTTGGGCACTGTCTCAACGAGAGACTCGGTGAAATTATAGTACCTGTGAAGATGCAGGTTACCCGCGACAGGACGGAAAGACCCCATGGAGCTTTACTGTAGCCTGATATTGGATTTTGGTACAGCTTGTACAGGATAGGTAGGAGCCTTGGAAACCGGAGCGCCAGCTTCGGTGGAGGCGTCGGTGGGATACTACCCTGACTGTGCTGAAATTCTAACCTCGAGCCGTGATCCGGTTCGGGGACAGTGTCAGGTGGGCAGTTTGACTGGGGCGGTCGCCTCCTAAACAGTAACGGAGGCGCCCAAAGGTTCCCTCAGAATGGTTGGAAATCATTCGTAGAGTGCAAAGGCATAAGGGAGCTTGACTGCGAGACCTACAAGTCGAGCAGGGACGAAAGTCGGGCTTAGTGATCCGGTGGTTCCGCATGGAAGGGCCATCGCTCAACGGATAAAAGCTACCCTGGGGATAACAGGCTTATCTCCCCCAAGAGTCCACATCGACGGGGAGGTTTGGCACCTCGATGTCGGCTCATCGCATCCTGGGGCTGTAGTAGGTCCCAAGGGTTGGGCTGTTCGCCCATTAAAGCGGTACGCGAGCTGGGTTCAGAACGTCGTGAGACAGTTCGGTCCCTATCCGTCGCGGGCGCAGGAAATTTGAGAGGAGCTGTCCTTAGTACGAGAGGACCGGGATGGACACACCGCTGGTGTACCAGTTGTTCCGCCAGGAGCATAGCTGGGTAGCTACGTGTGGACGGGATAAGTGCTGAAAGCATCTAAGCATGAAGCCCCCCTCAAGATGAGATTTCCCATGGAGTTAATCCAGTAAGACCCCTTAGAGATGATGAGGTTGATAGGTCTGGGGTGGAAGCGTGGCGACACGTGGAGCTGACAGATACTAATCGGTCGAGGACTTAACCAAATAATTCTTGACAACATGTTTCTTGCGCACTATCTAGTTTTGAAGAATATTCTTTCAGATAAATAAAATACTTGTCTGCTCCTGCGATTACTCGTCGAAGCTAGCATAGAAGCGATTCAAGTCATAAGTCTGGTGGCGATAGCGAAGAGGCCACACCCGTTCCCATGCCGAACACGGTCGTTAAGCTCTTCTGCGCCGATGGTAGTTGGGGGCTTCCCCCTGTGAGAGTAGGACGTTGCCGGGCGATAAAGCACAATCCAATTGGGTTGTGCTTTTTAGTTTGTAGAAAAAAATTGCTCAAGACCAATTAGCTAATTATGCGCCAAGAGTGGGCTTCATCGAGCTCTCATTATATCCCTCTGAAAGAAGAGCACGTCTCTCTTCGTCAACCAACATGCATTCTTATTTCTTATTATTAAGCCCAACAAAAGTGATCTCTTCCTCCAACCATGGACTTTTATCAAATGCGTTATTAATGCCATCTTCATCAATGTCATTTTTAGAAATCGATTTATACGTAAGGTTTACTGTAAATTCGCTTTCAAATGGAAATGATTGAACATTTATTGTTTTATCACTCAACCATTCTGCAACAATTGGTTTCTTACTTGAACTAAAAACTTCAGTATTTCTAAAGCCGTTCACAAACCATGGGTGTTCGTTCTTCTTTTTCACGCCAGGTTCATTTAAGCAAATATATAAAGAAAGATCATCACAAAATTGTAGCCAACGGAAATGTTGATTAAGAAGATTAGGTTCTAAGTCTATCTGTTTTTGTATCGAGGTTTGCCTTTTCAATTCCTCCTTAACAAACTGAATGCTAGATGTATCACTAGGACTTGGAAAGAATGAGGAAAAATGAAAACTACATAATAAGGCTGCATACGGACTTACTCGTTCTAATTCATCTAAGCCTTTTTTATAAAATGCTAATTTCAATTCCAATGGGTAGTCCTGAAAAGAATAAGGAATATTCTCTTTATCATTCCAAAGTGGCGTTTCATCCAAAGCGATCCACCCACGATCGTGTTCGTAGGCTGCTTTTATGACTTCATCAATATAATCATCGGACTTAAAAACATTCTTTTTGACCTGTGTAGCAATTTCTCCTGATAAAAAGGCATGGTCATGCTGTTTAATCATGATAAATTCATTTTCGCTCTCACGAATAATCATTCTTTGTTAATCCCCCTTATAAATTGTGTTATAAATTATCACTTTCATAAAACCTAAATAAATTTTAAAAAAATTTCCTTAGAATCGTTAATGTTAATAAGGCCGATATGTTCTTATGTACCTATTTCATGATTATTCAAGTTAGATATTTCTAACATTGTTAAAGGTTTATATACCCTAGTACGATATAAAATAAAATCGATTCTACTCATCTTAGCAAAACTGGAAAGCTAATATTCACTAAATTCGACTGATTGAGACCTTATTGCCTCATTTATTCAACTAGTAGTCAATACATAAGTATCTTTCTCCATCCATTCAAAAAAAGGCTACAATCATTCTCAAATAGTAAGAAATTCTTCCTTCAGCAGAATTCGAAATTTTAAAAATAATATGATAAGATAAAAGAAATTAGCTTATAGCTTATCGTGATTCATAGAATTCATAAAGGGAGAGAAAAAAATGCAATATCGACTTATTACTTTCGATGTTTTTAGTGCTCTAGGAGATATTCAAGGAACATTTATACCTTTGCTAAAAAGTGTAAAAGAACTCGATGGTAAAGATGCGAACTTATTTTTTCAAACATGGAGAAGCAAACAATATGAGTATATGATCGTGCATAACTCTTTGGAAAGAAGTTTTATGAGCTTTGAAGAAGTCACGAGAAGAACATTAGATCATACATTACATATAAATAACGTTCATTTAGCTAAAGCAGATAAAGAAACGTTGGTTGCTGGTTGGAGAAGAATTAATTTCTGGGATGAAGCAAAAGAAGTTGTGCAAGAAGTAAAAGAAAGAGGCTATTTAATAGGAATGCTGTCTAATGGTGATCATGAAATCTTAACTGAATTGGAAGAACATTTTGGAGTATCATTTGACTATATTTTTTCAGCTGAACAAATCGGTTGTTATAAGCCAAGTCCAAAAGTATACGACTTCGCTTATGAGCATGTCGGCATTGAAAAAACGGAATTGCTACATGTTGCTGGTTCTACTATAGATATTCTAGGAGCCATTTCTTCTGGGATACCTTGTGCATGGTCAAATCGACAAAACCAAGTTCCTTTAGACCTTACCTTTAAGCCTACATACAACTTACAAAACTTAAAAGGTGTTCTATCACATATATAATAAAAGGAATGACATAAAGCATGTTTTTAAATCGAGTAGGAAGGGGTTGGTCAATCCCTCCCTACTCGATTGAGGCTAGGGAATGCTAAAAAAAGTATGATCTAATAACGCGACTAAGACAAAAGTATCTTCGTAAAACCGCTAGGATCATAATTGTGATGAGTTAAAAGGAATAAGCAAAGAAAAATATAAGTAAGGTTATCAATTAAAAGAGAATGGCTATACTAGTGAAAGCAGATATCTTGCACTTTTATAAAACAGAGATTATAATACTTTTAAAGTCAAAGATAGTCAAAGTCAAATAAGGAGAGGGGGACAAAACTTGAGAAATATATCTGATATTATTGAAGACTACTTAAAAGCAACGATTAAAAAAAGTGAAGATGATTTACTTGAAATTAAGCGAAGTGAGATTGCCAAGAAGTTTCAATGTGTACCATCTCAAATCAATTATGTGATTCGAACGAGATTTACGGTTGAAAAAGGGTATCTTGTTGAGAGCAAGCGAGGTGGTGGAGGATATATCCGCATTATGAAGGTTAGTCCCCATGATCATCTTGATTTATTTGACCAAATGATTCAAATAGTTGGTCATCATATTGACCAGCATACAGCGGAGAATATCATTATACGCTTGTTTGAGGAAGAAGCGATAACAAAGAGAGAAGCCACTTTGATGATTAGTGCAGTTGACAGAACATTGTATCAAGCTCACGTTTCACATCGTGATGAAGTTAGGGCAAATATTTTAAAAGCGATGCTAAAAACACTAAAATATAAAGAGCTTTTGTAAACTAATCAGAAAGTATAAAAATCATGGTAACTTTCTGAACGAATAAAAAAGACTAAGGCTTTCACCATTATAGTGACTTGGTGATAAGCCAAGTTTTCTAATAGAAAGGAGGAAGTGGAATGATTTGTCAGGAATGTAACCAAAGGCAAGCGAGCTTACATTTCACGAAAATCATTAATGGTGAGAAAACGGAATTTCATATTTGTGAGCAATGCGCAAAGGAAAAGGGAGAGCAATTCCCAGGAACAAATAGTTTTTCGATTCACCAATTATTATCCGGACTATTACACTTTGATCAGCCAGTACAAGCAGAACAAGATACAGCCCAAGTGGGTACTGAACTTGTGTGTGATAAATGTGAAATGACGTATGAACAGTTTACTCGGGTAGGGCGCTTTGGTTGTGCTCATTGTTACAAAAGCTTTGAGTCAAAGCTTGACCCGATTTTAAAGCGTGTTCATAGTGGCAATCACACACATGCAGGAAAACTTCCAGAGAGAATCGGTGGAGGGATTCAGTTGCAAAGACAAATTGATGCTCTTAAACAGCAGCTGAAATCCTATATAGAAGAAGAAGAATTCGAGAAGGCGGCAGAGCTTCGAGATGAAATCCGTTTATTAGATCAGCAAAAGAATGAGAAAAGGGAGGGATGAGCAGATGTCACTCCAGCAATTTATCTCAGAAGCGCTTAGTCCATGGACGAAAATAGATGGACCGGATTCGGATATTGTTCTCAGTAGTCGAATAAGATTAGCTAGAAATCTTGAAGAATATACATTTCCATTATTGACGTCAACGGAAGAAGCCTATGCTGTGTCTAAGCATATTGGTGAAGCTCTAACTAAGAAGAACTTTGATCCAATTGGGCGACTTGAGTTACTGCCTATTGACGAGATGAAGGCAAATGAGAAGCGAGTGCTTGTCGAAAAGCATCTCATTAGTCCACACTTAGCTAACCATTCAAAACATGGTGCTGTTTTACTTGATACAGAAGAATCAGTAAGTATTATGATTAATGAAGAGGATCATATCCGAATCCAATGTTTATTTCCTGGTTTTCAGCTAGAGGAAGGTTTAAAAAAGGCAAATGATATTGATGATTGGATTGAAGGGCAATTTAACATATGCTTTTGATGAAAAGAGAGGCTACTTAACAAGCTGCCCAACAAATGTGGGAACAGGTTTACGAGCATCAGTGATGATGCATTTACCAGCTCTCGCAATGACCCAGCAATTAAACCGGATTTTGCCGGCAATTAATCAATTAGGATTAGTTGTTAGAGGAATTTACGGGGAAGGTAGCGAAGCTTTAGGTAATCTATTTCAAATATCTAATCAAATCACCTTAGGAAAATCTGAGGAAGACATTGTCGAAGATTTACGTGGGGTTGTTTTGCAGCTTATTCAGCAAGAACGAGCAGCAAGAGAACGCTTTGCTTGATCATTCAAGATTACAGTTAGAAGACCGTGTCTATCGCTCTTTTGGAATTTTGGCTCATAGTCGATTGATTGAATCGAAGGAGGCAACGCAACGTTTATCAGATGTCAGGCTTGGGTATAGATTTAGGGTTGATAAAAGGTATTATCAGGAACCATATTGAATGAATTAATGATTTTAACACAACCAGGATTTCTTCAGCAATATGCAGGAGAGGTGTTAACTCCCGATCAACGAGATGAAAGAAGAGCAACGTTAATTCGAGAACGAGTTACAATTAGAGAAAGAAACGAACGAATAATCATGGAGGTGAACGTCAATGATGTTTGGACGATTTACAGAACGCGCACAGAAAGTATTAGCATTAGCACAAGAAGAAGCAGTTCGATTAGGTCATAATAATATTGGAACAGAACATATTTTACTTGGACTTGATTCGTGAAGGAGAAGGAATTGCAGCAAAAGCTCTTCAAGCTCTTGGTCTAGGTTCTGAGAAAATCCAACAAGAAGTAGAATCGTTAATTGGCAAGGGGCAAGAAGGATCTAAAACGATTCATTATACTCCTAGAGCGAAGAAAGTCATTGAACTTTCAATGGATGAAGCGCGAAAGTTAGGTCATTCTTATGTAGGAACAGAACATATTCTTCTTGGTTTAATTCGTGAAGGAGAAGGAGTCGCAGCACGTGTTCTAAATAATTTAGGTGTAAGCTTAAATAAAGCACGCCAACAAGTCCTGCAACTATTAGGCAGCAATGAAGGCGGCAGTTCCGCGCAATCAAGGTGGGGGTGCTAGCCATGCTAATACTCCGACACTTGATAGCTTAGCTCGTGATTTAACAGCTGTTGCACGAGAAGAAGCCCTTGATCCTGTTATCGGTAGAAGTAAAGAAATTGAACGTGTGATTCAAGTGTTAAGTCGTCGTACAAAAAATAACCCGGTTCTGATTGGAGAGCCAGGTGTAGGTAAAACAGCTATTGCAGAAGGACTTAGCACAAGCAATTATCGAACAATGAAGTTCCTGAAACATTACGTGATAAGCGTGTTATGACTCTTGATATGGGGACGGTTGTAGCTGGAACAAAATATCGTGGTGAGTTTGAAGATCGTTTGAAAAAAGTCATGGATGAAATTCGCCAAGCTGGAAATATCATTTTATTCATTGATGAGCTGCATACATTAATTGGTGCTGGTGGAGCAGAGGGGGCGATTGATGCATCAAATATTTTAAAGCCTTCTCTTGCTCGTGGCGAATTGCAATGTATCGGTGCGACAACACTAGATGAATATCGTAAATATATTGAAAAGGATGCAGCACTTGAGCGTCGTTTCCAACCAATCCAGGTGGATGAACCAACACTTGAAGAATCGATTCAAATTTTAAAAGGACTTCGTGATCGCTATGAAGCGCATCATCGTGTGACAATTACAGATGAGGCGATTGAAGAAGCAGTAAAGCTTTCTGATCGCTACATTACCTGATCGTTTCCTTCCAGATAAAGCAATTGATTTAATTGATGAAGCAGGTTCAAAAGTTCGTCTTACGCTCATATACAGCTCCACCAAATTTAAAGGAGCTTGAGCAACGTTTAGACGAGACACGCAAAGAAAAAGATGCAGCTGTTCAAAGCCAAGAGTTTGAAAAAGCTGCATCATTACGTGATACTGAACAACGACTTCGTGAAGAATTAGAAGAAACGAAGAATGAATGGAAAGAAGAAGCAAGGCCAAGAAGATACAGAGGTAACAGTTGAAGATATTGCTCAAGTTGTCGCTAGCTGGACGGGAATTCCAGTTTCGAAGTTAGCTGAAGAAGAGACAGATCGTCTATTGAAAATGGAAGAAATTCTTCATGAGCGTGTTATTGGCCAAGAAGAAGCGGTTAAGTCGATTTCAAAAGCCGTGCGTCGTGCTCGAGCAGGTCTAAAAGATCCGAAGCGTCCAATTGGTTCATTCATTTTCTTAGGTCCTACTGGTGTAGGTAAGACAGAACTTAGCACGTGCAGTAGCAGAAACATTGTTCGGTGATGAAGATGCTGTTATTCGAATTGATATGTCTGAGTATATGGAGAAGCATTCAACAAGTCGTCTAGTTGGTTCTCCTCCAGGATATGTCGGATATGAGGAAGGCGGTCAATTAACAGAGAAAGTTCGCCGCAAGCCATATTCTGTTATCTTACTTGATGAAATTGAAAAAGCGCATCCAGAAGTATTTAATATCTTACTTCAAGTACTTGAAGATGGACGTTTAACAGACTCAAAAGGACGTACAGTTGATTTCCGAAACACGCTGATTATTATGACATCAAATGTTGGTGCAAGCACATTGCGTAAAAATAAGTTCCTTGGCTTTACAACAGATAGTGAAGGTCAAGAATATAAAGATATGAAGGATAAAGTAATGGAAGAATTAAAACGTAGCTTCCGTCCAGAGTTCCTTAACCGTATTGATGAAATTATCGTCTTCCACTCACTTGAGAAGAAGCATATTCGTGAAATTGTTACGTTGATGGCTGATCAACTTAAGAAACGCTTATCTGAGCAAGGAATTGAGTTTGAACTAACAGAAGCAGCAAAGGATAAGATTACAGATTTAGGATATGATCCTGAGTACGGTGCTCGACCACTTCGTCGTGCAATGCAAAAGCAAGTTGAAGATCGCCTTTCAGAAGAATTGTTAAAAGGAACAATCGTAAAAGGACAGAAAGCGATTATCGATGTCAAAGACGGTGAGCTTTTTGTTGAAGCGCGAGAGAATTTAAAAGTATAAAGAGAACGTTGGCTTATGACGAGAAATGGGCTAATAAGTAAGAAAAGCCGAGGGATAGGCATATTCCCTCGGCTTTTCACCATATACATAGGAGAAACGACCATTTCCTTTCAACTCTGCTACAATAGAAAAAAGAACAGATGAAGGAAGTGAGCTTAATAGATGGCAAAAAAGAAAACAAAATTTGTTTGCCAAGAATGTGGCTATGAATCAGCAAAGTGGATGGGGAAATGTCCAGGTTGTCAAAGCTGGAATACAATGGTGGAAGAATTTGAATCAACGAGCAAGCAGTCGAGCAGGAGCTATGTCACTTCAGCTACTACAGGCGGTTCGAAGCCACAATCGATTGTATCTGTTAAAAGTGATACGGAAGCAAGAATCAGTACGACGATGCTTGAGCTAGACCGTGTACTAGGTGGAGGAATTGTACCTGGTTCACTCGTTCTTGTAGGGGAGACCCTGGGATTGGAAAGTCGACCCTCTTATTACAACTATCAGCTAAATTAGCCCAAACTAAGCAAAAGGTGCTGTATATATCAGGAGAGGAATCGGTTAAGCAAACAAAGCTACGTTCGGACCGACTTGGTGTGACATCTGAGGATTTATATGTGTTAGCGGAAACCGATATAGCTTTATTGAACGAGCGATTGATGAAGTTCAGCCGACGTTAGTTGTCATTGATTCGATTCAAACGGTTTATCAAGAAGAAATTACTTCAGCGCCTGGAAGTGTAGCTCAAGTAAGAGAATGTACGGCTGCCTTTATGAGAATTGCGAAAACAAGGGGAATTGCGATTTTTATTGTCGGTCATGTAACGAAACAAGGATCAATTGCTGGACCTAAATTACTCGAACATATGGTTGATTCGGTTCTTTACTTTGAAGGAGAGCGTCATCATACATATCGAATTTTACGAGCGGTCAAAAATCGATTTGGTTCAACAAATGAAATGGGCATCTTTGAAATGAAAGAAATTGGACTTGAAGAAGTCTTAAATCCATCAGAGATTTTTTTAGAGGAACGCTCGCAAGGGGCAGCCGGTTCAATCGTTGTTGCTTCCATGGAAGGTACAAGACCTGTGCTTAGTTGAGGTGCAAGCGTTAATATCGCCAACAAGCTTTGGAAATCCAAGGAGAATGGCAACAGGAATTGACCATAACCGTGTATCGCTATTAATGGCTGTACTTAGAGAAGCGTGTTGGTCTACTGTTACAAAATCAAGATGCTTACTTAAATGTAGCAGGAGGAATCCGATTAGACGAACCTGCGATTGATTTGGCGATTGCTCTTAGTATTGCCTCAAGTTTTCGTAATCAAGGTGACAAATCCGATGGATGTTGTGATTGGAGAAGTAGGCTTAACAGGAGAAATTAGACGCGTTTCACGGATTGAGCAACGAGTGAACGAAGCGGCGAAGCTTGGCTTTCAACGGGCGATTATCCCAGAAAGAAATTTAGGGGGATGGACGTATCCAAAGGGCATTAAAGTGATTGGCGTTTCCACATTAGAAGAGGCATTACAGGTCGGATTAGGAGGGTAACAATGGGTGAAGAGCAAAAGAGAGAATGAATTTATTCAAAGTGTATTAAAATTAGTCGCTCCAGGAACGCCGTTACGAGCTGGAATTGACAATGTTCTACGTGCAAAAACAGGTGGATTAATTGTGATTGGCTACAGCAATGAGATGATTCAGGTCGTTGACGGGGGTTTTTATATCAATTGTGATTTTTCTCCGGCCTATTTATATGAGTTGGCGAAAATGGATGGAGCGATTATTCTTAGTGAGGATGGGAAAAAGAATTTTATATGCAAATACACAACTTGTTCCTAATAATGGGATTTCTTCAAATGAAACAGGGATTCGTCATCGTACAGCGGAACGGGTAGCAAAACAAACAGGTAATTTGGTGATTTCGATTTCGCAGCGGCGAAATGTTATTACACTCTATCAAGGTGATTACCGTTATTCCCTTAAAAGATATAGGTGTCATTTTAACAAAGGCAAATCAAGCGATTCAAACATTAGAAAAATATAAAGTTGTCCTTGATCAGGGGATTACGAATCTAGGGGCGTTAGAGTTTGAGCAACTCGTTACGTTTCATGAAGTGACCCAAGTGATCCATCGCGTGCAAATGGTCCTGCGAATTAAACGAGAAATTCTGAATTATGTCAATGAACTTGGTGATGAGGGAAGATTAATCACGATGCAATTAAATGAGCTTGTCGCCAATACAGAAAAAGAAGCGGTTTGGCTCCTAAAGGACTATGTGAAAGATCGTAAGCAGAATATCACAGAGAGTCCTACGAGAACTAACGAAACTCCAAACCGAAGAGCTGTTAGATGAACATGAAATTGTCAAAGCTCTTGGTTATGGGAAGAATGTCAATGTTTCAGGAACAAGCTGTTTCACCAAGAGGGTATAGGATTCTTCATCGAATTCCTAGAATACCGCCATCTATTATCGAGAATTTGATTGAAAAGTACGGTGAATTGACGAGTATTATGTTTGCAAGTATTAACGAATTAGATGAAGTCGAAGGAATTGGTGAAGCAAGAGCGAAAATGATTAAAGATGGCCTTAATCGGATTCAAGAACAATTGTTCGTTGATCGTCATATTTAATTTTCTTCTATGGCTAGCTATTGACGATTTCATGTTAAGTATGTATAATTGAAAGTTTTCAAAATTGACATTCGAAAAAGCGTTTGATACGTTTAAAATAGAAAAGAATAATCTTGGAATTTTATGTGAAATCCAGTTTGATAGGTTTTGATTTAATAAACTTGTCTATAATAATAAAAGGAGGTGAATGTGGATGCTAAAAGGAATTGTACAGCTTTTCTTTGTTCTTGTTGGAGGGGCATTAGGGTTTATTTTCATCCCAGAACTTATCCATATTACTAATATTGATGATGTTCCTTCATGGCTAGTGAATTCCTATACAGGTGCAGTGATTGGTGCAATTATGTTGTTTGTAACAACATTCTGGTTTGCTGATTATATTGTGAATCTGATGAAGTTACTTGAGGAAGCGATCGTTCGTGCTCCGATTACGGATGTATTATTTGGTGCAATGGGGTTAATTATTGGTCTTATTGTTGCTTATTTAATTGGAATCCCGTTAAGCGCTATCAACTATTCCGGTCGTAAGTTCTTTTCTTCCGATTTTTGTAACAATCTTTCTTGGATATTTCGGTTTCCAAATTGGGTTTAAGAAACGTGATGAGCTAATTAATTTAACATCATTAACGCGCAATCTTGGAAAGAAGAAGGAAGAAGTAGAAGAGTCTAATGTGATGACTGGAAAGCAGCTGAAAATTCTTGATACAAGTGTAATTATTGATGGAAGAATCGCTGATATTTGTAAAACTGGCTTTCTTGAGGGTACGCTCGTTATTCCTGGGTTTGTTCTTGAGGAATTACAGCATATTGCAGATTCTTCAGATGTCTTAAAACGTAATCGAGGACGCCGTGGATTGGATATTTTAAATAAAATTCAAAAGGAGCTACCGATTAAGGTAGAGATTTATGAGGGTGATTTTGAAGAGATTTCAGAAGTTGATAGTAAGCTCGTGAAACTAGCTAAGGTTACTTCTGGTATGGTCGTAACCAATGATTTTAACTTAAATAAGGTATGTGAACTTCAAGGAGTTTCGGTTTTAAATATTAATGATTTAGCAAATGCCGTTAAACCTGTTGTTTTGCCTGGAGAAGAACTGAATGTCCAAGTGATCAAAGATGGAAAAGAACAGCATCAAGGCGTTGCTTATTTAGATGATGGGACAATGATTGTCGTTGAAGGTGGTCGTGATCATATTGGAAAACATCTTGATGTCGTCGTAACGAGTGTTCTTCAAACGAGTGCGGGACGAATGATTTTTGCAAAGCCGAAGTTATTGGAAAAAGCATTGTAAATAGTTTAAAGCACAAGCGCTATCCTCCGATTTGTGAAGATTGGCGCTTCTCTTTTGTCTTTGAACAGGTTTCGTACAAGTATGACACTGATAAATGTATGCAAATTGCGGATTGAACATGCTAAAATAAGAACGATTGTGATGGGAGAGAGGATCATGAAATATAGTGTAATCATTCCTGCTGCAGGACAAGGTAAACGTATGAAGGCGGGGATGAATAAACAATTTCTTGAGTTAAGAGGAGAGCCGCTCATCGTCCATACCGTTCGTATATTTGTGCATGACTCTTCTTGTCAAAAAATTGTGCTTGTAGCGAATCGAGATGAATGTGCGATCATGGAAGCATTAATGAAGCAGTACCGCCTGTCAAAAGTAGTCGTGATTGAAGGTGGAAAAGAGAGACAGGATAGTGTCCGGAATGGACTTGCGCACGTTGATGAACAACAGATCGTACTTGTTCATGATGGTGCACGACCATTTGTTACGGAAGAGGTCATGACAAGATTAATACATAAGGCAGAGGAAGCGGGTGCTGCTACTGTCGCTGTACCAGTGAAGGATACGATTAAACGTGTATCTTCGGGTAAAGTTGTGGATACGTTAAAGCGTGATGAATTGTGGTTGATCCAAACCCCTCAAGCCTTTAAGGTTTCCCTTTTGAAAGAGGCGCACAAACGCGCGATAGAAGCTGAGCTTATTGGAACAGATGATGCCAGTCTTGTAGAGTGGTTTGGTCATGAGGTCGTCATTTCAGAAGGAGATTATCAAAATATTAAGCTGACAACGCCAGAGGATATCGTATTTGCAGAAGCGATTATGCAGGAAAAGGAGAGAAGAAAATCATGATGAGAATTGGACAAGGTTTTGATGTTCACCAATTAGTAGAAGGACGTCCGCTTATTCTCGGTGGGATTACGATTCCGTATGAGAAAGGCTTGTTAGGTCATTCAGACGCGGATGTATTATTACATACGATTGCTGATGCTGCACTTGGAGCCATTGGCGAAGGAGATATCGGGAAGCATTTCCCTGATACGGATATGGCGTTTAAGGATGCTGACTCAGCAAAGCTTTTGACACATGTTTGGGGACTTGTAAAGGAGCGAGGTTACCAGCTAGGCAATATTGATTGCACAATCATTGCCCAAAAGCCTAAAATGGCGCCGCATATTGAGGTGATTCGTGCGCGTATTGCCGAACTGTTAGAGGCGGAAGTGAGTCAAGTAAATGTAAAAGCAACAACAACAGAACAGCTTGGATTTACAGGACGTGGCGAAGGAATCGCTTCTCAAGCGGTGATCTTGCTGCAAAAGCGTTCGTAATTAGTAGCTCTACTTGACCGAGTTGGTTATAATGGTGCTAAAATAGATGGATGAAAAAGAGCATTTTAAAGATGCTAGAAACGGAAGGTGTTAAAAATGGGAAGTGAAGTTCGCGTTAGGTTTGCCCCGAGTCCAACAGGGCATTTACATATTGGTGGTGCACGCTCTGCACTATTCAACTATTTATTTGCAAAGAATCAAGGTGGAAAATTCATTCTTCGTATTGAGGATACGGATCAAGCTCGAAATGTAGGTGCAGCGAAAGAGAAGCTCCTAGATAGCTTAAAGTGGCTTGGAATGGAATGGGATGAAAGCATTGATGTCGGCGGTGAATATGGTCCTTATAGCTGTATGGAAAGACTTGATCTTTATCAACAATATATCGATCAACTTCTTCAAGAAGGAAAAGCATATTATTGTTATATGACTGAAGAGGAGCTTGAAGCAGAGCGTGAGGCTCAAAAGGCACGCGGTGAAATGCCAAGATACAGCGGTCGTGACCGTAACTTAACAGTAGAACAACGCAAGGCTTATGAAGAAAAAGGACTTAAGCCAGTTGTTCGTTTCCGTGTCCCAGAAGGTCAAGTGATTCGTATTGATGATGCTGTGCGTGGAGAGGTATCGTTTGAATCTGATGGAATTGGTGATTTTGTTATTGCACGTAAAGATGGCATTCCAATGTATAACTTTGCGGTAGTGGTTGATGATCACTTAATGAAGATTTCTCATGTTGTGCGTGGGGAAGAGCATTTATCGAATACACCACGCCAAGTTATGCTTTATCAAGCATTCGGCTGGGAAGAGCCGCGCTTTGCTCATGCTTCGCTTATTTTAAATCCTGATCGTCAAAAAATGAGTAAGCGTGATGAGTCGATTATTCAATTCGTTGAGCAGTATAAAGAACTTGGCTATTTGCCAGAAGCCCTTGTTAATTTCCTTGCTCTTCTTGGCTGGTCTCCGGTTGGAGAAGAAGAGATCTTCTCGATGGAGGAGCTAGGCGAACAATTTAGCCTTAGAGCGTGTTTCAAAGGCACCGGCAGTATTTGATACAGACAAGCTTGCTTGGATGAATAATCAATATATTAAAAAAGCCGATCTCGATACCGTAGTTGAAATAACATTCCCTCATTTGATAAAGGCAGGTCGACTTGCCAGAAGATATGAACGAGGAGCGTAAGGAATGGGCGAAGCGCTTAATTGGGCTTTACCAAGAGCAATTGCAATATGGTGCAGAAATTGTTGAGTTAACAGAGCTGTTCTTTAAGACGGAAATTGAGTATAATGAGGAAGCACAAGCTGTTTTAGATGAAGAGCAAGTGCCAGAAGTGTTAGCGCAGCTTGTTCAAGAGCTTGAGAATATTGAAGATTTTGTTGCGGAAAATATTAAAGCTGCCATCAAGGCTACTCAAAAAGCAACTGGTCACAAAGGAAAGAAGTTGTTTATGCCAATTCGTGTAGCAACGACTGGACAAACACATGGACCAGAGCTTCCAGATGCAATCGAAGTCCTTGGAAAAGCAGTTGTAAGCGCACGTTTGCAGCGCTTATTAAATCAATAAATTAAATGTGTTGAGAGGGAAAAGTAAAAGAGAGCTATGCAGTACAGAGAGAACCACCGTTGGCTGAAAGTGGTTTAGGCACCTCACTTTGAACATGCACCCTTGAGCCTTTTTCTGAAATCTTGATGAGAGTAGGAAAAAGCGAGTGGCGTCGTTAATCGCTAATAGAGTGAGTAGGTCTTACCTACTTCTAACAGAGTGGAACCGCGCGACTGCGCCTCTGTGCATATCGATGCACAGAGGCGTTTTTTTATTTTTAAAACGAATCAGAAAGTCTAAAAATCATGATACCATTCTGAATGATAAAAAAAGACTTAGGCTTGGCGATAAGACAAGTTTTTCTAATGCAAGCCTGCTGTTGTATTTCAACTTGACCGAACAAAAAAACAATCTGGTCTTTTTTTACGGAGGGACTAGGTTTAAGGAGATCGGTTTGGTTTTTTAAGGGGGAAGAGGAGACAATGAAGAAAATGTTTCGTACATTATTTAATGATGTAGATGTCGTATTGGAACAAGATCCAGCAGCAAGAAGTCGGCTTGAGGTTATCTTTACGTATTCGGGTGTTCATGCGATTTGGGCACATAGGCTAGCGCATTGGTTATGGAGAGGCAAATTATATTTTATTGCGCGCGTCATCTCCCAAATCAGTCGCTTTTTTACAGGGATCGAGATTCATCCTGGTGCAGTCATTGGTCAGCGTCTTTTTATTGACCATGGAATGGGTGTCGTCATTGGGGAAACTTGTGAAATTGGCGATAACGTTACCATTTATCAAGGTGTAACCCTTGGCGGAACAGGGAAAGAAAAGGGTAAGCGCCATCCGACTGTGGAGGATAATGTTTTGATTGCCACAGGAGCAAAAATATTAGGATCGTTCACGATTGGAGAGAATGCTCGTATTGGGGCAGGTTCAGTTGTTCTAAAAGAAGTACCGCCGAATTCAACCGTTGTTGGGATTCCAGGGAAAATCGTTATCCAAAATGGAAGTAAAGGTGGAGCATGGTCTTGATCACCATACACTGCCAGATCCAATTGCCGACAAATTAAAAGAGCTAGAAGAAGAAGTAAGAGCTTTGCGAGCAGACAGAGAACAATAAGAGAAACAGCATCATCGAATAAGAATTAGACATACAGTATAGAAATCGCGAAAGAAGGAGTAGATGATCAGGATGTCTATCCAAGTCTATAACAGCTTGACGAAACAAAAGGAACCCTTTATTCCCATAGAAGAGGGTAAGGTAAAAATGTATGTGTGCGGACCAACTGTCTACAATTACATTCATATTGGAAATGCAAGGCCGCCAATCGTTTACGATATGGTACGTCGTTATTTAGAGTACCGAGGATATGAGGTCACGTATATTTCGAATTTTACAGATGTGGATGATAAGATCATTCGAGCTGCCAATGAATTAGGTGAAGATGTTCTTGACGTAGCGAATCGATTTATTGAAGCGTACCATCATGATACATGTGCACTTGGTGTTAAGAAAGCCGATATTCATCCACGTGTAACAGAGACGATTCCAGAAATTATTGAGTTTATTAAAGCTTTAGTTGAAAAGGGCTATGCGTACGAATCAGGTGGCGATGTGTATTTTCAGGACAAGAAAATTTGAAGGGTATGGAAAGCTTTCTTCTCAATCCATTGAAGATCTACGTTCAGGCGCAAGAATTGAAGTCGATGAGCGGAAAGAAGATGCCTTAGATTTCGTCCTTTGGAAAGCGGCGAAAGAGGGCGAGATTTCATGGGAAAGTCCATGGGGGAATGGACGACCTGGTTGGCATATTGAGTGCTCGGCAATGGTGAAAAAATATCTCGGTGACACGATTGATATTCATGCTGGTGGCAGGATTTATCTTTTCCCCATCATGAAAATGAAATTGCTCAATCAGAAGCGTTAACAGGAAAGCCAATGGCTAATTATTGGATGCATAACGGCTTTATAAATATTAATAATGAAAAAATGTCGAAATCACTCGGGAATTTCGTTTTAGCCCATGATATTATTCGACAGCATTCTGCAGAAGTTGTGCGCTTTTTCATGTTAACGGCTCATTACCGTAGTCCGATTAATTTCAGTGATGAACTGTTAGAGGGTGCAAAAAATGGTCTTGAACGATTGAAAACGGCAGTGTCAAGCTTAGAGCATAGATTGCAGGAGTCTGCTGACTTTGGTGAAATGGGTGACTGGCTTGAACGAATTGATGCACTGAAAAAGCGGTTTATCGAAGAAATGGATGATGATTTTAATAGTGCAAATGGAATTGCTGTGTTGTTTGATTTAGCAAAAGAAGCGAATCGTTATTTACGTGAAGAGAGAACGTCAAAGCAAGTTCTTCAAGCATTTTTAGCTCATTTCGATGAATTTGCTGACGTGCTAGGAATTGTAATTGCAGAACAGAAACAGTTGCTTGATGAGGAGATCGAAGCGCTCATTGAAAAGCGTAACGAAGCGAGAAAAGAACGTAATTTTGCTTTAGCTGATCAAATTCGAGATGATTTAAAAGAGCAAGGTATTATACTAGAAGATACAGCACAAGGTGTGCGCTGGAAACGGGGCTAGGATGAAGATTATTGAAGCATCGACAGATTTGAAGCAGTTAAATGCCTTTGCTCTAGCGTATATGGGAGATACGGTACTGGATATGTATGTGCGCTACTATTTAATTGCCCAAGGAACTGTTCGTCCGCACCGTCTTCACGTGGAGGCGACGAAATATGTCTCGGCAAAGGCACAGGCGACAATTGTCGGTCAAATGCTTACAGAGGAAGATTCTTAACAGAAGAGGAATTGTCCGTGTTTAAGCGTGGACGAAATGCCAAATCCGGTTCGATTCCGAAAAATACTGATATGAATACGTATCGCTATTCAACTGGGTTTGAAGCGATGTTAGGGTATCATTATTTTCAAGGTAAGCAAGACCGTTTGGACGAAATCATGAAAAAAGCAGTCATGATCATTGAACAAAATCATAAATAAAAGAAAGGAGCATCCTAGTGAATCAAGAATTTATTGTTGGTAAAAATCCTGTGATCGAAGCGCTTAAGTCAGGCCATTCGATTAATAAGATATGGATTGCTGAAGGCTCTCAGAAAGGTCAAATGACGAAAGTGATAGAGCTTGCAAAGGAAAATGGTGTTCTTGTCCAGCAAGCGCCAAAAAAGAAGTTAGCTCAACTGGTTGATAGCGATAATCATCAAGGCGTTGTCGCTTCGGTTGCAGCTTATGAGTATGCGGAAATTGATGACTTCTTCCAGTTTGGCAGAGGAGCGACAGGAGCAGCCGTTTTTCCTTCTGTTGGATGAATTAGAGGACCCTCATAATCTTGGATCGATTTTAAGAACAGCAGATGCAGTTGGGGCTCACGGCGTGATTATTCCAAAGAGGAGAGCGGTTGGGTTGACACAAACAGTCGCTAAAGCGTCTACTGGTGCGATTGAATATGTCCCCGTAGCTCGTGTGACCAATTTAGCGCGAACGATGGATGATTTAAAGAAGAGAGGGCTCTGGTTTGCTGGAACAGATGCAAAAGGTAGCGGAGATTACCGTCAAGCAGCCTTTGATATGCCAATTGGTCTTGTGATTGGTAGCGAGGGTAAAGGGATTAGTCGCTTAATTAAAGAAAAATGTGATTTTCTCATTCGGATTCCAATGGTTGGCCATGTGACATCTTTAAATGCATCTGTTGCAGCAAGTTTACTTATGTATGAAGTATTTCGGAAACGCCATGAAGTAGGCAGTGAGTAAGATAAGGACATCTTACTCGTCGACGGCTACAACATGATTGGAGCTTGGCCTGAGTTGCGTTCATTAAAAGATAAGGATCTTGGCTTAGCGCGGGATCGTCTTGTGGAGATCATGGCAGAGTATCAAGCTTACACAGGCTATAAAGTGATAGTGGTCTTTGATGCGCACATGGTCGCGGGAATTGGGAAGAACTATCATAACCATCGTGTCGACGTGATTTATACGAGGAAAAATGAAACAGCTGATGAACGGATTGAGAAGCTTGTTCATGAATTAAAGAGAATTGATACACGGATCCATGTGGCAACATCTGACTTTACGGAGCAGTCGTTGACTTTTGGAAGTGGGGCACTCCGGAAGTCGGCTCGAGAGTTGCTTTTGGAAACAGAAGTGACCGAAAAAGGAATCGACAAAGAAGTTGAAAAAACGAGAAAAAAGCAGCATTCGACAAAAATTCCACTCAGTGATGAAATTGCTGAAATTTTTGAAAAATGGCGTCGACAGCGCTGATGTGTGGTTGACCTGCTGGAAAACTGTGCTATATAATGTTCCTATAATTTAGACAACAGCAAAGGTCGGAGGGATTGTCGTGAGCATAGACCTTCAAGAAACCGTATTAAAGCCCAGTTATGACAAAGTGAAAGATGATGATTTGGTCATGTTTGTACGAAATGGTGATAGTGCAGCGCTCGAATTCTTAATTAATAAATATAAGAATTTTGTTCGTGCTAAGGCAAGGTCTTATTTTTTGATTGGTGCAGATCATGAGGATATTGTGCAAGAAGGAATGATTGGACTGTATAAAGCAGTTCGTGATTTTAATGGGGACAAGCTCTCCTCTTTCAAAGCATTTGCTGAACTATGTATTACAAGACAAATTATTACAGCCATTAAGACAGCAACAAGGCAGAAGCATATCCCCCTAAATTCTTACGTTTCTTTGGATAAGCCTTTGTATGATGAAGAATCCGACCGAACTTTACTTGATGTAATTTGTGGTACGCGTGTGACTGATCCAGAAGAGCTGTTGATTAACCAAGAAGAATTTGAAGACATTGAATTGAAAATGGGCGAACTGTTGAGTGATTTAGAGCGGCAAGTATTGATGCTCTATCTTGATGGACGATCGTACCAAGAGATATCTGTGGATTTAAAGCGACATGTCAAATCAATTGATAATGCTCTCCAGCGTGTAAAGCGTAAAGCTGGAGCGTTATGTTGAATTAAAAGGAGTGTCCCTAACGTAAGGGTAACGGCGTCTATTGTATGACATAGATGCCGTTTTTTGGTTTGTGGATTTCACTAAGCAATTGACACGCAATATTGCCTATGATAGAGTGGGATAGTGTGTACTTCAGAAGATGGAGGTGCGGAGTGCGGAGCAAGATTGTACTAGCTTGTGAGGTTTGTAGATCACGTAATTACTCAACACAAAAGAATAAACAATCTCACACTAACCGCATTGAGATGAAGAAGTTCTGCAAAACTTGCCAAGAACATACTCTTCATCGTGAAACGAAGTAAGAAAGTGATTAGCGGTTCTTTTTTTGTTGTCTAATCAGAAAGCTTAAAAACCATGATAACTTTCTGAACGAATAAAAAAAGACTAAGGCTTTCGCCATAAAGGACTTGGCGATAAGCCGAGTTTTTCTAAGAATCAAACTTTTAAAAAACAAATGCTTATTTCGAATAGATAAGAGCTCGTTTGTCTATATTGATTTGTGCTGGGGGTGTCTGTCGTGGCTGGCGGAGTGAAAAATATCGGGAAGTTTTTCCGTGATGTTGCGCAAGAAATGAAACGTGTATCGTGGCCTAGTCGTAAAGAGCTGACTCGTTATACGTGGGTTGTTATCGGTACGGTGACTTTTATGGCGATTTTCTTTGCAATTGTTGATTACGGGATTTCAGAACTTGTTCGCATCCTGCTCGGATAAATTTCTGCGTGTAATCGTTGAAACAGTTTAAGCTTCTATAGCGAAGAGGAGGGAAGGACAAAACCGTCCTAAATAAACATGGAAAAAAATTGGTATGTTGTTCATACGTATTCGGGATATGAAAACAAGGTAAAGACCAACTTGGAAAAGCGTGTTGAGTCAATGGAGATGACAGATAAGATTTTCCGTGTACTTGTTCCTGTTGAAGAAGAAACAGAAGTAAAAAACGGAAAAACAAAATCGGTAACGAAGAAAGTATTTCCTGGTTATGTCATTGTTGAGATGGTTATGACGGATGACTCATGGTATGTGGTGCGAAACACGCCAGGTGTAACGGGATTTGTTGGTTCTGCAGGTGCTGGTTCCAAGCCGACACCGCTTCTTGACAGAAGAAGTGGAAGCAATCTTAAAACAAATGGGTGTTGAACAGCCGAAAGCGGAAGTTGATTTTGAATTGAAAGAATCCGTTAAGGTAAAAGAGGGTCCTTTTGCAAATTTTGTTGGCTCAATTGAAGAAATTCAAATTGACAAGCAGAAAGCTGAAAGTTCACGTAAATATGTTCGGACGTGAGACGCCAGTTGAGCTTGACTTCACTCAAGTTGAAAAGATTTAACGAAAAAACTTGATATCTGTTTGTGAAGGTGATAAAATCTTCATGTTTGATATGGTTTCATTACATGAACCATCGGGTGCATGAGTTGCATCCGTTTTTTGAGTGGGAGGGTGTAGACACCCGGATAACCACATCACGGACTTAAGGAGGTGTGTCACGTGGCTAAAAAGGTAATTAAAATGGTTAAATTGCAAATCCCTGCTGGGAAAGCTAATCCAGCGCCACCGGTTGGTCCTGCATTAGGTCAAGCAGGTGTTAATATCATGGGTTTCTGTAAAGAATTTAACGCTCGTACTTCTGACCAAGCGGGTCTTATTATCCCGGTTGAAATTACGGTATTTGAAGATCGTTCGTTTACATTCATCACGAAAACTCCACCAGCTGCTGTTCTATTGAAAGTTGCTGCTGGAATCGAGTCAGGTTCTGGAGAGCCTAACCGTAACAAAGGTTGCTACAGTGAAACGTGATAAAGTACGCGAGATTGCTGAAACAAAAATGCCTGATCTAAACGCAGCAAATGTTGAATCTGCTATGCGTATGGTTGAAGGTACTGCTCGTAGCATGGGTATCGTGATTGAAGACTAATTGGTAAGTTGCTGGAGGTTGCGATGAGGATAAACCCTCTTTACCTAAATGTTTAGGTTCGCAACCTTTCATAGTGGGAGGTACTACCGCTAAAACCACATTCGAGGAGGAAATAGCATGGCTAAAAAAAGTAAAAAATATCAAGATGCTCTTAAACTTGTTGATCGCGACACAGTGTATCAAGTAGAAGAAGCGATTGAATTAGTGAAAAAGACTGCAACAGCTAAGTTTGACGAAACAGTTGAAGTAGCTGTGCGTCTTGGTGTTGACCCTAAGAAAGCAGACCAACAAATTCGTGGTGCTGTTGTTCTACCAAACGGTACAGGTAAAACACAACGTGTTCTTGTTTTCGCAAAAGGCGAAAAAGCAAAAGAAGCAGAAGCTGCTGGTGCTGACTATGTAGGTGACGAAGATTTCATCAACAAAATCACCCAAGGTTGGTTTGATTTTGATGTAATCGTTGCGACACCTGACATGATGGCGCAAGTTGGTAAATTAGGTCGTGTTCTTGGACCGAAAGGCTTAATGCCAAACCCTAAAACGGGTACAGTAACATTTGATGTGACAAAAGCTGTTAATGAAATCAAAGCGGGTAAAGTTGAATACCGTGTTGATAAAGCTGGTAACATCCATGTGCCAATCGGTAAAGTTTCATTTGAAACAGAAAAGCTTATCGAAAACTTTAAGACAATCATTGAAACTCTAGTTAAAGTTAAGCCTGCTGCTGCAAAAGGTACGTATATGAAGAACGTAGCTGTTGCTGCAACAATGGGTCCTGGAGTTCGTGTGAATGCATCTGTTTTCGCAAAATAATGATTGACTTTTGAGTTTGTCATGTGTATACTCCTAAGAGTGTCTTATACATGACACGTAAAAATTGAATGTCATACCGTAGACAGTAGGTGCGTTTTCGCTTAATTTCCTACCGAGGTAAGCAATAGATACAGAATGATATCTGTGTTTGTATGCCCTCATGTCTGCATGAGGGCTTTTTATATGCTTCTAATAGCGGTATGGTACTAAATAAACCACGGGAGGTGTAAGAATGAGCATATTAGAACAGAAGAAACAAGTTGTTGCAGATATCGCAGCAAAACTTAGCGGAAGCAAATCAACAATTGTTGTTGACTACCGTGGGTTGAATGTTGCTGAGGTAACTGAACTTCGTAAGCAACTTCGTGAAGCTGGTGTTGAGTTCAAAGTATACAAGAACTCACTTACTCGTCGTGCGACTGCGGAGGCTGAACTTACTGAGCTTGATGAGCAGCTTGTAGGTCCTAACAGCGATTGCGTTTAGTGCAGAAGATGTTATTGCACCTGCAAAAGTGCTTAACGAATTTGCTAAGAAACACGAAGCTCTTGAAATCAAGGCTGGTGTGATCGAAGGACGAGTGGCAACTCTTGAAGAGGTTAAAGCTCTTGCGGAACTACCGTCTCGCGAAGGACTTCTATCTATGCTTGCAAACGTACTTCAAGCTCCAATGCGTGGTTTTGCATTGGTTACGAAGGCAGTTGCAGATCAGAAAGAAGAACAAGGCGCGTAAGATTAGCTTCAAGCTCCACTGCGGCGAACAGTTGGAGTGAGAGTTAACTTTGATCGCTTAACATGTATGTATAAAAAAATGAAAACAAATTAGGAGGATTTACAATGACTAAAGAACAAATCATTGAAGCGGTTAAAGAAATGACTGTTTTAGAACTTAACGACTTAGTTAAAGCAATCGAAGAAGAATTTGGTGTAACTGCTGCTGCTCCTGTAGCTGTAGCTGCTGCTGGCGGAGATGCAGGTGCTGCTGAGCAAACAGAATTTGATGTTATTCTTACATCTGCTGGTGGTTCTAAAATCAACGTTATCAAGGTTGTTCGTGAAATCACAGGCCTTGGTCTTAAAGAAGCAAAAGCACTTGTTGATGGTGCTCCAGCTCCAATTAAAGAAGGTGCTTCTAAAGATGAAGCTGAAGAAGCAAAAGCTAAGCTTGAAGAAGCTGGTGCTTCAGTAGAAGTTAAGTAATCATTTCTTGTGTACAAAAAGGACTCGCTCTTGGGCGAGTCCTTTTTGATTCATCGCTTTATTGGTTATAATGGAGTGAGATGAGATGATTACTAATGAAAAAAGAAAGGAGCGAGCAAGTGGATGGCTGAACATTACTATTCAGAGAAACAGAATGTAGCGAGCGAGGAACGCGATTGGATTTATACATTACGAAACCAAACATTTCGCTTCTATTCAGATCGTGGTGTATTCTCTAAAAGTGAAGTCGATTTCGGGAGTAGGTTGTTAATAGAAACGTTTGTTTTTCCAAAGCAAGCTGGTGATATTCTTGATGTTGGTTGTGGTTATGGGCCAATTGGGTTATCGCTTGCTAAAGAAGATGGTGATCGCACGGTTCATATGGTAGATGTGAATGAAAGAGCTTTAGCGCTATCAAAGAAAAATGCCGAACGTAATCAAATAGACAATGTTGTTGTGTATCAAAGTGATTGTCTTGATCGAGTGTCAAAAAGAGACTTCGTTGCTATTTTGACGAACCCTCCCATTCGAGCTGGCAAGCAGGTTGTTCATACAATCTTTGAGCAAGCGGAGCAGCATCTCTCTAATGGTGGCGAGCTTTGGGTTGTCATTCAGAAGAAACAAGGAGCTCCTTCAGCAATTGAAAAATTGAAGACATTATTTCCTGAAGTTGAGATAGTCGACAAGGAAAAAGGCTATTTTATTCTTAAAGCCAAAAAGATTTGACCAGGCTTATCTTTTGTGGTATTGTTATTTAATGCGTATAACTACCTTTTTTTAGATTTATTTTTTGAGAAAAGTCAAGAAAAAAATGTTGAATAACAATGGATAATGGTGGTTATACTGAAATAATCGAATGAAATAGGGGGAAATTTGGTTTGGAAAAGAGCCATTTTTCTTTTTGATGGTTAGAAGTGAAGTGATGCTTTCTTCTAACTGTCTGCATGTTTGTGTACGGATTTATGCTTAATCTATAAAAATGTCTAATCTAATTTGATATTCTTTGTTATTAGGGATTAGGATAGGTGAAGCATTTTTAGATACTATAACGCGAGATTTGAGGGGTGAATCAGTTGACAGGTCAACTAGTTCAGTATGGACGCCACCGCCAGCGAAGAAGCTATGCAAGAATTAATGAAGTGTTGGAGCTGCCGAATTTAATTGAGATTCAAACAGCATCCTATCAGTGGTTTCTTGATGAGGGCTTAGAGAGATGTTCCAAGATATTTCTCCAATACAAGACTTCACAGGGAACTTGGTTCTAGAATTTATTGACTACAGTCTTGGAGAACCTAAGTATGAAGTAGACGAATCAAAAGAACGTGATGTTACGTATGCAGCGCCATTACGTGTCAAGGTTCGTCTGATTAACAAAGAAACTGGGGAAGTCAAAGAGCAAGAAGTATTTATGGGAGATTTCCCATTGATGACTGAAACAGGTACGTTTGTTATTAATGGAGCGGAACGTGTTATCGTTTCCCAGTTGTTCGTTCACCGAGTGTGTATTACAGTCAGAAAACTGGATAAAAACGGTAAAAAAGGCTTTACAGCAACAGTCATTCCAAACCGTGGTGCATGGTTGGAGCTATGAAACAGATGCCAAGGATATCGTTTATGTTCGGATAGACCGCACAAGAAAAATCCCGGTGACGGTTCTTTTGCGTGCGTTAGGTTTTGGATCTGATCAAGAGATCATTGATTTATTAGGCGAGGATGAGTACCTTCGCAATTCGTTAGAAAAAGATAACACCGATGGAACAGACAAGGCTTTACTTGAAATTTACGAGCGTCTTCGTCCGGGTGAACCACCTACTGTTGATAATGCGAAGAGTCTTCTTAGATTCAAGATTCTTTGATCCAAAGCGTTATGATTTAGCGAACGTAGGACGTTATAAAATTAATAAAAAACTTCATATTAAAAATCGCTTATTTAATCAACGTCTCGCGGAAACATTAGTAGATCCAGAAACAGGAGAAATAATTGCTGAAGAAGGAACACTACTAGATCGCCGTGCGTTAGATCGTATCTTACCTTATATTGAGAATAATGTCGGTTTCAACGTCATGTCCGTGCTTCTGGTGGGGTGGTCGAAGATGAGGATATCGAATTACAATCAATTTTGATTTATTCTCCAGATGATCATGAAGGTGAGAAGTACAATCAGTGTTATTGGGAATGCGTATGGTTGAGCGTGATGTGAAACATATTACACCTGCTGATATTATTGCTTCTATTAACTATTTCTTTAATTTATTGCATGGTGTCGGTGATACAGATGATATTGATCATTTAGGAAATCGTCGTCTTACGTTCAGTCGGGGAATTACTACAAAATCAATTCCGTATCGGACTATCTCGTATGGAACGTGTTGTTCGCGAACGGATGTCGATTCAAGATCCGAATATGATTACACCACAAGCATTAATCAATATTCGTCCAGTTATTGCGTCAATTAAAGAGTTCTTTGGTAGCTCTCAGTTATCACAGTTCATGGATCAAACAAATCCATTAGCAGAGCTTAACTCATAAACGTCGTCTATCGGCTCTTGGACCTGGTGGTTTAACGCGTGAACGTGCAGGCTTTGAAGTTCGTGACGTTCACTACTCTCACTATGGTCGTATGTGTCCGATTGAAACACCTGAGGGACCGAACATTGGTCTGATTAACTCTTTATCTTCATATGCGAAAGTAAATGAATTTGGATTTATGGAAACTCCTTATCGTCGTGTTGATCCGGAAACAGGGAAAGTAACATCTCAAATTGATTATTTAACAGCTGATGAAGAAGATAATTACGTTGTTGCACAGGCGAATGCACGCCTTGCTGAAGACGGATCATTTATTGATGATAATATTATTGCTCGTTTCCGTGGAGAAAACACAGTCGTGCCTCGTGAACGCCTAGATTACATGGATGTATCACCAAAGCAGGTTGTTTCTGCTGCTACATCTTGTATTCCGTTCTTAGAAAACGATGATTCAAACCGTGCGCTTATGGGAGCGAACATGCAACGTCAAGCGGTACCATTACTTGTTCCGGAAGCTCCTTTTGTTGGTACAGGTATGGAGCATGTTTCCGCAAGAGACTCTGGTGCAGCGATTGTTTCGTAAATCTAAGGGTCATCGTTGAACGTGTAACGGCCAAAGAAATTTGGGTGCGTCGTCTCGAAGAAGTTGATGGGAAAGAAGTTAAGGGTGACCTTGATAAGTACAAACTTCAAAAGTTTGTTCGTTCTAACCAAGGAACAAGCTACAACCAACGTCCAATTGTTGCAGAAGGTGACATTGTTGACAAAGCGTGAGATTCTTGCTGATGGTCCTTCGATGGAAAAAGGCGAGATGGCACTAGGTCGTAACGTTTTAGTTGGCTTCATGACTTGGGATGGTTACAACTATGAAGATGCGATCATCTTAAGTGAGCGCTTGGTTAAGGATGACGTGTACACATCTGTTCATATTGAAGAATATGAATCAGAAGCTCGTGATACGAAGCTAGGGCCAGAAGAAATTACACGTGATATCCCGAATGTTGGTGAGGATGCTCTGAAGAATCTTGACGAGCGAGGAATTATTCGTATGGGTGCAGAAGTTAAAGATGGCGATATTCTTGTTGGGAAAGTAACGCCTAAAGGTGTAACGGAACTAACAGCAGAAGAACGTCTCTTACATGCTATTTTTGGTGAAAAAGCACGTGAAGTTCGAGATACATCACTTCGTGCGCCGCATGGCGGCGATGGGATTGTCCTTGATGTGAAGAGTTTTCAATCGTGAAGATGGCGATGAATTACCACCTGGTGTGAATCAGTTGGTTCGTGTGTACATCGTCCAAAAGCGGAAAATTCACGAAGGGGATAAGATGGCTGGTCGTCATGGTAATAAAGGTGTAATCTCACGTATTCTTCCAGAAGAAGATATGCCTTATTTACCAGATGGAACGCCGATTGATATCATGTTAAATCCATTAGGGGTACCATCTCGTATGAATATCGGGCAAGTACTTGAGCTTCATCTTAGGAATGGCTGCCCGCAAGCTAGGCATTCATGTTGCATCACCAGTATTTGATGGAGCAAATGAAGAAGATGTGTGGGGTACGCTTGAAGAAGCTGGTATGGCTCGAGATGGTAAAACCGTTCTGTATGATGGTCGTACAGGAGAACCGTTTGATAACCGTGTATCTGTTGGGATTATGTATATGATTAAATTGCTCACATGGTTGATGATAAGCTACATGCTCGTTCGACTGGACCATACTCTCTTGTTACACAGCAGCCATTGGGCGGTAAGGCTCAATTTGGTGGACAGCGTTTTGGAGAGATGGAGGTTTGGGCACTTGAGGCATACGGTGCTGCCTATACATTGCAAGAGATTTTAACGGTTAAATCCGATGATGTTGTCGGTCGTGTTAAGACATATGAAGCCATTGTAAAAGGTGAAAATGTACCTGAGCCTGGTGTACCAGAATCATTTAAAGTTCTAATTAAAGAACTTCAAGTCATTAGGTATGGACGTGAAAATGCTCTCGAGTAACGAAGAAGAAATTGAAATGAGAGAGCTAGATGATGAAGAAGAGCAAGCGAGCGAGAAGCTGAACCTCAACTTCGAATCAAATGAGTCAAACGCATAAAAGAAGTAAGCGGTTTGGGAGCTGGTGATGAGCTAGTTCCCTCAAACTGTCTATTCATTCAATATTGAATGATCAACTTATCAGGCATCGGCATTCGTGTTAGATTAGTCATGGAAACCAAAAGGGAGGTAAGCCCCTTGTTAGATGTAAATAACTTCGAATATATGAAAATTGGCCTCGCTTCACCAAATAAAATCCGCTCTTGGTCAAGAGGGGAAGTTAAGAAGCCTGAAACAATTAACTACCGTACACTTAAAGCCAGAAAAGGATGGTCTTTTCTGTGAGCGAATCTTTGGCCCACAAAAAGATTGGGAATGTCACTGTGGAAAATATAAGCGTGTTCGTTATAAAGGTGTCGTTTGTGATCGATGTGGTGTTGAAGTAACACGTGCAAAAGTTCGTCGTGAACGTATGGGTCATATTGAGCTTGCTGCGCCAGTATCACATATTTGGTACTTCAAAGGAATTCCAAGTCGAATGGGTCTTGTATTGGATATGTCACCACGTTCATTGGAAGAAGTTATTTATTTTGCTTCTTATGTCGTGACTGACCCAGGTGATACACCGCTTGAAAAAAAGCAACTTCTTTCTGAAAAGGAATTCCGTACGTATCGTGATAAATATGGTCGTTCTTTTACTGCACAAATGGGTGCTGAAGCGATTCGTAAACTACTTAGCAGATATTGATCTGGAAAAAGAAGTGGGCTTGTTAAAAGAAGAGCTTATCACCGCTCAAGGTCAACGTCGTACTCGAGCGATTAAGCGTCTCGAAGTACTCGAAGCTTTCCGTCATTCAGGTAATGAGCCATCATGGATGATTCTTGATGTTCTTCCGGTTATTCCGCCAGAGCTTCGTCCGATGGTTCAACTAGATGGTGGTCGTTTTGCGACATCAGACTTAAATGATCTTATATCGTCGTGTTATTAACCGTAACAATCGCTTGAAGCGTCTTCTTGACCTAGGTGCGCCAAATATTATCGTTCAAAACGAAAAGCGTATGCTTCAAGAAGCGGTTGATGCGCTAATTGATAATGGTCGTCGTGGTCGTCCAGTTACAGGACCTGGTAACCGTCCGCTTAAATCCCTTTCTCATATGTTGAAAGGAAAGCAAGGGCGTTTCCGTCAAAACCTTCTTGGTAAGCGTGTCGATTATTCTGGTCGTTCCGTAATCGTTGTAGGTCCTAACCTAAAGATGTATCAATGTGGACTTGCCAAAAGAAATGGCTCTTGAGCTATTTAAGCCATTTGTGATGAAAGAGCTTGTGAGCAAAGGTCTTGCTCATAATATTAAGAGTGCTAAGCGTAAAGTAGAGCGTGTCCAACCAGAAGTATGGGATGTACTTGAAGAAGTAATTCGTGAGCATCCAGTATTGTTAAACCGTGCACCTACTCTTCACCGTCTTGGTATTCAAGCATTTGAACCAATTCTTGTTGAAGGTACGAGCGATTAAGCTTCACCCGCTCGTTTGTACAGCTTATAATGCTGACTTTGATGGTGACCAAATGGCGGTTCACGTTCCGTTATCTGCGGAAGCGCAAGCGGAGGCTCGTATTTTAATGCTTGCTGCTCAGAATATCCTTAATCCTAAGGATGGAAAGCCAGTTGTTACCCCGTCACAGGATATGGTACTAGGTAACTATTATTTAACTCTTGAGCGAGAAAAGGCTAAAGGTGAAGGTTCGATCTTTAAGGATACGAATGAGGCGTTGATTGCTTATCAAAATGGTTATGTTCATTTGCATAGTAGAGTAGCGATTCCTGTTGCTTCACTAGGTAAAACAACATTCCGTGAAGATCAAGCTGATAAATTGCTATTAACAACAGTCGGGAAGCTGATGTTTAACGAAATTTTGCCGGAAACATTCCCTTATATGAATGAACCGACAATGTCGAACTTAGAAGTAGCTACTCCAGATAAATATATTACAGCTAGTACAACAAATGTAAAAGAATACTTTGCTAATAGTGAGCTTGTTCCACCGTTTAAAAAAGGGTTCTTAGGAAATGTTATTGCTGAAGTATTTAAGAAGTTTGCGATTGCAGAAACATCTAAAATGCTTGATCGAATGAAAGAATTAGGATTTAAACATTCGACAAAAGCTGGTATTACGGTTGGTGTTGCTGATATCGTCGTACTAGCAGAGAAGAAAGAAATTTTAGCAGAAGCAGAGCAAAAGGTTGAGAAGATTCTTAAGCAATTCCGCCGTGGTCTTAATTACGGAAGAGGAGCGTTATGATCGTGTTATCTCAGTCTGGAGTGAAGCGAAGGACGTTATCCAAAATAAGTTAATGGGTACTCTTGATACAAGTAACCCAATCTTTATGATGAGTGACTCTGGTGCTCGTGGTAACGCATCTAACTTTACCCAACTTGCTGGTATGCGTGGACTGATGGCTAACCCGTCTGGTCGTATTATTGAACTTCCAATCAAATCGAGTTTCCGTGAAGGTCTTACAGTACTTGAATACTTTATCTCTACGCATGGTGCACGTAAAGGTCTTGCCGATACAGCGCTTAAAACAGCTGACTCAGGTTACCTAACTCGTCGTCTTGTTGACGTTGCTCAAGATGTGATTGTGCGTTCGGATGATTGTGGAACGGATCGCGGTCTAGCTGTAAGAGCGATTAAAGAAGGAAATGAAGTTATTGAAGATCTATACGACCGTCTTGTTGGTCGTGTGGCATTTAAGACGCTTAAGCACCCAGAAACTGGAGAAGATATTAGTTAAAAAGAATGGATTAATTCGTGAAGATATCGCGAAACAAATTCTTGATGCCGGTATCGAAGAAGTTACAATTCGTTCTGTCTTTACGTGTGATACACGTCACGGCGTATGTAAGAAATGTTACGGCCGTAACCTAGCAACAGGAAGTGACGTTGAGGTTGGTGAAGCAGTTGGTATTATTGCTGCTCAATCAATCGGTGAGCCAGGTACACAGCTTACAATGCGTACATTCCATACAGGTGGGGTTGCTGGAGATGATATTACACAAGGTCTTCCGCGTATCCAAGAAATTTTTGAAGCGCGTAATCCTAAAGGTCAAGCTGTCATCACTGAAATCGATGGAGAAATCGTTGACTTTAAAGACGGAGATAAGCGTGAAATAACGATTAAGAGTGAAATGGAAACAAAAAATTATGCGATTCCATATGGAGCTCGAATTAAAGTTTCAGTTGGAGACATGGTTGTATCTGGTCAAACGATCACAGAAGGTTCCATTGATCCAAAAGAACTCTTGAAAGTTAAAGGAATGAATGAGGTACAAGAATACCTTCTTCGTGAAGTGCAAAAAGTTTACCGTATGCAAGGGGTAGAAATTGGTGATAAGCACGTAGAAGTAATGGTACGTCAAATGCTTCGTAAAGTACGTGTTGTTGATGCTGGGGAGACAAATGTTCTTCCAGGCTCACTCATTGAAATTCAACAATTTAATGATGAGAACAAGAAGGTACTCCTTGAAACGAAGCGTCCAGCCACTGCTAAGCCAGTCTTACTTGGTATTACGAAAGCTTCACTTGAAACAGATTCATTCCTATCAGCTGCTTCATTCCAAGAAACAACTCGTGTCTTAACAGATGCTGCAATTAAAGGCAAACGCGATGAACTTCTTGGCCTTAAGGAAAATGTTATTATCGGTAAGCTTGTACCAGCTGGAACAGGTATGCCACGTTATCGTAATTTGAATATCCACTCTAAGTATGATGAACAGACGACGGAAGTGGTTGAAGATTCGATTTCAGAAGAGGCGCTTACTCACGAATAAATTTCTTTGAAGAGATGTTGACACTATGGTATGAGAGTGATAAGATATCAAAGTGTGCCTGAGAAACCTGTTGCTTTGGAGGATCATTCATGTCTTATGAAAAAGTTTTACAGGCTAAAGACCTAGTCATAGGTACGAAACAAACGCTTAAGGCGCTTGATGATGGTATCGTTTCTGAGGTTATTATCGCAAAAGATGCAGAATACCGCGTGATTTACAAAGTTGAAGCATTAGCGAAAACCAATGATATACCACTTGTATATGTTGACTCGATGAAGAAGCTTGGAAAAGCTTGTGGCATTGAAGTTGGCGCAGCCACTGTTGCTCTAAGGAAATAATCATGTTTTTGCCAAACGGTGTGATCCGCTTGGCAAAAACTTTCCTTTTGCCCAGAGATGAACCACCTGGATCAGTGGTCTTAAATAACGAAAGAGAGGAGGAATTTTCATGCCTACAATTAATCAGTTAATTCGTAAAGGTCGCGTTGCGAAAGTAAAGAAATCTGACTCTCCAGCACTTAACAAAGGTTTCAACAGCTTCAAGAAAGCTCAAACAAACCTTTCATCACCGCAAAAACGTGGTGTTTGTACTCGTGTTGGTACGATGACTCCGAAGAAGCCGAACTCAGCTCTTCGTAAATATGCGCGTGTTCGTTTAACGAACCAAATTGAAGTTACAGCATACATCCCAGGTATCGGACACAACTTACAAGAGCACAGTGTTGTTCTTATCCGTGGTGGTCGTGTAAAGGATTTACCAGGGGTACGTTACCATATCGTTCGTGGTGCACTTGATACTGCTGGTGTACAAAACCGTATGCAAGGTCGTTCTAAATACGGAACAAAGCGTCCGAAAGCGCCTAAAAACTAATTTAATAATAGAAGAAAGGAGGGAATATTATGCCTCGTAAAGGACCAGTCGCTCGTCGCGATGTATTGCCAGATCCAATTTATAAGACGAAGTTAGTTACTCGTTTAATTAACCGTATTATGGTTGATGGTAAACGCGGTGTCGCACAAACAATTCTTTATAATGCATTTGAACTTGTAAGAGAACGCAGTGGAAATGATCCTATGGAAGTATTTGACCAAGCGCTTAAGAACATTATGCCTGTTCTTGAAGTTAAAGCTCGTCGTGTTGGTGGTGCGAACTATCAAGTACCGATCGAAGTTAAGCCTGAGCGTCGTACTACATTAGGTCTTCGTTGGTTAGTAAACTATTCACGTCTTCGTGGTGAAAAGACAATGGAAGAGCGTCTAGCAAACGAAATTCTTGATGCTGCAAACAATACAGGTGCTGCTGTTAAGAAACGTGAAGATACTCATAAGATGGCTGAAGCGAACAAAGCATTCGCTCACTATCGTTGGTAAGATTCGAATCATATCAAATAAATTGATTGAATTAGGAAGGAGAAATAACCTATGGCAAGAGAGTTCTCCTTAAAAGATACGCGTAATATCGGCATCATGGCTCACATTGATGCTGGTAAAACAACAACAACTGAACGTGTACTTTTCTATACTGGACGTGTTCATAAAATTGGTGAAACGCATGAAGGTGCTTCGCAAATGGACTGGATGGAACAGGAGCAAGAACGTGGTATCACGATCACTTCTGCTGCGACAACAGCTCAATGGAAAAACCACCGTATTAATATCATCGATACACCTGGACACGTAGACTTCACAGTTGAAGTAGAACGTTCACTTCGCGTATTGGACGGAGCTGTAGCAGTACTTGATGCTCAATCTGGTGTTGAGCCTCAAACAGAAACAGTTTGGCGCCAAGCAACAACTTATGGCGTTCCGCGTGTCGTGTTTGTTAACAAAATGGATAAAACTGGAGCGGACTTCTTATATTCAGTAGGGACTCTTCGTGACCGCCTTCAAGCAAATGCTCATCCGATTCAATTACCAATTGGTTCGGAAGATAACTTTGAAGGAATTATTGACCTTGTTGAAATGGTAGCTTATTTCTATGAAGATGATCTTGGTACACGTACAGATGTGAAAGAAATTCCTGAAGAATATAAAGAACAGGCACAAGAATTACATGAACAACTAGTTGAGGCTGTAGCTGAGCTTGATGAAGAGCTTACAATGAAGTACTTAGAAGGTGAAGAACTTACGAAGGAAGAAATCAAAGCTGCAATCCGTAAAGGTACTTGTAACGTTGAATTCTACCCAGTCATTTGTGGTTCGGCATTTAAGAACAAAGGCGTTCAACTTATGCTTGACGCTGTTCTTGATTACCTACCATCACCTCTTGATGTACCTGCTATCAAAGGGATCGTCCCTGATAGTGAAGAAGAAATAACGCGTGAGCCTGGTGATGATCAACCATTCTCGGCACTAGCGTTTAAGGTTATGTCTGACCCTTACGTTGGTAAGCTTACATTCTTCCGTGTGTACTCTGGTACTCTTGATGCAGGTTCTTACGTCAAGAACTCAACAAAAGATAAGCGTGAGCGTGTTGGTCGTATTCTACAAATGCATGCAAACTCTCGTGAGGAAATCTCTACGGTTTACTCTGGTGATATTGCTGCTGCGGTAGGCTTGAAAGATACGACAACTGGGGATACTTTATGTGATGAAAAGAATCTAGTTATTCTTGAATCTATGGACTTCCCAGAACCAGTAATCTCATTATCTGTTGAGCCTAAATCTAAGGCTGACCAAGATAAGATGGGTATGGCACTTGCGAAGCTTGCTGAGGAAGATCCAACATTCCGTACTGAAACGAACGAAGAAACTGGTCAAACAATTATTTCTGGTATGGGTGAACTCCACCTTGATATCATTGTTGACCGTATGAAGCGTGAGTTTAAAGTAGAGGCTAATGTAGGTGCTCCTCAAGTATCATATCGTGAAACAATTCGTCAATCTGCTCAAGTTGAAGGTAAATTCGTTCGTCAATCTGGTGGTCGTGGACAATTCGGACACGTTTGGATTGAGTTCTCTCCAAATGAAGAGGGCAAAGGATTTGAATTTGAAAACGCAGTAGTCGGTGGATCTGTTCCTCGTGAATACATCAGCTCTGTTCAACAAGGGATTGAAGAATCTCTTGCGAATGGTATGATTGCTGGCTTCCCGCTAATTGACATTAAAGCTAAGCTTTATGATGGTTCTTACCATGATGTCGATTCAAGTGAGATGGCATTTAAAATTGCTGCATCTATGGCTCTTAAAAATGCAAAAACAAAGTGTAAGCCGGTTCTTCTTGAGCCATTAATGAGAGTTGAAATTGTTGTACCTGAAGAGTACATGGGTGATGTAATGGGTGACGTTACAGCTCGCCGTGGACGAGTTGATGGAATGGAAGCACGCGGAAACGCACAAATTGTTAAAGCATTCGTTCCATTGGCTGAAATGTTTGGGTATGCAACTTCACTTCGTTCACGTACACAAGGTCGCGGAACGTACTCTATGTTCTTTGATCACTACGAAGAAGCGCCTAAGAGCATCGCTGAAGAAATTATTAAAAAGCAAACTGGTGAATAATTTTGCTTTCTAATTGTTTCAAGTAATATTTTGTTGTAAGCTAAGAAAGGTGATATTTATCAATGGGTAATTCACCTTTCTTACCCATAAAAAATACTTAATTCTGTTCAATTAAGGGAGGAAATGAATCATGGCTAAAGAAAAATTCGATCGTTCCAAAGACACATGCCAATATTGGTACAATTGGACACGTTGACCACGGTAAAACAACTCTAACTGCTGCAATTACAACAGTTTTAGCTAAGAAATCTGGTAAAGGTGTTGCAATGGCGTATGACGCATATCGATGGTGCTCCAGAAGAGCGCGAACGTGGTATCACTATCTCAACTGCACACGTTGAGTACGAAACTGATACCCGTCACTATGCACACGTAGACTGCCCAGGACATGCTGACTATGTTAAAAACATGATCACTGGTGCTGCGCAAATGGATGGAGGAATCTTAGTAGTATCTGCTGCTGATGGTCCTATGCCACAAACTCGTGAGCACATCCTTTTATCTCGTCAAGTAGGTGTACCTTACCTTGTTGTATTCATGAACAAGTGTGACATGGTTGACGACGAAGAGCTTCTTGAATTAGTAGAAATGGAAGTTCGTGACCTTCTTTCTGAGTACGATTTCCCTGGTGATGACATTCCTGTTATCCAAGGTTCTGCTCTTAAAGCTTTAGAAGGAGACGAAGCATGGGAAGCTAAAATCATCGAGCTTATGGAAGCTGTTGATAGCTATATCCCAACTCCTGAGCGTGACAAAGAAAAGCCTTTCATGATGCCTGTTGAGGATGTATTCTCGATCACTGGTCGTGGTACAGTTGCAACTGGTCGTGTAGAGCGTGGTCAACTTAATGTTGGTGACGTAATCGAAATTATCGGTATCACTGAAGAGCCTAAATCAACAACTTGTACTGGTGTTGAAATGTTCCGTAAGCTTCTTGACTATGCTGAAGCTGGTGACAACATCGGCGCACTTCTTCGTGGTGTAAGCCGTGATGAAGTACAACGTGGACAAGTTCTTGCTAAGCCAGGTACAATCACTCCACACACAAACTTCAAAGCTGAAGTTTACGTATTATCTAAAGAAGAAGGTGGACGTCACACTCCATTCTTCTCTAACTACCGTCCACAGTTCTACTTCCGTACAACTGACGTAACTGGAATTTGTCAACTTCCAGAAGGCGTTGAAATGGTAATGCCTGGTGACAACATCGAAATGACGGTTGAGCTTATCGCTCCAATCGCAATCGAAGAAGGTACTAAGTTCTCTATCCGTGAAGGTGGACGTACTGTTGGTGCTGGCGTTGTTGCTTCTATTCAAAAGTAATAAAGCTTAATGAGGAGCATCTCATTTATTGAGATGCTTTTTCTTTTTAACTAATCAGAAAGTATAAAAGTGATACTTTCTGAACGAATAAAATAAACTAAGGCTCTCGCCATTAAGGACTTGGCGATAACCGAGTTGTTCTAATTATTTTTAAGAAAGTTTATTTAAAATATGCTTGTATTCTCTTATAGGTATCTGTATAATAGTATGAGTGTGACTGGAGTAGACATTAGACTTGCGTTAGTATTTATTAATGTGTATAATGTTTAATGTTGGTCATTGACAGCGATGAAGCGAAAGGTTGCTGACACACCAGGCCCCTTTGCCATGGCAGGGTGTAGGAAATTTTCGCGGAGTATGTCTGTTTATAAAAATGGACGAAAAAGGAGGGGCTATAATGGCAAAGCAAAAGATTCGCATTCGTTTAAAAGCTTATGATCACAGAGTCCTTGATCAATCTGCAGAAAAGATTGTAGAAACAGCAAAACGTTCAGGTGCAAGTGTATCGGGTCCGATTCCACTTCCAACTGAAAAATCTGTTTATACAGTTCTTCGTGCTGTTCACAAGTACAAAGATTCTCGTGAGCAATTTGAGATGCGCACGCACAAGCGTCTTATCGACATTGTGAATCCAACTCCACAAACTGTGGATGCGTTAATGCGTTTGGATTTACCATCTGGTGTTGATATCGAAATTAAACTTTAACTTAAACTTATAACTAATTAGTAGGAGAGTCCTCATTTATTAATAAGAAAATGGCAAAAAAATATGATTTTATAGGAGGTGTAACGGATGACCAAAGGAATCTTAGGTAGAAAAATTGGCATGACTCAAATCTTTGCTGAAAATGGTGAAGTCATCCCAGTAACAGTTATTGAAGCTGAACCAAATGTTGTTCTGCAAAAGAAAACTGTTGAAACTGATGGATACGAAGCAATCCAAGTTGGGTTTGCTGACCAAAAGAAAGCAAATGCAAACAAGCCAGCTGAAGGCCATGCTGCAAAAGCGAACACGGCTCCTAAGCGCTTCATCAAGGAAATCCGTAATGTAAATCTTGGCGAGTATGAAGTAGGTCAAGAGGTGAAAGTTGATTCATTTGCTGAAGGTGACATTGTTGATGTAACAGGAATTTCAAAAGGTAAAGGTTTCCAAGGTGCGATTAAGCGCCATAACCAATCTCGTGGGCCAATGTCTCACGGTTCGCGTTACCACCGTCGCCCAGGTTCAATGGGTCCAGTTGCTCCCAATCGCGTATTTAAAGGTAAATTACTTCCTGGTCGTATGGGTGGAGAACAAATCACAGTTCAAAATCTTGAAATCGTAAAAGTAGATGCAGAGCGTAACATTCTTTTAGTAAAAGGTAATGTTCCTGGTCCTAAGAAGAGCTATGTTACTATACAAAGTGCGGTTAAAGCAAAATAAAGATTGAAAGAAAGGAGGACACATCATGCCGAAAGTAGCATTATTTAACCAAGCAGGTTCACAAGTAGGAGAAATCGAATTAGTCTGATTCGGTCTTTGGAATTGAACCAAATAAAATGTGCTTCATGACGCAGTTGTGATGCAACAAGCATCTCTACGTCAAGGTACACATAAAACAAAAGGACGTTCTGAAGTACGTGGTGGCGGTCGTAAGCCATGGCGACAAAAAGGAACAGGTCGTGCTCGTCAAGGTTCGATCCGTTCACCACAATGGGTAGGTGGTGGTGTAGTATTTGGTCCAACGCCACGTAGCTATAGCTATAAATTACCTAAAAAAGTTCGTCGTTTAGCAATTAAATCTGCACTTTCAAGTAAAGTGTTAGCAGAAGAAATTGTTGTGTTAGAAAACTTAGCATTCGAAGCACCAAAAACAAAAGAAATGGTTGCTGTTCTTTCAGGTCTAACTGTTGATCGTAAAGCTTTAGTTGTTACAGCTGATTACAATGAAGCGGTTGCTCTTTCTGCACGTAACATTACCTGGTGTAACATTTGTTACAGCAGAAGGTGTCAATGTGCTTGATGTGCTTAAACATGATAAGCTAGTCATCACTAAAGAGGCCGTCGAAAAGGTAGAGGAGGTGTTTGCGTAATGTCAAACGCTCGTGATATCATAAAGCGCCCTGTGATTACTGAACGTACAACTGACCTAATGAGTGATAAGAAATACACGTTCGAAGTAGATGTTCGTGCGAACAAAACTCAAATCAAAGATGCGATTGAAGAAATCTTTGAAGTGAAGGTTGAGAAAGTAAACACAATGAATTATAAAGGTAAGTCAAAACGTTTTGGTCGTTACACGGGTTTCACTGCTCGTCGTAAAAAAGCGATCGTTAAACTTACACCTGAGAGCAAAGAGCTCTGAATTCTTTGAAGGTGTATAAGAATTAATAGCGAAGGAGGAAACTGAAGATGGCGATTAAGAAGTATAAACCAACCAGTGCCTGGTCGTCGTGGTATGTCTGTATCTAGATTTTGCGGAAATCACAACGGATAAGCCGGAAAAATCGTTACTTGCACCTTTACACAAAAAAGGCGGACGTAACAACCAAGGTAAATTAACTGTACGTCACCAAGGTGGCGGTCATAAGCGTCAGTATCGTGTGATTGATTTCAAACGTAATAAAGATGGAATTCCAGGACGCGTTGCTACGATCGAGTACGATCCAAACCGTTCTGCGAACATTGCATTAATTCAACTATGTTGATGGTGAAAAGCGTTATATCTTAGCACCTAAAGGACTTAAAGTTGGTACGTATGATTGAGTCTGGTCCAGATGCAGATATCAAAGTAGGTAATGCATTACCACTTAAAAATATTCCAGTTGGTACAATGATTCATAATATTGAATTGAAGCCTGGTAAAGGCGGACAACTTGTTCGTTCTGCTGGTAGCAGAAGCTCAATTGCTTGGTAAAGAAGGAGAATATGTACTTGTTCGTTTAAACTCTGGTGAAACACGTTATGATTCTTAGCGACTTGCCGTGCGACAATCGGTCAAGTTGGTAACTTAGAGCATGAACTTAGTTAACATTGGTAAAGCAGGTCGTTCTCGTTGGTTAGGCAAGCGTCCAACTGTTCGTGGATCTGTTATGAACCCTAACGATCACCCACACGGTGGTGGTGAAGGTACGTGCACCAATCGGACGTAAGTCACCAATGTCTCCATGGGGTAAACCAACTCTTGGTTACAAGACTCGTAAGAAGAACAAAGCTGTCTGACAAGTATATTGTACGTCGTCGTAAAAAATAACGGGGTTGCGCTGCGGTTCTAGAATAGAACCGTAGGCAAATCACGAAGGGAGGTTTTCATCATGGGTCGTAGTTTGAAAAAGGGACCTTTTGTCGATGATCATCTTATGAAGAAAGTTGAAGCGATGAACGAAACTGAAGATAAGAAGAGTGATTAAAACTTGGTCACGTCGTTCAACGATTTTCCCTGAGTTTATTGGTCACACAATCGCAGTATATGATGGCCGTAAGCACGTACCTGTTTACGTATCTGAAGATATGGTTGGTCACAAGCTTGGTGAGTTTGCACCAACTCGTACGTACAAAGGTCACGCAGCATGATGATAAGAAAACAAGACGTTAAGGTAAGGTAGAGAGGAGGTCAATCCCATGCAAGCTAAAGCTGTAGCAAAACAAGTTCGTATTGCTCCTCGTAAAGTTCGTTTAGTTGTGGACTTAATTCGCGGCAAGCAAGTTGGTGAAGCGATTGCTATTCTTCGTCACACGCCTAAAGCTGCTTCTCCAGTCGTAGAAAAGCTATTAAATTCTGCAATTGCGAATGCTGAGCACAACTACGAAATGGAGCCAAATAACCTTGTAATTAGCGAGGCGTTTGTAAACGAAGGTGTTACATTGAAACGTTTCCGTCCACGTGCGATGGGACGTGCAAGTCGAATTAACAAACGTACTAGCCATATTACATTAGTTGTAACAGAAAAGAAGGAGGGATAAAGCGTGGGTCAAAAAGTTAATCCTATTGGACTTCGAGTCGGTGTTATTCGTGACTGGGAGTCAAAATGGTATCGCAGATAAAGATTATGCTGATCTACTTCATGAAGATATTAAAATTCGTGAGTATATCGAAAAACGTTTAAAAGACGCATCTGTTTCTAAAATAGAAATCGAACGTGCGGCTAACCGCGTTAACATTACAATTTCATACTGCTAAGCCAGGAATGGTAATTGGAAAAGGCGGTTCTGAAGTTGAAGCGCTACGTAAAGCACTTAATGAATTAACTGGCAAACGAGTTCACATTAATATTTTTGAAATCAAGCATGCTGACCTAGATGCTAAGCTTGTTGCTGAAAATATTGCTCGTCAATTGGAAAATCGTATTTCGTTCCGTCGTGCAATGAAGCAAGCAATTCAACGCACAATGCGTGCTGGTGCAAAAGGAATTAAAACTCAAGTATCTGGTCGTCTTGGTGGAGCTGATATTGCTCGTGCAGAAGCATTATAGTGAAGGAACTGTTCCACTTCACACACTTCGTGCTGATATCGATTATGGTACTGCTGAAGCTGATACAACTTACGGTAAGATTGGTGTGAAAATCTGGATTTATCGTGGTGAAGTCCTTCCAACGAAAGGAACGAAGCAAAGAGGAAGGAGGCAACTAATCATGTTAATGCCAAAACGTGTTAAATATCGTAGAGAACATCGTGGAAACATGCGCGGTCATGCAAAAGGCGGTACAGAAGTACATTTCGGTGAATATGGTTTGCAAGCTCTTGAAGCTTCTTGGATTACAAACCGTCAAATCGAAGCTGCTCGTATTGCGATGACTCGTTATATGAAGCGTGGTGGTAAAGTATGGATTAAAATTTTCCCTTCTAAGCCATACACAGCAAAGCCGCTAGAAGTTCGGATGGGTTCTGGTAAAGGTGCTCCTGAAGGATGGGTAGCAGTTGTCAAGCCTGGAAAGATTATGTTTGAAATTGCTGGTGTTTCTGAAGAAGTTGCTCGTGAAGCATTGCGTCTTGCTTCTCATAAATTACCAATTAAAATGTAAGTTTGTAAAACGCGAAGAAGTGGGTGGTGACGCAAATGAAAGCTAATGATATTCGTAACTTAACCACTGCTGAAATTGAGCAAAAGACGAAATCACTTAAAGAAGAATTATTTAACCTTCGCTTTCAATTAGCGACTGGTCAATTGGATAATCCAGCCCGTATTCGTGAAGTTCGTAAAGCGATTGCTCGTGCGAAGACTGTTTTGCGTGAAAGAGAGCTAGGAATTAACAACGGCTAAGAAAGGAGGTTTGCTAAATGCGAACGCAACCAACGTAAAGTTTACACAGGGCGAGTTGTTTCTGACAAGATGGATAAGACGATTTCTGTTCTTGTTGAAACATACAAAAAAGACCGTCTTTATGGAAAACGTGTAAAATACTCTAAAAAATTCAAAGCTCATGATGAAAACAATAAAGCTAAAATTGGCGATATCGTTAAAATCATGGAAACTCGTCCGCTTTCAAAAGACAAACGTTTGCGCTTAGTTGAAATTGTAGAAGAAGCGGTTATTATCTAATAGAATCATCTTGAGTTTGAAAGGAGGTAAGTCAGTATGATTCAACAAGAATCCCGTTTAAAAGTTGCTGATAACTCTGGTGCTACGTGAAGTACTATGTATTAAAGTGTTAGGTGGATCTGGACGTAAGACTGCTAACATTGGTGATGTTATTGTTTGTTCGGTGAAACAAGCAACACCAGGTGGCGTTGTCAAGAAAGGTGAAGTTGTTAAAGCTGTTATTGTTCGTACAAAGAGCGGTGCTCGTCGTAATGATGGTTCATACATCAAGTTTGATGAGAATGCTGCTGTTATTGTACGTGATGATAAGAGCCCACGTGGAACTCGTATTTTCGGACCAGTTGCACGTGAACTTCGTGATAAAGAATTCATGAAAATTGTTTCTCTAGCTCCAGAAGTTCTTTAATAGAAGATTATTGAAAGGCCCTGTCAAGGAGGTGCGAACATGGCAAAGATGCATGTCAAAAAAGGTGACACTGTAAAGGTCATCTCTGGAAAAGACAAAGGGAAACAAGGTGTGATCCTTGAGGCGTATCCCAAAGAAGAATCGGGTACTTGTTGAAGGTGTAAACATTGTTAAAAAGCATGCCAAGCCTTCTCAAGACAATCCACAAGGTGGAATCTTAAATCAAGAAGCACCAATCCATTCTTCAAACGTTATGCCTATCGACCCTAAGTCTGGTGAACCTACTCGTGTAGGTTACAAAGTAGAGAACGGTAAAAAAGGTACGTATTGCTAAGAAATCTGGCGAAGCATTAGATAAGTAGTCAGAGTGTGAAAGGAGGTCAAACGTATGAATCGTTTAAAAGAGAAGTACACAACTGAAATCGTTCCTTCTCTAGTTGAGAAGTTCAACTATTCATCTGTCATGGCAGTGCCTAAGCTTGAAAAGATCGTTGTAAACATGGGTGTTGGTGAAGCTGTTTCAAATGCAAAAGCTTTAGATAAAGCTGTTGAAGAACTAGCAGAAATTACTGGTCAAAAGCCTTTAATTACAAAGGCTAAGAAATCAATCGCAGGATTCAAATTACGTGAAGGTATGCCAATCGGTGCGAAGGTAACACTTCGTGGTGAGCGAATGTATGAATTCTTAGATAAATTAGTTTACTGTTTCACTTACCTCGTGTACGTGACTTCCGTGGTATCTCAAAGAAAGCCTTTGATGGTCGTGGAAACTACACACTTGGTGTGAAAGAGCAATTAATTTTCCCTGAAATTGATTACGATAAAGTGGATAAAGTTCGTGGTATGGATGTTGTTATTGTAACAACAGCGAACACGGATGAAGAAGCTCGTGAACTTTTAACACAAATGGGAATGCCATTCCAAAAATAATCGAAGTCGTTTCGAAGAGGAGGGATAACGTTGGCAAAGAAATCAATGATTGCAAAGCAAAAGCGCACACAGAAGTATAAAGTACAAGAATATACTCGTTGTGAACGTTGCGGTCGTCCTCATTCAGTATTACGTAAGTTTAAACTTTGCAGAATTTGCTTCAGAGAACTTGCTCATAAAGGGCAAATTCCTGGTGTGAAAAAAGCAAGTTGGTAATCCCAAGAACGGGAAGGAGGTAAATATAGATGGTCATGACAGATCCAATTGCAGATATGCTTACTCGTATTCGTAATGCGAACACGGTTCGTCACGAGAAGCTTGAGCTACCTGCTTCAAAGGTGAAGAAGGAAATTGCTGAAATTCTTAAGCGTGAAGGCTTTATCCGTGACTATGAATATATCGAAGATAGCAAGCAAGGTGTAATTCGCATCTTCTTAAAATATGGTGCAACAAATGAGCGTGTAATTACTGGTCTTAAGCGTATTAGTAAGCCTGGACTTCGCGTTTATGCGAAAGCTGGTGAACTTCCACGTGTACTTAGGTGGACTAGGTATTGCATTAGTTTCAACATCAAAAGGTGTAATGACAGACAAGGAAGCACGTCAACAACAAGTTGGTGGAGAAGTATTAGCTTACGTTTGGTAATACAATCCTTGAAATGAACGGAGGTGTACAAGAATGTCTCGTATTGGTAAAAAACCAGTTGAAGTTCCAGGTGGAGTAACGATTACACTTGACGGTACGTTAATGACTGTTAAAGGCCCTAAAGGTGAGCTTAAGCGTGACCTTCATCCTGATATGAAAATCAATATTGAAGAGAATGTAATTACAGTTGAACGTCCTTCTGATAATAAAGAGCACCGTGCACTTCACGGTACAACTCGTAGTTTAATTAGCAACATGGTTGAAGGTGTAACAAAGGGATATGAGCGTGCGCTTGAACTTATCGGTGTCGGTTACCGTGCTACTAAGTCAGGTCAAAAGCTTGTACTTAACGTAGGATACTCTCATCCAGTTGAAATCGTTCCTGAACAAGGAATCGAAATTGAAGTTCCTTCTAACACAAAGGTTATTGTTAAAGGAATTGACAAAGAGCGCGTTGGTGCGATTGCATCTAACATTCGTTCTGTACGTTTACCTGAACCGTATAAAGGCAAAGGTATTCGCTATGAAGGCGAATATGTACGTCGTAAAGAAGGTAAAACAGGTAAATAATCACTAACTTACGGAAAGGAATGACGTTCAATGATTACGAAAGCCTAATAAAAACGTGGCGCGTAAGAAGCGACATGCACATGTACGTCGTGCGATTACAGGAACACCTGAACGTCCTCGCCTCAATGTATTCCGTTCTTCTAAACACATTTATGCTCAACTTATTGATGATGTAAATGGTGTGACGCTTGCATCCGCATCTACTCTTGATAAAGAAGTAGATTCAGCAGAAGCAACGAAGACTGATGCGGCGAAGCTAGTAGGTGAACTCGTGGCAAAGCGTGCGATTGAAAAAGGACATAAAGTCGTTGTATTTGACCGTGGCGGTTACGTATATCACGGCCGAGTTGCAACATTCGCAGATGCAGCACGTGAAGCTGGACTGCAATTCTAAAGAATAAAGGAGGGAAAATGAATGCGTCGTATTGACCCTAATACATTGGAACTTGAAGAAAAAGTAGTAACAGTCAATCGTGTAGCGAAAGTTGTTAAAGGTGGACGTCGTTTCCGCTTTGCTGCATTGGTTGTTGTTGGCGATAAAAATGGCCATGTAGGATTCGGTATGGGTAAAGCTCAAGAAGTACCTGAAGCGATCCGCAAGGCTGTAGAAGATGCAAAGAAAAACCTCATTGAAGTACCAGTTGTTGGTACGACAATCCCACACACGATTGTCGGTCATTTTGGAGCAGGACGCGTCCTTCTCAAAAATGCTTCTGAAGGTACAGGGGTTATTGCTGGTGGACCAGTACGTGCGGTGCTTGAATTAGCTGGTGTTGGTGATATTCTTATCAAAATCATTGGGTTCAAATAACCCAATCAATATGGTTCGTGCAACAATGCAAGGACTTAAAGGCTTAAAGCGTGCTGAAGAGGTTGCAAAACTTCGTGGCAAATCCGTAGAAGAGCTTTTAGGATAAGGAGGGAAAGTAAATGGCTAAGAAATTAGAAATTACCCTCACTCGTAGTCTTATCGGACGCCCTGAGAACCAACGCGTTACTGTGAAGACACTTGGCTTGCGTAAAATGCACCAAACTGTTGTTCAAGAAGATAACGCTGCGATTCGCGGTATGGTAAATAAGGTATCTCACCTTTTAACAGTGAAAGAAATCGAAGCATAATTGAACAATTTATACACGAGGAGGTGTCGACATGAAACTTCATGAGTTGAAACCTGCAGAAGGATCACGTAAAGTTCGTAAGCGTGTAGGTCGCGGTATTGGTTCTGGTAACGGTAAGACAGCTGGTAAAGGGCACAAAGGTCAAAACGCTCGTTCTGGCGGTGGCGTCCGTCCTGGATTTGAGGGTGGTCAAAACCCATTGTACCGTCGTTTACCGAAGCGTGGATTTACGAATCCAACTCGTAAGGAGTTTGCAGTGGTTAACCTTGAAACTCTTAATCGTTTTGATGCGAATACAGAGGTAACACCAGAACTTCTTATTGAAACAGGTACAGTGAAGAATGTTAAGTACGGTATCAAGATCCTTGGTAACGGAAAGATTGAAAAGAGCTTAACTGTAAAAGCACATAAGTTCTCTGCATCTGCAGTTGAAGCGATCGAAGCTGCTGGCGGAAAAACTGAGGTGATTTAATGTTCCGGACGATCTCCAACATTATTCGAGTGGGTGACTTACGCCGAAAGGTCATATTCACCCTGCTCATGCTCATTGTCTTTCGGATCGGAAGTTTTATCCCTGTTCCAGGCACGAACAAGGATGCCCTTAACTTTCTTTGATCAAGCGAATGCATTTGGGTTTTTAAATACGTTTGGTGGTGGAGCTTTAGGGAACTTCTCGATTTTTGCGATGGGTATTATGCCATATATCACTGCATCAATCGTCGTGCAGTTGTTACAAATGGATGTCGTACCTAAGTTTGCTGAATGGGCAAAAGAAGGGGAAGCTGGACGACGTAAATTAGCTCAGTTTACCCGTTACGGAACAATAGTATTAGGTTTTTTTCAAGCTCTAGCGATGTCGATTGGTTTTAACTCGATGTCTGCTGGGTTAATACCAAAATCCAAGCATTCCTACGTATCTATTTATTGCTTTAGTCATTAACTGCTGGTACAGCTTTTCTTATGTGGCTTGGGTGAACAAATAACAGCAAAAGGTGTTGGAAATGGGATTTCTATTATTATCTTTGCCGGTATCGCTGCTGGGATTCCTAATGGAGTGAACCAAATATATGCACATGCAACTTGAAGGCGCTGGTGAACAACTGTTTCTTAAGTATTGTCACAGTCCTTTTATTAGCACTTGCTGTATTGGCCATTATCGTTGGTGTTATTTTTATTCAACAAGCATTACGAAAAGTTCCAGTTCAATATGCGAAGCGTTTAGTAGGTCGTAGTCCAGTTGGTGGACAATCAACGCATTTACCTTTAAAGGTTAATGCTGCAGGTGTTATTCCTGTCATCTTTGCTCTTTCTCTGTTCATTTTCCCACCAACTGTGGCGGGGTTTTTCGGAACAAATAATGAGATTGCAAATTGGATCATCAGAGTATTTGACTACACACACCCGATTGGGATGGTCGTCTATGCCCTTTTAATCATTGGGTTTACGTATTTCTATACGTTTATTCAAGTCAATCCGGAACAAATGGCTGAGAACCTCAAAAAGCAAGGTGGTTACATTCCAGGCATTCGTCCCGGTAAAACAACACAAGTATACTTAACACGGATTTTATATCGGTTAACGTTTGTTGGCGCGCTTTTCTTAACATCGATTTCTCTTATTCCAGTTGTTCTTCACACGTTTGATGGAATTACCTCCTGCTGTTCAAATTGGAGGTACTGGATTATTAATCGTTGTTGGTGTAGCATTAGACACGATGAAACAAATCGAAAGTCAGCTAATTAAACGTTCTTATAAAGGCTTTATTAAGTAACAAGGGGAGCAGGGAAGGTAATGGGATCTTCCCGTTCGCCTTCTGTTGTTAAATCGGAGCGATGGAGGGGAAATAAGGAATGAATCTTATTTTAATGGGATTACCTGGTGCTGGGAAAGGTACACAAGCTGAGCGAATTGTTGAAAAGTATGAGATTCCTCATATTTCAACAGGGGATATGTTTCGTGCAGCAATTAAAGGTGAAACAGAGCTTGGATTGAAAGCGAAGTCGTTCATGGATGCAGGGGAACTTGTTCCTGATGAAGTGACAATCGGCATTGTTCGTGATCGTTTGGCTAAGGACGATTGTCGAAAATGGATTTCTATTAGATGGATTTCCTCGTACAGTTGCACAAGCAGAAGCATTAGAAGAGTTACTTGCTTCATTAGATCGCAAATTAGATTATGTTCTAAATGTTGATGTACCTGAGCAACTTCTAATGGAAAGATTAACGGGTCGTCGTGTATCACCTACATCTGGTCGAACGTATCATGTTATCTTCAACCCTCCGAAAGTGGAAGGGAAATGTGATGTTGATGGTGGCGATTTGATTCAGCGTGATGATGATAAGCCTGAAACAGTGAAAAAACGTCTTGAAGTGAACCAAAAGCAAGCTAAGCCTCTTTTTGATTTCTACAATGAAAAAGGCTACTTGCGTAACATAAATGGCGATCAGGATATTAACAAGGTTTTTGAAGATATTGACCAGTTGTTGAAAGGACTTCATGCATGATCATATGTAAGACAGAAAGAGAAATAGAGATTATGCGAGAAGCTGGTAAAATTGTTGCTTTAACGCATCAAGCTTTAAAGGAACATATTCAACCTGGCATATCAACAATGGAATTGGATGAGATTGCAGAAAAGTTGATTCGTTCACACGGTGCAACACCCTCATTCAAAGGCTATAATGGGTTTACAGGTAGCATCTGTGCTTCGGTAAATGAGGAATTGGTGCACGGGATTCCTGGTAAGCGAGTGCTTAAAGACGGAGATGTCATTAGTATTGACATTGGAGCATATTACAATGGTTATCACGGAGATTCTGCGTGGACATATGCGGTTGGCAAGATTTCCGAGAAAGATCAAGAACTACTTGATGTGACGGAAGCTGCTCTTTATAAAGGGCTTGAGAAGGCGAAACCTGGTGAGCGATTATCAGACATTTCTCATGCTATCCAATCATATGCAGAGCCATTAGGTTATTCGATTGTTCGGGAGTATGTCGGTCACGGAGTTGGGCAAGACTTGCATGAGGACCCACAAATTCCTCACTATGGTCCGCCTGGTAAAGGACCAAGACTTAAACCAGGAATGGTCTTAGCCATTGAGCCAATGATTAATGCTGGATCACGTTATGTGCAGACTCTATCTGATAACTGGACAGTTGTCACAGTTGATAAAGAGAAATGTGCACACTTTGAGCATACCATTGCAATAACAGATTCAGGTTTTGAAATCTTGACAAAAGCTTAGATGTAGGTGATGGGGATAATGAAAGACTCAGGTCCGAGTCCGGAGCTCGGTCAAATTGTGCAAATCACAAAAGGTCGCGATCGTGGTCAATATAGTGTTATTATTGAACTGATTGATGAGCGGTTTGTTGGAATCGCTGATGGTGATACACGTAAAGTTGACCGCTCAAAGAAAAAGAACATTAATCACATTGAGCTAATTGATTACATTGCTGATGAAGTTCGCAATAGCTTTAAAGAAACAGGACGTGTTACTAATGGAAAGTTGCGCTATGCTATTACGAACTTTCTTGAAAAACACACTGATTTGCTGAAGGAAGGAGAGTAAATTCATGGCGAAAGAGGATGTTATTGAGGTAGAAGGAACGGTTATCGAACCTCTTCCAAATGCAATGTTTCGTGTTGAACTAGAAAATGGTCATAAGATTCTTGCCCACGTTTCAGGAAAAATTCGTATGCATTTTATTCGAATTTTACCTGGTGATAAGGTGACGGTGGAATTATCGCCTTATGATTTAACACGTGGTCGAATCACATATCGATACAAATAAAACGTTGCGAGAGCGACTAGCAAGATAATCGATGATTGTTTTGCTTTGATCTGATTGGACTATTTAATCTAATCAGTGCACTCCGTACCATAAGGAGGTAAAAGAAAATGAAGGTAAGACCATCAGTCAAGCCTATTTGTGAAAAGTGTAAAGTTATCCGTCGTAAAGGGACGGTTATGGTTATTTGTGAAAACCCTAAGCACAAACAAAAGCAAGGTTAATATATAAGGAGGTGCTCTGCACATGGCTCGTGTCGCAGGTGTCGATATTCCACGTGACAAGCGAGTAGTGATTTCACTAACGTATATCTATGGAATCGGTAAAACAAAGTCGTCTGAAGTTCTAGCTAAAGCTGGTGTATCTGAGGATACACGCGTTCGTGATTTAACAGAAGAAGAATTAGGACGTATTCGTGAAGCAATCGAAGAGTTTAAAGTTGAAGGTGACCTTCGTCGTGAGGTTTCACTTAACATTAAACGTCTAATTGAAATTGGTTCATATCGTGGCATTCGCCACCGTCGTGGTTTACCTGTTCGTGGTCAAAATTCTAAGAACAATGCTCGTACGCGTAAAGGTCCTCGTCGTACAGTAGCAAATAAGAAAAAGTAGTAAAGGAGGTCGCATAAAAGATGGCTAAGAAAACGAATACTCGTCCAAAGCGTCGCCAACGTAAAAATGTTGAAACTGGTGTTGCACATATCCGTTCTACATTCAACAATACGATCGTGACAATCACTGATACGCACGGTAATGCTATTTCTTGGGCAAGTGCTGGCGCATTAGGATTTAAAGGTTCTCGTAAATCGACTCCATTCGCGGCTCAAATGGCTGCTGAAACTGCTGCTAAAACGGCAATGGAGCATGGTATGAAGACGTTGAAGTTATCAGTTAAAGGGCCGGGTGCAGGTCGTGAAGCTGCGATTCGCTCGCTACAAGCTATTGGACTTGAAGTAAACATGATTAAAGATGTTACTCCAGTACCTCATAATGGTTGCCGCCCACCAAAACGTCGTAGAGTATAACGGAATCAATCATTGTATAGATTTCCCTAAACTGTCAATAATGGATTGTGAGATATCAGTACTGTTGGCAAAATGGTGAAAAGCTTAGGAATTGCCTACTGGTTTTCCGGTTAGGCAATCCTTGCAGTCTACCGGAGTTCGACGTTTTGAAGGAGGGTTTGTTTAATGATTGAAATCGAGAAGCCAAATATTGAAGCGGTTGAAATAAGTGAAGACGCAAAGTATGGAAAATTTGTTGTTGAGCCACTAGAGCGTGGATATGGAACAACTTTAGGAAACTCCTTACGTCGTATTCTTCTCTCCTCTTTACCAGGTGCTGCTGTTACTTCTGTTCAAATTGATTCAGTTTTACATGAATTCTCTACAATCGAAGGTGTTGTAGAAGATGTAACGACGATCATTTTGAATCTTGAAGAAGCTTGCACTTAAGATTTATTCTGATGAAGAGAAGACTCTTGAAATTGATATCCAAGGTGAAGGAATTGTTACAGCGAATGATTTAACTCATGATAGTGACGTTGAAGTGCTAAATCCTGATCTTCACATTGCTACTCTAGCAAAAGGTGCGCATCTCCATATGCGTCTAATAGCAAAGCGTGGTCGTGGGTATGTTCTTGCAGAGGGTAATAAGAATGACGATCAACCGATTGGCGTTATTCCTATTGATTCTATTTATACACCAGTATCACGTGTGAACTATCAAGTTGAGAATACGCGCGTCGGTCAAGTGACTAACTATGACAAACTAACCCTTGATGTCTGGACTGACGGAAGCATTCGCCCTGAAGAGGCTGTTTCTTTAGGTGCTAAAATCTTAACTGAGCATTTGAATATATTTGTTGGTTTAACTGATCAAGCACAGAATGCAGAAATCATGGTTGAAAAAGAAGAAGATCAGAAAGAAAAAGTTCTTGAAATGACGATTGAAGAGCTTGATCTATCTGTTCGTTCTTATAATTGTTTGAAGCGTGCTGGGATTAATACAGTCCAAGAGTTAACGCAGAAGACAGAAGAAGACATGATGAAGGTTCGTAACCTTGGTCGCAAATCATTAGAAGAAGTTCAAGAGAAGCTTGGTGAGCTTGGTCTAGGTCTTCGTAAAGAAGAGTAGGTCAATAAAGTAAGCTAAATTCTTGATATTAATAATGATCGTAATATGATTTCGCATCGTAAGACTCTGCTTTTTTAGTGGAGCTGGTACAAAGGAGGGAAACGAACATGGCATACGCAAAATTAGGTCGTGATAGCGCTGGTCGTAAGGCTTTATTCCGTGATTTGGCTACAGATCTTATCATTAACGAGCGTATCGAAACGACTGAAGCGAAAGCGAAGGAGCTTCGTTCAATCGTTGAGAAAATGATCACACTTGGAAAGCGCGGTGACTTACATGCTCGCCGTCAAGCTGCTGCTTTTATTCGCAGAGAAGTAGCGAACGAAGAGTCTGGTCAAGACGCAATCCAAAAGCTTTTCTCTGACATTGCAACTCGTTATGAAGAGCGTCAAGGCGGTTATACACGTATCCTTAAAATTGGTCCTCGTCGTGGAGACGGTGCACCAATGGTTATTATTGAGCTTGTATAAGCAATTTGATACTTGAGTGAATAAATACAGAGACGACAAAGGGCAAATCAGATCTGAGCACGTATGCTCTGACTCTGGGCCCTTTTTTGTTTACTCATTTATTAGGTATGAGGAGAGATGACATGTCAGCACTCATTTCGCTAGAAAATGTATCTTATCAATATGATGGAGCAAAGGAATTGGCTTTGAACCAAATTCAATTAAACGTTTATTCAAATGAGTGGGTGACTGTTGTTGGTAGAAATGGTTCAGGCAAATCAACATTTGGACGACTGCTAAATGGATTGCTTCTTCCTACTAGTGGAACAGTTCGTGTCAAAGGCTTATCAACTACTGATGAGGATACAGTTTGGACGATTCGACAAAATGTAGGGATGGTCTTTCAAAATCCAGATCATCAATTTGTCGCAACAACTGTTCGCGATGATCTTGCTTTTGGATTAGAAAATTTAGGACTTGAAAGAGCTGAGATGCATAAGCGAATTGAAACCTATGCCTCTTTAATCGGGATTACAGATTTTCTGGATATGGAGCCGCATCGTCTCTCTGGTGGTCAGAAGCAACGAGTCGCAATTGCTGGTACGATGGCAATGGAGCCGAGTATTATTGTTTTTGATGAAGCAACCTCTATGCTTGACCCCATTGGACGTAAAGAAGTATTAGAAACAATGAAAATGCTCCATCAACGTGGCTCGACGATCATTTCGATTACACATGATATGGATGAAGCTGTGCTTGGTAATCGTATTATTATTTTTGAACAGGGTACGCTGACTGCCGAAGGGACGCCTGCTGAGATTTTTTCAAAACGAGAGCTCCTTTCTCAAGTTGGATTAACGATTCCTTTTTCAGTGAAGATGCAAAGGGAGCTTGAGAAAAGAGGCATTTCCTTACAGAAGCTATGTTTGACGGAAGAGGAGCTGATTTCTGAATTATGGACATTACATTCAGCCAAGTAGAGCATCGTTATATGCAAGGTACTCCTTTTGAGAAAGTGGCTCTCACTGATTTCAGTGTGACGATTCCATCAGGTTCCTTCACTGCCGTCATCGGTCATACAGGTTCAGGTAAATCAACCTTTATTCAGCATATTAACGGCTTGCTTAAACCGACAAATGGCACGGTTAAAGTAGGTCCTTATACGATTGCAGCAGGCGAAAAAAAAATCAATTTGAAAGCATTACGTAAAAAAGTTGGTCTTGTCTTTCAATACCCAGAGCATCAACTATTCGAAGAAACGGTTGAAAAGGATATTAGCTTTGGTCCGATTAACTTTGATGTTCCGAAAGAAAAAGCGCTGAGAAGAGCAAAGAAGCTGCTTCCTCTCGTTGGGTTACCAGAAAGTATCTTATCATCCTCCCCGTTTCAACTAAGCGGTGGTCAGATGAGGCGTGTCGCCATCGCCGGCGTCCTAGCTGTTGAACCTTCCATCCTTGTGTTAGATGAACCAGCTGCTAGCCTAGACCCGGAAGGACGTAAGCAAATGATGGATTTATTTGTCCGTTATCATCAAGAGCATCAGACGACAAGCGTGCTCGTCACTCATCAAATGGAGGATGCGGCTAAGTACGCAGACCATATTATTGTTCTGCATAATGGTCAAGTTGAAATGACGGGTGGTCGTGAGCTAATTTTCGAACACGCTTCAAGGCTGCGTGAAATTGGACTTGATCTTCCGGACTCTGTTCGTTTTCTTGAACGTATAAAAGCACAATGGAACCTTACAGATATACCGACGCATTTTGATCTTGAAGGAGCAGCTGACTATATTGCTGATCTTGTAAAGGCTAAGGGGGAGTAGACTCGTGTTCCAAAATGTGATCATTGGTCAATATGTCGCGAGGCCTTCAGTGCTACACCGACTGGACCCACGTTCTAAATTAGTCAGCGTGTCTCTCCTTGTTTTTATTATTTTCCTAGCGAATAATTGGTATGCAAATGCTCTTATTATCATCTTTACAATTGCAATGGTTCTTTTATCAAAAGTGCCGCTTTCTTTTATCTATAGAGGATTAAAGCCGATTTTATGGCTTGTTTTGTTAACGGTCATTCTTCATTTCCTTATCACGCGAGAGGGAGAGGTTCTTTTCACAATTGGTCCTATTTCTTTATATGAGCAAGGGCTCAATCAAGGCGCTTTTATTGCGATTCGTTTGTTAACCTTAGTGATGCTTACCTCCCTCGTTACACTCACGACTAGCCCAATCGATTTGACGGACGGTTTAGAACATTTACTTAGCCCATTAAAAAAGGTCCGGTTGCCCGCACATGAGCTTGCTCTTATGATGTCAATTGCGTTGCGGTTTATTCCAACGTTCATGCAGGAAGCAGAGAAGATTATGAAGGCACAGATGGCCCGTGGAGTGGACTTCACTACAGGACCATAGCTCAACGTGTGAAGGCATTACTGCCCTTGCTCGTCCCTTTATTCATTAGTGCATTTAAAAGAGCCGAGGATCTCGCTCTTGCGATGGAGGCTAGAGGATATAGGGGTGGAGAAGGGCGCACGAAATATCGGTTGCTTGTTTGGACATGGCGGGATTCTTTAACCATTGTCGTATGTGCGGGCTTCGGCCTGTTTATTATCATGTTGCGATTTTTGTAAACTAACTAGAAAGTATAAAGTCATGATAACTTGCTGAACGAATAAAAAAAGACTTAGGCTTTCGCCATTAAAGACTTGGCGATAAGCCAAGTTTTTCTAATGACTAGCTCGTCATGGCTAACCAAGGCATTGTCGCTTTTCTTAAAAGGAGATGATTTCTGTTGAATCGTATAGCTCTATGGGTCACGTATGAAGGTACGGCGTTTTCTGGTTATCAAGTGCAGCCTGGAAAACGAACCGTGCAGGGAGAGTTAGAGCGAGCCCTTACGATGATTCATAGGGGTGAGCCAATACGTGTTCATGCTTCTGGACGAACAGATACAGGTGTTCATGCAAAAGGGCAAATCCTTCATTTTGACAGTTCGCTTTCAATACCTGCTTTACGATGGCCTAAGGCGGTGAATAGCTGTTTGCCTGCGGATATCCGTGTCATGAAAGCAGCGCATGTCTCTGCCAATTTTCATGCACGTTTTGACGCACAGAAAAAGCAGTATCGTTATCGCGTCTTAGCAACTGCTGAAGAGGATGTTTTTCGTCGTCACACAGCGTATCATGTTCCTTATCAGATTGATCTTGAGGCGATGCAGGAAGCTGCTCAGTATTTGATTGGAACTTATGACTTTTCGTCTTTTTGCGCAGCGAATACAGATGTTCAAGATAAGGTTCGTACATTATACGAGCTAAACATTGAGCGAGAGCAGGATGAGATCGTCTTTCGTCTGATTGGCAGTGGCTTCTTATATAATATGGTTCGGATTATTGTCGGAACATTACTTGAGGTCGGAGCTGGAAAAAGAGATCCAGCTGAAATGGTAAGCATTCGTGATGCGAAAGATCGATTATTTGCTGGAAAAACAGCTCCTGGACATGGTCTGTTTCTTTGGGAAGTGTCCTATGAGTCATTGCTATTTTTGAAGGAATAGCCTTTATTTCGAAAGAGTACAAATGACAACGACGCCTAGCGTAACAAAATGTTGACATGAGGTTTTTATTATTATATGATGTTAGATGGTAATTCCAAAAACCCACTAGCCCCGGGTTCCGGAATGTTACATGAGACTATGGTTGAAAATTGATTTTATAAAACACGAAAGATCGTTCTTTTAGGAGGGAAATTCATGCGTACAACATATATGGCAAAGCCAAACGAAGTTGAGCGTAAGTGGTATGTGGTAGACGCTGAAGGTCAAACGCTTGGTCGTTTAGCTTCAGAAGTTGCTTCTATTCTACGTGGGAAGAACAAACCTACTTTTACACCACACGTTGATACTGGTGATTTTGTAATCATCATCAATGCAGAGAAAATTCATTTAACAGGTAACAAATTACAAGACAAGATCTACTACCGTCACACAAATCACCCAGGTGGTTTGAAGAAGACAACTGCAGGCGACATGCGTGCAAAAAAGCCTGAGCGTATGCTTGAGCTTGCAATCAAAGGTATGCTTCCAAAGAACACTCTTGGTCGCGCACAAGGTATGAAATTGCATGTATATGCAGGTAGCGAACACAAACATCAAGCTCAAAAACCAGAAGTTTACGAACTTCGCGGTTAATCGATAGGAGGGTATTATTTTGGCACAAGTACAATATTACGGTACAGGTCGCCGCAAGCACTCTGTTGCTCGTGTACGCCTATTGCCAGGTGACGGCCGTATCGTTATCAATGGTCGTGAAATGGACGAATATTTTAACCTTGAAACATTAAAGCTTATCGTTAAGCAACCACTTGTAGAAACAGGAGTTGAAGGTCAATACGATCTTCACGTTAAAGTTGAAGGTGGAGGATACACAGGTCAAGCGGGTGCAATCCGTCATGGTGTCGCTCGTGCTCTACTTCAAGTAGATCCTGAGAATCGCCCAGCACTTAAGACTGCTGGCTTCTTGACTCGTGATGCACGTATGAAAGAACGTAAGAAATACGGTCTTAAAGCAGCTCGTCGTGCACCTCAGTTCTCAAAACGTTAATACTGGCGTTTGGAAGGCTCTTATCCATTTTGGGTGGGGGTCTTTTTTGTTGGGGGGAAAATGCTTTTGACCACATTTTGACCACGAAAATAAAAAAGCGTAAATATTTTACGCTTTTTTTGACTCGAAAACAGGTTGTGGTTGAATAGTTTTTTTCTTGCTGTATCCTAGTGTTTCCAATAACTCTTTATTTGTTCTAGTAAGTTCTCTCAAATGTAAATCTTTTGCAGCGCGAGTTAGATGTCGAGGGGTTGAACCAATATAAGTTATAACTTCTCTAGACATTATACATCCCTCCTAAAATATCTACGGCTAAATCATATTGTTGTCTTTCGTCCATTATAGCACTTAATATTTGTTTTTCATAGTTGGCTGCTTTTTTATTGCTCCATGTTTCGCTTAATAAAAAGTGACAAGACAGGACAAGTTCGCCAATCTTTTTTGTGAGATAAACTGTTTGTTTTTCTTCTGAATAGAATATATGCTCTATTTCTCCCGTGTTTTTATTGTATGTTGATGATACAAATGAGTTTGGATCTCGGAGCTCAAATTCAGCTTCGGGTCTATTTCCGATATAACCCATTAATTCCATCTTGTCTTCAATCCTCTTATACAGCGTAATCTCTATACAATCTGAAATGGTTGTTAAAGGGGTATGCATGTAGGCACTTGCATTCCTTTGAATTTCTCCACCATGTATATAGTCTTTTAAAGTTTTAAGAAATAATTTAAGATTAAGTTCTCCGTTATTTATACATTGTAAGAAAAATGGAACAGATTCTTTAAAGTTAGATAGTGATTCAAATGCTGCTAAGCGCTTATTTACCTCGTACTGATTATTATAATAAGGAACCACTTCTTGTAACACTTTACTCAGAGCCTCTTTCACGAATTCGCAAATTTCTTCAGACTCTCCAATTGAATAGTTATATGTCCAATTGGTTTGGTCATAAACATCAAATACAAATGACCAAATAAAGTCATCTGGCTTTATTTTATTTAATTTATTAGCTAGAGGTGTATCATTATCCTTGATATCGTTAAGAACTTCTTTAACGATATCATGAGTATACTGTGGCTCACTGTCAAATTCCTGACGATAATTGTTATAGCTTTCCCAAATGTAATCTTGTAAATGCTCAGTATAGAACTTGTAAATTTTTGAATCAATGACGGGAATAATTAATTTATTTTCTGCTAATGCTGTTGTATATTCAGCATATGTAACGGTAATGTTAGGATCTTCTTTTGTAAATGAACCTGCTTTATCAGAGATAATTAGGATAAAAACATCACACTCTCTTACTTTTTTCAAGCAATCTTCAATAGAATCTGATGAATAAAGACCGAAACCATTGTTTTCGAATAATAATGGATAGTGTCCTGCTTCTTTTAAAGAATCATTTAGTTTTTGTATAATTGTCTGAAGCTCTACTTGGGAAGATGAGCTAACAAATATCTTTGTAGAATTACTCAATATATAGCCCCCTAAACAACAATTAATACTTAATTTTATAATAACGATTGCATATTATTTGGACAACCCATAAACTAAATAAAGTTAAAAATGTATAATAAACACTTCGTGCATTTTTTACAATAATGGGGGCAGCACTTAAAAATTCCTTCGGTGCTTATAGCAGGATTGCAGAACGGTAAAAAACGTAATTGTAGAAACAAAAGATGTGGAGAATAAATCTAATTTAAGAGGAATTGAAAACGCAAAAATAGATTGCGCCAAAGTGTTTTTTGAAGAACTGAAGATCAAATGGCTATGATGTTGCGTTTGATACAGAGCTTAATAATAAAAAAATAAGGCAAATTATTAGTGGTGTATTAGCATTGTAAGGAAGGGACAGATATTTAAAGGATTAATACGCTAAGCACAACGGTCTATTTAATGGCAAGGAGCCATGAAATAGGCCGTTTTAATTTGAATAAGACTTTTGCCTTACATGCGCTAATGGGCAATATCGACAACTTTTCCACTGCATGCTCCTTTTTCTTCATCCCCATACTAAAAGAAACGTAAGGGAGAGGAGTGGGGAATCGATGACGGTTGTGACGACATTGGCAGATCGCCGCAGAGAGAAGCAGTGGAAATTTGAACGAAAGATTTTACAAAAATTATCGCTAAAAGAACTGAAGGCTGATGTTGAAGAACAGTTTAAGTCTGTTGTTCCGTTTAATTTTTTGTCTCATCCCTTCCTGCTTGATCCATGTATGGATATGGCGATTGATGCTTATTTATTAGGGGCGGAATATGGTCGTTTCGGTTACATTGGTGAGACTGAACAGGAAGTGAAGCGTCGTTGTGATGAGGAGATGACAAATATTACACATTCTATTTTTTATCTCCTTCAAGGGTGGCTGCTTGATTCTGACTTCTTGCTTGACTCTCTTAAAGTCGCCACGGAATCCTTCGTTGATCATTGGTGGGCAAAAGGGTTTAAAGAGGCTGAAAAACGTTATAGAATGCGGTTGCACTAAAATGATTTAGATCCAGTTGCAAATTCACCTCATAATCTTTTCCTTGTCCAAATATATATAGAAGGAAGTGGACGAGGAGGGATGACGATGAATATGAAAAAATGGATAAAAGGCGGAGCTTTTTCATTAGCTGTTGTTAGCTTGTTATTCATTGTTCAATATCAATTTATTAGCAACGATTCCTGGTCAACATGGAATCTTCCTTTATCAGGTAAGGTCATCGTCTTAGATCCAGGCCATGGAGGGATAGATGGCGGAGCATTATCAAATACAGGAGCCGTTGAGAAGGATCTTACCTTATCAATAAGTAAGCAGCTTCGTGACTATTTGCAAGAAGCAGGAGCGCTTGTGCTTATGACGAGAGAAGAGGATCGTGATCTGGCGGGAGAGGGAACAAGGCAAATACGCCAACGGAAAATTGAAGATTTAAAACGAAGAGTGGATATTGTTAATGATACGGGTGCTGATTTATTTATTAGTCTTCATATGAATGCAATCCCTTCACCGAAATGGAGTGGTGCACAAACCTTCTATAACCGTGCTATTCCAGAAAATGAAGCACTTGCGAAATTTGTTCAAGACGAGGTACGTCGAAATTTAGAAAACACCACCAGGCAAGCAAAGCCAATTCATAACGTATTTTTATTAAAACACGCGAAAATTCCGGGGATCTTAATAGAGGCTGGTTTTTTATCAAACCCGACTGAAGCTGCATTATTGCAAACAGAAGAGTATCAAGGTAAAGTAGCGGCTTCTATTTATCAAGGGGTTGTACGTTTTTATACAAATGAACCAGAACCGGAAAGATAAATACGAGTGCAAACGGATTCATGTTCTGAGCGACTATGCTATACTAGGGATATAACTGGTTAAAAGGAAGGTGTCCGTCTTGTTATCTGAAAAAACAGTCATGGAAGCATTAAGCCGAATAAAAGATCGTGATCTTAATAAAAGCCTCGTCGAAACAGGTGGAGTTCGTGAAGTGAAAGTCAAAGATGGCAATGTCAGCTTGAAAATCGCGTTGGCAAAAACAGGAACAGCTGAGCAAATGAATGTCCAGCAAGAGATTGTTAATGTCATCAAAGGTGAAGGGGCGAATTCGGTTGGTCTCAGATTTGAAGAGCTAACAGAAGAAGAGCTCCAAAAGCTTGGGGGAGTAGAGGAGCCAAGCTTCCAAGGTCCTTCTCTTCTTGCTCCAAATAATCCAACAACCTTTATCGCCGTTACAAGTGGAAAAGGAGGGGTCGGAAAATCAACAGTTTCTGTTAACCTCGCAACAACACTTGCTAGATTAGGTAAGAATGTAGGGCTCATTGATGCTGATATTTATGGATTCAGTGTACCGGATATGATGGGAATAGAAGACCGCCCTAAAGTGATCGAAAATAAAATTTATCCTGTTGAGCGCTTTGGTGTAAAGGTTATTTCAATGGGCTTCTTTGTAGAAGATAATGCTCCCGTTATTTGGAGAGGACCGATGCTTGGTAAGATGATTAATCAATTCTTTACAGATGTTGAGTGGGGAGAATTAGATTACCTCGTTCTTGATCTGCCACCAGGTACAGGTGATGTTGCTCTTGATCTCCATACGATGCTTCCTCATTCGAAAGAAATTCTTGTCACAACCCCACATGCTACAGCAGCATTTGTTGCAGCTCGTGCGGGTACAATGGCAATTAAAACTCACCATGAGATTCTCGGTGTCGTCGAAAATATGGCCTACTTTGAAAGCCAAGCAACTGGTGAAAAGGAATATGTCTTTGGTCGAGGTGGTGGAGAACGTCTCACAGAAGAACTTAAAACGGACCTTCTAGGACAAATTCCACTCGGACAGCCAGAAATTGATGAAACCAACTTTGCTCCATCTATTTACAGCGCTGATCATCCAATTGGGGAGATTTATACTCAAGTGGCAAAACGCGTGATCGAAAAAACAACGAAATAAACAATATCAAAAAAGCCCAATAAAGGGCTTTTTTTGACTTTTGAGGAGGTTTATAATCTGCCAGCAAGGCCTGTGGAAACTTTGCTAAGATCGCATACGTTAGAAAAACCGTATAGAAACTTCGCTAAAACTGTTCACGTCGTGTGAACAACGCCAAGTACCTACATCCTGTAGGCATTATTGACTACCGCCACCCTGACTACCACCACCGTCTTCTCCACCTTGTTGCCCGCCACCGCCTGCATCTTGTTTTTCCATTTGTTTTTCTGCGACTTTACTTAGGATTTCATTCATTTTGGCAGTAAAGAAAGGACTCTCGAAGGATTCGGACATTATCGTCATGACTTGTTGCCGGTATTCTTTCGACTTTAATAATTCGAGGACTGCATTTTCCATCTCAGGATCTTTAAGGATATTCATCATCATTTCTTGATACTCAGGATCTTTCATTAAGGCTTTAAGCATTTTTTCATTTTCTGTTTGCATACTTTCGGCAAATGTCTTAGCGAATTCTGGATCTTTCATCGTCTCTTGCCAAAATTTCTTTCCAGCTTCAGATGTTAAAGTTTCCTGTATGGCTTGTTTGACAAAGGCATGATCCATCACAAGCTCTTTGCGCAGTTCTTCATCCGTCATTAATTCTTTGACTGCTTGCTTTCCTTCATCTGTCTTTAACATATCAACCATCATTTTCTTTGTGTTCTCATAATTGGGGCTATTGCTTCCGCCATTTTCAGCCGCTGCACAACTAGAAAATATGGTGAGTAGCAGACACATAGTAAGAACATGCATTATCTTTTTCATGCGGTGCGGCTCCTTTCCGTTCATTTTGTCATTAATTTGAGATATTTCTCTCGAAAATATGCATGACGCTAAGAGAACAACTAGCAATTTTTAAGCGAGGTTGTTACAATCGTGAGAGGATATGTGTATATTGGAGGATTTGCCTGTGAACAGTCGAAAAGTGGTTCAGTTGTTTTTTACCACACTTTTAATTGGGAGTATTAGTGGAGCGATTGTTGGATTTTTATTTGATTACGAGATGCTTACATCGGGAAGCTTTGCGAACTTAATTGTTGGTATCATTTGGTTACTTGGAATGAGTGCTGCCTTTAGTTTAATTAGTCAGATGGGTTTCTTCGCTTATTTAACCGTACATCGTTTCGGTTTAGGTCTCTTTAAATCGCACAAGCTTTGGAACTATGTGCAAATTGTCGTTATTGCATTTGTTATATTTGATTTAATTTATTTTAGGTATATTGCTTTCGCAGAGCCAGGAGAAACGATTTTTAGCTATATGCTAATGCCTTTGCTACTACTTGTTTATGGTCTTTTCATCGCCTTTTTAAAAGCGAAGGATACGAATAAAGGTGCTTTTGTACCTGCTTTGTTCTTTATTGTCGTTGTTACAACGATTGAATGGGTGCCTGCGTTAACGGTTAATGATACAAAGTGGCTATGGCTTTATTTTACCCCGCTTATAGTCGGAAATACGTGGCAGCTACTTATTCTACATCGCTTAACTCGTGAATCTAAAAGTTGAGCAGTATAAAAAGGTTTGACCAATTAATCTGTGATCGGTGTTTGTGTACATGTTACACTGACCTTATCACATTAAGGGTCAAACCTTTTTCTATTTAATTATTTAATTTCTTCGTTGGTTGCTTCTGTACTTGCTATTAAATCCTCCACACTGCTGAACATAAATCCTTTTCCGCGAAGTTGATCAATAATGATTGGTAATGCCTTATGTGTTTGCTTGACGGAATCGGATGCGTGAAACAAAAGAACGTCTCCTGAGCTTGTATGTGGGACAACAGCTTCTACGATCGCATCAACTCCAGGATTTTGGTAATCTTTAGAATCGACACTCCAATGAATTATACTGTAGCCTTGTGCCTGGGCCACTTGCAAAATGCGTTTATCAAAGGCTCCATTAGGTGGTCTTAATAATGTAGGGCGTTCTCCGATCAACTCTGAGATTACTTGGCTGCTTCGGATGATATCTTTTCTTACTTTTTCGTCATCCCAGTTTGTATAGTCCTTATATTGATAGCCGTGACTACCAATATTGTGACCTCTTTCTTGAATATCTTTCACAATATCGGGGTAGCGCTCTGCCCATGAAGCAGACACGAAAAAAGTAGCATGCTCTACCTTTTTTTGATCAAGAATATTTAAGATTGGATTAATTCTATTTTCGCCCCAGCTAATATTAAAGGTTAGAGCAATATGATTATTCTCTGTTTCTGCTTTGTAAAAGGCTTGAGGGCCATCCGGTGTGGAAAACACCATGACTTGTGAACGCTCGACATAAAGCAATCCAGCGGTAAAAAAAGCAACTAAAGATAATCAGGAATAATTGCTTAATTCGTTTGGCGTGAAACACCCATATGAATTTCATTTCTTGTCCTCCTCGTCCATCACTTATGATCAATTTATGCAAAGACGGACAAGATATGAATAAAATAACCAAGAATAGAAAACAATTTAAAATGATTTTTGTATGGATCGGTTTCATGATCTATCAATAGAAGAAGGTAGTGAGTCTCAATTGTCGAGGTGGTAATGGTGTTAGGATTCATGCTCAATTATAAAGAAGCACGAGAAATTGAATATTTGTTAAAAAGAGAAATGGAAGAGTTATTATTAGACTTATCTGATCCACGAATCGATGAAATGATAAAGCGGGCGATGGAAGAAAAGTATCAAATTGTTTTTGGGATCTATAAGCGTTTCGTTCCTCCACAGGAAAGAATGAAATACATTCTTCAACGAAATCGACGAGGGATGCAATAGATTGAAGGGGTTTTTGATGAGAAATTCATTGACATCATGTAAGAGGACATGCTATATTATTAATCACCGCAATAAAGAGCAACATTGCTTTAAAAAACAATTTAAATTTTGTTGTTGACCTGCAATTGGGATTGTGGTACATTATTAAAGTCGCCATTGAGCGACACAGAGTTCTTTGAAAACTGAACAAAAGCCAAGCGAAATAGAGATACATGATATCTCGTCAATTTTAAGAAGTATCGTTAGCGATACATTTTGAGCATTATCAAACACTTTTATGGAGAGTTTGATCCTGGCTCAGGACGAACGCTGGCGGCGTGCCTAATACATGCAAGTCGAGCGAATCAAAGGGAGCTTGCTCCCAGAGATTAGCGGCGGACGGGTGAGTAACACGTGGGCAACCTGCCCTGTAGACTGGGATAACATCGAGAAATCGGTGCTAATACCGGATAACCCCTTTCTCCTCATGGAGGAAGGGTAAAAGATGGCTCCGGCTATCACTACAGGATGGGCCCGCGGCGCATTAGCTAGTTGGTAAGGTAACGGCTTACCAAGGCGACGATGCGTAGCCGACCTGAGAGGGTGATCGGCCACACTGGGACTGAGACACGGCCCAGACTCCTACGGGAGGCAGCAGTAGGGAATCTTCCGCAATGGACGAAAGTCTGACGGAGCAACGCCGCGTGAGTGATGAAGGTTTTCGGATCGTAAAGCTCTGTTGTTAGGGAAGAACAAGTGCCGTTCGAATAGGTCGGCACCTTGACGGTACCTAACCAGAAAGCCACGGCTAACTACGTGCCAGCAGCCGCGGTAATACGTAGGTGGCAAGCGTTGTCCGGAATTATTGGGCGTAAAGCGCGCGCAGGCGGTCTTTTAAGTCTGATGTGAAAGCCCCCGGCTCAACCGGGGAGGGTCATTGGAAACTGGGAGACTTGAGTACAGAAGAGGAGAGTGGAATTCCACGTGTAGCGGTGAAATGCGTAGATATGTGGAGGAACACCAGTGGCGAAGGCGACTCTCTGGTCTGTAACTGACGCTGAGGCGCGAAAGCGTGGGGAGCAAACAGGATTAGATACCCTGGTAGTCCACGCCGTAAACGATGAGTGCTAGGTGTTAGGGGTTTCGATGCCCTTAGTGCCGAAGTTAACACATTAAGCACTCCGCCTGGGGAGTACGACCGCAAGGTTGAAACTCAAAGGAATTGACGGGGGCCCGCACAAGCAGTGGAGCATGTGGTTTAATTCGAAGCAACGCGAAGAACCTTACCAGGTCTTGACATCCTTTGACCACCCTAGAGATAGGGCTTTCCCCTTCGGGGGACAAAGTGACAGGTGGTGCATGGTTGTCGTCAGCTCGTGTCGTGAGATGTTGGGTTAAGTCCCGCAACGAGCGCAACCCTTGATCTTAGTTGCCAGCATTCAGTTGGGCACTCTAAGGTGACTGCCGGTGACAAACCGGAGGAAGGTGGGGATGACGTCAAATCATCATGCCCCTTATGACCTGGGCTACACACGTGCTACAATGGATGGTACAAAGGGCTGCAAAACCGCGAGGTTGAGCGAATCCCATAAAGCCATTCTCAGTTCGGATTGTAGGCTGCAACTCGCCTACATGAAGCCGGAATTGCTAGTAATCGCGGATCAGCATGCCGCGGTGAATACGTTCCCGGGCCTTGTACACACCGCCCGTCACACCACGAGAGTTTGTAACACCCGAAGTCGGTGGGGTAACCTTTTGGAGCCAGCCGCCTAAGGTGGGACAGATGATTGGGGTGAAGTCGTAACAAGGTAGCCGTATCGGAAGGTGCGGCTGGATCACCTCCTTTCTATGGAGTTTTTACTCTAGTCGATATATGACTTCGGTCATATACGCTTTGGTCTTTTGTTCAGTTTTGGAAGAATTCATTTCTTTCCAAAGTGGTTCTTTGAAAACTAGATAATGCAAGAGAAACATTAGTAGTTCATCGGAATCTTATGTTTTATAAGAGAAGATCGAACGAACGTCAAGAATTCAAAACGACCTTATATAAGTGATCGTTTTTGGCAAAGAGCTTCGAGCAGTTCGAGGAAGCAAGTGGTCGAAAGAATGGAGCGTACACCCGTACGTGACATGACTGAGAACCACGAAGCTGACGAAGACATGCGAAGAGGATCTGCAGCCAAAATGTAATTGCAAAGAGAACCAAGCAGATCGAGAAAGCAAGTGTTCGAGGAATGGAGCGTAGTTATCTACGTGACATGACCGAGAAACACGAAGCTGACGAAGAGATGCGAAGGTTATCTGTAGCAATTTGGTTAAGTTAGAAAGGGCGCACGGTGAATGCCTTGGCACTAGGAGCCGAAGAAGGACGTGACGAACGACGAAACGCCTCGGGGAGCTGTAAGTAAGCTTTGATCCGAGGATATCCGAATGGGGGAACCCATCATCCGTAATGGGATGGTACCCGTATCTGAATACATAGGATACGAGGAGGCAGACCTGGGGAACTGAAACATCTAAGTACCCAGAGGAAGAGAAAGCAAATGCGATTTCCTGAGTAGCGGCGAGCGAAACGGAAACAGCCCAAACCAAGAGGCTTGCCTCTTGGGGTTGTAGGACGTCTCATACGGAGTAAGAAAAGAAGAGCATAGGCGAAGCGATCTGGAAAGATCCATCATAGAGGGTAACAATCCCGTAGCCGAAATGCCCTTCTCTCCGAGACGGATCCTGAGTACGGCGGGACACGTGAAACCCCGTCGGAATCCGGGAGGACCATCTCCCAAGGCTAAATACTCCCTAGTGACCGATAGTGAACCAGTACCGTGAGGGAAAGGTGAAAAGCACCCCGGAAGGGGAGTGAAAGAGATCCTGAAACCGTGTGCCTACAACTAGTTGAAGCCCGTTAATGGGTGACAGCGTGCCTTTTGTAGAATGAACCGGCGAGTTACGATGTCGTGCAAGGTTAAGCTTACATAGCGGAGCCGTAGCGAAAGCGAGTCTGAATAGGGCGAATGAGTACGCCGTCGTAGACCCGAAACCGTGTGATCTACCCATGTCCAGGGTGAAGTTCAGGTAACACTGAATGGAGGCCCGAACCCACGCACGTTGAAAAGTGCGGGGATGAGGTGTGGGTAGGGGTGAAATGCCAATCGAACTCGGAAATAGCTGGTTCTCCCCGAAATAGCTTTAGGGCTAGCCTCGAGGTGAGAGTTTTGGAGGTAGAGCACTGATTGGACTAGGGGTCCCCACAGGATTACCGAATTCAGTCAAACTCCGAATGCCAAAAACTTATCCTCGGGAGTCAGACTGCGAGTGCTAAGATCCGTAGTCAAGAGGGAAACAGCCCAGACCATCAGCTAAGGTCCCAAAGTATACGTTAAGTGGAAAAGGATGTGGAGTTGCCCAGACAACCAGGATGTTGGCTTAGAAGCAGCCACCATTTAAAGAGTGCGTAATAGCTCACTGGTCGAGTGACTCTGCGCCGAAAATGTACCGGGGCTAAACGTATCACCGAAGCTATGGATTGACACCATATGGTGTCAGTGGTAGGGGAGCGTTCTAAGTGCAGCGAAGTCAGACCGAGAGGACTGGTGGAGCGCTTAGAAGTGAGAATGCCGGTATGAGTAGCGAAAAGAGGGGTGAGAATCCCCTCCGTCGAAAGCCCAAGGTTTCCTGAGGAAGGCTCGTCCGCTCAGGGTCAGTCGGGACCTAAGCCGAGGCCGAAAGGCGTAGGCGATGGACAACAGGTGGAAATTCCTGTACCACCTCCTCACCGTTTGAGTAATGGGGGGACGCAGAAAGGTAGGGTAAGCGCGCTGATGGATATGCGCGTCCAAGCAGTTAGGCTGAGAAGTAGGCAAATCCGCTTCTCATATAAGGCTGAGCTGTGATGGCGAGGGAAATCATAGTACCGAAGTTCCTGATCCTACACTGCCAAGAAAAGCCTCTAGCGAGGTGAGAGGTGCCCGTACCGCAAACCGACACAGGTAGGCGAGAAGAGAATTCTAAGACGCTCGGGAGAACTCTCGTTAAGGAACTCGGCAAAATGACCCCGTAACTTCGGGAGAAGGGGTGCTCTATTAGGGTGCAAGCCCGAGAGAGCCGCAGTGAAAAGATCCAAGCGACTGTTTAGCAAAAACACAGGTCTCTGCGAAGCCGCAAGGCGAAGTATAGGGGCTGACACCTGCCCGGTGCTGGAAGGTTAAGAGGAGGGGTTATCCGTAAGGGAGAAGCTCTGAATTGAAGCCCCAGTAAACGGCGGCCGTAACTATAACGGTCCTAAGGTAGCGAAATTCCTTGTCGGGTAAGTTCCGACCCGCACGAATGGTGTAACGATTTGGATACTGTCTCAACGAGAGACCCGGTGAAATTATAGTACCTGTGAAGATGCAGGTTACCCGCGACAGGACGGAAAGACCCCATGGAGCTTTACTGTAGCTTGATATTGGATGTTGGTACAGTTTGTACAGGATAGGTAGGAGCCTTGGAAACCGGAGCGCCAGCTTCGGTGGAGGCGTCGGTGGGATACTACCCTGACTGTGCTGACATTCTAACCTCGAGCCGTGATCCGGTTCAGGGACAGTGTCAGGTGGGCAGTTTGACTGGGGCGGTCGCCTCCTAAACAGTAACGGAGGCGCCCAAAGGTTCCCTCAGAATGGTTGGAAATCATTCGTAGAGTGCAAAGGCATAAGGGAGCTTGACTGCGAGACCTACAAGTCGAGCAGGGACGAAAGTCGGGCTTAGTGATCCGGTGGTTCCGCATGGAAGGGCCATCGCTCAACGGATAAAAGCTACCCTGGGGATAACAGGCTTATCTCCCCCAAGAGTCCACATCGACGGGGAGGTTTGGCACCTCGATGTCGGCTCATCGCATCCTGGGGCTGAAGTAGGTCCCAAGGGTTGGGCTGTTCGCCCATTAAAGCGGTACGCGAGCTGGGTTCAGAACGTCGTGAGACAGTTCGGTCCCTATCCGTCGCGGGCGCAGGAAATTTGAGAGGAGCTGTCCTTAGTACGAGAGGACCGGGATGGACACACCGCTGGTGTACCAGTTGTTCCGCCAGGAGCATAGCTGGGTAGCTACGTGTGGACGGGATAAGTGCTGAAAGCATCTAAGCATGAAGCCCCCCTCAAGATGAGATTTCCCATGGAGTTAATCCAGTAAGACCCCTTAGAGATGATGAGGTTGATAGGTCTGGTGTGGAAGCGTGGCGACACGTGGAGCTGACAGATACTAATCGGTCGAGGACTTATCCAATACTATTCTTGACAACATGTTTCTTGCATCACGATGAAAGGTGACTTCGCTAAATACGTTCACGTCCTGTGAACAACGCCAAGTACCTACGTCGTGTAGGCATTATCTAGTTTTGAGAGAATCCATTCTTTCAAACAAATAGTCTGGTGGCGATAGCGAAGAGGCCACACCCGTTCCCATGCCGAACACGGTCGTTAAGCTCTTTTGCGCCGATGGTAGTTGGGGGCTTCCCCCTGTGAGAGTAGGACGTTGCCGGGCTTTTTTTTGTTCCACAGTAGCTCAGTGGTAGAGCAATCGGCTGTTAACCGATCGGTCGTAGGTTCGAGTCCTACCTGTGGAGCCATTTTTCTTGCTTCCATAGCTCAGCCGGTAGAGCACCACCATGGTAAGGTGGGGGTCAGCGGTTCAAGTCCGCTTGGAAGCTCCAGAAGTTTCCGTTATATATGTGAAATTAACTACAAAGCACTTAATGGTGCTTTTTTTGTTTGTCTTCATTTAATAGCATAGCTCTAAGTACCCTTGATCCAGTGAAATCACCCTCGTATTACCCCAAATCTGTTTTTGATCTTCTAAAATGATGTTAAAATCGTATATATCGTTCAATAAATAAAAATAGAGAGAGTCAACAACAATTCACATATCCTCTAATTTAGTAGCCTAATGAAATTGCTGTCTATATGCAACTTAATCCAATATTCCATTTAGCCTCTTGCCAGTTTTAACTGATAAAACGATAAGCTATAGGGCTGCTTTCTTCACTTAAAATGATTGCGCCAATAACACTTTATCGATAAATTTAGTACTATCTGTTCTTAACTAGAAAATAAAAATGTCTAAATATTTAAAAATTAAGTTGTTGAAAGGATATTTATGTGGTAGAATTTTGCATACAGTATGAAGTATTAACTTCATTATCTATTTATTAAAGTTTAAACTTCATGTATTGCTTTCTAGCTTAAGAAAGGGTGCTGCATATGGATTTACAACAAAAGCTTAAAGATGTATTTCCTGGGCTTTCAAATAGTCAAAAAAAAGTCGCTAAATACTTATTAGACCATTCTCATACATTTGCAGTTAGCTCAGCTCTTGAAATCGGTAAGGAAGTAGGCGTTAGTGAAACGACAATTATTCGTTTTTGTTATTCCCTAGGCTTAAGTGGGTTTACTGAACTTCAAAAACTAATTAGAAATCAACTGATTGCTGAGAAAAGCAGTCTTAATGAATATTACACCTCAAAGTTAAAAGTAGCAGATAAGCCGAAATTCTTTGAACAAGTGATGGAGCAAGATCTGTCTAATATTCGCAGAACGATTGAGCAGTTATCTGAAGCTGATTTCGAAAAAGCTGTTAACAGATTAACTTTATCTGATTATGTATTAGTTTCTGGACTGCGTTCGTCCTTTTCACCGGCGCATTGGCTTGCTTTTACGCTTAGACTGGCGAGAGATCACATTCATTTATACAGACCTGATACAGATGACATTTTTCTTCATTTGAATCAATTTACTGAAAATTCAACATTTGTGGCTATTTCCTTTCATAGATATGTGAAAGAGACCGTCAAAGTAACGGAAATGGCCAAAAATGCGGGAGCCTACGTCATCGGGATTACCGACTCCGAATTAGCACCCATTTCAGAGTTCGCAGATATTCTATTACCTATTTCTAGGTCAAGGAATTCGACCATTGATGCAGCACCAGCACTGTTTTCTTTGTTGAATGCGCTAGTAGCAGGTGTTTCAGTTAAGGACAAACAAACGTTTGAAGCAAGAAAAGCACAGTATGATTCGTTTAATAAAGATGATTTCTTTTTATAAAAGCGAGGAGTAAGAAATGAATATGAAAAAAACGTTACAAACCATAAAACCGAAAATTTTCGAGATGTTTGAATGGTTGCATACTCATCCAGAAGTCAGTTGGCATGAAGTGAAAACGACAGCTTATATTGCGGATATACTAAAAGAAAATGAATGCGAAATGTCGACATTTTCAGATTCTACAGGAGTTGTAGGAACGATCGGAAGTGGTGGCCTTACCGTTGCCTTGCGATCAGATATAGATGCCCTTTGGCAAGAGGTGAACGGGGAGTTTCAAGCAAATCATTCTTGTGGTCATGATGCCCATGCGACGATGGCTCTTGGCGTATTGTTGCTGTTAAAGGAACTTAATTATACACCACCGGGGACATTGAAATTTATCTTTCAACCAGCTGAAGAAAAAGGAACTGGTGCGTTAAAGATGATAAAAGAGAACGTGATAGAAGGTGTAGATTACTTATATGGTGTTCACCTTCGACCGAGCGAAGAAGTTGCAGATGGGCAAGCTGCACCTGCTATTATGCACGGTGCTGCTCAGTTTATGAAAGGAGAAATTCTTGGTATAGATGCCCACGGTGCTAGGCCTCACCAAGGACAGAATGCGATTGAAATAGGAGCATCCTTTATTCATCTTCTTAATTCTATTCATTTAAATCCTGCTGTCCCGTATTCCGTTAAAATGACTCAATTTTCTGCAGGTGGTGAGAGTGGAAATATTATTCCGGGGAAGGCAAGGTTCAGCCTAGATTTACGAGCACAAACGAATGATGTTATGGAACAATTAATCACCAAAGTGAAAAAGACGGCTGAAGCTCTTGCTGTTACAAATGACGTGAAAATAAATCTACAATTCGGTGCTCATGTCGCAGCGGCTGTCGTGAACGAAGAAGCAAAGGTGATGATGGAGAAAGCGATTCAAGAAACAAGTGGAAACGAGAATAAAGTTCCTCCAGTGGTAACAACGGGAGGTGAAGATTTTCATTTTTATACATTGAAGAAACCAGCTCTTAAAGCAACGATGCTAGGTCTTGGTTGTGATCTAAAGCCGGGTCTGCATCATCCAAACATGACGTTTAACAAGGAAGCTCTTCTAACAGGAATCGAAATTCTAGCAAGAGTGATCATCCTCACCTTTAACAAACATGAAAAGGAGAGGAGAAAATGAAGGACGAATTAGAAATTAAATCCTTAAGCACGTTAGATGAATTACAAGAAATGCAACGATTAGAGTTGGAAATTTGGGGCATGGAGCCAATACCTGCTCATCAAACACTCACTGTTTCAAAAAATGGCGGCATTATTTTAGGTGGTTATGAGCGAGGTCAACTCATTGGCTTTGTCTATAGCTTCCCCGGTTTTAATGGAAAATCAATTTACCTATGTTCTCATATGCTAGGGATCCATCCTGACTACCAAGGAAAGGGATATGGGAAATTGCTAAAATTAGCACAAAAAGAAGCAGCACTAAGTAAAGGGTATCAGCTAATGACGTGGACGTTTGACCCTTTAGAAAGTGTAAATGCCAACTTAAATATTTCAAAGCTTCAAGCTATTTGTCGCACGTATATAGAAGATTGCTATGGGAAAATGAAGGATACACTGAATGCGGGTTTAGCTACAGACCGATTTATGGTGGAGTGGTGGCTAAACCATGATCATCTTAATCGGAGATATACAAAGGAAGAGGCAGTTACGATCGTCACCGTTCATGAAGATGAACACGGCTTTCCGGTTATGGATGCATACGAAACGGAAGAAATAATCGCTGGGATCAAGCAGCTTCTACCAACTCAACCGATCCTAGTTCCTATCCCGACAAACTTCCAAAAAATAAAGACCGAGGCTCACTCCTTGGCAATTAACTGGCGTATGAAAACCCGTCAATTATTTAACGTACTATTTTTGCAAGGTTATGTAATAGCTGATATTAAAAGAGACGCAGATTCATCAGTACAACATTATGTATTGCTACAAGCTAGCGAATTAAACATACATGATTAAAGAAAAGGGAGAGAGATAACGTGCATATACAGGAAGTGATTTTAAGACAGCTAAAAATGAAATTGATTGCTCCATTTACAACAAGCTTTGGCACATTTGAAGATAAAGATTTTATTCTTGTAGAGGTTAAAAATAAGGATGGAGTGTCAGGGTGGGCCGAATCAGTTGCTTTTGCTTCTCCTTGGTACAATGAGGAAACCATTAAAACAAATTGGGTCATGCTAGAAGATTTTCTCATACCTCTCATTTTAGAAAAGGAGATTCAGCATCCGAATGAAGTGTCTGGGCTCTTCTCTCGAATTCGTAAAAACAATATGGCGAAATCCGCAATAGAAGGAGCGATATGGGATTTATATGCGAAAGAAAAAAATCAAAGCTTGAGCTCTACTTTAGGGGGAACGAATAGCCAAATCGATGTGGGTATTAGTATAGGGATTCAAGACTCAGTAAAAGACTTGCTTAATCGTATTGAAACAGGTCTTACAGATGGTTATAAGCGAATTAAAATTAAAATTCAACCGGGCTGGGACGTGGATGTTATGAAGGAGGTTCGCCGAGTATATCCCGATGTTCCTATTATGGCTGATGCAAACTCTGCTTATCGCTTAACCGATATGAATGTGCTTAAAGAGCTTGATCAATTTGATTTAATGATGATCGAGCAGCCTCTTTCATCAGATGATATTGTTGATCATGCCACCCTTCAAGCTGAATTAGCTACACCTATTTGTTTAGATGAAAGTATTCATTCAGTGGAAGATGCAAGAAAAGCATTAGATTTAAATAGTTGTAAAATCATTAATATCAAAATTGGCAGAGTAGGAGGACTATCAGAAGCGATCAAAATTCATGACTTATGTGCACAGAGAAATATTCCCGTCTGGTGCGGTGGCATGTTAGAGTCAGGGGTTGGAAGAGCGCATAACATTGCCTTAACCACACTAAATAATTTCACGATGCCTGGTGATACGGCCGCATCTTCAAATTATTGGACTCAAGATATTATTGAGCCAGAGGTTACAGTCGATAATGGTGTCATTCATGTACCCAATAAAGCAGGCATAGGGTTTGAAGTAAATGAGAAAATGGTGGAACAATTGACGGTTTTGGCAAAAAGTATACAAAAATAACTGAATAGTCGTTTATTTTCGAGGGGAGCTCATTATGAAAAATAGTATAAGAATCGCAGGTGCTTTTGTTGGGTTAATTGTAGGTGCTGGATTCGCTTCAGGGCAAGAGGTTCTTCAATTTTTTACTCATTTTGGTCTTATTAGTATTGCAGGAATCGTTATTGCTACGCTTTTATTTGCCTTTCTGGGCATGCAAATAGCACAGCTGGGTAGTCAACTTCAAACAAAGTCTCATAAAAAAGTGATTGACCATATATGTGGTCCTTATTTAGGAAAAGTAGTTGATTTCGTTATTATCTTCTTTTTATTCGGAGTGGCTGTTGTTATGATAGCGGGTTCAGGTTCTATCTTTGAACAACAATTTGGTATGCCGGCCGTTGTCGGTAGCATCGTTATGACGATAGCGATAATCGTGACTCTTTTACTTAATGTGCAAAAAATTATCTCCATTATCAGTTTGATTACGCCGTTTTTGCTCGTCATCGTGCTTATTATTGCCGGTTATTCATTTTTTACAATGGATTCTAGCTTCTCAGAGATTCAGCAATATGCAAATGTCGAATCAGCGGCTGCTTCTAACTGGGTAATGGGAGCCTTGCTATATGTTTCATACAATATTGCTGCAGGTATAGCTATGCTAGCAGTGATGGGTGGAACGGTGAAAGATGAAAAGACAGCTGGTTTCGGGGGAATACTTGGAGGACTTGGTCTTGGATTGTTGCTTTTATTAATCAACATTGGAATGGTGTCTAATCTTCAAAATTTAGAAGGGGTCGATATGCCAACTTTATTTTTGGCTAATCAAATATCACCAGTGCTTGGCTGGTTCCTTTCAGTGGTGCTTCTAGGAATGGTTTATAATACAGCTGTTGGAATGTTGTATGCTTTTACAGCGAGAATGATTCCTGCTGAAAGTCCTAAATTCAAATTATCGGTTGTTATTTTTGGAATACTAGCCTTCCTTTCAAGCTTTGTAGGTTTCATTACGTTAGTTGGTACAGTTTATCCAGTAATGGGTTACTTAGGATTTGTTTTGATTGCCGCAATTATTATCTCTTGGATCCGTGCAAAGCAAAAAAATAATCATAACGAACAACCAAGTGAAAAGATAGAGTTGAATTCATAAAACGTAAAAAAAGCTCATGAGATCTCGAATTCTCGTGAGTTTTTTCTGTTGGACGTTTTTTGGCGTTAGATTTGAGACCATTTTCTCCAAAATTCTATTTTTTTTAATTAGTAGGTTTCGTATCCAAAAGTCTGTGGTATAGATATGTAACTAACAAAGGAGGTTTTTCAATTGATTAAAAAAGCATTACTACTTACATCAGCTTTAGGTATCGCTGTCGTTATGACTGCTTGTGGAGAAATGGAAGAAGATCCTGCAATGGAGAACGATCCGTTGATGGAAGAACCAGTAGAAGTAGATCCAGAATAAAAGCCCTCATAGGGGCTTTTATTTTTTTGGGGTTATTAAGGTAGATGGCGAAGTAGCTTCCTCTCAAATATGGTAATGAGTTGAGCAATTACCCGGTGTAATCGCTTAACTTATCTGTAAGCGATATCAAGCTCATTCTTTTTAAAATTAATAAACGAATCGCATAAAAAACATTGTAAATCTATCGGAATTATTCTATATTGTTACAGAGGAGTGAGATGGTTGATAAAAAAGGACAGGGTCATACAGTTAACAAGTATGTTTGAAAGAAAATTAAATCGAGTACTAACAAAAAAGGAGCAAGAGTTTATGATATGGATGGCCGAGCTAGAAGAAAAACAAGACAAAAAAACAAAACGTAGGATCAACTAACGTTTTGTTTTTTTGTCTCTATAAGGATGCCTCTTTCATCTAATTCGTGTTTTAAAATGAAGATGAAGTCCAAATCTAAATTTAATTCAATTGATTTACGATAGGCTTCTAAAACCGCCTGATCGTCTAAAAGGTCAAGCATGATATTTCTTCCTTTCTCCAGTTCTTCTTTAGAAAAACTTGGCTTATCGCCAAGTCTTTAATAGGTTTTTATTCGTACTGAAAGTGTCATGATTTTATAATTTCTGATTAGTTGAAAATATTTTAACGCAATTTTTTACTTTGTTAAAGCTATGCATGAATAAAAATTTGACAATATTGTCAAATGATCTGACGGATATAGACTCATCCATTATTATTTAATGAGTTCCTTAATAGATGAGAGCTTTTTGTTGGCCTCATCATAGTTCATATTAATGTTCGTTAAATAGTTGAGGTAGGAAATATCATCTGACTGCATTTTAAGGGCTCTGAAAATGTGAGGTTTTTCATTTTTAAGAATGGCGATGATTTCAGCAGCTGGTAGGTTGACGTGCTTTGTTTTTACTCTGAGAAGCTGTCGTAAAAAGATTCTAAAAGTAATAACGTTGTTAGGGGTGTCTGGGGTCTTTTTAAGCAAAAGCTCAAAATGTTTAATGGCATCCTTTAAAGCTGGTTCATCAAATTTCAATTGAAAACACTCCCTTTATTGAGAATAAAGCCTAAAGAAAACTCATTAATGGAGCATTTCAATTTAGGCAACTGGCTGACATAGGAATTCAATCCGTTAGTCCCTATAGTTTTGCGTCCTTATCTTTCAATAAGTTTGCCGCTTTCTATCCAAATCATTATAGAGTTTTATAGACAAAAAGTAAACGACATTTTGCGCATTCATTTTATTCTATTCATAGGAAGGCTTGTTAGTAGGAAACAAAACACTTGCTGAAACGTAAAACGCAGCATATAAATAAACAAATTTGATCAAACGTTTAATTTATAATGAAGGTCAATAGACGGTTCATGATAAGAAAGAGGGCAGACCTGAGCTTTACGAGACATCCTCTGTTAGGTGTTCCAAAAAACGGGAGATGGCGTTGGCTACACCGTTTTCTGAATTTGGAGTTGTAACAGAGGTTGCCAAGTGTTTAATGAGATTGTCGGCATTTCCCATCGCTGCACTTTCTTTTGTGATAGCGAACATCGATAAATCATTTCCACTGTCTCCAATAGAGAGACTGACTGATAATGACAACTGTAATCGCTTAGCAAGAGCGACTGCTGCAAAGCCTTTTGACGCTTTTGCATCCATCAGTTCAAAGTTATGAGCAGAGGAAGTCACAACGGTCAGCTTTTTATCATTTGAGAAGTGTTTTTTTCCTTTTTCCCGTTTGGCGTCATCGAAGCTAAAGGCAAGAATATTATAGTAGGTCACATCTCGTTGGAGAAACGCCTCTTCATGGTATATAGGGAGAAAGCCATGTTGGTTTCTTTGCTTCGCCACCGCATGATGAAGGAATGATTGATCGATTGTTGGATTTACACTAATCGCTTTATCGATTTCGATTGTAAGCAATGTGTCGCTATTATGAGGAGTGAAAATCCCTTCTGGGGTGAAAACTTCGTAATAAAAATGGTTATCAGAAAGCCATCGGACAGCATTCTTTGCGACTGCTGGTTCCATCGCTGTCTCATTTAATAGCCTACCGCTGGGGTCATGAATTGTCGCACCATTTGCGCCAATGACATGGAGGGATAATGGGGTGTGCTTAAGAAGCTGCTCCACATCAAAAAAAGCTCGACCTGTTGCAATGATCACTTCAGCACCACGGCTTTGTGCGTATTGAATGGCTTCGATGCTTTCAACACTGATCTTCTGCTGCTCATTTAATAGAGTCCCATCCAAATCAATAAATATAACTGGTTTCATATTTTATAGCCTCCTTAAGACACAACCATTAATTCAACATTGTGATTTGTAAGCTGTTCTTTTAAATCGCAAGGTGGTTCTTCATTCGTAATAAGGATATCGATTTCTTCAAATCCAGCAAATCGATAAAAACCTGTTTGGTTAAATTTTGAAGCGTCAGCAAGGATAACCGCTTGTTTCGCTTGTTGAATCATTTTTTTCATGACAACGCCATCGTCCTCGTGCCCAACAGTGAAGCCATGTTCTGAAATCCCAATAACGCCTAAGAAAACGCGATCGACATAAAAGTGTGTTAAAGCATTTGTAACGGAAGGACCATATAGGAAGAAATGGTCCTTTTCAAGCATTCCGCCTAGTAGGTGAACTTGAATGGACGACTGATTAGCGGCTAATAATGTCGCTTGATGAATGGAATTTGTCACGACAGTACATGATGTTGTAATGGACTCCGCGCAGGCTTGAACCGTAGTCGAGGCATCTAATAAAATATGATCACCTGTACGAATGAGAGAGGCGCCAACTTGACCAATCTTTCTTTTTTCCTGAGAAAAGGTTTCAAGGCGTTGATTGTATGATTTTATTTGTTCTTTAAGTTGAGGGAGAAGGGCTCCGCCACGTGTACGAATGATTGTGCCTTGCTCTTCAAGAATGACAAGATCTCTTCTTGCAGTATCACGCGAAATAGAAAACAATTGGCAGATTTCATCAACAGAGATACGTTTTTGTGCTTTCAATTGCTCCATGATAGCGATCAATCGCTCTTCTTGATACATAGCATTCTTCCTTTCTATAATAGCTATTATTATAATAAGTGTTTTTAAGCGTATATGCAATATTATAAGTTAATATAATTGTTTTTAAGTAAAAAAGAGAGGGTGACTCAAATCTAAAGTGTCTGCCTAGAATACACCGTTATCAGCTTTCTTTCCTTCTAAGCATAGTGTGGGGTCAGACCTTTGTCAGTCATCCTCTATTATGTACACGTTTATTTCTCCATTTGGTTTCGTTTTAGCCCTGTTATTGCCCGAACGAGTTGAATATCAATTCCATAATCAAGCATGCATTCAGCAACTTCTAAACGTGTTTCTTCCTTTGCCTTGTCACGGATATATTCCAGTATCCCGAGTAATTCTTCATGAGAGTGGCTGCTGGTCTTATTCATATCATTATCACCCCTATAATGCTTTTCTTTCATTATACCGAATGTATGTTCGTATTAACAGTTTTAAAAAACAAAAAAAGATTAGCAAATAGGCTTGTCTTCTTTTCTGTATTTAGATATAATACTTTTTGTCAGCGAAATCGATACATTTAAAGGGCCCGTTGGTCAAGCGGTTAAGACACCGCCCTTTCACGGCGGTATCACGGGTTCGAATCCCGTACGGGTCACCATTATACATATTAGTAGTATGATTTGGAGGATTAGCTCAGCTGGGAGAGCACCTGCCTTACAAGCAGGGGGTCGGCGGTTCGAACCCGTCATCCTCCACCATATGCTGGCCTAGCTCAATTGGTAGAGACGAGCATAAGCTTCATCGAAATAGCAACGAGTTGTCTCGACACAGCATGCAACGAAGCATAGCTAGAAGAGGAAGAGACACAATCTCAAAACGTGGGTAGGAAACAAAATTAAATCATGCCGGCCTAGCTCAATTGGTAGAGCAACTGACTTGTAATCAGTAGGTTGGGGGTTCAAGTCCTCTGGCCGGCATCGTTTATTACGGAGGGGTAGCGAAGTGGCTAAACGCGGCGGACTGTAAATCCGCTCCCTCAGGGTTCGGCGGTTCGAATCCGTCCCCCTCCACCATATTTCATATTGGGCTATCGCCAAGCGGTAAGGCAACGGATTTTGATTCCGTCATGCGTTGGTTCGAATCCAGCTAGCCCAGCCATTTAAGAGCCATTAGCTCAGTTGGTAGAGCATCTGACTTTTAATCAGAGGGTCGAAGGTTCGAATCCTTCATGGCTCATTTTTTAATAACTACTGAAAAGTGCGGAAGTAGTTCAGTGGTAGAACACCACCTTGCCAAGGTGGGGGTCGCGGGTTCGAATCCCGTCTTCCGCTCCATTATGGGGCCTTAGCTCAGCTGGGAGAGCGCCTGCCTTGCACGCAGGAGGTCAGCGGTTCGATCCCGCTAGGCTCCACCAATAATTTAAAACGATTCAAGCCATAGGTGATACATCTATGGCTTTCTTTCTGTTTTTCTCTTTTGAGAGGAAATGTCGGGTTGATTGATGAGGGCATCGTACTCATTTAAAAGGATATCTAATTGGCGGCTATAGTTAACCATTTCATCAGAAGGAAGAGGGGTGTCTTTCGATCGTTCGTTTAATAAATGTCTGTAGCGTTCAATTTCTTTAAGGAGGAGTTGTTCTTTATTCATCATTATATCGACACCCTTCTATGCAAGGATCAGTAGTGCTCGTTTAAGTGTTTTTTATAGACAACTTTATATTTACCCTTTTTTATCAAGATAAAACATGAAATGGAAACGATTTAGAGTAAACCATGATATGATAATGGAAATAAACTAGTTAACGGTTCATTTTTTCTCGAAAAATCATTTTAATGAAACGAAACAGCGGAGCTACTCCGTATACAAAGTCAGAATGAACGTGGGCAGGGGTAAGAACATGGAGACGATTGTAAAAAGGTTAATTCGGGAAGTGAGGAAAGGTGATCAACAAGCCTTCGCAGAAATTGTGGAGCTTTATAAGGATAAGGTGTATCAGGTCTCCTACCGAATGGTCGGAAATGTACATGAAGCGCAAGATGTTGCTCAAGAAGCATTTTTGCGTGCTTATACGAATATTGATCGGTTTGATATTGAACGGAAATTTTCAACATGGCTGTTTCGGATTGCAACGAATGTAGCCATTGATCGGCTAAGGAAAAAGAAGCCAGATTTCTATCTTCAGGATGAAGTGAAGGGATCAGATGGTTTAACAATAGAGTCTCAGTTAGCTGCTGATGCCGATTTACCAGAGGACCAAGTTGTCACACTCGAAATGCAGGAATGGGTTCAAGAGGAGATTAACCAGCTCCCGCCTAAATATCGGACAGCTATTATTTTAAAATACATTGAGGATCTATCTATTAATGAAATCAGCGAGATTCTCGATATGCCGCCCTCCACTGTTAAGACAAGAATTCATCGTGGACGAGAAGCGCTTAGAAAGAGAATGCGCCATGTATAGGAAGGGGTGTTAGCTGTGAAATGTGAACAACATTATGAGGATTTAATACAAGCATTCCTTGATGGAGAAGCTACAAAGGAAGAAAAAATGCAGTTAGACGCCCATCTTAGTCATTGTCCTTCCTGTAGACAACATTTTCATGAACTAAAGAAAGTGATTGCATTTGTACAAAGCTCATCTCATATTGAAGCTCCTGTTGGCTTTACTGATGGTGTGATGGCGAAACTACCAGAACGAAAGCAAGTGTCTAAATGGAAGCAGTGGACAAGAAAGCATCCTTTACTCGTTGCAGCTGCGATCTTTTTCTTACTCATGTCTGCAAGTATCTCATCCCTTTGGGGGGGCGGTGATGAACAAGTCGTCGTGACAGGTTCTGGTCAAGTCGTTATTGATCAAGAAACGGGAAGAGTGATTGTGCCAGCAGGAGAAGTGATTGAAGGGGATTTAGTCGTTCGTAATGGTACCCTTCACGTGGAGGGGGAGATTCGAGGAGATGTCCTTCTTGTTAATAGCGAGCCTTATTATGCATCGGCTGGACATGTATCGGGTGAGATTGATGAAGTGAATCAAGTGCTAGAATGGGTTTGGTATTATGTCAAAGGCTTTTTTAAGGAAGTCGTGACATTTGTAGAGCAAGATAAATGATGAGAGGCTGATAAGGGGCTAAACCAGGCAAGTGAAGACAATAGTATGTCTACTGATGGTTAGGCCCTTTGGCTTTGAGTCCCCTTGTTTGTTAAGCTGTTGCTTATCCCTTTGGTCTCAATATAGGTTTGACAAATGTTGACTGTTTTTTTGTGATATAATGAAATATGTGAAAGAGGACGAGTAGTGAAGAACAAATAAATCTCTTTCTACGCATGTTAATGGTTTGGAGGAAGAGCCATGTTTTCATTAGAAGACTTTAGTTTGCTGTATTATTTAGGGCAGATTGTAGATATATTGCTTGTAACCTTTGTTGTGTACAAGGGGATTATGATCATACGTGGGACGAGAGCTGTTCAATTATTAAAAGGAATCACCGTCATTTTGGCTATTTGGTTTCTGAGCAGGTTCTTAGGTCTACGAACGCTCGAATTTTTAATGACCCAAACGGTTACGTATGGGTTATTGGCGATTATTATTATCTTCCAGCCGGAGCTCAGACGAGCATTGGAGCAACTAGGCAGAGGGAGATTATTTTCTAGTCGGACAGTGCCTCAAGATGATTCTGTCAAAAAGTCGATTGATGCGATTGTCAAAGCCTCTACCTATATGGGGAAACGCCGAATAGGAGCATTGATGTCTCTTGAGCGTGAAACAGGAATGAGTGATTACGTTGAAACGGGAATTGCGATGAACGCAAATTTAACTTCTGAGCTTCTCATTAACACATTTATCCCGAATACACCACTTCATGATGGGGCCGTCATTTTAAAAGAAGATAAAATATTGGCGGCAGCATGCTACTTACCGCTCTCAGAGAATCCTTTTATTTCAAAAGAATTAGGAACGAGACACCGGGCGGCTCTTGGTGTCAGTGAAGTAACGGATTCGATTACCATTATTGTGTCTGAGGAAACGGGAAATATTTCGTTAACGAAAAATAGCGAACTGCACCGGGACCTTGATGAGGAGAAGCTAAGGGCTCTGCTTGAACAAGAACTCCTCTCAGAAGGTAAGCAATCAACCACTTCACGTTGGCAGTGGGGAGGAAAGAAGAATGGATAAGCTATTTAATAGTCATTGGTTTGTCAAAATCATTTCTTTCTTTATTGCGTTAATGCTTTTTACCATGGTAAATATGGATAATATCAGCAGTCAACCTGGTGGGGTATTACCAACGATTAGTCCCGCTACTTATACGCTTGAAGAAGTGGAAGTGACAGTGATCTATGACGAGGAAAATTACGCCATAATCGATAAGACTGAGCATGTGCAAGTGAATTTAAGAGGACCACAAAGCGAGATTATGTTATTCCAGCTCACTCGGCCATCCTATGAAGTATTTGTCGATGTAACCGAACGTGAAGAGGGTGTACATACGTTAAATATCCAACATCGTGGCTTTCCAAGTGATTTAACGGTATCCATTGTTCCTCAATTTGCACGAGTAGAATTACAAGAAAAGCAAACCGTATCTTTCCCAGTCCAAGTTGATTTGTTAAACTCAAGTGACGTAAAGGAAGGTTATACAGTTGGGACTCCGATTGTCACACCAGTAAATGTTGATGTGACTGCTGCGCGCAGCCTCGTATCTCAAGTGGCCGTTGCAAAAGCATTTGTTGATGTTGCAGGAGCTGATAAATTAATCGAAGAAGCTGCCCCAATTAAGCTTTATGATGAGAACGGTCAGGAGCTATTTTTAGCGGTTGAACCTGCTGTTGTTGATGTAAGAGTCCCAGTGACGAGTCCAAATCGGGAAGTTCCAACAAAAGTAACGCGTACAGGTGAACTTGAAGAAGGACTTAGTATACAGGAAGTCGACATTGACCCTGCTGAGGTCACAATCTTTGGCCCGACAGAGATCATTGAAAACATCAATGTCCTTGATGTGGGGACGCTAGACCTAAGCGAGATAACAGAAAGTGGAACCTATGAAATGACGGTTCCGATCCCTGCTGGTGTTGAACAAGTGTCGCCTGAGACTGTAAATGTCACAGTTATCATTGCAGCAGAAGAGATGGAGGAACTGGCAGATGTCCCGATTGAGGTAGTTGGGGCTAGCGATGGGCACACTGTGACGTTTGAAGGAGCAAATGAACGAGTCATGTCACTGACCGCAAGAGGGACTGAAGAATTATTAGAAAGATTAACGTTAGCTGACATCCAAGCCTTTATCGATGTGAGTGATTTGGCAGAGGGTGACCATACGGTAGACATACAGATTAACGGTCCCGCAAATATCCGATTTAGTTCAAGTGAAACGACAATTCCAATTACGATACGTAATGAAGTGTTTGAAGGAGAGAATGAATAATGGGAAATTATTTTGGTACTGATGGTGTGAGAGGGGTTGCCAATACGGAACTGACTCCAGAGCTTGCCTTTAAGCTTGGCAGGATGGGTGGCTACGTGTTAACGAAGCACACGGAAAAACCGCGTGTGGTGATTGGTCGAGATACGAGAATCTCTGGAGAAATGCTTGAAAGTGCGCTTATTGCCGGACTTTTATCAATTGGAGCTGAAGTGATGCGTTTAGGTGTCATTTCGACTCCGGGAGTTGCTTTTTTAACAAAAGCCTTAAGTGCAAATGCAGGTGTCATGATCTCTGCTTCGCATAACCCAGTTCCAGATAACGGGATTAAGTTTTTTGGGCCAGATGGTTTTAAGCTGCTTGATGAGCAGGAGCTTGAAATTGAACGACTTTTAGATGCAGAAGAAGATGGATTGCCTCGTCCAACAGGAGGAGAGCTTGGACAAGTTAATGATTACTTTGAAGGTGGACAGAAGTACTTGCAGTTCCTTAAACAAACCGTTCAAGAAGACTTCTCAGGTATTCATGTTGCATTAGACTGTGCACATGGTGCAGCTTCTTCCTTAGCTCCGCATTTATTTGCTGATCTAGAGGCGGATATTTCAACGATGGGCACAGCGCCAAATGGTGTGAACATTAACGAGGGCTGTGGCTCCACTCATCCAGAGGCGCTTAGTTCATTTGTGCTTGAAAAAGGGGCGCAAATCGGTCTTGCTTTTGATGGGGATGCGGATCGCCTAATTGCCATTGATGAAAAAGGAGAAATTGTCGACGGCGATAAAATCATGTTTATTTGTGCGAAATACATGAAGGAGCAAGGCTGGCTCAAACATGGAACGGTTGTCTCAACGGTTATGAGTAATCTTGGCTTTTATAAAGCATTAGAAGAGCAAGAGATTGAAACGAAGCAAACCGCAGTTGGTGACCGCTATGTCATGGAGGAAATGAGAAAAGGTGGCTACAATCTTGGTGGAGAGCAATCTGGTCACATTATTTTCCTCGACCATATTACGACTGGTGACGGACTCTTATCTGCATTGCAGCTTGTAAATATTATGAAAGCAACGAATAAGCCATTATCAGAGCTTGCGGCTGAGATGCAAACATTCCCACAGAAGCTTGTGAACATTCGTGTAACGGACAAGCATGCGGTTAGTGAGAATGCGGCTGTACGCGCGGCTATTGAAAAAGTCGAGGCGGAAATGGCTGGAGACGGACGTGTTCTCGTTCGACCATCAGGTACAGAGCCACTCGTACGCGTTATGGTTGAAGCAAAATCAGAAGAACTATGTGAAAAATACGTCAATGATATTGCCGCTGTCGTAACAGCAGAAATGGGCTTAGTAGAATAATGTAATTATATGCATAAGCAGCACGTTAAGAGCTGTTTATGCATATTTTTAATTACGGATTCATTCTTTTATTTCAAGAATCATGTAAGAATATTGCCAATGATTGACGTTCTAACATCATTGAGGTATGATAATCGTTAGTCAAGAATAGCGAGGAGGATCGAGCGAAAGATTTCAAAAAAAGCGCCAGGACTACACCGACGTGTGAGTGTGTAGTTGACGAGGAGAGGGTTTATCGAGATTTCGGCGGATGCCCTCCGGTTGTAGCATGACAACCGCTAAGCTTCTGGAAAAAACAAAGAGGTAACTTTTTGGACAAAGACAGAAGCAACCATGCCTTCTAAACGAAAAAATAGAGTGGGGGCAAGTGTACCCTCAGGTTGCTTGCCCCCAAAACTTGGGAGGTAACGTATTTATGTGTGGAATTGTTGGTTATATTGGGACGGAAGATGCAAGAGAGATCCTATTACGAGGATTAGAGAAGCTTGAATATCGTGGCTATGATTCAGCTGGTATTGCTGTTGCCAACGAAGACGGCGTTCATGTCTTTAAGGAAAAAGGACGTATTGCCGCGCTCCGTGATGTTGTTGACGAGACTGTTGATGGTCCTGTTGGGATTGGTCATACACGTTGGGCGACTCACGGTGAGCCAAGTCGTGTGAATGCTCATCCGCATCAAAGTGAAACAGAGCGATTTACACTTGTTCATAATGGTGTCATTGAGAACTATGAGCAGCTTAAACGTGAATATTTACCAGGTGTTCCTCAAAAAAGTGATACAGACACTGAAGTCATTGTTCAGCTAGTTGAGCATTTTGTGACAAAGGGTCATTCAGTCGAAGAAGCGTTTCGTCAAACATTATCTTTACTAAAAGGATCTTATGCGACAGCGCTTCTTGATAAGCGAAATGCTGATATCGTCTATGTAGGAAAGAACAAGAGCCCGCTTCTAATTGGTGTTGGTGATGGTGTCAACGTGATTGCTTCTGATGCGATGGCTATGCTGCAAGTGACGAATCAATTTGTTGAAATCATGGATGAAGAAATCGTTCTAGTCACTCGTGATGACATTACGATTAAAACACTTGATGGTACAGTTATGAATCGTGCACCTTATACAGCTGAGCTAGATGCAAGTGACATTGAAAAGGGAACATATCCTCATTTCATGCTTAAGGAAATTGATGAGCAACCATTTGTGATTCGTAATATTATCCAAAAGTATCAGAATGAAGATGGCTCCGTTCGTCTAGATGATAACATTCGCAGTGCAATGAATACATCTGATCGTATTTATATTATTGCAGCAGGAACGAGCTACCATGCCGGCCTTGTCGGAAAGCAGCTCATTGAAAAGATTGCACAACGTCCAGTAGAAGTGCACATTGCAAGTGAATTCTTATACAATATGCCACTTTTATCAGAGAACCCACTCTTTATTTTTATTTCACAAAGTGGTGAAACAGCTGACCTTCGTGGCGTCCTTGTTGATGTTAAGAAGAAAGGCTACAAAGCTTTAACGATTACAAACGTACCTGGCTCAACATTGTCACGTGAATCAGACTTCACGTTACACACCTATGCTGGACCAGAAATTGCTGTTGCCTCTACTAAGGCATATACAGCGCAAATGGCTGTTTTAACATTACTTGCTGTTGACACAGCAAAGGCAAGAGGAATCGAGCTCGATTTTGATCCAATTCAAGAACTAGGGATTGTAGCAAACGCAATGGAAATCCTTTGTGATCAAAAAGAACAGCTCGAACAAATCGCACGTGACTACTTATCGGTCACACGCAATTGCTTCTTCATCGGTCGTGCAGCCGATTACTTTGTCTGCCTAGAAGGAGCCCTTAAGCTTAAAGAAATCTCTTATATTCAAGCAGAAGGCTTTGCTGGCGGCGAATTAAAGCATGGCACGATCGCTCTTATCGAAGACGGTACTCCAGTGATCGCGATTGCAACACAAGAGCACGTCAACCTAAGCATTCGCGGTAACGTGAAAGAAGTCGCAGCACGCGGCGCAAATCCATGCATCATCAGCATGGAAGGCTTAGAGAGTGAAGGACGATGCATTCGTGTTACCAAAGGTACATGAACTCCTAACATCACTTGTTACCGTTATTCCGCTTCAATTGATCTCATACTATGCAGCACTACACCGTGGTTGTGATGTTGATAAACCTCGTAATCTAGCGAAGAGCGTGACGGTTGAGTAGGGGTAAGTAGAGGGTTAAGAATTTTGTTCGTGTAGATTTGAAATAAAGTTGCGATGTTTATAAAAAAGATGCGATGTTTTGAAGAAAGTCACGATGTTTATAAAAAAGTTGCGAAGCTTTACCCCTTTGGATATGATTATCTAAAGGGGTGTTTTTATGTCTAAAAGAAAAAGAACATCTAAAATTGAGAAGTGGATAAAAGAAGGTCGTGGCTCAGGAATTGGTTCAGATTATAAACCTTGGTTAAAAATTCAAGATGTATCTTCGTTAGGTAGATCTACTCGATTAAAAGGAATTAAGACAAATAGGCAGCATGAGTTTTTATCAGATTTGGAACGAAACTACTTTTATTTAACTGAATTTTCAGATTTTGTTATTGATATTCGTGAGCAATTTCCTTTATTACCATTGGAAGAAACAATTGTCATTGCAGATGAGTTAGGTATTAAACATCCCACTGATCCTAAAACGGGTGAACCGATTGTGATGACAACGGATTTTTTATTAACAATTAATAAAGGACAAGATGTATTTGAAGTTGCTCGTACAATTAAAATGAAAGATGAATTATTAAAAGAGCGTGTACTTGAAAAGTTTGAAATTGAACGAGAATATTGGCATACGAAAAGAAATTGATTGGGGCATTGTAACAGAAGAAGAAATACATAAAACAATGGCAAGAAACATCAGTTATATCCATGATTACTATGATATTCGAGATTATGATGTATTTCGTGAAATGAATGCCCAGTATATTGAAGATTTATCTATTTCTTTAATGCAGAGGCTTTTAGGCACTAATGATAGTATCCGTAAAATCACAAATGAATTTGATACAGATACACATTTACCTTTTGGTAGTGGTGTTACATTATTTTATCATTTGTTAGCTCAAAAAATCGTCATTATAGATATGTTGAAGCCGATAAATTTAGAGCAACCAATTAGTATTAAATCGATTGATGAAAGCAAGTTGAAGAAGGTGAAATACGGATGATTTTTATTAATCAAGTACTTCAATATGTACAGATTCTAAGAGGATTCGTGTAATTGAAATAGAAGAATCATATGTATATTATTGTCAATATTGATACTACATAGTGCAATGCCTAAGAAAGAACTTATATACAACATTAGATTACAGAGATTGAACAAGGATGAATTGCTTGTGATAGTGATCCATATGCAAGAGTAATTCCAGATAATGAACTTAACAGAAGTACAAATTCGTAAACGTGAAGAAGATTGGGATACATTCAAGAGAATATGTTTACCTACATATGAATGAGTTAATTAAGAAAACAAGGAAGAGAAAACAAAATTACTGAAATTGCTGAACAAGCTGGACTTGGAACAACTACAAAGTAAAAAAACTACTTAGTCGTTATTGGCAGCGTGGTATGAATAAAAATGCCATGTTACCCGACTATGCAAACTCTGGTGGTAAGGGTAAAACAAAGTCTTTGACAGAAGCCAAAATAGGTCGTCCACGAAGAGTGAACATTAGTGGTGATTATCAAACTGGTATTAATATAACAGACGAAGTGAAGCTACAGTTTGAGCATGCCATTAATAAATATTACCGAAAAACGAACAATTATTCGTTAAAAGATGTTTATAATTTCATATTGCGTGATTTTTACTCAGACCGTTATAAAGAAAATGGTGAAATGAAATATCGGGTATGGGAAGCTAACCGAATTCCGTCTTACAATCAGTTTTACTATTGGTTTAAGAAAATAGAAGATCCAAAGAAAGATATTCAGTTCCGTAAAAGTACAAAAGAATATGAACTAAAGCATCGTCCTATTTTAAGTGATTCAAAGTCGGAAACAAATGGTCCAGGTACTCGTTTTCAAATTGATGCTACAATTGCAGATATTTATTTAGTAAGCTCGTTTGATGTAAATAAAGTCATTGGTCGTCCTGTTATTTATGCTGTTATTGATGTGTATTCACGAATTATCACAGGACTATATGTTGGATTAGAAGGGCCTTCATGGATTGGTGCGATGATGGCTTTAGATAATATGGTAGCTGATAAGGTGGAGTTTTGTAAGCAATATGGAATTGATATTACAGAGGAACAATGGCCAACAAATCATTTACCTGAAATTATTATTGCAGACCGAGGAGAGTTTGAGGGTTATTCTGTCGAAAATTTAATCAATAACTTAAATATAAAAATAGAAAATACATCAGCTTATCGTGGAGATTTAAAAGGAATTGTTGAACGTAAATTTCGTACGTTTAACGGCAAAGTAAAGCAAAAGGCTCCTGGTGCAATTCAAAAGGAATATCGTGAGCGAGGAGATCAAGATTATCGTTTAGATGCTACGTTGAATCTTAAAGAATTTACAACATTAATTATTACGCTAGTCCTTCATCATAATCATAAAATCATTGATAAATATCCAATGGAAAAAGAAATGATTGCAGATGGTATAGTGCCAACACCGATTAATTTATGGAATTGGGGTATTCAAAATCGTAAAGGACGTTTAAGAACAGTTGATCGTAATATTCTACGGTTAAATGTGTTACCACGTGGAAAGGCAACAATTTCAAGAGCAGGAATTAAGTTTAAAAACTTGTTATATGGTTCACGACAAGCAATTGAAGAACAGTGGTACTTAAAGCTGAAAAATCGAAGTATTGAAATTGTTTATGATCCTCGTAATATCGAAAAAATATATATTCCACATGATAATGGAATGGATTATGAAACATGTACATTACTTGAACCAAGCCAACAGTATCGAAACGACTTTTTAGAGGAAATTGTTTTTCAGCAACAGTTACGTAGTGAGTTAGAAGAAGTTGAACGATTCTAATCAAGTTCAGTAACAATTAATACGGATGTAATGATGGATGAAATTATAAAAAAGGCAGAGAAGAAGAAAAAGCAATCATATAATCAACCAACAAGTAAGAAAGAAAAAATTGCCTCTATAAGAGATAACAAACTACGGAAAAACAGTTGAATCGAGAAGAGGAAAAGTTTGATCTAGCACCAGCTGTAGTCAGTGATCAAGCAGATGTTATTGATTTTGTAACAAAAGAAAAAGTGCAAGATGACAAATCTAAAAAATCAAGTTCACGTCTAATGGAAAAACTAAAAAAGAAGAGAGATGAGACGATTGGAAAAGACGAATAGTCTTGTTCTTAAAGGAGATTTTGAGGAAGCTATTATAAGGAACAAGCTTTATCAGAGTATAGTAAAAATCCATTTATCGAAGCTCTTCCCCCTATTTTCAGTGAAGACAATGTGTTAGAGCGATTTATGGTAACACCACGTATTACTCAGCAAGAAAAGCAAAGTGAAACGAATATCCGTTATCATGTGCTAAAACGTGTGAAAAATTTTATTCAGCCATTACCAATCCATTTTGAAGTAGAACGAAGATTTTCTACGTTAATTCGTAGAGGATATTTAGCTCGAAATCCTTTGGATAAATCATTTTTAGAACGTATTCGAGTATTGCACCAATTGCGTGAAGATGAGGAAGAAGCTCATAAATATATTGATGAGCGCTTGAATTATATTCGTTCTACAGCAGATAGTTTATCGATTATTGGTATCTCTGGTATTGGTAAAACAACAGCAATTGAGCGATTGTTGCTTATGTATCCTCAAGTAATTAAACATGAAACATATGAAGGCCATCCTTTTAATCGTACACAAATTGTTTGGCTGAAAATTGATTGCCCGTATGATGGTAGCTTATCAACGCTTTGTAAAAGCTTTTTCAAAGCAATTGATGATTTACTTGGCACACGTTATTTAGAGAAGTACGGTTATTTAAATCGTGTTACGTCAACAATGCTTTTGCATATGACCTCATTAGCCAGTATGTATGGTATTGGTGTGCTGGTCATCGATGAAATCCAGCACCTACTACATTCGAAAAATGACCAAGAGGAAATGCTGAATTTCTTTGTAACTCTATCAAATACAGTTGGTATTCCTACAGTATTAATTGGTACTTCAAAGGCACAGCAACTATTTAAAGGAAATTTCCGACAAGCTCGTCGTGCAGCGAGTGAAGGAGCGATTATTTGGGACCGGATGGCTGAAGACAGTGAGGAATGGGAGTTCTTCTTAGAAACTTTATGGGAATTACAATGTCTTAAAACACGTTCAGAACTTACTGAAGATGTGAAAAAGACCTTTTATGAGGAATGTCAGGGGATAACTTCGGTTGCCGTGAACTTGTTTATTTTAGCTCAGGAACGAGCTTTATTTGATGAATCAAATGAGGAAGAAAGAATTACTCCACGAGTACTGAAGAAGACAGCAAAAGAAGATATGAAAATTATTCAGCCAATGCTCAATGCAATTCGTAAAAACGATTTAAATGCGATGTATAAGTACGAGGATATAATGATCAATCTAGATGAATTGATGATTAACCATAAGCAAAATACAGAGTATGAAGGTAAAATCAAAGAGGCGATGAAAGAACGACAAAATACTTTGGGATATAAGCGACAGGATACGATAGAAAGTTTAACTGTGGAGGTAGCTTCATTAGGTATTTTTGATAATCTTGAAATGAATGATATTAAGCGAATTATAATTAAAATTGTTGAAAATAACCCAATTGATACAGATTTAAATGTATTAAAAACAGATTCAATTCAACAAGCCATTGCAATAAATCAACAAAAGAAAAAGAAAAAAGAACCCTTAAATGCAAAATGGAGAGTTATTGCCATTGCTCACATTAAGAACAGTCGCAATTGAAAAAAAGCAACACCCTTACGAATTGTTGAAATCAAAAGGATTTATTAAAAATCCAATTCAAGAATTCTATAAATAAATTAGAACTAAGTCATGAGGTGTCTAAAAACCTAATTTAATCGACATGATAGAGGTAAGTCGATTAATACTAGGAGGATTTTAGATGCTGCCGTTCTTTACAAATCCATATCCAGATGAATTGATATATTCAGCGATTGCTCGTTATCACTTTTATAGTGGCAATATTGATTATAAAGATACATTAGAAGAAGTTTTTCAAAATCGTTCTGTGATCCCTAGTGTAGAGATTGGTAGCAATTTTTCTGTATTAGCTCAGCAACTAGCTCCCAATTATTCTCTTGAAAGTTTATTATATCAACATACAATTTATCCTTACTATGCTCCGTTTCTATCTAAGAGTCGTAAAAAAGAAATTATTAGAAGATGTTCAAGGAGACGGACAAGGGCTTTATACAAGACTTGGAATGGTTGCAGGAGGTATTTGTAAAAAGGATGGACTATATTATTGTCCAAAGTGTGCAACTAACGATATTGAACAATACGGAGAACCTTATATTCATCGTGAGCATCAACTACAAGGAATTGATTTCTGTGCACATCATGAACTGAAATTAAAGAAGTATCCTATCGATTTTTCAAAGCAGAGTCGAATTGAGTTTATTCGATTTGATAAAAAACTAATGAACTTATCGATGATTCAAGAAGTTGAACCAAAAGAGTTTGTAGCTATTCAAATTGCTTTGGCAAAGATGGCATATCAACTGCTGCAAGTCCCAATACATCAATTTTCAAGAGAATCTATTAATCTTAAATATCGTGTTCTTTTACGTGAGCGTAATTTAATAACAACTTCTAATCGAATTCGGCAAAATGAGCTATACAAAGCATTTCAATCAAAGTTCCCAAAAGGATTTTTAGTTAAGTATGAATCAGCAATCGATGTTGATGATGAGTACAATTGGCTGAAGGTCATTACACGCAATCTAAAACGTCATGCACATCCTTTCCGTCATTTGCTTATGCTTTATTTCTTAGAACAAGATGTAGATTCTTTTTTACAAGTTGAAGCTGATACAGGTCCTTTCGGTAGTGGCCCATGGCCTTGTTTAAATAAAGCAGCTAATCATTATAAGGAATTTGTAATTCCAGAAGTAAATGTTACGAGAGATTTTAAATCAAAAGCACCCATTGGTACGTTTGAATGCTCTTGTGGCTTTATTTACGCTAGAAAAGGTCCTGATAGATTATCTGAAGATAAATATCGTATTGGACGTATAAAAGTGTTTGGAGACGTCTGGAAGGCTAAATTACGTGAATTGGAAGCCGAAGGGACGTATAGTACAAGAACATTAGCTAAAATGCTTGGTGTAGATTCGAAAACGGTTAAAAAATATCTTTCTTCAGAGATGAAAAGTAGAAGGATTATCAGAAAACGATATTCCTTCGATGTTGCTAATTTATCGAAAACAATTATTAAAAGGAATGCGGCAATACCCAAGTTATTCAAGAACACAAATTCGTAAGTGTTTTCCAAAAGAATATATGTACTTGTATCGTCACGATAAAGAATGGCTGTTTGAACAGTTGCCTATAATTCAGGAGAAGAAGAATAACCAAGCAATTGTCGATTGGGCCTCACGTGATCGAGAATACTGCTCTAAAGTGGAGAAGCTTTACAAGGAGCTAATCGAACTAGATAAACCTGTTCGAATTACAATCTCGATTATTGGAAAACGGCTTGGAATATTATCAAACTTGGAGAAACATCTTGATAAGCTCCCCCAGACTAAAAAGCTCCTATCTGAAATTACGGAATCTACTCAGCAATTCCAAATCAGGCGTTGTTGTAAGATTATTGATCGAAATATTACAGAGGCAAGAACCAGTTGTATTATGGAAAGTACAGCGAATTGGCGCTGTTAAGTCACATCATTTTCATGAAATAAAACCGTATTTAGAAGAATATTTACGAACAAAACAGGAAGTGAAAAGTTATGAGCAAACAACAGGTTAAAATTGCTTGGCCTTTTGCTAAAAGGTGAAAAAGCACAACTGATATGGATTGGTGAGCCATTCCGATATGATCATAAAATGATGATTAAAGCTTATTTTCGCTCACAAGGCCGTACAGAAGGTATATTAATGGATTGGGGTACATTACCATGCCTAGCAATCCAACATTTTTATACTGATGGCATCATAACGGCAAGTAAAGCCCCTGAAGGTGTACAAGAAATAGATATGACTATTTATCCTAATAAAGTTAAATATCACGAACGCCCTTGGTCTATTCAAGGAAGCAGTGATCCTGCAACTTCTCGTAGTTTTGTGTTCTCTTTCAATGGGAAGAAAGTTATTTTACCAGTCATTGAAGTATTGCGTAGCATATTAGCTCCAAATGGCTTTCTTTTATATCGCTTGTTTGAATCGAATTCATTTCCTCAGTTCTTCACAGAAACATACGAACCTAATAAAATTCATCTTAGCTTTTCATCACAATATGAATTGAAATACACAAAGACAGCGTTCATTTATCAATTGGTATGGTTGCTGACGAACCGTGATCTACGACAAATTTATGAAAATATAGCATTTACTTGGTTGCAGGAAAAGACTTTGAAGTTCGAATGGAGCTTTACACAACCGATTACAATAACAGCTCGTGTAAAGGAGAAGAATAATACGTATACAGTATTACAAATTGTTAATGTGAAAAATAAAGATATTCCGTACCAACATATTTCAATTTCACATCCAGAAATACAAAATCAAGAGAAATCCGATGAGGCCAAAGAAATACACTTATGCGTTCTCTAAATAAACAGGGTGATGATAGAGGCCTTTACATTAGATGAAAATTAGATGGTTCTATTAGAAGATTTTGATCTTGTGCAAATGAATCAGTTAAAACATGAATATACATCAGTTCCTAGAATTGAGCGAATTAAACGTAGTCATTCCAAGCAGCGAATGAAAGAAGATGAAGACACGAAGAAGTATTACATTAATCATGATTCTATACGATCTACCGCAGATAGTGGTGGCCAACAACTCGCGCGAGGATTAGAGCATCAAATGCTATATGAGATAAAAGCAGAAGGCGAGTTACAAGATTTTATTAATGTTCTTAAAGTACTTGAACAATATCCAATAATAGGAACAATACAAGTAATTATGGATGTGTTGCCGGATGGTCATGGCGAACGTAGATTTACAAAATTGAGTGATAATGTCACTAAACGGCGCTATGCAATTGCTCAAGTATATTTGGCGAATGGAAAACAATTCAACATTATAGAAATTGAACGCGAAAATCGATCTTTATCGTTGTTGATTTTATCATCGCTTGTAACTCGTGAATGGAAACCTATTTATGACCGACTGCTTATAAATCTTGTGAATGATAGTGGAACATGGACAAGTAAATCATTAAAAAGCATTGAAGATCAAGGTATTACGGTGGTAAAAGCTAAACACAGTTCTAAAGGGTGTAAAGCATAGGGCAGAAATTTTATTAAATAAATTAAAGCATTATTGGTGGGGGTAACAAGTGAAACTTTATGAAAAAGTTGATCAATTGAGTGGAAAAATCAGTTGAATTATTTCGGTTCCATTTGTTTATATCTACTGCCACATAAGTTTATAGAAGAGCTAGTAAGAGCCCACATATTTTAAAATAGGCTCTTAGGAGAATTAATCTAAGATTCAGTCCCTATCAGTCTTATCTTAAATAGAAGAGTATGATGGACAATCGATAATAAGCAAGGTAACCAAACGCTGATTAGGGAGTCGGATAGCAGCGTAGTACCAATGAAGTTAGGTAATGCCGATAAAGGAAAGACTAGCTACCAAGTTACCACCCTTGCTAGGCCACACTTACTACACTCATAGGGAGTAAGTATGATAATGAAACAAAACTAATAAGGATTGCAGAAATAGCAAGTCGTGTATTAAAAGGCTAGCTATAATTTGTGAATGTAACTAGGAGGAGCCGTGTGCGTTAATTGCTAAAGAGGGGGAGAACACAATCTACTGAAGGGTAGAGAGGTTCTCTTCTACTCGACTGATTGAACAGTAAAGCATTGCTTCCTTTGTTCCACTATCTTAGCATCATCTATCTATTTATTTAAATCTAAAGTATTTAATAATCATCACGAAATTCAGATTCCATTTCTGCTTGAATTTGGCGTGCTTCAAATTCACCCTCTTGTTTACCTTCAAGCAAATATAAATAGTGTGTTGAGAGAGATCGAAGGTTATCAAATATACCTTTAAATACTGTAAGGAAGTTTTCTAAATCCACTACTACGTTATCGAATGTATTAATATAGAATTGTGGTTCTAAATCATTGTTTAAAGAGTAACGACAAAATGTAATATCATGAATAATTTTATTATTTCCTTTGTGTTTAACTGTGCGTTCGATTTTTCCATAGAGTTCATAAATATATGTCTTTAAATCAGTTAGCATCTCGTGGAATACTGCTTTGTCATTAGAGCTATTCAATTCGTTTTCTAAATCTACTACTTTTCTAAATAGCTTTTCTAAATTATGATTTCCTTCAAACGTTTCGTCTTTATTTAATAATTGATTTTGTGTCCAACAAATGGCTTTTAAATACACCTCAATACTGTGGTTCGCATTGAAAAGAATTGGGAAAATCAAATTATCAGCTTTTTTGTCTGTATTGTCTTCCATGATCTCTTTTACTAAAAATAAAGCAGAATCACTGAATCCCTCTGCTACAACAATCATATTATAAATATGGTCAAAACGTTGTGTTCTCCAATTCATATAAGCGTTTTTTTCAATATGTTTATTGTAAGAAAATATGTCCTTCATTGGATACAACCTCTCCTTTGCTTTTTATTTAGCATTCATTTTAAAACACAGTTGATTTAGGAAGGATATGTTTAGCCGGAATGGATTAGTTATTGCAAGGATAGATGATTAATAGAAACATTAATCAAAGGAAATCTTCTTATTGAGCTATCGGGAGCTTATACCTAGTATATCAGAGCTTAGTGTTTAACGTTAATGACGTTAAACACTAAGCCCTTTTTGTTTCTTTTTTAATATGTCATAAATCGACAACAAAAATATACAAAATTTTACACGTTATCTAAGTCCTGAATCCGTGATAAAAAGCAGTGGTTCCATCGATTTTGATAAATCCTAATTTTCTTTCATTTCATTGCTTTTTAAGTTAAATACGTTCGTTTTTGAGGACGCCAAATAAAACCTGCTCAGACAATTTTTTTACAGGTCTTATTATCTATTCAGTTTCCTAGACTTATGTCGAAAATGAAAGATACAGACGCTTAAAAGTGGAAAACCAAGGACTATAGTTCCCGAATTTTAAGTAAACTTTCCGAGAGTGCTTAACAACTTTTGATGCCAGTGTAATTAAGTTCTGGATTACTGTTTTTACACGGCGACGGAAAACCTTTCTTTTAAGTGGTGCATCTCCTGATTTTAGGCTTTCTTGGCCAATAACCCGAAGGAGATTGTAGGTTAAACACCCAAGATGTAAGATCAATTCATTGGTGGCAAATTTACCAGAAGGAAAACGTTCTAGGTCTAAATCTGTTTTTAATTCACTGTGGAATTGTTCACAAGTGCCATGTTCGTGATATAGGCCAATTATTTCCTCTGTTTCATTAGGTAGGGTAGTCCAATAGCTCTCAAACTCAACATCTGGGACTAAGAGGATTTGTCCGTTTTTATCGATCGTCCTTTCCGTTACCTTATAAACTTGGCGAATGGCTTTTTTCATTCCCTTTGGAGTTGTTTCTAAAGCACCATAGAATACACGTTTTCCTTCTCGCTCCTGAACGCATTTGCCGAATTGTTCGGCTACCATGAGCCAGTTTTCGGGCTTTTCACGGCGAGGGTTTCGTTTAATTATAAAGTCGGCCTTTTCATTTACACAAACTTTTAGATTTTCGACACTATCGTTTCCTGCGTCCATACGGACTAATAACGATAGGTCCGTAATCATCCGAGAATAGTTAATACTGTTCTCAAGAAATTTCTCAGTATCCTTTTGAACGTGTGTGCTTCCTTCCCGAAGTTCCATATTTACAACGTAGCCTTCTAGACCTAAATAGGAAAAGTTAGGGGAATACCCATCACATCCTTTGTATGTGCGACTAACCCCTTCTTTCTTGGTATTTGAGTTATCAAATGGCGATACATCAATATCTAAAGGCACGTATGTTTTTTTATCACTAGTTACTGTTGGAGTGACAGGAGAATCAAATTGCCGTATTAGTTTAGCCGATTCTTCTAGAACAATGGATTTCCATCCAGTCACCTTGGCAATTTGATCGAGACGTTGCCGTAGTGTGGGACTTGATGGAACCAATTTAATATCCAATGCACGATAAAAGAAGGGATCGTCTCGAAATTGTTCGATATGGTCGAAATCATTCTTACCTTGACACAATAGACCCACATAAGAAGTGGTAACATCACCATTAAGAATCTTCGGAGATGACTTAATTTCTGGAACCTTTAAGGATGAAAAACGTTTGTGAAACTTTGTCTTTGATAAAAGCAAACCTATTAAACCAAGACCTGAATGGGTCGTCAATGTATCATCGGAATTTTCTAATATAAACTTAACCAATTTCTACACCTGCCTGGTGAAATAAAATTATCAACATAAATCAGCTGATAACATTATTATAACAGGCTTTGGAAGCAATTTTGGAAATGATTTCATCACGGATTCAGGTAAGTTATAATGGAGGCTAGAAAAATAGGAATGGAGATCATGATGAGCTTATTTAAAAATAGGATTAGAGGCGGTAATAGTGACGGACCACAAAAACCTACAGACCCAACAGAGATCTTTAAAACTTTGATTCATCAGGAGGGGTATGACTACCTTCGAGATATTCAAAAGGATTTTTTAAAGTTGTGGCATAGTAAGCGCAAACAAAGTGATATAGTTGGAATCTTAAATACAGGCGCTGGGAAAACCTTAATTGGTCAGCTGATGCTTCTTTCTAAGATGAACGAAGGAGTCGGACCTGTTGTTTATCTTTGTCCTGACAGGCAACTAGTGGTACAAGCCGTCGAACAAGCTACCATACACAATATACCTGTAGTTACAATCACTCAGGAATCAGGACAAGCAGCTGAGTTCCCGGTTGAGTTCCTGAATGGAAAAGCAATTCTTATTACTACATTCGAGAGAATGTTTAATGGTCGCTCAATATTCGGTGTTGATGGGTATGGAAATCGACCTATTCAAGAAATAGGTGCATTAGTTATAGATGATGCCCATAGTTGCATTAAGAAGGCTCGTCAGCAAAGTACGATTATTTTTGAGAGGGACCATCCTGCTTACTCTAAATTGTATAAGTTATTCGAATCTTCAATTCGCGAGCAAGGTGAAGGTGCTCTTACTGCCATAAAATCTGGGGATTCCACGGTTTCACGGATTATTCCCTACTGGGTTTGGAGGCAGTATAAAGATTCAGTTTTTAGTATCCTTCAAAAGTTGTATGAAGACAAGGATGATTCTGTTTTCTTCACTTGGGGTATTATTGGCGATGAATTGTCTAAGTGTCAATGTTACATAAGTGGCAGCCAAATTGAAATTACACCTCTTCAAATTCCTGTGCAGAGAATCCCTTCATTCTTCCACGCAAAGCATAGGTTTATTTTGTCAGCAACATTTAATAACAGTACTGATTTAATTACCGAACTAGGAATTGATAAAGATTCAGTTGTAACTCCTTTAGAGATTGATAACCAAGGGGACGCTGGAGAAAGGTTAATTATCGCGCCAAAGAGGTATTTTGCAGATTTGACTGATGAAATGATGCGACCAATTATCGCAAAGTACGCTGAGACGCATAATGTTATAGTAATCGTTCCAAATAGTGGGAAAGCAAAGGCATGGGCTAAGTACAATCCAACTCTTGTTGATAAAGACAATATTCTAGCTGCAACTCAAACTTTGAGGGAATCCCAAGGAAATCTCATGGTATTCCTAAACAGATATGACGGGGTAGATTTGGCAGGAGATTCTTGTAGAATTCTAGTTCTTGATGGTAAACCGAGCGCTTACTCCGCACGAGAACGGTATATCTCAATCGTTAGAGAGGGGTCGCCGTTCATAAATGCCCAAACTGCTCAGACAATCGAACAAGGTTTGGGAAGAGCAGTGAGGTCAGGTAGTGATCATTGTGCTGTATTCATCTTAGATAGTTCACTACTCAATTTTATTGGTATAGATGCGAATCGTTCATTCTTTAATCCATCTACAAGATCACAAATTGATTTTGGTCTTGAGTTGTTTGGTGATCATAAACCGACTTCTTGTGAAGAGGCATTGAAGGAAATTCACGGGGCAGTAGAGGCTTGTTTAACTGGTGATCCAGAGTGGCGCCAATTTCACAAGGATATGATTTTGAATGCTGAACCAGACGATAAAAGTTTGACATCTCACCTGCTCGATATAGCTGAGACAGAGCGAATGGGGCTTATGAAGTTTCGTGATGATTTTTACGAAGATGCTTGTGGTGTCATCCGCGATATTATGAGTACACATAAAGATTCTATGAGCAATATTGATGAGGGATATTATCTGCAAATGGGGGCAACTTTGTTAGATTCATTGAATCCTGTTGGAGCTGCAGACATGCAGGTAAAAGCAAAGAGCCTTTCTTCGAAAGTATTAAAACCGCAAGCTCATACCTACTCGAAACTGACCAAGGTAAAAGGTCGGCAAGCTGATATTGTTTTAAAGTGGTTAAAACAATACTCTAATGGAACAGACGTGGTTATCGCAATAGAGAACTTGTATGCTGATTTATTATATTCTTCTGATGTTGATTCACATGCATTTGAAAAGAGTGTTCATCAAATTGGTGATTTTCTCGGGTTTATTTCTCAGATGCCGGAAGAAGACGAAGGCGATGGACCGGATAATTTATGGAGAATGGAAAATGGAGTAAATCTCATCATTGAGGCAAAAAATAATAGTACCAATGACAGAGTTTCTAGATCAGAGGTTGAACAGTTACTTCATTCAATTCAATGGCATAGCGATAAATATGGTATTGAGCAGGAGTACATCCCTATTATGTTACATAGGGGAAAAAAGTCATTTGACAATGCCCATCCTTCAGATGATAGCAGGGTTATGCATGAAACACTGTTAAAACAATTGAAAGACGCTTTGTTAAATTTGGCTAAAGCCCTGTCCCAAAAGCCACCTCAATTTTGGACAATTGCAGAGGTACATGCGCTTCTTTCAACCAATAGTCTCTTATTTAGTCAAATTGTAGACAAATACACGATCCCTTTACGGTAGAGGCCGAAAACGATCAATTTTAACTATATGATTTTGACTTAGATGAATTGATGAATTTCATATTTCTCTGGGTTTAGTACGTCTGGTCGTCCAGCAAAAAGCTTTGAAGCCGTCCTGTCAACTACTACATTCCAGTAATTTACTCTTTTTATGGTAGTGGTTGCTCGTAGTTTATATGGATAATATAAGATATATAGATACAAATATTATTATGAATAAATAATTAAATCATCTTCAACTAACGGAGTGCGTTAGTTTAATAAGCAAAATAAAAAAGAATGTTCAGAGTGCTTTTATCTCTGGACGTTCTTTTTGTATAGGCTTTTGTAAGAATACACTTTTTACTTTTGTTCAATAAAGAAAAATTTATGCTGTTGAATCCTTTTCGAACTTTCCCGAATATTTACTTATACTTTAAAATAGCTATATTTTTCAGTATCATTTTTCCACAATGGCTGGTTAAGGACTAAATTGTCCTCCAATTACTCTGCATATAAAACAGATCCATAAGACCAACCGTTTTAATAACTTTATTTACTGTCTAAACGTTTTGCCTTTTCAATGACTTCTTTTTCAGTTATTCTCCATTCATTCTTCCAAGATTAGTTCACTTGTTTTTCGAAGACTATTTATTCTTCCATAGCAGATGTATAGATTCCAGAATTCTTCTTACCTATCACCGATTTATTCTTACCCTAATCGTTTAACTGCCCTTTAACATCAGGACCACACGACGGTGTTTAGAATATGCAAAGACTTCGGTAGTGAAACAATTTATAAAGAAAAATATTGTAATATAATGGGTATATATTGTAAATTTATGCTATAATAGGTCTAGTATTTGGCTTCGATTAGTATGTTTTATCTAATTTACTATGGGGGGTTAAAAGGTGAAATCTAGTAGATATTTTGAAGTAATGCAGAATGAGTATCGTTACAAAAGTACGTATAATCCCTTGAAAGCATTGTTCCAACAAGAAGGAATACTAAAAAGTTTAGAAGAAGATGCAAAAAAAGAAGAAATTGAAAAAATAATAGATGAAGAGTTAAAAGTTGGGTTTAAAATAGGTGGCCATCCAGATTATGATTACTTAATGGATCAGATTAGTAGCGAAAATAATTTCTCTGATGACACATATAGGGAAAAGGATGTAAAAATGTGCTCCCTCTTTATTGACTTGACTAATTTTACGAAACGGGCTTTGTTTATTGAAGAAGAAAAAGGAGAGACAATTGAGGAAATAGCTAACCTTAAACAAAAAGCAATTTCTACATGGATTAAATTAGCTAGATATTATCAAGGCCATATCCACTCTATCACAGGCGATGGACTTATGATCCTTTTTGGAGGTAAACAGCCTGAGGATCAGGATGAATGGACAATAGGTGCAAGAGCCTTTTTGTTGACTCTAAGGGTGTTAGAAAGTACGGATATCTTAAATACACATTTAAAAGAGGTTCTTGCTGAAAAAGGTTTGGAAACAACTAATATTCACAACCTTTTAGATATTAAAGTGGGTTTAGAGTATTCTCCGAATACTTTAATGAACGGGCAAGGTGTAATTGTTAACAGTAGAGCTGTAGGTGAGGTGAAAGCAACCTCATTCGAAGTAGACTTCTCTGCCAAGTTACTCGGTTATTACAAGGATGCAAAAAGAAAGCTGGATGTTAATCCGAAGTATGGAAGATTAGTTATGATGGGTGAAAAATTCATTGAATTAATGCAATTTAATGAAGATCTTGAGATATGTAAGTTAGATCAAGTATACAAGAAACAAATGTTTGGCACTGAGCAATCAAGATCAATACATTATTTGGATTGTTCACCTTATAAAGAGAACACTGTAAGCCTTGATGAAGTTGCAAAATTATGTAACGTGTATGCCTCTTCTCAAGAGGTAACAACTCAAAACATAAATGTGTTGAAAGAGGGTAAAAAAATACAACATGGATAATTTAAATCAAGTAAAAGCCCAGCTGAAAGAGCTAGGCTTTTCTTTAGTTAACGATGAAAAAATGATAGGAAGAGTTCCACAAGACGGAGACTTGAAGGGGTGGTTTATTGATGTAGAAATACTTTTAACTAACTTTCCTTTTAGATCACCTAGTATCCATCTTAAATCTATAAATAATGACGAAAAATTATATGATATGATACCAAGTCACTGGAAGCATTTAGATGAGCTTGTTTATAGTGATAATATTGAAAATAGCTTATTTTCGATTTGTTGTTTACACAATTGGACTGCAAGCGACGAATATGATGGAGAGTTTATTTACAATAGAATATTAGATTGGTTGCGGTCAAACTGTGAAAATAGTTGGGAAGTAGGGTCTGAAGTCCAGGGTTGGCGTATGATGCCTCACCTAAGTACAAGTAAAATATATTTAGCTTATGATCTTGCTAAAGAAGTAAAAGCTAAAGAATTAGGTACAATTAAAGTTAAGCAGAGTATATATATACTAAAAAGTGGAGGAAAGGTGTCAGGTAAAAAAGAAGGCACAGCGTATCGTTTGGAAGAGATAGACTTTGATCAACGTTACTCTTTTTATCCAGCTTTTAATTTTACTGAAAGATTATCTAGAATTGGGCAAGAAGAGTATATTAATACGGAATTTATAACCCTAAGATTACCTCAAAACTATACATTTACAACTTTTTATCAGTTGCTAATGAAAGTGAGAGAAAACTTTGATTTAAAGAATGTGATTAAACAGCAAAAAAGTTTCCCATTTGTAGTTTTTTATAAAGGCTATTTAGGGAAGCTTGAAGCAGTTTCATTTGTAGCAAATCAAGACTTTATCGAAGGAAAGAATAAGTTTAGAGTAAAGCCATTAAAAGTTGAATCTATTCCCGATCGATCAATTAGTGTCAAACTAAAAGTAGGTCTTTACGGTGTTGGATCGTTGGGAAGTCAAGTTGCTCGTATACTAACTGATAAGCAAACAAAAAAGATTATCCTTCATGATAATCAAGAGTTTTCATCTGACAATCTAGGACACCATGAATTATTTGCTGTTTCCCTAGGTATGAATAAAGCTTTAGCGTTGCGCAATCAACTATCGTGGATAAGTATTGACACTCGGATAAGTGCAGTAGCTTCGAGTTCCGAACTTAGTGAGGAATCGGATTTACTTGTGGTTACTGTTGGTAAGTCAGAAGAATATGATCGTATAGCCTTTAATGAATTGAAAAATTATAAAAAGCCAATAATTTGGGCTTGGACTTCTCCTTATAATGTTTTACAGGAGATTGTTATAACTACACCCAAAACTGGTTGTTTGAATTGTTACTATCAATTGGCAAAGGAGAATGAGAGGTTAGTGCATTTCACGAACTTCAAGGAGATCCAATTAAGGGGCTTGCCAAGTTATAATTACGATTTTTGTGGTGAACCACATACTGAATCACAATGGGAGAGAACTGTTTTTCTAGCTACACAGATAGTTTCTGCGATTAATTATTATAGTAAACACGATGAGTTTAAATTTAATTATTTTGCGTTTGCTTGGGGTCTTAACGATATACTTGCTACACCAGCTATGGGAAACATACCTAAACATGATTTGTGTAATTGTAACAGGGGGATATAATGACGAACCAAAGAAAAATTATAGTATTAGGAGAATGTCTTGAAAAGATTAGAACGGTTACATTATCCTCTAATAATTTAGAAACTGGAGGGCTGATCTACGGAAGAATGAACCCCAACTGGCTTAAGGTATTTGACGTTTCAGGTCCAGGAGAAAATGCTCAATCTAGAAAATATAGTATTTCATTAGATATGAATTACTTGGCTAAATATACAGAAGAAAAAATGCTCCAGGATTATTATATATTGGGGACTTGGCATTCCCATCCACCTGATAGTACTTTATTAGCTTCTAATACTGATATTCAAACAATGATTAACTTTAATAAAAAGTATAAGCTCTTTTATGCACCAATATTTATGATTGTAGGGTGGAAGTCGGACAAACTAGAACTCCAGTTTTATGAAGTAAAAGAAAAGGAAGTTAGGAAAATCCAACTAAGGGAAGGAGTTTTTATTATTGAGTAAGGAAAAAGACAATGCTTATAAAGAGGCGTTTCTTTATAAAGCTCTAGATGATGGTCAAAACACAATTCGTTTTACAGATACAAAGGCAGCAGTGGTTATCGCATTTTGGACTTTTTTTATTTCTACTTTGATTAGTATGAGAGGCATCTGGTTTGATTACATTGTTAATTTGGCGAATTGGACTGAACTGATCTTTATAATTTTTTTAATCCTTTTAATGATTGTCTATCTAATTAGAAGTGTTATTTTAGCTTATACAGCTTTAGTGCCAAGAAGTAATCCTGGAGCCCATATCATGTCAGAAGATGTACAAGCGAAAGGTTTATTTTACTTATATGGCTACAACTTACCAGTTCCCCTTGAACCTAAATACCTTTATAAGAACCATGAAGATTTAAAGTTAGGTAAGAAAACTAAAGAGTATATTGAAGAATTCAAGGAAATAACTGAAGAAGAGGTGAATACTGAAATAATATTAGAGTTACAAAAAATATCATTCATTAGAAATCTTAAAATCGATCGTGTTAATGAATCAATCGCGTTGGGGATGAGGTTTATGATAATTTTTGGCGTCGGATTGTTTTATTTTATTGTCAGAAATTTAATTGATATAGGAGGGGTGAGCGAATTGTGGGATCTTACATTTAATATCGAAGTGTTTATAATTTTATTCATAGCTCATAAGATAGCAGATTACTTGTTCCAAACGGATAATCAAGCCTTAAATAAGACAAAGAAATGGGTGCCTTTAATTACACATTGTTTTATTTATACATTAATATTAACTTTGCTACCTTATTTTATAACAGGATTTATAAGTTGGTTGGCTATTATAGTTATTTTTACATCGCATGTAGTAATCGATAATGGAGAATTTTTAAAGTTTTGGGCTAAAAAAATAAAGCGTATGAATGATCCAGAAGACCCTAATGTAAAGTTAGCTATGTTTGAATTAGACCAAGCATTTCATTACATAATCATATTTTTTGTTAGTTTTATGTAACTTAAAGGAGTTCTTATAATCTATGAATGCTTTTTTATAGCTTGTCACAAGAAATAAAGGAAAAGGATTTGTAGAATTTGATTTTGGTGAAATACAATATTTCCTGAAACTTTTGTTAATCCGTAAATTAAAAGTTCTAACAGCAAAAAACGATCAAACTTTTTTACAAAAATTGTGCAAGGCTTCACAAATGAAGAACCGGTTTTGATCAAACTTTTATCAAAACGGGTTCTTTAAATTTTACGTAAGATGTGGGTTTGAGAGATTTTTTTGATCAAACTTTATTTCAAAGCTACATTTTGTCTTGTGAAATAAAAGCATGGAACCAGTAAAAAAACTGTGGAACCAGTAAAAAAAGTATGGAACCGTTATTTTAGTCCCGATGAAGTTTATCCTCATCGGGACTTTTATTATGGGGTTTAAAACCACGTGCTCTGCACGTGTGAAAATAAAACTTCTAGAGTGGTAAGGTGACAGAAAAAAACTCCAATCGTTATAATAGAAATTGGCCGTCAAACCAACTTCTATCTAACGAAAGGAGCAGTACTCATGTCGAGTGACAACAGTTTATCACACACAAGGTGGAATTGTAAGTATCATATTGTCTTTATCCCAAAGTACAGAAGGAAGCTCATCTATGGGAAACTGAGAAGGGATATAGGAGCCATTCTCAGAAGGTTATGTGAAATGAAAGATGTAGAAATTATAGAAGCGCATGCCATGCCAGATCACATTCATATGTTGGTAAAAATACCACCGAAAATGTCTGTGTCGTACTTTATGGGATATTTAAAAGGGAAAAGTTCGTTGATGATCCATGATCGTCATGCCAATTTGAAATATAACCATGGGAATCGTACTTTTTGGGCAAAGGGGTATTATGTGAGCACAGTAGGACTTAATCAGAAAACGGTTGCGAAGTATATACGCGAACAAGAAGCAGAAGATAGACTGCGCGACCATATGACAAAGAGAGAATACATCGATCCATTCAAAGATAAGGAATAGAAGTGAACGGTTGACGGTCAATTCAGAGTCCCCTTTAGGGGGCTGTCAGTAAAGTGCCCTTATAGGGCGAAATTAAAACCGCCGGTTCTACCGGCGGATACTTACTAATTGGAGTGATTAGATTGTTGACGTTAGGTGATCGAATTAAATATGTTAGAAAAACGAATAAAATGAATCAAGTTGAATTTGCAAAAATTATTGGCATATCTTAGGGAACACTTAGTGAATTCGAGAAAGATAAGTATAAACCATCGATTGAAATAATAATTGCGATACACAAAGAATTTAAGGTTGGGTTAGAGTGGCTATTAATTAATTCTAAGCAAGCATACATATCTAAAGTTCAAGCTAAGGAAAGTGATTTTCTCCCATTATTTAGAAAGTTATCAATTGAAGATCAAGATGAGATCATAGGGATAATGGAATTGAAACTAAAGAGGTATAAGTAGCTGTGGCTTTAAAATAAAGTTGCGATGAAACACCCTTTTGGAATATATATTAAAGGGGTTTTTTTTATGTCTAAAAGAACTAGAAAATCTAAAGTCGAAAAGTGGATTGAAGAAGGTCGTGGCTCTGGAATTGGTACTGATTATAAACCGTTGTTAAATATTCAAGATGTCTCCTCATTGGGAAGATCCATTCGTTTAAAATGTATTAAAACGAATAGGCAGCACGAATTCTTACTCGATTTGGAACGAAACTACTTTTATTTAATTGAATACTCCGATTTTTTTGTTGATATTCGAGAGAAATTTCCGTTATTACCGTTAGAAGAAACAATTGTCATTGCAGATGAATTAGGTCTTAAACATCTTACAGACCCAAAAATGAATGAGCCAATTGTGATGACAACGGATTTTTTATTAACAGTGGATAAAGATGAGGGATTGGTGGAACTTGCTAGGACAATAAAAATGAAAGACGAGCTTTTAAAGGAGTGAGTTATTGAGAAGTTTGAAATCGAGCGGGTTTACTGGAAGCGTTGACAAATTGATTGGGGCATCGTAACAGAGTTAGAGATTCTAAAGAAATGGCAAGGAATATTAGTTATATTCATGACTATTACGATATTCAACAATACGATGCCTTTCAAAATATGAACCAGCAGCACATTGGAGATTTAGCAATGGCATTATTACAAAGAATATTAAAAGAAAGACAAAGTATTAGAGAAATTACAAATATATTTGATAAAGATATCCATATGCCTTTAGGTAGTAGTATGACGCTATTCTATCATTTACTTGCACAGAAAATCATTCTGATAGACATGTCAGAACCACTCAATGTAGAACAGCCAATTGTTATTCAATTGATTGATGAGAGCAAGCTGAAAAAGGTGAAATACGGATGATTTATATTAACCAAGTATTTCAATATACAGCAGATTCGCAACGCATTCGTATTATTGAAATTGAGGACTCCTACGTCTATGTAGTTAATATCGATACAACGAGTGCAATGCCTAAAAGAGAGTTATATATCCACTTAGAGACAGAGCTTATGCAAGGTGAATAATTAATAATATCTGATCCTTTTGCGAAAGCAATTCCAGATATTGAATTAACTCCTGTACAAATCAGCAAGCGAGATGAGAACCGGGCAACTGTAGAAAGTTTTATTCTTCCTAATATGAACGAACTTTTAAAGAAAAAGGGACGGAAGCAAAAATAATAGAGACTGCAGATGATGTAGATTTAAAATAAAGTCGCGATGTTTATAAAAAAGATGCGATGTTAAAAGAAAAGTTGCACCAGGAATAAACTTCATTTCGAACATAGTTTATTCCCCCCTAAATTTAACAAAAGAACAATCCATGAGTAGATTTGAAAAAAGTTTGATAATTTGTAAAAAAAGTTTCATAATTTAAATCAAAGTTTGTTAAAAACCTGTCAATATAGAGTTTTTCTTTTGACCTTTAACCTAAATCTGGATTTTTCAATTAAAGGGGATTGTTGAGTAGCTATGTATGAATTGATTGGGAGCGGGAGAATTTCAGGGGGGGATTAAACAAGTGAAAATGAGAAAACAATTAATTTATGCTTTATTGTCACTGATATGTGCTGCAGGTGTATTTTATCTCAGCTATTTATTTCAGGAAATGGCATATTGGGGCAGGGGATTGACATGGTATTGGGTAGGAGTTGTTTTTACTTATTTAATCGGATTATTAGGTGTCATGTTCATTATCCTATCTTTGAAAGTAAGAAAAGGTGAGAAGGAAACAACGTTACCTATTTTGCTTAGTACCTTCTCAGCTGTTATGCTTGTGTGCGGTTTCCTTTGGACTACCTTTGTAATCATAGCTGGAATGTCAGGTATGTAATTTATTCAATGGGCGCTTTAATGGTATAAGGATCACAGAAATGATAAAACTTTTTTATGAAAGAATAATTCAGTCGAATATATGTAGAGCGTATTTTGATCATTCTTTTTTTTCAAAACACGCTTTTTCTTTTTATTCGTTTATCAAGGTTATAAGTAGCTATTTGATCAAACTTTATTTCAAAGCAACATCAAAATAAAGTAGAGGGAGAAAGAGTTTGTATGACAGGAGCAAGCTCAGACGTTCAATGTGGGAATGTTACAGATACTTATAATGATTGGGGTAGAGTATCTGCAGATTATTTTCCCAAGGTGGAGATAGTGGAGCATTAGTTTATTACGGGACGGAAATAAAAGGTATTCACAAAGGAAGTATGACAAATAATGGTGAGAGAACAGGGGCTAGTTACACCCATGTGTATTACGCTCATCAACATATACCTATTGACACAAGTGACATTGTTTTAGATTATCCTTATTAAAATAAGTGCCTCTTCTTCTCTGCTATTAGATTTCTAAAGGTGGTAATGATTAATGAGACAAATGAATGTTAAAAACAGAATCATAAAGAGTAGAGAAGGTTTAATGGTTACCATTTGGCTTTGTATATGTTTACTCCTTGTTGGCTGTAGTAATGGACCAGGATCAGCCTCAAATGGTACTCAAGACGAGGAAACAGATAGTAAAAAAAGCAGTATAGAAGCTTCCGGTTTTGTTCTGGAAGTTAATGTTCCCACAGTGATTGAAGAAGGAGAATTGATTCATGTTAAGGCAACTTTAAAATATAATGGAAAAGAGGAAATAGAGCTTTATCACGGAGAGCCTATTATAAGGCTGTCTTATTCTGGCGAACCGGGAGAAAAAGAATATAATGATTTAGGGAAACAATCTACTTTGCAGTCTGGAGATAAAATAGTAATAAAGGAAAACTTTAAAGCAATGAAACCAGGAAATTATAAGTTATTCGCCTCTACTACCATACTTAAGGTAGGTGGCGAATATATAGAAGGAAAAGGAAACGAACATGCCATAAAAGACGACATGAATGAAATAGCAAAGAAAGCCACACAAAGCCTATTAAAATTGGATCCTATGGAAATAGAAGTAAGGGAAAAATAATATCGGTGATCTTTCTTTTGTAGTAGCTCCTCTACTTTTAATTAAAAAATTGGAGGGATAGCATGAATAAACTATCACTGGCGGACCTGCTTTTATCTGCTTCACTTTTGGCTCCTACAGTGGTCTTTGCAGAATCTTACCATGATGTGTCTGAAGACCACTGGGCAAAGACCTCCATTGACACGTTAACGGATAGGGGAACGATAAGTGGTTATGAGGATAGAACATTTCAACCAAATGAGCCGGTCAAACGGATTCAAGCCGCAGCTATACTCGTTAAAGAGCTGGGACTGGAAAGGCAGAATGACCAGATTCCCGAGTTTGATGATATTTCAAAAGATTTTCCACAAAAAGATGTGGTGGCGATTATGGAGGACACGGGTATTATCTGAGGCAATGAAGGGGATTTCCGTCCGTATGAGCCATTGACTCGTGCACAAGCAGCTTCCATGCTTACTCGTGCATTCGAGCTAGAACCAAGTGAGATATCGTATTTCCCAGATGTTCCACCAGATTACTGGAACTTCCGTGACATAAACGCCTTAGCCGAAAGTGAAATTACCTCAGGGAAGGTCGATGGCACATATGCTCCCTCTGAAACGACGACCCGAGCACAATTTGTAACGTTCCTTTACAATGGAACGGTGAAAGACTCGAAAGGTTTGACAGGCAAAGAGCCCCCCGTTACCAATCGTACAAGCTGGAGATAAAGAACTATCTGTTGGTAGAGGTACCTATTGTTGGACAGAAGGTTGTTTGGCAATAGAGGGGATGCCTGATAATGTAAAGGAAAATGATACGATGACCGTTTGAAAAGGGGAAAAAATCACAGTGGAATTTAATGACAATCCACCCCCGACGAACGTATCCATCAGGCAGATAAATGAAAAGAAAGAGACCGAAAAAGAATTCACTAACGATCCTATCACAGCGCCAGCAGAAGAAGGAGTTTATTATTATGAAATTTTTGCTGAATGGTTAGCTAGGGATAATAATAATTCATTAGGGGAAGCTTCTTATATTTTCATGCTTGAAGTTAGTTAAATCTTATTAAAGTAATTTAGCTCGGTTAGGTTGTAATAAGCATTGCCTAACCGATCTTTTTAGTGCGCCTGGCATCACTAGCGTTGCTTCGAAAAATTGAAGGAAAAGCCATTCCTTAATAAACAAACTGTCGTCGTCGCAACTGTCTAATTGTAAATAATTTTCCGAATGGATGGAGCCACCTTTGCTTAGGTATTTACTTTTTTGGCTCTAAACAGGAAGAAGTTTATAACTGAAAATTCAGTCAACATTTATGCAACACTAGTGACTCTTTACGTATAAATTTTTTCATATGTTCCATTACTATATTGAAGTAAAACAAATAATCAAAATATTTTAAGTTTTCTTTTCATACTAGTGTATAATTATATAGTGAATAAAAATAAAATTATGTAAAATATTGGTAAATTAATTGTCGTCTAAGGTCATAATGAACTCATTAAAAGAGTTGCCTCCTAAGTATCCCGATAGAATATCCTCCTTGAATTCATTCATTAGAAATCATTAGATTTAAGAAAATAAAAAAGTAATAAAGGAGCATTCCTGTAATGAAGAAATTTGAGGATTGAACAAAAAAAGAGCCCTCTTGGTATTATACGAGGTGTCCAAAGCTTCGAAGCAAAAATGGACCCTGAAATTAGTAACCAAGGAGGACTCAACATGAATTATACTCAAAATCAGAAAATCTCGCAAATCACACCTTCAACTTTAATAATCGGCATTGATATTGCCAAAGACAAACATGTCGCACGTGCTCAAGATGATCGCGGATTGGATTTCGGAAAACGACTAGTCTTTGAAAATCGAATCTATGGCTTTGAAGCTCTGTTAACATGGGTAAAGCAGCACCAAGAAAAACACAAAAAGACTCACGTGATTTTCGGCGTAGAACCGACCGGCCATTACTGGAAAAGTCTTGCTTACTATTTAACGGCAAAAGGGTATGACTTTGTCGTCGTCAATCCGATGCACGTCAAGAAAAGTAAAGAACTTGATGACAATTCTCCAACAAAAAACGATACGAAGGATGCTAAAGTGATTGCACAGTTAATCAAAGATGGGCGATACTCTGTACCTAATCTCTTAGACGGGATTTATGCCGAATTAAGAGAATGCGTAAAAATTCGAGATCAGCTCATTGAACAACAGATGATTACAGAAGGTCGCATTCAAAACGTGATTCAACGCTACTTTCCAGAGTTTTTCGATGTATTTGGAGATTGGGAAGGCAAAGCGGCCCTTTGCACACTTAAGCTTTTTCCCTTCCCGGCCGATATTCGTGAATTGACACCAGAAGACGTTCTTCAAAAGTGGAAACCCTTTGTCCAACGCGGGGTTGGTATCAAGCGAGCAACGAAGCTTGTAGAAACATCGAAAAAGAGCGTTGGAATTGACGTTGGTTTAACATTTGCTAAGCGTGAGCTTGCGTATCTGATTGAACAATTTGAGCTCTATAAGCGGCAATTAGAAGAGTTGGATCAGGAATTAGAAGCCATCGTTGAACCATTACCTGGTGCCCAACAAATGATGAAAATTCCAGGTTTAGGGGCGGTGACTGTTGGATTATTCTTTGCGGAGGTTGGGGATATTTCAACGTATTCCCACCCTCAACAATTAGTGAACTTAGCAGGGCTATCCTTACGTGAACATAGTTCAGGAAAATTTAAAGGGCAAACAAGAATTACGAAGCGAGGACGGAAACGATTACGCCGAGCCTTATATTTAGCGATTCGTCCCCTCGTTGCCCATAATTCAACGTTTAAAGCCCTGCATCACTATTACACAAAACGCCCTGAACGCCCTTTAAAAAAGCAACAATCTTTGATTGCCTTGTGTTGTAAGTTACTACGCGTGTTGTTTGTCATTGGTCAAAAACAATGTGAATTTGATGGTTCAAAGCTAGTAAAAGACATTCCTCAAATGGGGACATTACAGGCGGCTTAACCTTAAAAGTCAATCAATCAATGAGGCTTGACATGGAGCCTCGACGGGCATGGGTTCTTTGGCGAAGCGGCGAGTCATCCAATGATTCGCCCTGGCAAACGGAGCCTACCATGCCCGCCACTCCATGTAAAGCCGTGCATCATCTGTATTCTTATCACGACAAACACCAATAGTGCAGAGTCGAAGTTTATTTTCACCATACGGGCACTGACCCAGCAAAGGAGCTTATCCGACCTCCACCTCATGGATACGCAGGACGAAGGAAGGTATGGACACCAATCCGGAGAGACATGGGAGGGTGAGCGACCGTGAGTTGCGTGGAGATTTATAAGCACGGTCATACTACTTAATTACCAAACTGTACCAGCTTGGTCGTTAGGATGGACCACCTTCTGTAAGAAATTTTAATTCGTTCTATTTCTATCCAGTGTTATTGGTGGGAAAACTATTTGGTGTTAATGATATTTTGAGAATACACGAGTATTAGCGAGAAAATTAAACTTTATTGAGGGAGGAAATAAGTGAAGTACAAAGGAAGAATAATTGCTTTGGTAGTTGCTTTAGTATTGACACTAATAGTCAGAGGGTATTTTGTTCTTTATTTCAATTATCCTCCCTTTAAATTCCCTTATCTTGGTTTGACATTGTTACTTATTTTTTGGTGGTTCGGAAAAAAATATGACATGGTTAAATTTCTTTCAGAAAATGATGATTTAACAAGGATCAATAATAGGAGATATGTTATCGATACATTTCCTAAGATTTCACGACTAATGGATAAAAAAGAGGGGAAGTTCCTAGTATTTCTTATCGATGTAAACAATTTTAAAATGGTAAATGATAGTTACGGACATGAAACAGGAGATAAAGTTCTTAAACATCTTTCCAATTTGTTAGTAATGACTACAAGTAAAAGTGACATTGTGGCTCGTCTTGCAGGAGATGAATTTATCATTATTGCCCCTTTTACAGACAAAAAGCTTAAGGATATCATTAGTAAGAAAATCAACAAAGAACTAAGGAAACTATCAGAAGAGTTAAATATAGATGTCTCTGTTTCAATTGGAACTTCTGAGTACCCAAATGACGCGAAAACATTAGATGGTTTATTACATATTGCTGACCAAAACATGTACAAACAAAAGTCTCTAAAAAGGGAGGCATTGAAAAAAGAACTTTATTAAAGACGATAACGATGAGAGTTTTTTTTAGAGGGAACAAGCGTTAATTGATCATTTATCGATTTTTATTCGACAGCGTGTTCAGATATATTTGTTAACAGAGTCCAAACACATCCTATTCTCTTACAGAAATCTTTGTGCCTGCCCCCCAGTGCTTTAGAAAGCTAAGCGCGGCTGAAATTTATAATCATATTAATATCCAAAGATCTATTCTTTGGAGAAAAGCACCAGAAATAACAGCTTATATTGTTAATATAAAAAGGGCGGAATAAGTACTCTTTTTACGACACGAGTAATTATTCCCCACAAGAGGGAGTTGAGAGCTAAAGCAAGCATAATAAGATAGTATTATTTATTAAAGACGATATAAAAAAAATTAATAAAGTGTAAATTAAAAATAATAAGCCTAGATTATTCATAAGACCATCACAATCGAATGAAAGCTACCTCAATGTGTAGAAATCAACTACTTCTAAAGAATGTATCGCGTTTTTGACTTGGATATAGGGCGGAAATTAATCTTTTGACTTATAGAACGCTTCTTAGATGACCGTTTGAACGGAAAAAAGGCAGACTTATCCCTTTGTACGTAACGCAATTTCAAAAATTTAGGATGTCATAGGATGTTAGGCTTGGATCATCCGGAGCGTCTTGAAGAATTCCTCTTGGTAGACAAAGGATTTCGATAGCTTCAAATGAAGATATCGACCAGATTTTGTCAGTTTCGCTCCTATTTTGATCATCAAGCTTCTAAACGTTCCCATTCGGTACGATTTGATGGCAGGAGAAAAGAACAGGTTTTTCGCAGCGATATGCAAGTTATACGCAACAAGGGCCGTCATCATTCTTGCGCAGTTGGCCGTATAATCATGGCTGCTAGTATATTTACAACCGAAATCATTTTTGGCTTCCTTAATAAACAGTTCCATTTCTCCGCGTTTTTTGTAAAGACGGAAGACCGTTTTTGGGTCAGCAGTTAGGTCTGTTACGATAAAAGTATGGGTAAAGAGAAGTTCGGTTGCTTGTCTTTCATACCGAACGACTACTCTTCTTGGACGATCCCAGGAGCCTGCTTGATAATCAAACTCATCATAATGAACCTCCTCGGATTCAGAGGAAAAAGAGGGAGCGGGGCTGATTTCCTCTGCCATAGCGTGAAGCTTGGCATTGGCTTTTAAACGAATGACGTAACTCACTTCTTTGTCTTCGCATGTTTCATACAAGGATGGAATGGCAAATCCACTATCGCCGCGAACGAGTATATCCATATGCGGAAGCTTATTCAAGTAGCTGTCAATGATGTCGCTTACCATGTCTTCCGCCCCTTTGGATGTATATTGTTCACCAGGGCGATTGACCGCAGAAAGACACATGCCTGTCATACAATCGAACGCCATTAAAGGGTGAAATCCAGTTGTCTTGTAATGGGTATTAAACGCGCTATTTTCCTGATTTCCATAGGTTTGGAAATACGTGGAATCGACATCGATGGTGAGCTGATGTTGATCTAATCGTTTGTGAGTGTCGATACTTGATTGCAGGAGGAAATCATTCATTTGGTCGATGTTTTCGGGTGTAAAAGCCCCATATGTTCGTGACACAGTTGGTTGGCTAGCCAAGTAATCCTTTTCTGTAACCTGAGTAAAGACCGGATCGTCCACAAGACGTTTCGCAGCGTAATCACGATGGTACCCTGCTAGATGTTGAAAGACTAGTTGTTCAACAACAGATGGGTAGGTATGGTCCGGTAAATGACGCTCATCTTGAATATGAAGGGTGTCATGAAGAGATTGAAAATAACCGATTTTATGTGCAGACTCTTTATAAAGAATCAGTCCTCCATCCGACGTGATTCTTTCATGAGATAGACCAATTTTTAAATTGGGATTGAAGTTTGTTTTTATTTCGTTTAAAGTAGGCATAAGGGAACCTCCATTTGTTTGGTTTAGTCACTTTAAACATAACAGAGGCTTCCCTTTTTTTGTACTCTTTTTTCACTTTTTAGGTGAAAGGTACCAGTAGAGAGAACACTTGGTACGTATTCGTTTAGGAGAATTTTGGATTTTTTGGTGAATAATCTAGGATAAGATAATTAGAATTTTTATATGGAAGATTTTATTGTATCTATATAGATTGAACTTATTAATTACCTAAAATTTTCAAAGGATTTCTATAGACACTACGTCGAATAAAGAATTAACATTTCTTGGGTGGTGGTATTAGATGAAATCCAATTTAGATGAATTGCAAGAAATTGAAAATAAACTTAAGCACGAAAAAAATCGACGCATGTATGAACGATATCAGGCGGTCCGCTTGCGTTTGATGGGAAATACCATCCATCAGATCTCCACTATTCTTAAGCGGTCCGATAAAACAATAGGAACCTATATCCGTTCCTATAAAAAAATGGTTTAGATGGTCTTGCCATGAAATTCTCCACAGGAAAACCGCCACGTCTGCCAGTGGAACAACAAAAACAATTGAAACAAACCATAATCGGCTCCCTTCCCCATGAAGTTGGATTCCCAGCTAAGTTTAATTGGACTCTGGAAATCATTGCTTCATACATCGAACGGGAATTTGGAAGATCTTATTCCCTCCGTGGTGTATCGAAAATGTTGCATCGATTAGGACTGAGTTACACCAAACCAACCTACACCCTGGCTGCAGCTGACGAATCAAAACAAAAAGAATTTGTCGAAACCACCTTTCCAAAGGTAAAAAAAATATGAAAACGGCGAAATTGATCACATTTTGTTTGAAGATGAAAGCATGATCCGTGATTACCAGGCGCTGCAGTATTCATGGTTCGAAAAAGGAAAGCAAAGAATCATAAAAACCACCGGCAAGCACCGAGGCGTGAAACTGCTAGCGACGGTTGATTATGTTACAGGCAGAATCATTTGGCAGGAAGAAGAACAATATACGGCAGAAGAATTCCTGGCATTTCTAAAAAAAGTGACAGCTGGCTATCCGACCGGAAACATCGTCATGATTTTGGACAACGCCCGAATTCACCATGCAAAACTACTTGAACCTTTCCTGAAAGAAATGGAAGGCAGATTCAAATTGCTCTTTTTGCCTCCATACAGCCCTGAACTGAATGTGGTCGAGGGTCTTTGGAAGTGGTTAAAGTCTGATGTCATTAACAATGTCTTCTACGATAGTGTCAAGGAAATACGTAAAAATGTTCAGGCTTTTATGGAAAATATAAACCCATTGACAGTAATTGACCGACTTTGTGTAAGAATGGAATCGAATGTCATTCAGGAAATTCTTTAGTTCAATTTATATAGTTAGATATTAGTTATCTAAAGTGATCGGCTACTGAATAACATTAAAAATATAGTAGATTTCATTTCATTTTTATTCAGTGTATAATGGATATGAACGACTTTTAACCAGCTTAATTATCATAATCTTGAATAAATTATTTTTGTATGATCAAAAGGAGTAAAATATGAGTGGGATACGATCTATTGAAAGGGCTTTCTCGATTATTAATATATTAGCTAACGAATCAAAAGGATTAGGCATAACAGAGCTTCATTACGAGCTGGACCTTCCTAAAACGACGATACATCGAATCTTATCGACATTGCTACAACACAATGTTGTCATAAAAGATAGTGAAACAGATCGCTATATGTTAGGGATGTATATAGTTAATATTGCATCATCTGTTTTAGAAAATATCGATATTCGTAAGCTTGCACGCCCTTATTTAGAAAAATTGGGAGAGTTGACTGGTGAGGTTATTCATTTATGTATAGCAGAAAACGACGAGGTTGTTTATATTGATAAAGTGGAAAGTAGTCATAAGATAAGGATTGCATCGACCATTGGTTTTAGAGCATTGATGCATTGTACCGGTGTGGGAAAAGCACTTCTATCAGGCATGGACGAAGATACAGTACGTAAAATCGTAAAAAATAAGGGTATGAAGGCATTTACTGAAAATACAATAACGGATCTTGATGATTTACTAAATCGCTTACAGGAGATAAGGGAACAAAGATATGCGATTGATGAATTAGAGCACGAAGAATCAATTAGGTGCATTGCAGCGCCAATTTTTGATTACCAAGGAAAAGTTGTTGCTGCTATAAGTATTGCAGGACCGTCTGATCGAGTAACAAAAGAGAGAATCGAACTTGAGTTAAAAGAGCTTATCCTAGATAGTACACAACAAATTTCTAAGCAATTAGGCTATACGTAATAACAGACTGAAAAAGGATAGAGAATAAATTTCTAAAAATTATTTGACAATTTTCTACCCTTTTATTAAAATAAAAGATGAATTAGGAATTAAATAAAAATTTTAAATTTTATTTATCTATTTACTGGAATGCCATTCCGCACAACGGAATAAAACTGTTTTGATTTTACTAATTCATGGTTAAAATGAGCTTTAAACTAAAAAATTTTTACGTTGTTTATGGAAAGGTATTCCGCATGATGGAAAATAAGGGTTTAAGTACTGGTTAAAAGTCAAAAGATAAAAATCCTTACCTAGAGTAATATTTTTTGCATCATAAGTGGAATCGCATTCCGTACAGTGGAAAAGTACATGTTGCATGATCACGAAAGAATGTAAACTGTAAGTGTATGGTTCTTTTATTGAGCAATATGAAAGCGGTTACTAAAGACCGTTAGAAAACAAAGTTAGGAGAGATTACAATGAGTCAAACAAAATTTTACGGAGTTTATCCACCGGTTTCTACGATATTAGATAGTGATGGGAAGTTGGATCGTCAAGGAATGGGGAAGTTAATCGATTCACTTATTGATTCAGATGTTCATGGTTTATTCTTCTTGGGTTCTGGTGGGGAATTCAGTCAGATGTCTGAAGCAGAACGTAAAGAAATAGCAGAATTTTCAACATCATATGTTAATGGTCGGAAGCCGGTATTAATTGGGACGGGAAGTTCGAATACACGAGAAGTGATTTCATTAAGTCGTCATGCTGAAGAAATTGGGGCAGATGGAATTGTTGTCATTAACCCATATTACTGGCCGTTAACAGAAGAGAATTTATTTAAGCATTATTGTGATATTGCAGATGCTGTTAAACTCCCAATTCTACTGTATAACTTCCCAGCGCTAACAGGCCAAGATTTGTCACCGGAATTTGTCCATCGTTTAGCGACAAAATATCCGCATATTGTTGGTATTAAAGAAACTGTTGATGCTGCGGGACATATTCGTGAAATGATTTTAAAAGTAAAACATGAAAGACCAGATTTTGCTGTATTAGCTGGTTATGATGATCATTTATTTAACACATTAGCATTAGGAGGAGATGGAATTATTCCAGCAAGTGCAAACTTTGCTCCTGAACTAACAGTTGGAATCTATGAAGCTTTCCAATCAGGTAATTATCAAACAGCAGTTGAATTACACAGAAAGTTAGCGGTATTGCCATTGATGTACAAACTTGATTCTCCATTTGTCGGTGTTGTAAAAGAAGCAATAAAATTAAGAGGTTTAGACATATCTACAGCAGTCTTACCACCGGCTAGACTATTAAGTGAAGAGAAAAAAGCCGAATTGGAGAAAATGCTACATACAGCTCTAAATGATTCGGTAGCTAAAGCTTAAACAATAAAGGAGACAAAAAAATGAAAGCGGTTAATTATGAGGCTCCATACAAATTAAGCTTAAAAGAGGTTGATATGCCTCAATTAGAAAAAAATGAAGTGTTAATAAAAGTCCATTCTGCGGGTATATGTGGGTCTGATATGGGCATTTACTTCGGGAAGCACCCGCGAGCACAAGCACCACTCATTATGGGGCATGAATTTAGTGGAGTAATCACCCAAGTAGCATCAACACTAGAAAATGGAGATGTGAAGATTGGTGACAAGGTTACTGTTAACCCTCTCCTAACATGTGGAATCTGTCAGCCATGTCAAATGGGTCACTCGCATGTTTGTCGCTCACTACGATTACTTGGAATTGATACGAATGGAGGGTTTGCTGAATATGTAAAGGTTGATGCAAATAAGGTTGTTTGTCTTCCGGATCAGCTAAATCTTGAGATGGCTAGTTTAACTGAACCATTAGCAGTCACTGTTCATGCTGTTCGTAAGTCAAGCCTGAAAATCGGAGATACTGCCGTTGTTTTAGGTGGAGGTCCAATTGGATTGTTAACCGCTGTGAGTGCACGTGCGGCCGGTGCAGCAAATGTCATTATTAGTGAATTAAGTGAGAAACGTCGTGATATTGCAGCTTCGTTAGGATTTATAGCACTAGCTCCTGATAAGCTTGAAGATGTGGTCATGGAAATGACAAATGGGAATGGAGTTGACATTGTTTTTGAAGCTGTGGGAATTCAAGCGACAGCGACAATTGCAACAAAAATTGTGAAAATTACCGGTCAAATTGTGATCGTTGGGGTTTATAAAGAACCTGCTCTAGTCGATTTACAAACCATTAACTTTCATGAGATCTCGGTGATTGGCACAAGAGTTTATACCGAAAAAGACTTTCAGCATGCATTGACTATGTTAGTAAATGATCCACAAATACAAAAAGTTATTTCACATCGACTCCCTCTTGCAGAAGCTCAAAAAGGGTTTGATTTAATGCAACAGGCAAATGAGTCTATGAAAATATTAATTCAGCCATAAAAATATAAAAACTGGGGGAAAAACAATGTTAAAGAATGTTAAGTTTATTTCTTTTATGTTAGTGATGGTTTTGATGCTGGCTGCATGTGGTAGTGGTGAAAATGCCAATTCTGGAAGTGCTGATGGAGGAAGTGCTGATGGAGGAACTGATTCATTTTTGATTAAATTTGCCTCGCCCTTATCAGAAGATCATCCAGGTCATGATGCCATTATGAAATTTAAAGAATTAGCTGAAGAAAAGAGTGAAGGTGCACTGACAATTGAAGTGCATGGGAATGGTGTTCTAGGAGGAGACCGTGAACTGACTGAATCTGTTCAACGAGGTACGATTGAAATGACAGTTTCATCCACTTCACCTGTAGCAAACTTTGATCCATCGTTTTATGTGTTTGATCTTCCATTCTTATTTGAAAACCGTGAAATGACATATGAAGTTTTGGATGGTGAAGTTGGACAAGAAATTTTAGATAATTTAGCTGGTCAAGGAATTAAAGGCTTAGGGTATTGGGAAAATGGCTTCCGTCACATTACGACTAGTAATCGTCCAATTCATGAAATGGCTGATATGAAAGGGCTTAAAATTCGTACAATGGAGAATCAATTACACTTAGAAGCTTGGAAACAGTTTGGAGCAAATCCAACTCCAATGGCGTTTGGTGAATTATTTGCTGCGATGCAACAAGGTACGGTAGATGGTCAAGAGAACCCGCTTGCCCTTATTGATTCAAACAAATTTTATGAAGTTCAAGACTATTTAACGTTAAGTGGACATATTTATACACCATTTGTCGTAATGATAAACGATGAATATTACAACAATCTTCCTGAAAATCTTCAACAAATTATTCTTGATTCTATGAAAGAAGCAACTGAATTCCAGCGTGCTTTAATGGTTGAAGAAGAAGAGAAGAGTTTGCAAATCATTAAAGACAGTGGAACCGAAGTTATTGAACTAAGTGATGATGTTCGTCAGCAATTAGTAGAAGCTTCTCAACCTATTTATGAAACAGGTGCAGAGCTCGTTGGAGGACAGGAACTCATAGACAAATTGTTAACTGCTATTGAAGCTGCGAAAAATTGATGATAAAAAGGGGTTTTTCCCCTTTTTAACATTTGAATCTGGGGGATCGAATGATGAAAAAATACAAAATGTTTATTAATGGCGAATTTGTTGAATCTAGTTCAAATAGAACAATTAAGGTCATTAATCCATCAACAGAGGAAATTATTTCTGAAGTGCCAGAGGGTTCGGTAGAGGATACGCAATATGCGATTGAATCGGCAGAGGCTGCCCAGAAAGAGTGGAGTAAATTAGCTGCCATCGAACGAGCAAAATTTTTAAATGAACTCGCAAATGAGCTCCGTGCGAATGTTGATTTACTTGCAAGAACCATTGCTGAGGAACAAGGGAAAGTAATGGGCCTAGCTAAAGTTGAAGTTGAATTTACAGCTGATTATATCGACTATATGGCTGGATGGGCAAGGAAATATGAAGGAGAAATTGTTCAAAGTGATCGAAGAAATGAAAATATTCTTGTCTATAAGGAGCCGATTGGTGTAGTTGCAGGAATTTTACCTTGGAATTTCCCGTTCTTCTTAATTGCTCGTAAAGCAGCGCCGGCATTAATTACGGGAAATACGGTTGTAATTAAGCCAAGTGAGGAAACACCGAATAATGCGATTGAGTTTGCTAAGTTGGTGGATAAAATTGGATTACCAAAAGGGGTATTCAATATTGTAACAGGCTACGGGGAAACAGTTGGACAAGAACTTGCTTCAAATCCGAAAATTGGAATGATTAGTTTAACAGGAAGTTATGAAGCTGGTTCAGCTGTGATGAAAGCCGCTTCGAAAAATATTACAAAAGTAAATCTCGAACTTGGCGGAAAAGCCCCTGCAATTGTGATGGATGATGCAGATCTAGATTTAGCCGTTGAGGCTGTTGTTAATTCACGGGTGATTAATACAGGGCAAGTATGTAATTGTACGGAGAGAGTCTATGTTCATGAAGCGATTGCAGAAGAATTTATGAATCGGGTTGTTAGTAGGATGGAGGCTGTAACATACGGAAACCCACTTGAACAAGCTGAGTTAGATATGGGTCCATTAATTAATACACAAGCGCTTAATTCAGTAGAAGAGAAAGTTAATAGAGCGCTTGAACAAGGAGCAAAGGTTCTTACAGGTGGTGCGCGTGTTGATAGTGGGAAAGGGTACCATTATATGCCGACTGTACTTGGTAATGTGACTCAAGATATGGATATTATGAGAGAAGAAACATTTGGTCCAGTTCTTCCAATTATGACGGTAAAAGATCTGGATGAAGCTATTGAATTAGCAAATGATTGTGAATTCGGTTTGACTTCTTCCATTTACACGCAAAATATCGATGTCGCTATGAGAGCAAGCAATGAACTAAAGTTTGGCGAAACATATATTAATCGTGAAAACTTTGAAGCGATCCAAGGCTTCCATGCGGGATGGAGAAAATCTGGAATTGGCGGAGCGGACGGTAAACATGGATTAGAAGAATACTTGCAAACACATGTAGTCTATATCCAGTATAATTTAAACAAAAAGTAAGTTTTACACACTTGTATCTGGAATATGACTCTATCTAGGAGTTCTCTGATACAAGTGTTTTTGTAATCATGATGTGGAGGCAGGATAATGAATTTATTTAATTTGGATGGAAAAGTCGCTGTTGTCACAGGTGGAAATCGAGGCATCGGTAAAGCGATTTCGCTTGGGCTAGCGAAAGCAGGAGCTAATATTGTGATCGTTCAACGTTCTGATGGAGAGTCTGAAGCAGCTAAGGAAATTAGAAATCTTGGAAGAAAATGTTTAACGATCCAGTTTGATTTATCAGATACTAGCAATATTCATACCATTATTGATCAAACAATTACGTCATGTAATAGAATTGATATCTTAATTAACAATGCAGGTGTTCAAAGGCGTTCACCAGCAGCGGAATTTCCAATTAATGATTGGGACGATGTCATGAATGTAAATGCTAAATCTGTTTTCTATCTTTGTCAGGCTGCTGGAAAAAAGATGATTGAACAAGGGCAAGGAAAGATTATCAATCTCGCATCACTTTTGTCCTTTCAGGGAGGTATAAATGTCCCGGCATATGCAGCGAGTAAAGGTGCCGTTGCTGCCTTTACAAAATCATTGTCAAATGAATGGGCAAAGTTTGGAGTGAATGTTAATGGAATAGCACCTGGATATATTGCAACGGATATGAACACGGCCTTAATAGCTGATAATAGTCGCAACAGTCAAATACTTGAGAGAATACCAGCAGGCAGATGGGGGAAAGCAGAAGATCTAGTAGGGGCAGCAATCTTTTTGGCGTCTGATGCTTCAAATTATATTAATGGTGAAATCGTTACCGTTGATGGTGGTTGGATGGGAAGATAATTTTCTTGAAACGATCATTCGTATCTTAACTATCTAAGTCATTTTTTGAAAATGGGATACGCATAAAAAAATGAACTTCTTGATTTTCTCTATCATAAGTTGAAAATACCCTAATTCAAGCAAATAACCCAGACTTCATATGATTAAAAAAGGCTGAAATTATTAGGTAATCCTAATGGCAGTCTTTTTTGTTTTTTAGAAATAGAAAAAGCCTTCCGTGCGTGGGTAAAGGTAAAATGACATTGTGAAAGGAAATTGCCCTTCTGTATAGAAGTTAGCTAGAGAACGTAATGAAAAAAGCAAAAGGAGTTCGAGACAATGATTCAAGGATTATATGAAGCGCATTTACCTGTTAGTGATTTAAAACGTTCGATTGAATTTTACAAAAATATTGGTCTGGAGTTCTCTCACAGTGTAGAGGATCGATTAGCTTTTTTGTGGATTGAAAAAGATAAAAGTTGGTTGGGGTTGTGGGAAACAAACAAGGTAGAATTAGAATATCATCCTTCTATAAGACACATTGCCTTTCAAGTTTCATTAGAAGATTTAAAAAAATCGGTAGCTTGGCTGAGTGAAAGAGGGTACAAACCTAGAGAAGCATTTGGGTTTGAGCCAACTGAACCTTTTGTGATGGCAGATAGTGGCGTCGCTCATGCCAAAATTCATTTTAACGATCCTGATGACAATAGCTTAGAACTAATCTGCAAGCTTGAAAACCCGAAAAATATTACAGAACGAATGTATTTGACTGAGTGGGAAGGGTTGAATAAAGAAAATTGATATTTGAGAAGAGTAAGTCCATTTTTAGTTAACACCTGAAATGGACTTTTTTATTCACTGTCATAGTCGTCTTCAAGTATGTAACCCAATTTACTTGATTAGCCCATTGTAGTAACGTTACGACGTAATGACATCGAGACATCATAAGGAAATTGATGCGACGGTGTGATAATAGATGAGGCGTGACACTAGTTGTTGATAAGTTTTCAATGAGCATGGCGGGAAAAGCGTTCAAAGGGGTACAGGGAGAACAATTACTATTATTTGTAGAAACAGTGGCAAATGAAAATAACGCAGCTTGCATTGCTTTAGAATCAGGTCTTCAACGACTTGAGGCTCACCGCTTATATGAAGAACGGCTACACTATATGAAAAGGTTTATTATTCATTTAGAAAAAGGGATCTAAAATCTTACTTAATAAAGGGACTCTATGAGGTTATAGAAAAGAGGATATTTTGAAGGTAAATAGAAGATAATGAATAAGGATTTCGATGAAAACGAGAGGTTGATTATTGATAAAGATTAGATTAAGGAGTCGATTTAAATGGCAAAGGTTACACCATTTTTAATGTTTCAAGGTGGCAAGGCAGAAGAAGCGATGAATTATTATACATCAATCATTGAGGATTCAGAAATTACGAGTATCACTCGCTACGGCGCGAATGAAGCTGGAGAAGAAGGAACGGTGATGCATGCAACCTTTTCATTAAAAGGGCAAGAATTTATGTGCATTGACAGTAATATAAAGCATGAATTTACTTTCACACCTTCATTCTCGATCTATGTTACTTGTAACTCTGAAGAGGAGATCGACAACCTTTATAAGAAACTAACCGAGGAAGGACAAGCACTTATGCCGCTAGATGACTATGGGTTCAGTAAGAAGTTTGGCTGGTTAAACGATCGGTTCGGTGTCTCGTGGCAACTTAATCTTCCGAAATAAATGTATGTAATGAAAAGCATGGAAAATCTTTAGAACACAAACCAATTGGTAAATCCATTTCGTATGAGGGAATTAAAGACATAAAATTCCTTTTTCCTGATGATGCTTGCTTAGATTTCATCGACATTGAAGTTTATAATCATAATCCTCACTATCAGAATTATTTACGTTATACATCATTGTGACTTTAAGTGCCAAAAGAGGCTGGGACAAAAGAGTTTTTATTATTGAGAAATCCGAACGTAATGATAGTTGATGCATAGCATTCGCTTCGGAAATATACTTCGCTTTCCGCGGGCGGCTGGTGAGCCTCCTCGTGCATACGCACTGTGGGGTCTCACCCTTGCCTTTGATCCCGCAGGAGTCTGCGTATATTTCCTCCGCTAAGGTTGTGCACTGTTCGCATTTTCAATAAAACACGTTAGTTATGTCCCAGCCTCATGCCCTTTACCTAACCATCATCCTAATCATCGTATAGCTGGAATTTTAATTTTTACCATAAACTCTTCTTCTTTATAGACAAAATCTAAATAACCTTGATGATCGTTAACGATATCGTGGATGATTTTTGTACCAAGTCCCTCATGGTCGTCTGTTTTTGTCGTTTTCCCATAGGTCTGAAATAACTTGTCTAATATCGCTGTTGGGATTGGCAAACTACTATTTTTACATATCAGCAAGTACAATCCGCTTCTTTTATAAAATTGCAACGTAAGCTGAGCTTTTCATTATGTTGATCTTGCCAATCCTCGCATGCTTCGATACCGTTTGCTAAAAGATTACCGATCAAGGATAACCAAACGATGATCTGCAATCGGTAATGTGGAGAGGGGGAGGTCAAGATCATATACAACTGAAATACCGGCAGACTTAGCGCGCCGATACATTTGATGCAGGATACCTGCCACAATTCCCTGCTCACCTTTGATCGATAGATTTGTTTGTTCGTAGCTATCGACTAACTCATCAAGATATATTTTTGCTTCTTCACTCTTATCGTTTTCAAGCATGAAATGGAGGGCAGAAACATGCTTCAGAAAATCATGGCGTTCACTACGGACAACACGAAAGGTTTCATTAAAATGGGTCCGTTGTTCATCAAACTGCTTGCTCGCTTCTTGAAACGATACTACTTTATTTTCCTCAATGAAACGTATAGTTTCAAGTCCAATGAAGAGGATAAACGGAACAAGATACACCCATGAAGGCTCAACAGCTAGATAAATCAATATGAGAAGGAACTGAAGAAAAAAGAGCATTCCATTCCAATAGCTAGGCAATTGAGAAATTCGTAGCTCGTTCTTTTTATAGAGGTAATAGATGGCTCCTATTACTAGAAAACAAGTTACATAAATCGGTATGTTCCAGGGCAGATTTAAAAACAGAGCATGAAGGTGAATGATTCCAAGCACTGTAATAAGCGCCCAATATGTAAACGCAAGTTTCAAGTCTTCTCCACCCTTTTAAAAGTAATGGTGTTGTAAAAAGTTCACCTTTTCCTTCGTAATCATTGCCTGCTCTTCGATTCCTTCGAAGGTGACAATATAGGAATTTTTCGCATAGAGCGAAAAGTTCTTCACATGGTGAATATTAATAATGAACGATCGATGGGAACGAAGGAAATCACGTTCTCTTAATTCACCTTCTAATTCATTAAGGGTTTGATAGGTTTTAATGGGACCGGACTTCGTATAAATCGTCGTCGAACGTCCTGACCTTTCAATAAAAACGATATCTTTCTTTTGAATAATATGAATATCATTTTTTTGCTTTAAGTAAAGCCTACCAGTAATATCGGCTGAGTTCGATTTCTCCATCAGCCGCTCAATGGATTTAATCAAACGTTCCTTTGGATATGGTTTCATAATGTAATCATGAACATCGAGCTCAAAGGCATGAACGGCATAGCCGCTGTTCGCTGTAACGAAAATCACAGAAATAGCGAGCGCGTGTGAATGAATAATATCCGCTAGCTCATACCCAGATAAATTTGGCATTTCAATATCGGCAATCAATAAATCGATCTCTTCTTTCTTTATCTGCTCATAGGCCTCTTCCGCTGATAACGTGGAAAATACAATCTCTATATTTGGGATACCTGCAACAATTCCATTTAATTTATCTAAATCAATAAACCGATCATCTACAAGACCAACCTTCATCATGATCCGCCTCACTTACAATTTGTCGTCTTTCAATCAATTTATTTCAATTGCTGAAGGAAGCTCCCTCTTATTTTATCATTACTTAGGCATATTTTGATCATTTTCGCGACAAGAAATGGAACATTCACGACATAAGTGCAGATTCCTCTTTCGTTTGTTTGTATGATGATAACAAGAAAGCAAACAGGTGAGGTGGAGAGAAGATGATTGAGATTTATGAAGTAACGAAACAATTTCAAGATAAAAAAGTATACGTCACAGCTTTAAAGCATGTATCCTTTTCGGTCAAACAAGGGGAGATTGTTGGGCTGCTTGGAGAGAATGGAGCAGGGAAAACAACGTTGCTACGAACGATTGCTACGCTGCTTACACCGACAGATGGGCACGTGAAGGTAGGAGAATATGACACAGTAAAAAATGCTAATGAAGTAAAAAAAGGATGGGTGTTCTTTTCGGTGGTGAAACAGGGTTATATGACCGTTTGACAGCTCGTGAAAATCTTGAATATTTTGCAACTTTATATGGATTAGGCAAGCATGAAACAAAGGTACGCATTGGCGATTTGGCGAAGATGTTTGGCATGAAAGATTATCTAGATCGGAAAGTTAGTGGCTTCTCGAAAGGGATGCGTCAGAAAGTCGCGATCGCGAGAACGCTCATTCAAATCCAGATATTATTCTCTTCGATGAACCGACAACCGGTTGGACATTACTTCCTCCAATGTATTCCGCCAGCTTGTTCATCAGTTAAAGCGCGACGGAAAAACGATTATTTTTTCAAGCCACATCATGGAAGAAGTAACGTTGCTATGCGACACCGTTGCGATGATGCATAAAGGGGAACTTGTTTATCATGGAAATCTAGAAGAACTCTATCAATTGGAAGGCAGCCGTGATCTCAACTATATTTTCATGAGAAAACTTGTTAGGGGGAAAGAACATGCTTCTTAATATTTATCTAAAAGAAATGAAAGACTGCTTCCGGGATCGCCGGACATTATTACTAACAGTGCTTTTGCCCATTGTGATGATGACAGGATTAACGCTTTTTTATGAAAATCTTATCTCCAGTGGAGAGGGAAATACTTATACACTTGCTGTCAACGATTCATTTTCTAGTGGGGAAGAGAGTTTCTTGGCAGGCTATGAAAATCTTGAGATTGTTCGCACTTCCAACCCTGAAGAAATGGTGCAGGAAGGAGAAGCACATGCGGCACTTCTTCTCTCTCCTCATTTTAGCAGCAGTATTGAAAACGGTGAAGAAGCGTCTATCACGATTATTGGAGATTCCTTTAGTCAAAATTCATCTAATCTCATGCAATTGTAACGAATGCGCTCTCTGTCTATGAAAGGTCTATTATTTCCGAACGCTTACAAGCAGAAGGAACAGATCCAGAGCTGATTCAGCCATTTACAATGAATCAAAGAGAAATGTCAGAAGAAAATCCTAATGTCAACTTGATTGCAATGTTAATACCATTGATGCTAGCATTGGCCATCGGAATAGGCGCTAGCCCTGCCGCTTCTGATTTATTTGCAGGAGAAAAAGAAAAGAAGACAATGGAAGCCTTATTAATGACCCCAGTAAAGCGTTCAACTTTGTTATTTGCGAAGTGGTTAACAATCTCTTCTGTTGGAGCAATCACTGGTATTATTACATTAATTGTCGTCGCGCTAGAAATTACCTTTTTGACCGAAAATCTCAAGCAGGCCGTTTCATTTAACGAAAATGCCTACCTTGTCATCGGCTTTGCTGTTCTCATTTCGATTATCTATGCGATGTTTAATGCGTCGCTGCTTATGCTTACAAGTATTATTGGTAAAACAGTAAAGGAATCACAAAGCTACAGCACTCCGGTTATGATGCTGGCCATGTTCCCGGTTATGATCATTTCAAGTATTGGGATCAATGAATTGTCCTTTCAGCATTTTGCCATCCCGATATTAAATCTTTTCAGCCTACTGAAAGAACTGAGCTTCGGTGTTATTAATTATGAGCATATTCTTATTACAATAGCGAGCAACCTCATTTGTATGATTGTCGGATTCATTATAGGAAGAATATTATTTTTGAAGGATAAATGGGTGATGAATTAAGCAAAGCAAAACGATTAAGGAGACAGGTGCTCCTTAGTCGTTTTTATATCGCCTTTATATTTGGAGTATTATGGTATTATCACAGAAGGCGTTTTCGAATAAGCTGTTCATAGTACGCTTTATTCCAAAGGCATGAACATGAGTAGGAGGGTTAAAAGTGGATTTTATTTGGTTATCAATTGCGATGTTATAGAGGGTATTTCAATGGGGTTATTGATTAAAGAATATTTAATAACCCAATGCGAACAAATTAATGGATTATTTAGATCAAAACGATGTACATGAAATGATTATGTATTCAGTATATTCACATTGTTAGGACGTATGTCTTGCTATCTATTCAATTATCAAGAGTTATGACTTTAATTAGTAACAGAGATTTTAGAAAAAGATAAATAGATCAAACATCAGGTCAAATCGTAGTAAAAAGAAGGAATTATTTTTTGACTTCTTTCTATATACTTGAGCTACTTTGTTTCAGAAAGCTTCTTAGGCTAACAGGGTTGAATAATCGTTGCAAATAGGGGGAGAGAAATTAATGAATAGAGAAAATATTGCTCTAATGATAATAGACGTACAAAAAGCTTTTGATCATAAAAAATGGGGAGAGCGAAATAATCCAAATGCCGAAGAAAACATTAGAAAGATACTAGAGTTGTGGCGGCAAAAAGGATGGCAAGTTATCCATATTCAACATACATCCAATAACCTTAATTCTTTATTTCATCCAAAGAATGAGGGATTTGCGATAAAGGAACTAGTTAAACCTATTGAAGGTGAGCAAGTTATCACAAAGAACGTAAATAGTGCTTTCATTGGGACAAATTTAGAAGAGTTTTTAAAAATAAATGATCTTACAACGGTCGTTATAACAGGTTTGACTACACCCCACTGTGTCTCTACGACGACAAGAATGAGTGGGAATTTAGGGTTTAATACATACCTGATTTCAGATGCAACAGCAGCCTTTGGAATGAAGGACCAAAAAGGAATTTATTATCATGCAGAAGAGATACACCATGTATCTTTAGCTACACTACATGATGAATTCGCAACCATACATACGACGGAAGAGCTACTACATAAGATGATAAAATAAGCTTCCATTTTTAGGTATTTTCCCATTTATTACGTGTAAAGGGTGGTTTTTGATTATAAGGATTGCGACCATTAGAGAATGATGATTGGAGCAACAACTTAAAAATAAGGAAAGGACTGTCCATAAGTCAGTACAACTCGACTTCTAGGGACAGTCCTTTCTTTTTACATATAACAATAAGGTTCTAGTTGTTATTGTGTGAGTAACCACACTAGCGAAAAACGGAGGCGAGTTATTGAGTCATTATTCGGCTATTTCATTTTTACGCTATATTCTTTTAGAATGGCCACAACTTCATCAAATTCATATTTTTTAGTAACGACCTCCACAACAAAGTCATCAGCTTTTTTTGGACTCATTTCAAATTGAAAACCGTTGTAGGCAAGGAATTGAATAAGAGCCAAAAATGCGGTGCGTTTGTTGGCGTTATGGAATGTGTGATTTATGACTAATGACTCAAATAAAGCTCCTGTTTTTCATAGATAGTTGATAAGCATCTTTACCAAATGCGGATTGTTTTGGTCGGCCAATTGCTGAATTAAGAAGATTAGGCAATTTCACACTTTTTTGTTCCTTATGTGTATATCGTTTAATCACCAGTAAGTTAATGGCAATAACTTCTATAACGCATTAACGGTCAACCAGTCCTTTAATGGTTTTATCATATTGTTTCATATTCTAGAATATCAAAGGTATGGGGATCACAACAATTGTTGAGAATACTCAAGTGTAAATGAAAACTTCCCAGATGGAATAAGAGTTATTCATATAATTCTTTAATTTTCAGAAGATAAAGTGTAGGATATAATTATCAATGATGAATATAATAGCCGATAATGAACTGGAAAATTGTAGCTAGGGTTCCGCTAAATTTAGGTCTGTGACCGAGGGCTACATCTTTTACACGATGTAAAAGGCACCTATTGACATAAAAGGTCCGAGGGGAAAGGTTCAGCGTATTTGTGATGCGTTGAAGCCTTTCTTCTCGGACTTTTTTTATACTTTAAGAAAGTTTAACTTCATTAAAGGATTAAAGTATGAGTGCAACTAAGGCTTTCGCCATTAAAGCTTGGCGATAAGCCAAGTTTTCTAATTAAAAAAGGAGGAATGAACAATGAAAAGAATTGATGATATAAAAGCTGGTGTTGCAGTTGTTATATTTGACGAGGAGAATCGTGTTTTGTTACAGAAGAGAGCAGATGTTGGATTATGGGGTATACCATCAGGACATATAGAAAGAGGGGAAACCGTCTGTAATGCAGCTATTAGAGAAGTAAAAGAGGAAACGAACTTAGATATCCGAATTTTAAAGTTAATTGGTGTTTACTCGGATCCTCATTCACAGGTATTTGCTTACCCCAATGGGAAAATCGTGCATTTTATCACAACTTGTTTTCTTGCTGAAATAACAGGTGGAGAATTAACATGCAATTCCTCTGAATCACTTGAAATAAAGTTTTTTGGACAATGGGAACTACCACCAGATTTACTAGAAATGCACCCCTGCTGGTTAAAGGATGCTCTGGCAAATAAAGAAGGTGCATATATTCGTTAATTAGCATTCTTCTATATGCTTTAAAGGATGTGAGCTAAGAACACTCCCTGTTTTTCAATCAAAAGACAGGGAATAAAAACCTTCCATATCTTTAGCTGTGGGGAAGGATAGGTATAGGCGATAGTTTATTTTAAATAAAGAGGATGACAAATTGAATAAAGAAAAAAGATAATTTTCAATCAATTGTTGCAATTCTGTATTGTATGATAGTAAACTTGTATTACAACTTATTCTATCTTGAAGAGGTTGCGATGTTTATTTTAATGTAAGCGCTTGCTTTGTGCCCGCAACTTTAAATTGAAACCTTCTATTTTTATCATGAGGATACTTAACGGAAGTAAATGTGACATTATGATCAAATTGGTCAGACAAGTAGACGTATTTGGACTCGGAAGGGGTGATGTAAGGAGAGGGGTATTAAATTAGTTTCTTCATTCTACACACTGCTCAGGCTGAACGTACATTTAAAGGAGGCAAAAGGATGTTAACTATTGAAGAAATACAATCAAAGGTAAAAGTGGTCATGTTTGATCAATATGGAACCGTAGTCGATATGCAAGGAGGATTGATAGAGGTAGCAACTCCTTTTCTAAAAGAAAAAGGATGGGAAGGTCGTCCTCATCAATTTGTGACATGGTGGCGTCGCACGCATTTCGAACACTCAATGATCGATGCGTTATTACATAAAGAACATACTCCCTATCGCGAAATTGGTCATCGAGCAGTTTCGTTCGTGCTTGAAAGATCTAATATTCCTTATACACAAGAAGAGGTTGAATATTTAGTAGCAAGTATTGAGAAGCTCAAGCCCTTTCCAGAAGTGCCAGAGGCCTTAATGCGCCTAAAAAGCAAATATAAAATTGTTGTTCTCTCTAACGGAGACCCTGACATGCTAGAAACGGCGAAACAATATCATGAAATTCCTTTTGATAATGTGATTTCTGTAGCAGAGGCAAACTCATTTAAGCCCCATGTCAACACTTATACAAAAGCTGCTGAAATAATGGGTGTACAGATGGACGAGGTGCTTTTTGTCGCAAATCATGACTTCGACTGTACTGGTGCAAAGGCAGCAGGCATGCTCACAGCCTTCATCAATCGTCGAGATAGACCGTACCCAAAAACACCATATCATCCAGATATCATAGTGCCTAGCATGAATGTTTTGGCAGATAAAATGGTAGGAGAGTAAAACAGATAAAGTTGGAAATAGAGAAGCGTAGGGTCAAAGAAGAATGAGCACATTAAAAGTCTAGAACACCTATGTTGGAGGTTGACGGATATGGATGAAACAAAAGCTAAAAAGGCTTTTGAACAGGCCATAGAAAAGTATGTACAAGACTTCGATACATTTTTTTTGGCCCAATTCTACGGATTAGATATTAGTTACGAAGAAAATACATGCCTCATTGAATTTAATGTTGAAGATTACATGTTCAATCCTCAAGGCACCCTCCATGGTGGAGTTATTACATTTGCAATGGATGTTTCAATGGGCCATTTACTGAACCATGTTTGTGGACCAGGGGTAACTTTGGAAATAAAAGTTCAGTTTGTCAAAGCAGTGCGAGCTGGTAAAGTTCGAGTCAAAGGGGAGCTCATTAAACGCGGGAAGGAAATTTGCTTTCTGCGCTCAGAAGTATATGATCGGGACGAGAAGCTTATTGCGTTCGCAACCTCGACATGGAAATTACTTTGATAATAGGATGACTTTTATAGATCATAATTGCGAACTCACCCTTGACTTACTCTCAGGAGAGGTAGAAAAGTGATTGTCCAGAAGGCATTCAATAATTTTATACTATTTGACAGAGCTGGCTCAAAGAAGTCAGCTCTGCTTGTGTTTCCAGCAACTCCTGTAAGTCCTATAAACCAGGAAGACCGACAAAATTAAATGGTCATAAGTCAAAGGGCGGAGGTACTTATACGAGTATTTTCGGCCTTTTTTATTTACATTTGATTGACAAATCTGAAAAATCATTTTATATTTTATATGAGCATATGTTCATATAGTGTGTACTGGGGATGAATTTGATGAAAGAGATATCGTGACGGAGGGGTAACGAGTGAAGAAACAGGATCATCCACATTTATCAGATCATACAGTAGAAGAAGCATCCCGCATTTTAAAGGCGCTTTCGGATCCTACACGAATTAAAATATTGTATTTATTATTTCAGGAAGAGTGCTCTGTTGGACATATGGTCGAGGTGTTAGGAATCTCTCAATCAGCGATTTCTCATCAGTTAAGCTATTTACGAAATTTACGTTTAGTGAAGTATAGACGTGAAGGGAATACTTACTTTTACACGTATGATGACGAGCATGTTGTTGAGATTTTAAATCAAGTCATTGAGCACATCGAACATCAATAGTGGGTAGGAGGAGAGCAAAATGGGGCATGACACCATCATCACCATCTCATTTTGATGAACAGCGTGAAGGAAATAAAAAAGGTCTTATGATCGCCTTACTCATTACGACGGTTATTATGGTCGTCCAATTTATTGGTGGCTTAATCACGAATAGTTTAGCGTTGCTTGCAGACAGTGGACATATGTTAAGTGATGCTAGTTCACTTGCGCTAAGCTTAGTCGCGATTTGGTTTGCGAGCCGTCCAGCTTCGCCGAATAAAACGTATGGTTTTTATCGATTTGAAATTCTAGCCGCTTTGTTTAACAGTGTCACCTTATTTGTGATTGCGGGTTTTATTATCGTTGAAGCATACAGTCGTTTTTTCGATCCACCGACAGTTGCGAGTGGAACGATGATTATGATCGCTTTTATTGGTTTAGGAGCCAACCTTCTTAGTGCTTGGTTTTTAATGAGAAAAGGAGACGTGAATCATAATCTCAATTTACGTAGCGCCTATTTACATGTGATTGGTGATGCATTAGGTTCTGTAGGAGCGATTTTGGCAGGAATCATCATGTTAGCTTTTGAGTGGTATGTCGCAGATCCGATTATTTCTGTTGTTGTGCGCACTACTTATCCTAAAAGGTGCTTGGGGTGTATTAAAACATAGTGTTCATATCTTAATGGAAGGGACACCACCAACCATTAATGAAGGTGAAGTGAGAGCATTGCTAGAAGGAATAGAGGGCGTGAAAAGTGCGCACGACCTTCATATTTGGACGATTACTTCAGGTTTAGATATGTTAACGTGCCATTTATTAATTGAAGATGATAAAAGTAGCCAGGTCATTTTACAACAAGCGATTGACCTTATTCATGACCATTGTAAAATTGAACATACAACGATACAAGTGGAAAAATCATTGTTGCAGCACGGTGAAATGAAAGTATAAGGATGTATGTATTCGACATCAACGTTGGTAAGAGTGTGAGAGCGAGTCTGGTAAAATGACTTTATCATGTGTAAGTGAAAAACGATGTGCTTAAGTTGAATGGAGGCTTAAGCGCACCGTTTGTTTCATGTTAGAACATGATTTCAAACAACTCATTTTTTGTTCGTGGGTAGGTTGTACCTGTAGAGGCAGTTGTTTGAATGAATTTGTCAAACACTTCCATGATCCACGGCTGCTCTAAATGGCACTGTGTGATCATGTCTACGTTTTGAAAGACGTCTATTGGATTTCCTTGGGCAGCGATTTGACCGTTATTCATCAGAATGACCTCATCTGCCCATTCAAAGGCGAGATTCACATCGTGCGTTGATAGGATCACCGTTTGGTCTTGTTTGCGTACTTTCTCCAACACGTGCATGATTTTCCTTGCATAGTAAGGATCGAGTCCTGCTGTCGGTTCATCTAAGACCATTAACTCTGGATTCATCGCCACAATTCCTGCAATGGCGACCCGCTTTTTTTGCCCGATGCTTAAATGATGGGGGGGCTTATCTTTTAACGGTTCTGTTTCTGTTAAAGCCATTGCTTGCTTGACAGCTTGCTCCACCTTCTCACGGGAGAGCCCTAGATTTTTAGGGCCGAATTTAATATCTTCATAGACGGTAGAGGAAAAGAGTTGAGCATCGGGATTTTGAAAAACGATCCCGACCTGCTCACGCAATTGTCGAATCTCGCCACGTTTATAGGATAACGTCTTTCCCTTGTAATGGATGTGGCCTCTCGTTGCTTTTAAAATGCCATTAAAAAGCAAGAACAACGTTGACTTTCCCGCACCATTGTTACCTAATAAGGCGATTTTCTTTCCCTTTTCAATCTTTAATGTGATGTCTTTCAATGCAACAGTTCCGTCCGAATATTGGTAAGAAACCTTTTCAAAAGCGAGGATTGGCGCAACCATTTCTCGTGACTCCTTTTATTCATTCCTAGAATTTATTGCTATTTGACATTGGAGATAGCAATAAGAAAAACAAGCGAAAGTGAAATCCCTATCCAATGTTTCAGCTTATATGTATGAGTTAGTTCCATTTCATACTGTAGGCCTTCTTCGCTAACACGGCTGTCTAATGCGATTTGCAATTCCTTGGCAGATTGCATCGATTTTATAAAAAGCGATACGACGAGTTGTCCTAATGATGAGATCCAAAGTCGGTAATGTCGATAGCCAAGTCTGCTAGCCTGCGCTAAATGAATTTCCATCATCTTTTCAAAAAGAACAAAAATGAAACGGTACGTAAACACTAGCAATTCAATGAACAAGAGGAGGTAGCTTTGCTTTTTGCAGTAACCAAGTGATTTGATGAAGAGGTGTCGTTAAAATAAATAAATACATACAGCTGACACTTGCCATCACAGTACAGACGATTTGTAATGCTTGATAGAGGCTGCCTAGGCTGACAAATAGTTGCCAGGCACCTAGCTCTACATGCCAAAGAGAATCTTGCACTGTCACTCTCAATTGGTGCGATGGACACTATAATCACTAGTACACTAGTTAATAGAAAAAAGAGAGGCAGCGCTAGCAAGCGTACATAATAACGGAACGGAATTTTCGCCCCAAATAGGATACTAGCACCCATTACGAAAAACGTAATGAGTGCGATTGTGATGCTCTTCGTTAAGGTAGAGAAGAGTAAAAAAGAAAAAGAAAAAATCGCTTTTTCGAGCGGATGAACGTGATGCCATCCATTCATACTCGCATACTTATCGATTTGTAGCATGAGGTAGCTTTCTTTCTTCAGGTGATGCATATTTTTTTCTGGCACGACCGTAGCCGATGACATAGCCGATTACAATCGCCCCAATCGCAGCTTGAAGGGCAAAAAGCAAGCTTTCAATTTCCCCACTAGGAGGCTCCCAAATCGCATGAAACCACGGTTCATAATTTGGTGCAATTTCGCCAATGACATCTTCAGCTTGTCCATCAGCCCCTTCAAATTCTGCATTTTGCAGAAAGATCAAGGGAATGACTGCTAATAAAATAACAAAAAAGAACAACACTATATTTTTCATGCTTTATGAGCCTCCTTAGCAGATAAGTTTAACATGCTGAGTTCGGTAAAATGATAATTTCGGAGGACATTCATTACGATCACTGTTAATAGACCTTCACTTATTGCTAGTGGAATTTGTGTTAAGGCAAAAACACTTGAAAACTTTATGAAAGAGGCTAGTACTCCACCCATTTCTGCTGGAAAAGCAAGTGCTAATTGTAAGGAAGTGACGAGATACGTTCCTAGACCACCAATCACAGCTGCTAAAAAGACAGACACCGAGAAGGATAGCTTCATTTTCTTTGCCGACTTAAAAATAATAAATGTTAACATAGGACCTACGACAGCCATCGAAAAAGCATTGGCGCCTAGTGTCGTTAAACCGCCATGAGCTAATAACAAGGATTGGAACAAAAGAACAATCGTACCTAATACGGTCATCACAGTCGGTCCAAATAGAATTGTTCCTAGCCCTACACCTGTTGGATGGGATGTACTCCCTGTTACCGACGGGATTTTTAAAGCGGATAAAATAAAGGCAAAAGCTCCAGACAATGCTAGTAACGTTTTTAATTGTGGATTGTCATGTAATTTTTTTTGGATAGAACGTATACCGACAAAGAGAAAAGGAATCGTCAATACCCACCAAAAAAGAGCCCAGCCAAGAGGTAGAAACCCCTCCATAATGTGCATCGCATAAGCAGGTCGAGAGGAGTTCATCCAAAAATAGCTTGTTAGTCCAAATACAGTTATAAATAAAAACAATAATGATTTTTTCTTCATGTCTTTTCCTCCAATCAAATTGTAAAACAAAAAAGAGCACCCAAACCTAAAGAGTTTGAATGCTCAGAATAATTAACAGCAAAAATAAAAAGTCGCCAATATAAGGCATAATTTACTTATATTCTAGTGCACACACCTCCTATTTCCCGTAGGTCATTTTGTGTTTCATTATACAGGCAGGTCTCCTGACTCATCTTCATAGCTTCCTGCGCCTTCCCATTTTAAAAACAGTGACAAAATGCAGGTTACTCCGAATCACAGTGGCGGGAACCGTCTCGGAATTTCACCGATCTTCCCTTTTAAGCCGTACACGCCATATGGGTGTACAACACCTGTTATAATTGTTATGAAATTATGGTTAATTATACGTTTAGAATGTACTGTTGTCTACCACTTTATAAACCAACTATTAGTAAGGCGGTGTAGGATTTACCTAACGGAGGGCAGTCAATCACGACAATCGTAAAAGCAGTTGAAAGGAAAGAATGAAAAATAGGCTTATTCGTTTCAAATTGGGAATTAGCACGGGACGAAGGAGATGTGGCGTATCTTTCCTAATTAGAAATAGAGAGGTAAAAATTGAGATTGGCGATTTTTTACGAATCAAAGAGGGATAGATGTATTATGATGCCTCTGTAGAATTTGCATCCGGTGCTAAAAAGTTGATCAAGGATTTAGCGGAAGGTCAATAGGTAATGACCATAAGAGTTGACACTTTTGTAGCAATTTTCTTATAAATAACAGAGTGAGAATCAAATCATAAATGAAAATTCAACAAGGCACAGTTTCTAAATAGACATGGTGATTATTTTTCACGATGTCATTTGAAACCGTGTCTTTTTTTGCTCCGTAGATTGTTTTAATGTGCACCAGCCTCACCAAATTCCATGTGGATTTAGATGTTGCATTTACCCATACCTTCTTCATTTCAAAAATCTTATTAAGCAGTTAATTAGCATTACTTTATACGCAAGATGATGCGATACAACTTTTTCACTATTTATACTGTAAAAAACACAACTTCTGTTATGATAAAATTATAAATTTTCTAAAAAAATTGGGTGATTCTTATGTTAACGGAAGTAAATGTTGAAGAATTAAACGACATTACCACAAGGTTTTTTCGTATGTTTCCGGTGAACAGTGAAGTATTTTTAAATAATAGTGAGTGTAACAACTTACCTGATCAATGTCCGATTGTAGCAAAAATCAGGAAGACGGGAATAAATGTTTTAGTGAAAAATAAGTCCGACCATAGTACATGTGTTTCTTGTACTATGAATGCGAAATGCTCTATTAATACAGCTGGTTTTATACCAATATTGATTACCCAGAGGGTGATAGGGTTCATTTTAATTACCGCAATTAAAGGAGAGGAAGATTGGTTCCTTAACAATTTGAGTAAGATTGAACATCAGATTGATTTATTTAGTGAATGGATAAGCTTCAGACTTGAATCTCAGGAGGTGAAACAGGAAAACACCCTGTTTAAAGAGGAAATGAATGGTGTATTCTCTTTTATTCATGATTCCTTATTATTAGTTGGACAAGATGGAATTATTCATAATATCAGCAATAAATTATGTGGTCAATTTAACAAAAGCAAGATGGAATGTATCGGTATAAATATAACAGAAATTTTATCTAAATCAGATTGGTTTAAAATAAAAGATACCGTAAATCAGCTGGATTTGAAAATTTCCATAAAAAAGGATCGTTTGAATCAAAAAAAAGAACAGTATCTAGCGAAAATCAAACCACTTTTATCAAATGGACAAATCGTATCTTTCATTATTCATTTATTGCCCATTCTCGATTCAAAAAAGAAAATCGATGAAAAAAGAGTTTTGTACTCGTTTAATGATGTGAAAGGAACAAGTGATTCCATTCAAAGTGTAATTGACATAGCTAAACGAGTAGCACCCAGTGATTCCTCCGTTTTATTGAGAGGTGAAAGTGGCACTGGGAAGGAAGTATTTGCACAATCGATTCATCAAGCAAGCAATAGAAAAGACAGTTCGTTTATTGCTTTAAATTGTGCGGCCATACCTGAGACACTTTTGGAAAGTGAATTATTCGGACATGTGAAAGGATCCTTTACTGGTTCAAATGCAGATAAGCCTGGAAGGTTTGAATTGGCAAATCAAGGAACGATATTTCTTGATGAAATTGGAGACCTGTCTCTTCATCTTCAGGCAAAATTGTTAAGAGTAGTTCAGGAAAGAAAGATAGAAAGGGTGGGAGACACTAAAAGCACCCCGGTAAATGTCCGAATTATAACGGCTACTCACCGTAATCTTGAAGAGCTGGTTTCTACAGGTCAATTTAGAGAAGATTTGTATTACCGGCTTAATGTGATTCCCATTACGATTCCTCCTCTAAGAGAAAGAAAGGAGGATATTCCTATTTTGGTTGAATACTTTTTAAAATCATTCTCTAAACAGCTATTTCGCTCGCCTAAGAGGCTGTCAAAAGATGTTTATGAAATTTTACTAAATCACCATTGGACAGGAAATATAAGAGAACTTCAAAATGTTGTACACCATTTTGTTCAGCTTGAAATAGGAGATTTAGTGACAATTAAAAGTTTGCCAAAGTATTTAAGCGATTTTTATATAGAAAAATCACTTATAAAACCTTCGAATCAATTAGCTACGGAAAATGTAAATAAAAGAAACAGGCATTTGGAAGAAAAAGATTTAATTATCCGTTTATTAGATCAGTTTGGTAGAGACACTTTAGGCAAGAAAAAGGTTGCTAAGCAAATGAAAATAAGCTTGCCTACATTGTATAGAAGAATTAATAAGCTTAATATTAAATAAAATAAATTTTGATTTATGATAGAAGTTGACAATGAGAAAAAGTGAGAAATGGCGATAAAAAGTGAGAAAAAGGTTAATATAGCTGTTATATTCGTAATTATTCAGGTTGTAATTATCAAATTATTTTGAAATTTTTTTGATGATATATTAAATCAATCCTTTTCTCCTCTTGCTTAAGGGGATTTCTTTTTTTTGGCATGATTATTGCAAAGTCTATAAATGAGAGGGGAAACACCATATGTCTTGGCAGATTAAAAGAAATGACATTCCAATTCTTGCATTAGGAGCAAAACTATTATCCTGTGGTGGGGGCGGTGATACGAAAACAGTTGAAGGCTTGTTAATGTCTATTATGAAAGAAGAAGATGCTATTGCCGTCAAAACGATCTCAGAGCTTGAAGACGAATGGGTTGTTGGGGCAGGTATTATGGGTTCAATCGTTTTATTTAATGAAGATATACCAAGTGGACAAGAAGGAATACAGGCTTTAAAGATCTATGAAGCTACCTTCAAAAAAAACGTTGGGGCTCTTATTTCAATTGAAATGGGAGGAGCGAATTCGTTAGCTCCCTTAGTTATAGCAACTCAAGCTAATTTGCCTGTAATTGACGGTGATGGTATGGGTAGAGCTTTTCCAGAATTATTTATGACTACTTTTCATATATCGGATATTCCTTTATCACCAATGGTTCTGCAAACACATGAAATCAACAGGATTATTTATAGTTCTGAAAATACCCTATGTAGTGCTGAATTGGCAAAAGAATTTACTATAAAAAATACGGGGCATGCTCACTTTCTTGGCTATGGTTCTAAAGGAAGAAAAATGAAAACAGCCATGATTCCAGGCACACTAAATCTAATTTACAGGTTAGGTAATGCTCTAAAAGAAGAAATACAAATGAGTGATAAAATCCAAAAAATGAATCAAGTATTTAAAAACTCAATTTATGGTAAACCGCAACTCATCATTAGCGGAATTGTGTCAGAGGTTCATCGTTGGTTTGAAAACGAAGCAATGGTTGGAAAGTTTATTGTTGATGGACGATCTGCTTTTTCTAACAGAAGAGTTGAAATAGAGTTCAAGAATGAATTTATTTCACTAAAAGAAGAACAGTATCTTTGTACAACGCCTGATCTCATTCTTGTATTAAACGATGAAAATATCTTTCCTTATAATGTTTCTGAAATTCAACTAGGCCTTTCCGTCATCATATTTGGCATACCTGCTCCTAATATACTGCGCACAAAAGACATGCTAGAGTTAGTTGGTCCAAAAAATTACAATTTAACGTGTTCCTATAAACCTTTTGAAGGAGAAATAGGTCATGAAACTTGGAATTGATGTGGGCGGTACAAATACAGATGCAGTTGTGGTGAGAAATGATGGGAAACTTCTTTCCTGGGCGAAGCATTTAACGACAAAGGATATTATTTCTGGAATAGATGCTGCTGCAAAAGAAGCATTAAAAGAAGCGAATATTCCACCTGAAGAAATTAGCGGTGTTTTTCTCGGCACAACTCATGTACTTAATGCGCTGTATTATCCAAATAATCTTGCAAAAACAGCGTTGGTGAGGGTTATAAAAAAACCCTCTTTAATTGAACCGGGAATACTATGGCCGTCAAGTTTAAAAAAATACATTGGAAAAGTTTATCATTTTAAGAGTGCTTATGATTACACAGGTAAAACAGACCATCTTTCAATGTCCAATTTGGAACAGATAAACGAGTTGTTACGAGATATAAAAAAATACAATATTGAATCTATTTGCATAGTGGGAGTTTATTCCCCTTTATATGAAGCAGAAGAGCTTGAAATTCGTAATAGCATCAAAGAACGATTTCCTGAAATTCCTATCACCATGTCTCATGAAATTGGAAGCACTGGTTTCTTAGAAAGGGAAAATGCTGCGTTATTAAACGCGATTTTATCATTAGTTATTCGTGAGGCTATGATTGATTTAGCAAGATTATTTAAGAATTTGTCATTGCATTGTCCCTATTGGTTAACTCAAAATGACGGTTCACTGATGGAGATAAAAGAAGCTGCGGATTATCCAATCTTAACAATCGGTTCTGGGGTAACCAATAGTATCAGAGGGGCCAGTATCCTAAGTGGATTAAAGCGCTGTATTGTTGTTGATGTGGGCGGAAGCACGATTGATATAGGAAGAATAATGAATGGTCAGCCTGAAGTTTCGCTGGGTTCTTCATCTATTTTTAACATTCAAGTGAATGTGCGCGTTCCAAAAATGCATTCATTGCCTTATGGAGGCGGAAGTCTCATTTCAATTGAAGATGATTTGGCAGAAATAAAAGAAACGATAGCAAATAATATTGAACAACAGGGAATGGCATGGGGAGGTAATACATGGACTTTAACGGATTCCTTTCTTAGACTTTTTCCAAATTCTTTTCAAGATGAAAAAATATCTCTAGATGGATTAAGGGTTTTGTCGAAAGATGATTGTCAAAAAGTAATAAATAGAGTAACAAAAGAGATTAAGGAAAGGATAGCCTGGTTCCAGTTGAGCAACGAAGATCTTCCAGTTGTTCTTGTAGGCGGGGGAAGTCCATTACTTGTAAATCGATTATTTGGTAAGTATCAAAAAGTTTCCCATCCTGCTGGCTATCATATTTGCAATGCTATAGGAGCGTGTTTTGCCCCTCTTAGTGCAGAAATTGATAAAGTATTTTGGCTAAATAATAAAACAAAACAGGAAGTCATTGACCAAGCAAAGAAACAGCTTTTTCAACAACTGATGTGCAAGGGGGCAAAAAAAGAAAGCATTAGGTTGGAGTCTTTAGAAGAAATTCCATTTGATTATTTAAAGGGAGAAGTCTTAAGGATACGGTTAAAAGGGTTAGGAGAAATAAATTAATTACTAAAGGGAGGTGATGTAAATCATTTAACCGTAACAAAGAAATGAAAAGTGTTCAGTAAATCTAATAAAATCAAAGGAGTGTATATGAATGAAAATCAAAGTAATCATGCCAATTATATCGGATATTTTTAATGAAGAAATTAAAAGAGAAATTAAACATTATGCGTCTGATAACACTGAAGTAGGGGTTTGCAGCCTGGATTATGGACCTGAATCAGTGGAAAGCGAATATGATGAAGCGTTGTGTATACCTAACTTCTTGGAAAAAGCTAAAGAGGCAGAAGAAGAGGGATATGATGGTGTAATTAGTGATTGTTTCGGAGATCCCGGTGTGAAGCCTGCAAGAGAAATATTAGATATTCCAGTTGTTGGTGCGTGTGAAGCATCCATGCTTTTTGCAAGCTCATTGGCAAAATCTTTTTCTGTAGTAACGGTTCTGCCTAATGTTGTGCCTATGATTGAAAACATAAGTAAAACTTTAGGTGTAAATGGGAATGTAGCCTCAATAAGATACGTAAATATTCCTGTATTAGAGGTTCATGAAAAGGAAAAATTGAAAATTGCATTATATGAAGAAATGATAAAAGCAATCGAACAAGACAATGCCCATGCGCTCGTATTAGGCTGCACAGGCTTTATGGGTGTTGCAGCGGAGCTACAGGAAAGGTTAAAACAAAACGGCTATGATGTTCCAGTGATTGATCCTGCATTTGCTGCTACAAAAATGCTGGAAAGTTTCATTACTATGGGGGTAAAACAAAGCCGCTTGACTTACATGACTCCACCTTCAAAACAAAGAGTAAAAAACTAATAAGCTAATATATTTCTTTTTTAAAAGTTAAATTAACTGAAAAATTATAATGTTCTAAAGGGTTTTGCTTTTCTTTCTTTAATTAAGGGATGTCAAGCAAAATCCTTAATACCATTAAATGATTTACAGTAAGACTTTGTCGAAAGGGGCTGAAAATGGATGAGTGATAACACAAATGAAACAACATTTATGGATGAAGATGTATACAAAAAAGTTTCAGAGAACTCAAAGCAACACTGGGCTAGTTTTTTAATGTTATTTCTCGGAATGTGGGCCTCACTTGGTGCAATAGGAGTGGGCGTTGATATAGGAACAAAACTTACTCCGTGGAAGGCATCCCTAGCATTTTTACTTGGCTATGTTATTTGTATGATTTTTGGTTATCTTGTTGGCGAAATTGGTCGGCGTGAGGGGGTTGCAACAGCCGTGTTATGTGAGAGACCATTTTCCAAATTTGGAAAGCTGTTGCCTGCCTTCTTATCCTTCCTAATTGCAGGTATATTCATCGGTGTACAGGCTGACGCAATTGCCAGAATTGCGATGTCTATTTTAGGGTTTGAAGTAATAGAAGGATTTAACCTGCCAAGAGGGTTAGTTGCTGCAGGTTTATGTTCGCTAATGATGTTTTCATCTTATAGAGGTATTAAATATATAAAGATAATAAGCTGGATTGCTGTACCTATTTTTTTAATTGTATTAATCTCATCTTTTTTTCTAGCAATTTCCGGCTATCCAGGTGGATTTACAGCCATTATGACTTTAGAAGCAAATGAAATAAGCTTTGCGGCGGTCATGTTCTTAGGAGTTTCGTTATATGCGGGCTTTTCAGCTTTTATGCCGGACGTTTCTAGGTTTATTTCAACTAGGTCAGGTTTATTGAAAGCCCTTGTAATTGGATATGTAGCCTCTACTTTTATTCCTATTTGGGGAGTGGTTGTAGGAGCAGTTCAAGGTGGTGGAGCTTATTATAACGTTTTTTCGCAATTTGGGGTTGCATTTAGTATTTTTGCAATAATTGGTTTATTCCTTGCACAATGGACGACCAATGATAATAATGCATTTACCAGTGGTATAGCATTATCGACAATTTTCACTACTTTAAATGATAAGTATAAAAGTATTCCAAGGCTCTCTAGAAAAAAAGCAACATTAGTTCCAGCAATTGTTGGGGTAGTCCTTGCTTTTGTAGGATCGGGAGCCGTAAGCTCGATATTGGCATTTGTAGGGGCTCTTGGTGCATGGTTAGTTCCCATGGCAGGCGTTTTGATTGCTCATTATTATGTAGTTGAAAGAGGGGGCAAAAAGATTATATCAAAAGGGCTAGCTGGACTTACTTCATTAATTACGATAGGTTTATTAACCCAATTTGGTTTCATGCCAATGGCAGCCATAACAAGCATTTTAGGATCTATACTTTTATATTTAATTGTTTATTACGGAATAGAAAGACCTTTATTTGGTGTAAATCATATTGTAGACAAATCAACTGATGAAGCTGTAAGTTAACGATTATTTGTTACTAAAGAAGATTGATAAGAAAGGGGAATTAACTTGAAAAAAATTGGAAAACAAGAAATTGAAGATATTGCAGTAGGCGCGGCTGTATTGGGTACTGGTGGGGGTGGAGATCCTTACATTGGGAAGCTCATGGCTTTGCAAGCTATTGAAGAATATGGGGAAATTACTTTGTTAGATGTGGATGAAGTACCAGATGACGCATTAGTGGTTCCTTCTGCGATGATGGGAGCACCGACTGTTTTGCTTGAAAAAACCCCAGGAGGCGAGGAAGCAACTGCTGCTTTCAAAAGCTTAGAATCTTATTTAGGAAAAAAGATCTTTGCGACGATGCCAATTGAAGCAGGGGGGCTGAATTCGATGCTACCTTTGGCACTTGCTGCAAAATTGGGAGTGCCTGTAATAGATGTTGATGGGATGGGTAGAGCCTTTCCGGAATTGCAAATGGTTACTTTCTATTTGGATGGAATTTCCGCTACTCCGATGGTCCTTGCGGATGAAAAGGGCAATACATCATTACTCTCAACCATTAATAATGTCTGGACAGAAAGAATTGCCAGGGCTGCTACGATTGAAATGGGTGGTTCATCAATGATTGCTATATATCCAATGACTGGGAAAAATTTAAAAGAAAGCGGGATTAGCAATATTTTAAAGCTTGAAGAAAAAATTGGGAGAGCGTTAAGGCTTGCGAAACTGAACAATGTAAATCCAATAAAAGAAGTTTTAAATGTGGCAGCAGGATTTGAATTGTTCCAGGGCAAGGTGAGTGATATTAACCGTAAGACAGAAACCGGCTTTGCCCGAGGTGTCGCTACTTTCGAAGGAATCAACGAGTATAAAGGAGAGACACTCGAGGTGCGATTCCAGAATGAGCATTTACTTGCACAGACTGATAAACGCCTTCTTTGTGTCACTCCAGATTTAATTGCTGTACTTGATGCGGAAACGGGTCTGCCAATCACAACAGAAGGTATAAGATATGGAGCGAGATGCGTGGTAATCGGAATACCGTGCCATCCAAAGTGGAGAACAGAAAAAGGAATAGAGGCAGTTGGTCCAAAATATTTTGGATATGAAGTTAATTATGTTCCAGTTGAAGAACTAGTCAAAAAAGGAGTGACATTATAATGGGCGTTTATCGAATTGGAATTGATGTCGGGGGTACCCATACAGATGCAGTGCTTTTAGATCAAAATAATCAGGTACTTTCAGAAACGAAATCACCAACAACAGAAGATGTTGCGACAGGTATCTATACAGCAATGAAAAAAATAATCGAGGATGCAAATGTTCCTCGAGAGCAAATCAAATATGCCATGCTGGGAACAACGCATTGCACAAATGCAATAGTAGAGCGAAAAAGATTAAACAAGATTGCAGCTATTCGCATTGGAGCCCCGGCTACTTTGGCAGTAAAACCTTTAATCGGTGTACCAGAGGACCTTCGTGAAGCGCTTGGTAAATATGTATATCTTATTCGCGGTGGGCACGAATTTGATGGCAGAGAGATTGGCTCTCTAGATGAAGAACACTTGTATCAGATTGCTAAGGAAATCAAGGGTAAAGTGGATTCTGTCGCCATCACTTCTGTCTTTTCTCCTGTAGCGCAAGCACATGAAAAAAGAGCGAGTGAAATATTAAGAGAAGTACTAGGAGACAACGTTTCAATTTCTTTATCATCTGAAATTGGATCTGTAGGATTACTAGAAAGGGAAAATGCGACAATCCTAAATGCTGCAGTTGTAAATGTTGCAAAAACAGCGGCTGAAGGGTTCATCAATGCTCTGAAAAATGAGGGAATTAAGGCCAGCGTATTTTTTGGACAAAATGATGGAACATTGATGTCTGTGGAATATGCTGTGAAATATCCAATATTTACTGTCGCCTGCGGTCCAACGAATTCATTACGGGGAGCTTCCTATTTGAGTGATCTTTCGGATGCAATTGTAGTAGATGTTGGTGGAACAACGACGGATATTGGCGTCTTAGTTCAATCGTTTCCAAGAGAGTCGTCCCTAGCGGTTGAGATTGGCGGAGCAAGGACGAACTTCCGGATGCCTGACCTAGTCTCCATTGGTCTTGGAGGAGGAACCATTATCCGTATAGAGGAAAACGGCAAATTTTCGGTTGGGCCAGATAGTGTTGGGTACCTTTTACCAGAAAAAGCCCTGATTTTCGGGGGAGACACTTTAACAACAACGGATGTCACAGTAGCTCTTGGGAAAGTCGAACTTGGTGATTCATCAAAAGTGGCTCATCTTGATAAAGAATTACTAAATAAAGTTTATCTGAAAATGGTTGAGTTAGTGGAAGAAGCTATTGATAAGATGAAAACAAGCGCTGCCTCTGTACCAGTAATCCTTGTTGGTGGGGGAAGCATTCTTTTACCAGAAGAATTGAAGGGTGCATCAGAGGTTATTCGCCCGCAGCATTCTGGCGTAGCAAATGCAATCGGCTCGGCTATTTCTCAAGTTAGTGGACAAATTGAAAAAGTGTATGCTTTGGCTGAAATAGGAAGAGAAAAGGCCTTGGAATTAGCTAAAGAAAAAGCGATGGCCGCAGCGATTAATGCAGGAGCTGATCCTGATACTCTTGTCATTGTAGACATAGAGGATGTTCCACTTGCTTATATGCCAGGAAACGCAACTCGTATCCGGGTAAAAGCGGCCGGTGATTTAGCACAATTAGAAGTGAATGAAGTGGTTTAGTATAAGAGTAAACGAGCTCTAGTTTAAACAGCTAGAGCTCTTTCTAGGAGGCAGGAACAATGGGAAATGAAAAATACATAGAGAAAATCAAAAGTGATACTTTAATTATTGATGCTCATTTTGACCTATTAATGGATGTGGCGATTCAAAGGGAAAAAGGCAAAAGGAAGGTTATTGAAACAGAGTATTTGCCACGGTTTAAGCAAGGTGGGGTCAATATCATTATAGCTGCCATCTTCATTGATAGTAGTTTTCTTCCTGAAATGGGGTTGCGCAAAGCACTCAACCAAGTGAGTGCCTTGTATGAAGAAGTACAAGAATCACCAGATAAATTGATGATCTGTCTTAGTAGAGATGATATGATCCTAGCACAAAATTCTGGAAAAATCGGTTTTCTTTTATCTCTTGAAGGAGCGGAGCCGCTTGGTACGGATTTAAGCTTATTAAGAGTATTTTATGAATTGGGTGTTAGAAACCTTGGTTTGGTTTGGAGTAGGAGAAATGCTGTTGGTGAAGGCAGCCATTTTAGTCCAGTCCGTGAAGGTCGTAAAGGTGGAATTACTAGTTTTGGGCTTCAGGTAATCGAAAAGGCTGAAACATTAGGTATGGTGATCGATGTTTCTCATTTAAATGATGAAGGCTTTTGGGATGTGGTTGAAAATACGAAAAAGCCGATTATTGCATCACACTCTAACTCACGCGAACTCTCGAATACGATGCGTAATTTAACGGATCAACAAATGGAAGCCATAGCTTTAAAAGGTGGGGTAATCGGCGTCAATGCAGTAAGCATAATTGTCGCAGCAGAAGATGAAAATAGTCATTTAGATGAATATATTAATCATATTGATCATATCGTCGCTTTAGTTGGAATAGATCATGTAGGCATGGGGCTGGACTTATGCAACGATTTCTTTAAGTATGTGAATGCGGAGGACTTAGCCAGTATGCCGCGAAAACCTTTTGACGTGATAGAAGGCCATCAAAATTTATCAACCTTAATAGAAGGCTTGTTTCATAGAGGCTACAAGGAGCATGAGATAGAAAAAATATTAGGTAGGAATTTTTTAAGGCTTTATTAAGGTTAGTTAGGCAAAAGTGTAAAATCAAATTGATAAATAGGTGAGACTGAATACATATAACAAAGGTATTAGTCACTTCTCTACATGGGATTATGTAATTATAATTTAATTAGGACGGCTTATTTATATTTTAACTATGAACAACTTTAAAAAGTGAATGGCATCCTATGACTAACATTAATTTAGTTGTGAACCCACAATCGGGTGTGAGAAAGGGGGCTATTTTACAACAAGTAAGCTCCAAAAGTAGCTCTCTGACTTGGTAAGGATAGCCCCGTTCAGAACAAATAGATTCTACTTTTTCTCTTTTAAGGAAAGTCTTTTATTTAATCATCCTCTATCTTTTACTGTAACGATTTTATAGAATGTAGCCTTTGACGATTGAAGATTAAATGAACATAACACAATGGTTAAGAGCAACATCATACATGATCCAACGATCACAACAGTCTGAATGGATATAAAATGAGCTGCGAGTCCAAATAAAATGGTCATGACGATGATTAAACATGCCTCAATGAGTCCGTAAGCACTTCCTACCCGGCCCATGACTTCGACGGGAATATTATTTTGGTAAAACGTATAATAGCCTGTATTTGCGAAGGCATTGGCACAAGCAAGGACAAAAAAACCGATCGCTGCGATGAAGAAACCATTTGAAAAAGCATATATGATGTACCCGACTGATACCATAATAGAACCTAACCCGATCATCCAGGAAATCGTGAATGATTTCGCAAATACCGTATTTAAGAATGCTCCTACTAGAATACCTGCACCAGCGATGCTGACAAGAAAGCCGTATTCACCATCTGATAAAGAAAGAACCTCTTTTGAAAAGGCCACTTCAAGGGAATCGATCGCAGTTTGCATGACAATAAAAGCACTAAACAAAAAATAGATCGTCATAACATACATATATTGATGACTAAATTGGAGCACGACGTTCCAATCTTGCTTTATTAATGTAAACGAAAGCTTTTCAGTCGGTGTATCAGCCACTCCATTCTTTTCAACATTTGGCATAAGCCATGTTATGAAGGCTGAAACGAAAAATGCGGCTGCATTTAAATAAATCGCGTATATTGGGGAACCAACGATAAAGAGTAGCCCTGCAATTGCTGGTCCAATGAAGAAAGCACCTGAATCAATAAAGCTCCTTAAAGCATTAAAGCGTTGTCTTTGTACAGGTGGAATTAATTTTGTGATATATGTCGTTGAAGTAGGGTGATAAATCGACGTAGCCATATTGATAAAAAAGACAAATAGATAAATCATCAGTAAGGAAAAAGAATAAAATGCTAAGCAAGCTATGAGCACGGCTCGAATAATGTCGAGAGTGAACATCAGGTATTTTTTATTTAAACGATCAATCATACTACCAGCCCATATGTTCGTAAATAAAGTAGCTAATGGCTTGATGATATAAAGACCAGCAACAGCAAGGGCAGAACCGGTCATCGTAAAAACAATTACATTTAACGCAATAAAATACACCCATGCTCCAATAGTTGAAACTCCGACACCACCTAATAAGATCGAAGGGTACTTCCATGGTGCCATTATTTTCTTTATAGTCATCTATAAAACCCCTCTCATTTTCTTGATCTTTTTCTCTAGTGCCAATTCTCAAAGTGCAAAAAAAATCCCACCCCCAAGACAATTGTCTTGAGGACGAGATTATATACCGTGTTGCCACCTCAGTTCCATTAATATGTTACCATATTAACGCTCATTGAGTACGACATGTCTCAACATGCTTATACCCTAGCTCTGTAACGGGAGCTCCCGTTATACTATCCCTTTAAAATGTTCCAGTATAAAGCTCAGAGGCTTGCTTCAATAAAATCATTCTTACTCCTTTTCAGCTTATGGAGCTCTCTGTAAAGAATTTGTTTTATTTACTCTTCTCTTCATCGCATTTGATTTGTTAAACTTTAACATAAGAAACGATATCATGTATATAGTAAATGAATTGAAAGATAGTTAATTATAAACTGGGATGGTTATGATGACAGAAAGTGATCTTATAGTAAGGTTTCGACTGAGTAATATTTAGAAGCATCATAATCTTAAGTTGTTGAAAGGAGAGTGGAAATTGGTGAAGGTCATTCAAACGAATGATATAGACAAAAACGTGATCACGAGCTTTTTTAGGATTCATTGGGGTAGCTCAGAAATGGTGATTTCTAGTGGGACGTTTCAATGTGACACTTTAGATGGATTTGCAGTATTAAACAAAGATGGGCATATCATCGGTTTGCTAACGTACATGATTGACGGTGAAGAATGCGAAATGATTTCACTAGATAGTTTGGAAGAAAAGAGAGGAATTGGGACTAAACTTATAAAAGAATTAGAACATACTGTGAAGGAACAAGGTTGCCGAAGAATAAGATTAATTACAACTAATGATAATTTACATGCATTAGGGTTTTATCAAAAGAGGGGCTACCAGCTTGTTGAAATGTATCCTAATGCAGTGGAAAGAGCTAGATTAATAAAACCTGAAATACCTTATTATGGGGATAATGGTATTCCAATTCGTGATGAAATTCTCTTAGAAAAACAAGGATAAATGTTTTAGTACTAAAAATTTAGAAAGAAGTTCATTACGGTTAAATCCACTTCAAATGAGAGTTTTGAAGTGGATAAGAATGAAGAAACGGCCACTTGACCGTTTCTTGAATTAGCTGCAACAAGAATTGGATTGATTAATGTCTATGGATAAGATCGATGATGTGGCTTTACACACTCCTGTTTCTGGCAGGTTTAGTTCGATCCGTTTTGTTGCTTCTTGATTTCCAGCGATAGAAGCTACAACTCCTCCAATCGATATAAATCAAAATAATTTGATGTATTGATCATATAGAAAAATGATGTCGTTTACAAGAATTAAATCAATTTATTTTGATGAATAGATGTTCTCAAAGATCGGAAAATGTTTCGTTTATCTTGGTTTGTACTCGATTTCTAATGAGAGTCATTCTTCTTAGAAAGAAAATTAATCTAGAAATTATATCGTATTATACGATATAATCTTACTTAGGGATATAAAAAGGAGAACTTTTATGACTGGAAAATCAGTGACATTAAATCAATATTGGACAGATATCTATTATCATTTACACTATCCGCATGAGGAGAAAGTGACTCACCAAGTCATTCGAATTCTACAACACGTACAAAAAAAAGATAACGTAGGGATAAATGAGATTGCAGCGTACTTAAATATTTCTCACAACACGGCATCTGGTCATGTGAAACGTATGATGGAAAAAAAGTATCTTACGAAACAGAGAGATCCTTTAGATGAACGAAAAGTCATACTTTGTTTAACAGATGAAGGGGAACGAATCTTATATCGTCATACAAGTTTGGATGAAAAAAAATTAGATCATATCCTAAACAGTTTAGATCATGAAGAAAGAGTAGTAATTGAAACTGCCTTCAAACTATTAAGTGAGCGTGCCAAACAATGTATGTAGTAATGAAAATACTCGTATCGGCTATTATGATAGCGATAGTGAGTGAGATTGCTAAAAGATTTCCTGCTAATGGAGGAATCGTGGCAGCCTTACCTCTCGTAAGTTTACTAAGTATAATTTGGTTATATGTTCAAGGCGAACAAAACGCTACTTAAAGCCAATTTGCATTAGGTGTACTGTGGGGTTTCCCAGCGACGATCGTTTTGTTATTAATTCTCTATCTTTCTCTAAAACAATCCTTCCCTTTGTTCGTTGCTATTGGATTTGGCTTAGCAAGTTGGCTGCTCATTCTATTTGTTCAAGATTTCATTTTAAAGCATTTGAATGTTAGTTAAGTCATTCTTATTTAAATCTAATGGTTGAAACGATTTATACGATATATCGTAAATTTAAAGAGAGAAGTTAATTAGAGAGGAGAATGGTTAGTAATGTTTAAAATTACTGCAAAATGCTCTATATACGAAAAAGAAATTCAGGCAATATGAGGAAATTTATGTAAAGATGCGTCTAACGATGAGTCAATTAGTTAAAAGGCTCTACGCGCGAGGAATTCTGTTGAATACTAGAAATTATCTACAAAATTGAGAGAAGTCTGCGGCAGTTTGTAGAGACTGTTTTTAGAAATTTAACATTTGCGCCAGAGAAGAAATTGAAGCTTGTGTGTTGGCTTGTGCATTCCCGCCAAACGTCATCATCTGGGAGAAATCATAAAAAAACAACGAAAATAAGGTATTAAAGTGTATAGTTTTAGGAGAGTGTTTATTCTGACTTGTTTTACAATCTTAAGATGATTCATGTGTGTGAAGAATGTTTCTGGTCAAAAAGCTGTGGGCTTAGTGAAAGGAATGATAGATATCAAACTACTTTTCGCTGTTGCTCTTGGAATCTTACTCAATCCCCTAAACTCCTCTATGATTGCGGTGGCATTATCTCGTTTGCAGGAGGATTTTAGTCTAACGTTTGCCGATGCAACGTGGTTAATCACGACTTACTATTTGGCGAGCGCGATCGCTCAGCCGATCATGGGAAAGTTGAGCGATTCCCTTGGGGAGAAGAGGCTATTTTTAATTGGATTAACCCTTGTCGCGGCAGCTTCTATGCTCGCGCCTCTGTCATCAAGTTTCGCTTGGTTAATCATCTTTCGTATCATTCAGGCAATCGGAAGTTCAACACTATATCCGGCTGGCATGGCGGTGATACGCCATGCCATAACAGATAAACAAGCGCAAGCTTTCGGTGTGTTAAGCATCTTTGCCTCTACATCAGCAGCATTAGGACCTTCAATTGGCGGCTTTTTAATTGAATTTGGCGATTGGCCAGCGATATTTCTCATAAATTTCCCATTCATTCTTGTTTCCTTTTTTCTCACATTAAAGACATTTCCAAAGGATAAGATTGAAGGTAAAACAGTGGGTTATCCAGATGTGGTCGGTGTGCTGTTATTTTCTATTTCGATTATCGGCTTAATGCTGTTTTTACTATCCCTTAATACGGACATCAACTGGTGGCTACTTGCCTTGTGCATGTTTTCCACTGTGACCTTTTGCTTGTTTGAAGCAAGAAAGAAAAATCCGTTTATCGATGTTCAGTCTTTGCAAGCAAACAAAAGTGCCAGCCTGGTTTACATACGATTCATTTTAGTCAATCATTTTATTTTATTCGCTGTTTTTCGGTGTCCCTTCTTACTTGCAGCATGTACAAGGCTATAATGCGGGCCTCATAGGAATCGTTATGCTGTCCATAGCTGGATTCAGTGTAGTCGTTTCGCCAATAGCAGCAAGGTGGATTGACCGAACTGGCTCAACAAAACCGGTCATTTTAACAGGAGCTGTTTCAGCGATAGTAGGAACAGTGCTGTTGTTGACGATAAATAGCGAATCTACAGCCGTCTATATCTTTATCATTCTATCAATATTAGGCTGTAGCAACGGATTTAGCAGCTTAGGTTTGCAGATGGCTTTATACCACTCTGTCAAAACAGAGGAAACAGGTACTGCATCTGGTTTATTCATGACCTCCCGTTATTTAGGGACAATCCTGTCTTCAGGTTTACTAGGAATGATTTTTGCGCAGCAAGTGACAACAAGTCAGTTCCATATTATTGCTATGGTAGGGATTGGGATTGGATGCGCCATTTTATTATTAACTGTTCGTGGGCCTTCAAGCGAAGCCGCGAAGCCATTTTAAATAAACAAAAATCCCCTACTTTTCGAATGTCGAGAGTAGGGGTTTTACATTGAGATTGCATTTCTTATTTCTTGAAAAAATGTATCATTTTCTCAAGATGCTTAATTGTTGGAGTAAGGTTCATAAGAAAATAGGCCTCGCGTAACCTTCGTGCATCAGCGCTATTTTGTAGGTAAGCAGAACCGCCTCCATGTACCATCGCTGTATGCACAGCTTCGAGCGTCAGGTTAGCAGCATCTCGACGGATAGGCACTAAATCTTCCCATTCTAAACGCTTAGCTGGTGGCGCAAAGAGAGAATTGAGAGATGATTGAAGCAAGTTCAGTTTCTCTTCAAGCTCGTCTGATTGTACAGGTAGATAGGCATTGCAGCCACCTTGTCTATTCTTACATTTTGTTATGGAGAGAAGAGCAGCCTCTGTCACACCAAAGCCAAGGGGAATCTGATAGACCAAAAAGTATGGACGAATGTGTTTCACAAATGAATCGGCGTCCTCAGTAATCACTTGTTTAGTCGGTATGAAGACTTGGTTAAATTGGCAGGCGTATGTGCCACTACCATTTATACCAAGATAATCAGTCTTCTCCTTTAAGGTAAGACCTGTAGCATCACATGGAACAAACACCAAGACCCTTTTATTCTCACTAACTTCCGCCACTGCTCCAAACCAATGGTCACTCCCTAGGTTTGACACAGAAGGAAGTGTACCTGAGAGGAGGTATCCACCTTCTGTCTCTTCAGCTTTAAGATGAAGCTTTTCTAGGCCAGCATAGTACTTCATTGGATTTGAGAGTCCTGTGCCTGCGATCACATCTCCTTCTTCGAGCTTCGCCAGTAGGTTGTTTTTTAATTGTTCGTTCTCGCTATTCCGTACATACGTTAAGGCAGCAAGATGGCACCAGATGATGAAGCCAGTCGTCATACAGACAGCAGAGGCCTGTTTGACTACTTGAAGCTCTCTTTGGACGACTTCCTCAAGAGAAAGATCCTTAGAGGAAAAGTAGCCCTCCTCACCTAAAACCTTAAAAATCTCTTTAGGGAAATATCCATCATCTATCGCGCGAACATGTGGCTTAAGATGGTTTTCAAATAGGGTTGTAAGTTGGTCCTGCTTGTTCATGATCACTACTCATGTCTCTCCTCTCAGTTCAAACTATTAGTCTCTTGACGAAATTTGTGTAATTGCGTCAATAGGTGCTTTTACAGCTTCACGCGCGCGCTTTACAGCATCGTCGTCTGGTGCATCATAGAAGCATAGGCATTTTGTCATATCTTCACATACATACGTTCTTGAGAAAGATACTTCAGGAACTTCAGCGTAATGAACAGAGTTGGTCTTTTTACGATCAAGATACGCATCCATTGTTAGGTTTTCAGGTAAGTTCCATTCTACTAGGTAGTTAATTTTTTCTTTTTGCTTTTTCACTTCTTCAAGATCTTGACCAACAATACGGACAGCTTTGATTAATGAAACAGCGACATTTTGCTCGTTTAATGTGTTTGTTAGAGTAGTCTCGTCTTCACTGTCGATGATGAAGAATGCTCGTGAGAAATCTTTTGCTACTTGTACTTCGATCAGATCATCTTTCAATACTTCTTGAAGAGATGCGACCTTAGCTTCAAATGCTTCTTTACTTTTAAGCTCGTTATCCAAATTTGATTCAACTAAATGAAGTGTCATGTGTGAATCCTCCTCTTATTATATACAAGTTTGTTCATCCGATTAATTCGAATGCTTATAAATCATTTTATTATACTTAGTTAAAAAAAACAACTTACTTGATTATATGATATAATTATACAACAGTACCTAATCTTAGCTTGTAAGAAACAAGGAGTCTGATATTGAATGAAAGAAAGATACAAGTTGCCATGTAACATTGCACAAACGCTAAATATTGTCGGAGATCGTTGGACACTGCTTGTGATTCATGAGATTTTACTCGGGCATTCAACGTTTAATGAGATAAAGAAAAACTTAGAAGGAATTTCTTCTAATCTTCTCTCTGATCGGTTGAAATATTTAGAGGAAGCAGGGCTTATTGAGTCCTCTGTCTATTCCAAACATCCACCGCGTTACGAATATTCTCTTACACAAAGTGGTAAAGACCTTGAAGAAGTCTTTTTTGCTTTGATTATCTGGGGACGAAAGAATTTAGATAAATGCTACAAAAAACTGATTCATACCGAATGTGAGCATGAAGTAGAGATGCTTTATTACTGTCCTAAGTGTGAGAAGCCTATCGATAAAACAGAACTACAAGCGGTCCCATTTTAAAAGAAAAGGCCTTATGTAACAGATTCGTTTTATAAGGCCCCTTTGTTTTTTACCCTTGTGCCCCCCACATCTTTCCAACCCATCTTTCAAACAACCCAATTAATTTATCGAGTATGAGACCGAGCGTACCAATAAAGAAAATACCGGCTAGTACCAAATCTAGATCTAAAGCATTTCGTGAATCAATAATTAAATAGCCAAGACCAGATTGAGCTCCAATCATTTCACCCGCGACGAGGAAAATCCAAGCCGTTCCAACAGCGATATGAAGCCCGTTTGCAATAAAAGGGAAGGCCGCTGGGAAAATAATCTTATACATAAGCGCTGGTTGTTTAATTTCAAGGTTTTCAGCTAGCTTTAAATAGGTAGGGTCAATCTTCTTAACAGCTGATACAGTTGAAAGCAATACTGGGAAAAAGGCAGCAATAAAAATAATGACAATAGCTGGCATATTCCCAATCCCGAACCAAAGCACGATAAAAGGAGCCCATGCCACAGGGGCTACAGGGCGGACCACTTGAACAATCGGGTCAATGATCGCCCATACACGTGGTGAGCGTCCGAGGATTAACCCTAGGATGACAGCGGCAATGACCGCTGTCATATATCCGCTAATAAAGCGGAATAAGCTCACCTGTAAATGAACAAAGAGTGTCCCATCTTGAATGAGAGAAAGGATCCCTTTTCCTACTGACAGTGGCGGTGGCAAAAGGGCTTCAGGGTAGTCGCCAATGATAATGACTAGCTGCCAAGCGACAATGACCAATACAAAAGCTATCGCTACATTTTTTAAGTTTGTTAAATGTTTCATCGTCTTCACGTCGTTTCTTCAAAAAATGATTGATCCACAAACTCCTCATACGTTGGAGGGTTATCAGAAAGCCCCATTTCTACGAGCTTTTCTCTAAGAAACTCATATTCTTCTTCTTTGATTTGTAGGTCGTCATAAGAAATCCAGTTCAATGAGAGGGCAAGAGCTTCTTCATTAATATTTAAATAATTCATATGAACATCTTTAATTTCTTGTTGAGTAAGAACACTCTCGTTTTCGTTTTCGTGATCACCTTCAGCCGCATGAACATGGTAGCCTTGCGCTTTTTTACCGGCTTCTACATAACCATCGACAAATGTTTGGGCGAATTCTGGCTGTTCCTCAATAAAATCACTACGTAGGACAAGGACACAACATAACGAAAGCGGACGAATTTCGTTTGATTGATACAATACTTTACCTGTATCTAAGGTTACCCCAAGAGCTCCGAATGGTTCAGCTACGATATAACTAGAGATACGGCCCTCTGATAACGCAGATGGCATTTCTGGTGGAGGCATCTCGACGACATTGACATCTTCATAGTTCATTCCAGCATTTTGAAGCATTTCATCTAATAAAAGATTGTGTGCTGATAAGGTGTGAGGGATCGCAACCGTTTCACCGTCAAGGTCCTCAACTGAATCGACATCATGGGAAACGACGACCGCATTTCCGTCGCGGTGACCGAGTGCCACGGCTTTAAGATCAATTCCTTTTTCGCGCGCCTTCATCGCAAGTTCAAAAAGAACCGACGCCCCGTCAATTCTACCAGCATTTAAAGCGTCCATTAATTCGATCCATGAGCCGAATCGAATCAGTTCAATTTGTTTGCCATTTAAAAACTCGTCTTCAAATTCTTTTTCAAAATAAAGAGGAGCTGCGTGAGTAATAGGCAAATAGCCAATTCGAATGACGTTCTTTTCACCTTGAGAAGCGGTTCCACAAGCTGAGAGCATCATTGAAATAAGTATAAGAAAAATACCACTTACTTTTCCTAATCGTTTCATTTCATCACCCTATCCAAATTATTAAATGTTATATTCAAGCGTTGTGTCTTTGCGGCTGAATTGGAACGAGTCAAAAATAACTTTGCGGAAGTATTGAAAATCACTATGACTGCGATCACGTGGTTTTGCCAAATGAATATCGAGTATTTTATTGATTCTACCAGGGTGTGAATCCATCATGACGACCCGATCGGATAAATAGACAGCTTCATCAATATCGTGGGTGACAAGAACGATACTTGTTTGCTCCTGCTGCTGCAGGCGTAAAAGCTCATCCTGTAAATAATAACGATTAAACGTATCTAATGCTGCGAAAGGTTCATCCATAAGAATGAGTTCAGGTTGAATCGCCAAAGCTCGGGCAATAGCTACACGCTGCTTCATTCCGCCAGATAACTGTACGGGAAAGCGATTGATGCTATCTTCAAGACCGACCATTTCGATATAATGTAATGCGCGATCTCGTCTTTCGGCAGGGGTTAATTTTTCTGGCTCTAAGCCAAGCTCTACATTTTTTAATACTGTGCGCCAAGGGAGAAGTCCGTAATGTTGAAACAACATAATCGCGCGTCGGCTCGGCTTGGTTACTTCGCTTCCATCTAAATACACATGTCCTGTTGTTGGTTTTTCAAAGCCACCAATCAGATTGAGCATTGTACTTTTTCCACAACCGCTTTTTCCTAGGATCGAAATGAACTCTCCCTTTTCGATTTCAAGTGAAATATTATCGAGCACGAGCTCTGATTTATTTTGGGAAGGGAACTCTTTTCTTACTTGGTCAAGTTTCACAAATTTGGGGGTTTCCTTTAAATCTAGCATGGGCAAACCTCTCTTCTCATTTAAATACATTAATTCCTATAAAGTTAATGGGTTTTATACGATTAGTTTAATATACTTAGTTGAAAAAATCAATCTAATTTCGCAATCATAAAATTTCAATCATTGTTTTTAAAAGATAGCACATGAAAATAAAAAATAATGCTTGACTTGATACCTATAAGGGTATAATATACCTGTATAGGTATTAAATGCGTGAGCAAATGGTTATACAACATTTTTATTTAACGGTGATTTAAGCAAGTAGGAAATGAAACGTTTACTGACTAATTTAGAAGTAGAAAGGGGTTATGCATATGGTAGATACAGGTGTTTTAATCAATGGATTATTAATAGCCGTTATTGCTTGGTTTATCTTTCAACGCTTTGTCCCAGTAAAAGGTATTAAAAATATTAGTACGAATGAGTTGAAACGAGAGTTGAAGAATAAAGATAAGCAATTTATTGATGTACGCACACCTAATGAGTTTAAGGCAAATCATATTAAGGGTTTTAAAAACATTCCCTTATTCGAGCTTAAGCAAAGAGCGAATGAGCTTGCAAAGGATAAAGAGGTTTTTGTCATTTGTCAAAGTGGCATGAGAAGCAATAAGGCAAGCAAGGTATTAAAAAAGCATGGCTTTGCTCATGTGACGAATATAAAAGGCGGAATGAGTGCTTGGCATTAAAACATAATAGGAGGGTCAAATCAATGAAACAAATAACACCAAATGAAGTAGAAGCTTTATTAAAAGAAAAGAAACCGATTCATATCATCGATGTGCGCGAGGTAGAAGAAGTAGAGACAGGTAAGATTCCACATGCCATTCATATTCCTTTAGGATTAGTCGAATTCAAAATGCATGAATTAGATAAAAAAAATGAATACATCATGGTCTGTCGATCGGGAGGTAGAAGTTCAAGAGCAGCTGCTTTGCTTGAAAGTCATGGGTATCAGGTTATTAATATGACAGGTGGCATGTTAGAATGGACGGGCCCCACAGAATAATGAAACCGATTAAGCTGTTCACATGTTGAATGGCTTTTCTTTATTTAATCAAAAAGGATAAAATGGACGAATAAAAAGACTAGTCCTTCTAATAAAAATCGTAAATGAGGTGTGGTCGTGGACGGAATTTGGACGCTTGGTCCCTTTATTATAAAACAAGCTTGGTTATTGATTATCGTGATTTTGATCGTGAGCCTGTATGTCAGTAAGCAGCTCTTACATCAGGAATTAGCGAATCAACAATCGTTAAGAGAAACGTATTGGAATGGTATTTTTTATTTTTTTATCCTCTTTCAATTTTCTACGATTGTTGTTTACCCGACGATTTCAGTACGAGATCCGATTGCGGTACTGGCGATGCCTAGTGGTTCAACAGAATGGATGCTGGCTTGGTTTGTTGTCTTTTTGTATTTTCTTTGGGCAAGTTGGAAGAAAAATGTGAATAGAGAGCTCTTGCTTCTCTATTTCTTCAGCAGTTATATCGTCACTGAAACGATTTATTTAGCGTTTCATCCTTTCCTTGATTATCGGATGGGGATGGATATTCCATATTATAACGGTCATCCAGTCAGTCTTTATCAAATCAGTTTAAACATCGTCATTCTTGTTGTGCTTCTATTACAAAAGAGAAAAAAGATCGAAAAACCCCTGCTTCTGTTACGCTTACTAGTGATGTACGGGGGGAGTCACGGTTTACTAGCGATGTTTGTGACAACAAGGATGATGGCAGTTACCGTGCCAGTTTGGTTTTATTTCATGATTGCATTAGCAGGGCTACTAGCTACATCAGCTATGATAAGAAATAAGCAACGTCAGGAGCTGGTCAAATGAGGGAATGGAGTGTGATTGTGTTTCTGATCCTGTTAGCGGGTTGGTCAGCCTTTACGATGCAGCAACCCAACAATGAATCGGAGACTACAAAAATAAACGAAGAACGATCATTCGGTACGGTTGTTGGGGAACAAGCACCACCTTTTACATTACAGTCATTAGACGGTTCTATGGTTTCCCTAGCTGATTTTGAAGGGAAACCTGTGATGATCAATTTTTGGGCAACGTGGTGTCCGCCTTGTCGAGCAGAAATGCCGGATATGGAGGCATTCTATACGAATTATGAGATTGATATTCTTGCCGTCAATCTAACCACCACAGAATATTCTGCGAATGATGTTGAGGAGTTTGTTGATAATCTGGGCCTGTCATTTCCGATCTTACTTGATCAATCAGGAGACGTGACCTCTCTTTATCGCATTCAACCATTACCTACTTCATATTTTATTGATGGAAATGGTGTCATTAGGCACGTCAATGTTGGACCAATGAATGAAGAGATGATGGTTCGAGTGTTAGAGAGTATGAGGTACTGATGAAGAAACGAAAGAAAATAGCGTGAAAAATTAGTTATTTTGCATGTAAGAATGACGAGCTAGTGTTACTATTAAAGAACAATCAGGAAAAGAAGGTGTTCAAGGTGGAGGATATCGTTAAAGCAAAGTGGTTATATGATGAGTTACAAGAAAAAAGAAATGAGTATACAATTGTTGATGTCCGGTTTCATTTAGCTGATCCAGAAGCAGGTAAAAAGGAATATCTTGAAGGTCACTTACCAGGAGCTGTTTATCTCGATCTTAACAAAGATTTATCGTCTTCCATTAGTGAGCATGGTGGGCGTCATCCTTTACCAGACTTTGATGAGCTAGCAGAAAAGCTCGGGAAGATTGGTATTGATAACGATACAAAGGTTGTCGTTTATGACGATCAAGGAGGCATGGTGGCATCGCGTTTTTGGTGGTTAATGAAGCACCTTGGGCATTCAGAGGTAGCTATTCTTGACGGTGGCTATTCAAAATGGCTAAGCGAGGGCTATGAAATCACCACAAGTATACCAGTAAAAACAGCTTCAACCTTTACACCACACATTAATGAAGAGTGGACATGGGTTGATGCTAGTCAAGTAAAAGAAAAATTGAATCAATCGGGTACGATCATCATTGATTCTAGAGAAACAAATCGATACCTGGGATTGGAAGAACCTATCGACCCGATTGCAGGACATATACCAGGTGCGGTGAACTATTTTTGGAAAGATGTTCTTGATAAAGATGGATCATGGAAAGAAGCGGAAGAGCTTCAACAGAATTTTTCTGACATTCCTCCGTCTAAAGAAATCATTGTCTATTGTGGGTCAGGTGTCTCCGCCTGCCCAAACATTTTAGCCTTGAAGAGAGCTGGATATGAGAATGTAAAGCTCTACGCGGGCAGCTGGAGTGACTGGATTACTCACGAAGATTATCCGATTGAACCAAAAAAAGATTAAACATGTTTGAGGACAACAGACCTATGGCCCATTCAATTAAACATTTGAGAAGAAGCGGTCTTTAATCGAGAAACAAATCGAGAAAGGGCCGCTAATTCATTTATACCTTTAAAGGTGGGGTGAACAATGAATAGAATGTTTTCTACCTTACTCATATGCTTGTGTCTATTTGGAGGTATGACTAGTACGGTATCTGCCAATGGTACGAGTTACTTTGAGGATTCATCTTATCCGACTGGTCATGTTTTACCAATGGAAGAGGGCATGGTCCGTATCGTTAGCGAGGATCTTTCCATTCGTTTAGAAAAAGTGAGTAATTGGCTACCTTTCTCTTCTGAAAACCCAACGATTAAGGCGCATATTCACGTCATTTATGAAATGGAGAATCAACAAGATAAGGAAGTCGAGGTACCGATTGCGTTTCCTCAGCCTGGGGACACGGATCAATGGCATGTCACATTGAACGATAGCAGTATCCCTGTAGAGGGAACGGTTTCGATCCCTCGTGAACAATTAATCGGTGAACATCCTCATTATGAATGGATCAACCCTCGGACTAGGGAAGGATATCAATTTGGCGGTTACGATGTCTATTCAGAATTTAATCATATTGATTCACAAACGTTTACAATCGTGCTAGAGCCAGAAAACATACATACGCTACAAATCGAATATGTGACTTTACTAGGAATGGATGAAAGGCAGGGTCTCCATCCTATCTATCGGCTTGACTACCTCTTGCACCCGGCTTCTTATTGGAGTGATTTCAACAACCTGACACTCAAGATCGATGTTCCTTTTGGCGCTGAAATGACGACAAATTTACCGCTTTCTCATGTGAGCGGTAATGAATGGCTTGGGGAATTTGAGTCGCTTCCTGAGGAAAATCTCGTTTTGTTTCTTTCTCCCCATTCTGGATTGCTGATTGACTTGTTCCATTCAAGAGGACTAGCGATGTTGTTTTTATTAGTCCTGCTCTTAGCTTTTTATCCGATAGGTCGCCTCCTAATGAGAATCATCTCGGTTGAGAAAAGGAAGCCTGTCTCCCTTCTGTTTCTGTTCATGTTTATTTGGGCAGGCTACGACATCCTCGATCACAAAATCATGGGATATCCATTAACGATTTTTCATCTCGGTTTTTTTATCATTTATTTCTTTAGCTTATTGTTTTTATGGAGGTTGATGATCAGAGGAACTACAGTGAAAAGGTATGAACGTCAGCAATTGTAGAGAGCTAGGATGAATGATCAGGCATATATGAGCGTTAATAAATTATCTCAAAATACTAGGTGTTTCGACTAGGGAAATGTTAAGGTAACCCTTTTTGTTGGAAATTGATTGAGCCACTTGTCGTACTTTTAAGCGATTATCCATTTACAGTAATTGTTTAAAGAAGTATAATAAAATTAAATAATGAGGTTTTAATTAACGTAATGCGTTAATAATTATTCTATAGGGGAAATTGATGGATATATCTTTCAAGAACAATCGTATAGAAAAAATATGTAACAACGAGAAAGTAATGTCTAAACATTTAGATAAGCAAAATGCAAAAAAACTTAAACAAAGGCTATTTGAGCTAAGGGCTGCAAGCAGTCTTGACAAGATAAGTCATTTACCACCTCCTAGGCTACATGAGTTAGATCAGGATAGAAATGGTCAATTTGCAGTTGATTTGAAACATCCGTTTCGTTTGATTTTTGAACCAGATCATGATCCTGTTCCTAGGAAATCTGATGGCGGCATTGATCGAACGCTCATCAGTGCCATAAAAATTATTGAAGTTGGGGTTGATTATCATGGCAAATAAAAATCAATTTAATCCGGATTATATTGTTCCACCTGGAGAGACGTTAGAGGAGCTGTTGGAACACTATGACATGACACAGGCAGAACTGGCAGAACGTACTGGCAGAACTCCTAAACTTATTAATGAAATCATAAAGGGGAAAGCAGCGCTAACTCCAGAAACGGCTTTACAATTTGAGCATGTTTTTGGAGTTGAAGCAGACTTTTGGAATAATCTAGAGAATAATTATCGCCAAATGTTAGCAAGAAAGAAGAGTGAAGAACAACTTAAGGAGCAATTAGATTTCCTAAACAAATTTCCAATTAGATTTATGATAAAGAATGGTTGGATTAAAGCTGAAAAAGATAAAACAAAGCAATTAAAAGAGCTTTTATCTTTCTTTGGAGTAGCTTCCTTTAATGCTTGGGAAGAAGTTTGGGGCGAGATATTAAAGCCAGAAGCTGCTTTTAGGAAAACAGAAGCCTTCTCAAGTAAATCTGAATCAATTGCCGTATGGCTACGAAAAGGTGAGATTGAAGCAAGAAAGATTGATTGTGCTCCTTATGATGAGAAGAATTTTAAAGAATCTTTACAAGAAATAAGAAAGTTAACAGATGAAGATCCAGAAACTTTTATTCCCAAGTTGACAGAGATCTGCGCCAAGTCTGGAGTAGCAGTTGTTTTTGTTCCTGAAACTCCTGGTAGTAGGGTAAGCGGGGCTACAACATGGAACGGGAAAAAACCAATTATCATTTTAAGTTTTAGATATAATGCTAACGACCATTTATGGTTTACTTTTTTTCATGAAGCTGGTCATATTTTAAAGCATAGCAAAAAGATAACCTTTTTGGAATTTAAGGATAACGTTGATGAATTTGAAGAAGAAGCTAACCAATTTGCATCTACTACATTAATACCACTAAAAAAATATAATGAATTTATTAAAAAAAGGGATTTTAAAGAACAAGCTATCGTAGCATTTGCAAGAGAAATTAATATTGCACCGGGTGTTGTTCTTGGAAGGCTTCAGCACGATGGACATATTCCATTTCCAACAAAGTTAAATCGATTAAAAAAGTCATATAAATGGGCAAATTAACAGCAACCCCTTTCAAGAGTCGATGAGAGGGGTTATTTTCATTAACTTATATAGGTTAATAATCAACACTAAGCTATTATCAGTTTATTGGAAAGGAGGTGAGTGGCAATTGAACAAACTTGAAAAAATGAAGGATTTAATAACCACCTACTTGAATCGGCATAAAAATGTAGAGTTCAATATTATAGAGTTAGAAAATTACATTATTGAAAGATATGACAGTCTAAATGATTACCAAGATGATGGTGGATATGATTTATTTTACACCATCATAAATGAACTAAGTTCTTCCTCAAAGATTAAACCAATAAAAGCTTATATCAAAAAAACTAACAACCGTAAAACACCATTACCAATAAGATGGAGAATCGTTAGAACAAGAGCTACCCCTACTTGGACCCAAGAACAAATTTTTCAAGTGTCAGACCGTTTAGATATTAATTATTTTATCAACAATCCTGAAAAGCAGAATGAATTAACTTGGGAGCACATACTAAGCATTTATAATTTTTTAGGGGAAAAGGATAAATGGGAGTGGGAATCTAAAGCTAGTCGGTCCTATCAATTATTTAAAGATGAGAAGTTCCTTCATGAAGAAGGTCGACACCTTTTAGGCAGATTAAAATTAACTGAACACGAAATAAAAATTGAAAACTATGGTGAGCCATTCTCATATTTTGTACATCCTAGAGTTAGTAGTTTCACTGAAATTAAACGTATTTTAATCATTGAAAATTTATCGTTTTTCCATGCGTGTAGAAAATTATTTAGAATTTATAAACCAATTGTTGGATTTGAATTGGATATGATTATATACGCAGAAGGAACACATATCGAATCAAGCATTAAATACATAAAAGACATATTAGAGCATAACGACTTTCATTTTCTTTATGTAGGTGATATGGACCCAGCAGGATATTCCATATATGCTCGTCTGAAAACTAAAAACCCAGAGTTTGACATCACTTTAGCTAAACAAATTTACTACAAGATGGTGGAAGAATGTCATTGTCCGACTACTATAAAAAAGGAACAGCAAAAAAACAACGATCATTTTAATTATTTCTTAGATGAAATTGGGAGGGATAATGAAGGCTTCACTGCGATTGCTTATCAGATTTGGAATGAAGATAAGCGTATCCCTCAAGAAGTCCTACCAATTGACCTACTATTAAAAGGGGAAGGTAATCATGCTTAAAGAAGATATATGGTTTGGGATAGAGAAAAGAAAAAGGTCGTTAAATCCAATTTTTTTGTTTGGTGCGGGAATGAGTCTCGGTGAAAAATTAAATCCTTATGTTCGTGATATATTGCTATGCGTTTTGTTAGAAATCTATTATCGAGAGCTGCGTGATGATGAAGCCAGAACAAAGGATGATATATATGAAGTTGTACGTGATGTAATTGAAACCTTTGAACTTGATCATAAAGAAGAAGATGTGATGAGGTTAGGAAATGGCATCTTTTATTTTGGTGATAGTAAACGAATGGATTCTTTTAAAGGTCATTATTACAATCATGAAAAACAGACATTTGAAGACCAACGTTTTTCTTACTTAGAACAAGACCGTGAATATACGAAATTAAAAAAAGGGACAGTAGTTTATAAGTTGACGGATGAAAGCATCCGAATGATTTTAATGTCTCGAGAATTTGAAGAAGAAATGGATATGAGTGTTGAACAATTGTACACATTGCAACTCATTAGAGCTGGTAGAGTTAATCAGGCAGTTGGTGTATTGGACGCACTAACATTGTGGTATGTCAACACTAAATCAAACAATTTTTTTAAGGGCTAAGTTTCGATAACTTACCGGACTTTGATACCCAAGGGCACTGTGCGAACGGATGTTATTGTACCAATTGATATAATCAAAAAGTTCAAGTTCCAGGTGGTAAAAGGAATGGAAATGCTCCCCATTGATTAGTTCCGTTTTCAAAATCTTAAATGTCGCTTCTGCCACCGCATTATCATAAGGGTTTCCTTTATGGCTCAATGAGCGTCCAATCTCATATTCACTTAATAATTCATCAATGGCCACGTTTTTAAACTCAGATCCGCGATCTGTATGAAAGAGTTTCACATTCTCTAGTGGCCGATTAACCGATGCGAAAGCACGTTGAACTAAAGCTGCGTCTTTGCGTTTTCCAACGCTGTAACCAACTATTTCTCTATTGTATAAATCGATTAAAAAACAGACGTAGTTCCAATGCTGTCCTACTTTGACATACGTTAGATCACTAACCAATACAGACATCTCTTCATCTACTTGAAATTCCCGATCTAACACATTTGGAACGGATTCTTCATTTGGACGAGAGCTCATTGGTTTGTAGGACGGTTGTGCATACTTTGATTGAATTCCAAGCTCCTCCATTAATCTACCTATGCGACGTCTGGAAACCTTGTGACCAGCTTTTAAAAGGTCTCCTTTTATTTTGCGAGTTCCATATACTTTACGGTTTTCGTTAAAGATCTTTCGTATTTTCTCTTTTAATTCTTGTTCTTCTTTAGCCTTTTCTTTTTCTTTTTGAGCAGCTATTTCTGTTTCATAATAAAAGGTACTTCGAGCTATTTGTAGGACTTCGCACATTGCTGATACCGAATAGAGGTGTCAATTTTTCTCAATTACTTCTATTTTCGTCCCATGATCAGCGCAGCTTGCTTTAAAATATCGACCTCCATTTCTAGCTGTTTATTTCTTTTTCTTAATTCAACCTGAATTATTCATACTTCCTATGTTAGAACATAAATGGACACCAAATTATTATTTTTCTGTTCCATTGAAAAAACCTTTTGTTGATTTTTTAACTTTTGACTTGCTTTTAAATACAAATGCTTGTAAACAGTCGATTTTTGGGCAGACTACTCCCTTGGTCTTAATTGAATTTTTAAAAATGGGCATCAAGCTGGTTTATTCTAGCTTTAGGTTTTGAATTCGCTGAAGCACTTTCCAAAAGAATTCTTGATACACGAAACTGGAAGATAATTTAAAGTATAGGGATCGTCCTGACTTTACTAATTTACTGGCGACCTTTAATAAGCCTTGTACGAATGGTCTCAATTTGCATATTTTTCTGTTCATGTGGAAAAGCAAAGAGTACGTAGCCAGTTCGTTAAGTTATAAGCTAACAGACTCAACATCATTTTAGCTTCGTTTACTTGGAAAGAATGGCTATTCATTTTATCCAAATTAAAGCCATTCTTGGCTTCCTTGATATAGTTCTCCATCGTGCCTCTTTTTTGATAAGCATGAACGATATCCTTTGGAGAAAATGCGTACTATCCAAATTGGTTACAAAAAATGAATGGATAAAGAACAATTCACCCGCTGGGCGTACCGATTGGATAATCACTTTTCTAGGCTTAGACCATGATTTCGCTTGATAAATCGGTTTCTTCAAAATAACATTCGGTTTTTGTGACATCAGATGGTGCATAGAGGCAGGATGGTAGTTCATCAGCGAGATCTGTTGTAAATTGAGCATTCGATTTTAGACGAATCACGTAATAAACCGATTCTTTTTCACATAGATTCATATAAAGCAGGGACAGCAAAACCACTATCCCCCCGTAATAAATAAGGATAATCTCTGGAAATTTTTCGTTATAATGTTCGATAAGAGGCTTGAACAAATTCAACGACACCGTTGGAAGTATAGACATTTCCAGGACTTAGCTTGAGCTTTTAGAAAATCACCTGTTATGCCATCAAAAGCAACTAATGGATGAAAACCAACTGTTCCATAATGAGAATTGTAAGATGCGGATTCCTGTTTTCCATAGGTATCTGAATGTGTAGAATCCAAATCAATGATAAGTGCTTTTGAATCTCTAATTAGATGCACTTTGTCTAGAAGTTCTTGATTAGCTTGATTTAATTGCACAATAGATTCTTTGATCAAACCGTGTAAAAAAGCGGGATAAACTAGGTTGGGAAGCTAAAGCTTCAGTGTCCCAATGATTTGAGTAAACACAGGATCTTTCGTTAATTGATCAGCAGCATCATCTTCGGAATATCCAGCAATAATTTGATAAATCTTTTGACGAAGCAAATTTTTATTCGAATGAAAATAGTAAAGTCTTGTCGTCTTTTAGTTGTAGATATTTAGTTAATGTCGTTGAGAAACCCAAGCTTCTCATCGAATTCTCTAAAAATGAATTCACCAGTATCAGAGGAAAGTGAACCTCCATCATTTGATAATTTAATTTGACGATTGAAATTAAGCGTTAATTGCGGTAAAGTAGCCATTATAAGAATCCTTTCTGATGGTTATTTTGTGGTTGATTTAACCTTATCAGAAATGGATTCTTTTTTCATTTATTTAATGCATGAAACGATTCACGTAGAAAGCCTATAAGATAAGGCGATAATAGCTTATTTTAGAAAATCTGTGAATAATTCAGGTTAGAGTTTATTATAAGAGCTTGTTCAAAAAGCCATAAAATCCGAAAAAAAATAAAAATGCACCTTAGCGAAAAATGGTAAAATGGAAGTGACGAATCAACCAAAAATACCAATTTGCGAGGTGCATTTTCATGGATATGCAGCTAGAACTGCTTCCTTATCATTACTATAACACACTCGGTTTCGATGTGGAATTGATAGATTATATTGATCATGTCGATGATTCTATTGTCTTGGAAAAAATGAAACCATTATATAAAGACGGTGGTCGCCCGCCTATTGATGCTAGAACGTATTTTCGTATGCATTATTTGTACTTTACCCGGCCTGAGATCACGTCTTTTAGAGAGCTCTGCAGACAGCTAAGGGACCCTAAGAATCAGGCATGGCGCAACTTCATCGGCACTCCAAACATAAAGGATGTTCCTGTTCATTCGAGCTTGACTCATTTTCGTCATACTCTGACACCCGAGCACTTTTATAAAATCTTATTCGATTTCATTGGTCAAGCCCTGAAACTGGATGGCTTTTTAGAACCAACTCTTGCGGGAATTGATTCTAGACCCGTCTTTGCTCACGTGAATGGCTATAAAAAGAAACGTTGTGCTTGTGAAGATAAAGAGACATGTGAATGCGAAAAAATGTATTCGGATCCCGATGCCAAAGTAGGCGTTCAGCGGAATAAAGCCAATCAGAATAAATTTTTTATTGGCTATCGAAAACATTCGATTGTTTGCCCTACACCCTCGGGTCCTGTTGTTCTCTTGTCCATTATTCTTCCACCAGATACTCACGATGTCGATGTTCTGCTTCCGTTGGTTGAAAAACTAAAACAAATCGGTGATTTAAAGGTAGAGTATCTTGTGGCAGATTTAGGCTATTTTAGTGCCGAACACCAGATAGAATCTTTACATAAACATGATGTGGCTGTCGTAACAGATTTCAAAAAGAATACGGTCATCCCAGAAGCATGTTCCCCAGAAGGGCAACCGGAATGTGAAGAGGGCCATAAACTCCTATGGGATGGATTTGAGAAGGAAACCTATACGTCTTGGTTTCATGGTGACGAAACCAAATGTATGTCCTGTCCATTACAGGCTACTTGTGATAAGCAATTCGGTTTCTCCTTTGAAGAAAACCCATTCTTCTATGGTCCAGTTCCACAAGGATCAGAGCTTCAAAATCGAATGTTGAACTTTCGTAAGCAAGTGGAGCTATCTTTTGCACATGAATCTAATCAGCTAGATTCTGTGATGCGACATAAAAAGGTGCCAGTAAAGACCACAAATAGAGTCCAATCTTTCTTCATCATGAGAGATTTGTTTCGACTCATTCAACGGATGATCAAACACATCCGAGATACGGTCTTACCTGAAAATCATGTTGAAGCTATAAGGGAATTACAGGAAATGCAAGTGGAACAGCTTTCCTTGCCGATAGCTGGCTAATTTAACCCCAATCAAACCTTTTTCAAAAAATTGTCTATGGTCCAAGGGAGAAGTCTACCCTTTTTTAGGTGCGATTTTGAGTGGGGCGAAGGTAAATTTTTTTGTCTGACATTATTTTACTTTCATTTCCATTAATAGGAGTGTAGTCAACTAATTTTCTAGTTATGATTTGATTAAAAAGGTACTTTTTGAACATCCTCATATAGTGATATTTACTTTGAAGAATTACAGGAAGTAAAGGCATCTATCGAAGGTTTAGATTTATTGGCAACTAATGAAATCGCAGAAGCAGAGGAAGAAAGAAACACAGCGGAAGAAGCAAAAAAAGAATGGGTAGAACATGCTTGTAAATATGCACTTCAAATTGTTGAGCATTTACGAAAAATGATTAAAGCTATGCGAATTACTAATAGAAGTGGGTTGAACTTTCCGCTTGTTAAATTAAAAAGGGATAATTTACTTCCAAGAGAAACAGATCAAATTAAAGGAAATATTGATGATCTGTTCGACAGAGTTATAACTGAAATATTTGCTGATTATCAAGATGTGAACGATATTCCACAAAAGGTGTTCAAAGATAAGATAAGCACGAAAAATATTATCTTTGCTGCCTTTAATTATCAATATCCAATTTTATGGCTGTATCGTTTACACGAAGAAAATAGCTTCTTATATGAGCCACCAAAAGAAGAGTTCTATACAGAGTGGGAAACAATTAATGAGTCTTCTAAAACAGATCCTTCTGGAAGTGGTGGGCAGTTATTTAGCGCCAGAACATTAATATTAATGATGTTGACCTCGTTTAAACGCACAAATGAAGATAATACCAATTGGAAGCTTTTAATAACTGATAACCCGTTCAGTGTAGCTGTTAGTGATCATATCGTTGATCCAATTTTGGCTATCGCTGAGGAGCTGAAGTTCCAATGGATTGTTGTAACCCCACCTGAGTTAGTAAAAGTGGAGTTATTACAAAAATTTGATATGTACTATCAATTAAGTGCAAAACCTATAACTTCTGGAACAGACCAAGTTGTATCTGAGGTCCAATATGGTTACCGGAATTACAAAAAGTCAAACAGTATTTTAAAAGAAGAAAAAGTTTTATTTTCTGGGGAGCAAGATAATTAGAGTTTATTATAATTGATAACAAGGTCTATTCAGTTGAAAAACCAGTAGATGATGAACAAAATATGAAAGAATTTAACCCGGAAGAAATAAGACATGTAGTAGGATATCCGTTAGAAGAGTTTAAAGATCACTTAAGAGAATCTATAGGAAATGATCACTTGCTATTAGGAACATTCTATAATTTAATTGAGCTTGAGGGTTTACGGTAATACAAGGTGATATTTTAATTGAATGAAGGAAACGAAGAAAGACCTAGCTTGGATTCGTTTCCAAGCCTAGGTCTTTAAACACCACGCATTAGGCTAATTGCTGCTCAGCAAACTCACGGTATAGAGCATGTGATTGAATCAGCTCTTGGTGCGTTCCTATTCCAGTTACTTGCCCGTTTTCGATAAAAATAATTTTATCTGCATCCACAATTGTTGATAACCTATGGGCAATCACGAATGTCGTCCGCCCTTCCATTAATCTTGTTAATGCTTGTTGGACAACTCCTTCTGATTGGCTATCTAAGCTCGCCGTTGCTTCATCCATCATCAGAATTTTAGGATCACGTAAAAACGCTCTTGCAATCGCAATTCGTTGTCTTTGTCCTCCTGAGAGCTTTACGCCGCGCTCCCCAACTTCTGTATCAAGTCCTTTTGGAAATGCTTTAATAAATTGGTCGGCATAAGCCATCTTAGCAACTTCCCATAAGACGTTCGTCAGAAATATCTTTGGAGTTATTCAAGCCGTAGCATAAATTTTCACGAATTGTCCCCGCCATCATCGCACTTTCTTGAGAAACGTAACCAATTTGACTGCGCCAGGAAGCCATTGATAAATCCTTAATGGATGTGTTTCCAATTCGAATATCGCCCGAAGTTGGTTCATAAAATCGTTCCAGTAATCCAAACATCGTCGTTTTCCCACTACCGCTTGGGCCAGCAAACGCAATCATTTCTCCAGGCTGTGCGTTGAAGGATACACCCTTAAGTACGGGCTCCGCCTCGCTATATGCAAAGGAGACATCAACAACTTGAACAGGCATATTGGTAATATCGATTTCCTTTCCTTTTTGTCCATTTTCTAATGGAAGTTCTAAAATATCAATAATCCGCTCTGTTGCGCCTTTTGCTTTTTGTAATTGCGTAAAAAACATCGCAAATGACGTAATTGGCATAATAATTTGGAAAAGGTAGAGCAAAAAAGCAACAAGTGAACCAGTTGACATCTCACCACTTGCGACACGCATGCCACCGTAGCCAATAATCATCACGATGACAACCATAACGACAAGGTACATTAAGGGTCCAATTAAAGCAAAAATACGTGCTTCTCTTAATCCAAACCCAAGTAACTTTTCAATGCCAGATAGCCCTTTGGCTTCTTCGTCTTGTTCAGCATTTGAAGATTTCATCAGGCGAATTTCACCAAGTGTTTGCTGAATATTTCCAGTAAATACAGCTGTTTCATCCTGTAATCCACGTGAGATCTTTGCCATTTTACGTCCAAGAGGTATCATAATCGCTAACGTAATCGGTACAGAAATGAGCATCATAAGTGTCATTTTCCAATCCATTACAAGTAAGATTGTAATGGCACCAATAATCGAAATCATCCCAGCAATAAAGTTTGGAAAGTGATTAGAAATTAAATCTCTTACGACACTCGTATCGTTCACAACCCGACTAACGGTTTCGCCACTTGATTGCTGATCAAAATAATGGACAGGCAATCGAATCAGCTTGACCCACATCCGATCACGGAGACTGGCAACGATCTTTTGACCAACGAAACTTAGTAAATAAATCGATATGCCACTTATAATCGCTTGAACGATAAAGGCTACGCCAATTCCAACCATGAGGGGAACACTTAAAGATGAAACTTGAAAACCATCGACTAAATCTCTCGTCAATAAAGGCACAAGCAAGCCTGCAAGAGTAGTCAGGATACTTGCTGCTAATCCAATACCTAGAGCGAGCTTCGGTATTTTTGTTGATAAAATTAGGGAGATAAAAGGCTTGAGTCCAGCTGGTTGTTTGTCCATTATGAATAGCTCCAATCAAAAACGTCATCGTTTTTAGTCTGTTTGTTTTCCTAGCATAGTAACTTTCTGCACCTATAAGTATACGATTGCTTCGATGAAAATAGAAGAATAGAGTGCGTTATGCTTAAAAGATTTTTAATGGTATGACTTAGCATAGCCATAAGGGTTTTAGCAAATGATTGATTTAATCATTTGCCGTGCTGGAATAGTAGTATTGCTTTACTAGTTTTATAATTAAGGCGAAGGTTCACAAATAAACATTTCTTTCTCATCTTAAATTATTTGAATTTTATGTTATGGTTAAAGAACTGGATCATATGATGTCGTAAAATGATTAGTTAGGTTTCCAAAAAGATGATAGAACGTACATAACAATGAAAATATTTATCGGAGAGGTTTGGTTAATAATGAATGTATCTGGTGAAGACTATGAAGCAATGCTTGAAAAAGAGAAGATGTATCGACAAATCGTCGAATATTCTGTAGAGGCGATTATCATCCATGCAGACCATAAAGTACTTTATATCAACCAACCAGGTGCATATTTTTTGAGAGCTGCGCGGGAAGAGATTATTGGTGCATCTGTCCTTGGTATTTTTCAAATTGAGGATCACCCAGCAATAATCGCAAGAATACGAGAAGGTCTGGTGAGCAATCAACCAGGTGAGCTGATCGAAAAGACAATTGTAAGGCTTGATGGAACCAAAGTTGACGTTGAATTAAACTGTAACCCTGTAATGTTTGGTGATCGAAAAGCCATTCAATCTGTCTTACGAGATATAACAAAGCGGAAGGAAGTAGAAAGGCAACATCAAAAGATGCTGAAGGAAATTAATGAAATTTCAGCTCCTATTGTCCCGGTTTTAGAGGGAATTGCCGTTCTCCCTCTTGTGGGATCCATAGATTCGGATAGGGCGAGACAACTGTTAGATGACCTTCCTTCAAAAGCTCAACAAAAGAATGTGCACTGTTTAATTATCGACCTTTCTGGCGTGTATACTTTTGATGAGTTGGTCATTGAATACCTCTTTAAGGTAATGGATGTTTTGAAATTGCTTGGCATTCGCTCGATCTTAACAGGAATAAGACCTGACCTTGCTCAAGCTGCGATTCAGCTAAGAACAGATTTATCCTCTGTCAAAACGATGGATACGGTTAAGCGTGCTTTAAATGATCTTGGTGTGAAAAAATGGAGATAATATAGCGTCAGAAGCTTTTGAAAGAAGAATGGTTTAATGAGCGAGGAAAGGGGAATGAGATCGATAATACGATGTAAACCACTATACATTGATTAGGAGGATATATTTCATGACACAACTAGCATCTTTTGAAAAAAATCAAGAAAAAGCAGCAAACAGTAAGCTCATGAAAGCAATCGTGATCGGTGCCGTAGTTGGAGGAGTTGTTGCGATGCTTGATTCCTCAACTAGGAAGAAGATGACGACTAAGACGAAAGAGATGAAAGATTCAACGACGAAAATGATTACACAGGTAAGAGAGAACCCTACTGAAGTAAAAAGAGACTGGCAGGAACGCATTAAAACAACATCCGCCGCTGTAAAAGAGATTATAAATGATGCTCAACAGTTGTACGAGAAGGTAAATAGCACGGTGATTGAACCTGCAACACAAATGAAAGAAGATACATCTGACATTCTCTCTTCAGCCAAAGAAGCGACGGAAGAGTTAAAAGGAATTGGCAGTAAAGTGAAGGAAGCAGGTGTTGAAATTGCCTCTGAAAATGAGACGAATGCAGATGTGAATGATAGTGGAAACGTCCATTCCATCCATACTGCAGCTAGTACGACGACAGCTGATAAATCTATTAAACAGCATGGTTGATTAAAAATAAGCTCGACAAAAACCTCGTAGTAGCGGGACTTTCACTACTACTAGGTTTTTGTCACAATTGTTATTATTTTGCTGGATCATAAATTTCCCAGGCAACCTTGAGTGACTCTGTGATGTAATCAGCGACTTCTTCCACATTAAGGTTATCTGTTGAAAATGTCGAATTATGAATGGAATAAATTTCTTTTCTTTTATAAAACAATTCCTCTATTTCTTTCATTGTAAGACCTTGCAGAACCGGGCGGCTGTCAATAATCACGTCTAAGCGTTCCTTCCACGAGTCCCAAGAAATATCTAAAGCGATAACCGTACAGTTAGATAAGCAAATATCACGTACTTCCTTTTGCAGAAAAGCCCCTCCACCAACTGAGATAATTTTTAGTTTTTGATTACAAAACTTCGTAATTAAGCTTTTTTCCTTCTCGCGAAAGGCTTTTTCCCCGATTGTTTTGAAAATTTGTTGAGTTGGCATTCCGTATTCTTTTTCAATTTCAAGATCTATGTCAATAAATGTTCGATATAGCTTTTGTGCAACTAGTTTCCCAATCGTCGTTTTCCCTACTCCCATAAATCCAATAAACACAATGCTTTTTTCCCGCTGTGATAGATGATTGTTAGACATATGCAGACTCTCTTTCAGTTAATTATTCTAAATGTGATCAAGCATTTAGTGATGAAACACGTATCCTCTTATTATATTATAGTTATAAATCCTTGTAAAAAAACAGTTGAAATGTTGTGAAAATATTTACGTTTTTCATGCTTAATAATAGTATCCAAACTTCTAGTACTATTTAAAATCTAAAGACGAAACGAAAGCTGCTCGATTAAGGATGTTGTAAGTGAAAATAAATACATGTAAGATAAATTTAATACAATCGGATCTAATGAAAGCAAGTCATCCATTTAAAACGAATCGAACACTGTGAGAAACAAAGGAGAATTCGAATGAATCAATTAAAAAAGGTTATAAAAGTAAGAGGAAGAGAAATGAGCGGTGATCATCCGCATATTTGTGTTCCTTTAATTGGGGGGAATAAAACTGAAATCATAAGTGAATTAGAAAATATTATTCGTAAAAAGCCTGATCTTGTTGAATGGCGGGCTGATTATTTTGAAGAATTAGCTGATACTTCTAAAGTGATTGACCTGCTATCAACGATTCACTCTCAATTAGGTGATATCCCGCTTCTATTTACGATCCGTTCTGAGAAAGAAGGAGGTCAGCCTATTTCTTTACTAGAGAAGGATAAAATTCATTTAATCACAGAGGTCTGCAAAAGTAAAAACGTAGATATCATCGATTACGAATTAATGAATGAAAAGAATGATATCGAAACGCTTCGAAACGTCTCAAAAAAACATAATGTACGGATGATCCTGTCTTATCATAACTTTGAATTGACTCCGGAATATCCAGTGATGATTGAAAAGTATAAAGCAGCTGAGTCTCACGGTGCTGATATCGTGAAAGTATCTGTGATGTCACAAAACATGGAAGATGTTTTATTATTATTAAACGTTACACAAGATGGAGGAAAGGTAGTTGAAATACCGATTGTAACGATTTCAATGGGTGGATTTGGTTCAATTACTCGGATGTTTGGTTGGACTTTTGGTTCGGTCATTACGTTTGCAATCGGCGAGAAAAGTTCAGCGCCTGGACAAATACCGATTGAAGATTTGAGGTCTGTTATTGAGATTATCAAAAAATCAATGTAAGCAAATGTTGACTCTAAATGAATAGTTAAATATTTGAAAAGGTTGTCACTCTACAAAGGTGATGACTTTTTGTTTTTTATTCACTCTTACATTGAGTAGGGGGTGGAGTCTAAAAACTTTGAAAGAGTGATCATTCCCTTTATAATAAACGTGTTACCAATTTATTGAAGGTAGAAAGGGATGAAGAATCAAATGACGAAGCACGTACAGATTGGAAAAACAGACTTATATGTAAATCCTATTGGGCTTGGGACAAATGCTGTTGGTGGGCATAATCTTTATCCTAACCTTGATGAAGAAGTAGGAAAGGATTTAGTTAGAACGGCATTAAATAACGGTATTAACTTTTTAGATACGGCTTTTATTTACGGTCCAGAACGATCAGAGGAATTAGTCGGGGAAGTCATCAAAGAAACAGGAAAGCGTAGTGAGATTATTCTCGCAACAAAAGGCGCTCATAAGTTTGTTGGTGAAGACACTGTCTTTGATAACTCACCAGCTTTCTTAAAGCAATCAGTTGAAGATAGCTTAAAGCGACTTCAAACCGATTATATTGACCTCTTTTATATACACTTTCCAGATGAAGATACCCCGAAAGATGAAGCAGTAGGTGCGTTAAAACAACTGAAGGATGAAGGGAAAATTAGAGCGATCGGTGTCTCTAACTTTTCACTCGAGCAATTAAAAGAAGCAAATAAAGATGGTTACGTTGATGTTCATCAAGGTGAATATCATTTACTACAAAGAGACGCAGAGAAGGAATTGTTACCATACGCAAAAGAGCATCATATCTCATTTGTTCCATATTTCCCTCTTGCGGCTGGCTTGTTAGCTGGTAAATATAATAAAGAAACGAGATTCAATGATCTCCGTGAAAATATGACACACCTACAAGGAGATATCTTTATCCAAAACTTAGAAAAAGTAGAACAAGCACGGCGCAAAATTGCTGACGCAAAAGGTGCAGAAGTTGCGCACGTTGTTCTTGCTTGGTATTTAACGAACGACGCCATTGATGTGATGATCCCAGGAGCAAAGAGAGCAGATCAAGTGCTAAACAATATGACAAAGAGACGATTAGATGTTCAGTTAACAGCTGCAGAAATTAAATGAAATTGATCAATTCAGATCTTTAGGGGTTGATCAAGTAAAGGGCCTTATAGGGCGAAATTAAAACGCTTCGTGCCCATTTTTATTGTTAAATTATCTGACGTTTTATTGTAAAATTCAGAAAAATTTTGCTATAATGAACGTAATTGTTTGTTGAAATTATCGACTAACATACATTATTTTTTCAATTAATCATCAAAGTTTTTTTCTTAGCTAATACATGGTTGAACATCACAAGAATTCACACTCAGTTATGAATATATTATTCATCTTTCTTTACTTCTCACAAATATTCTAACCTCTCAGATTCTTTCTTACATATAAATAGACTCTCTATACTTTCATAGATTCATTTTATTTTACAAGAAGGAGTGATGTTAAATGTAATTTCAATTTATTAATATCACGATTTTCTAGTCAAAATAAAGAGGAGGAGATTGTATGCCAGAAACACTTTTTAAAATCGATCTATCAAAGCCAATGGACGAGCAAGAGGTTCCAGGCCATAATAGGTGGCATCCAGATATCCCTGCGGCCATTTCCGTAAACCCAGGAGATGTGTTTAGAATCGAGTGTAAAGATTGGACAGATGGACAAGTTTCTAACAATGATGATCCATCAGATATCCGCGATGTAAACTTAAGCAGAGTCCATGTGTTGAGTGGGCCGATCTATGTAAATGGAGTGGAGCCAGGTGATCTCCTTGTTGTTGACCTACTAGACATGGGGGCTATGTCAGAATCTGAATGGGGGTTTAATGGGATTTTTGCTAGAGAAAATGGTGGGGGGTTCTTAACGGACCATTATCCTGATGCAGCAAAATCAATTTGGGATTTTCATGGTATTTATACGACTTCACGTCATATCCCAGGTATTAAGATGCCAGGAATCATTCACCCTGGTTTAATTGGTGTTGCACCATCTCATGAAATGCTTGATAAATGGAATAAGCGTGAACAAGAACTTGTCGATACAGATCCAGATCGCGTTCCAGCACTAGCAACTTTACCAAGCCCAGATTCAGCTGTTTTAGGGAATGTAAAGGGAGCTGAATTTGATCGAATTGCTAGAGAAGGAGCTAGAACGGTTCCACCTCGTGAAAATGGTGGGAATTGTGATATTAAAAACTTATCAAAAGGCTCACGCATTTATTTTCCTGTTTTTGTGAAGGGCGCTAAGTTATCAATGGGTGATCTTCATTTTTCGCAAGGTGACGGAGAGATTTCATTTTGTGGTGGTATCGAAATGGCTGGCTGGATTGACGTCCATGTAGAGGTCATAAAAGGCGGCATGGCGAAGTATGGCATTGTTAATAATCCAGTTTTCAAACCAGGCCCAGTTGAGCCACGCTTTTCTGATTATCTCACTTTTGAAGGAATTTCAGTTCATGAATTTACTGGGAAGCAACATTACTTGGATGCACACATCGCATATCGTCGGGCTTGCTTAAATGCAATTGATTACTTGAAAACAAGAGGCTTCACTGGTGAACAAGCCTATATGCTTTTAAGTACAGCACCAGTAGAAGGTCGTCTCAGTGGAATTGTGGATATTCCGAATGCTTGTTGTACAGTAGCGATTCCAACAGAAATTTTTGATCAAGATATACGTCCTAAGTTGAAATAACGAGTTAGTTCTTAATCAAGGTTGCACTGGTGCAATTCGGTTCCTCTCTTGATTCTAAACTGATACATAGGAGGAGGATCATATGCCTTTTTACACATTTGAATGTCCTCAAGATGGTTTCTATGAAGAATGGTATAAAAGTACGGCAACCTATAATGAGCAGTCATTTTGCCCACATTGCCAACAAGCTGGAACGCGTGTGTTTTTACCACCGAATCTTATTCTTTCACCAAACGCAGTGAGAAAAAGAGTTGAAGCAGGTAAGGAGCCTAAGATTGTAAAAAAAGAAAATCTCAGTGGTAAACCACGTCATCAGCATCAACATCAGAAAACGCAACAACGCCCTTGGCAAATTAGTCATTAAAGAAATGAAGCAAGCAAAAATCTATGTATTTTTGCTTGCTTCATAAGAGTTACATCCTAGAATAAAGAAGCGCGGTTTACAAAAACAAAACATACTGGTAACAATGACCTTACATCTAGATCGTAGAATAGATGATAGAAACCAATTGTAGAGTAAGCTGATTACAATACATGTCTTTAAATTCAAAAACGAGATTATTCTATCATTATTATTTTCTATCCTGTTCCTTAAATGATACGATTCGCTCCACAATCAATTCCCTCATTCAATTAATATAATCAAAAGATCCTTATACTTATGATCATTCCATTAGGGTGGCTGAGCTTTCATATTTGGTTGCTAAACATATGCGTTTACCTGATAAACAATGCAAAGAAATCTATATAGGTGGACTTCTTCACGATTTTGGGAAGATAGGCATTTCAGATTCGATATTAAGAAAGCACACAAAACTAACAGATGATGAATTTTCTAAGGTGAAACTTCATCCGCAGCTCGGGTATGACATTTTGAAACAAATACCATGCTTTAAAAGGAGTAGTGTCCTTGATATCGTTTTGTATCACCATGAAAGATTTGATGGTAAAGGGTATCCTTATGGTTTGAAAGGAGAAAAGATTCCTCTTGCGGCTAGCATCATAGCGATAGCTGATGCCTTTGATGCCATGATTTCCAAACGAGTATACCGCAAGAATCAAGACTTTCATTCTGTGTTAAATGAAATTAAACGAAATATTGGACGACAATTTGATTTTACGGTAGTAAAAGCCTTTCTAGATTTCTGTCAAAATGATCAGTCTGCTGAATGTTTTAAAGAAGATAAGTCTTTGAGCCAATTTTAAAAATGGCTAGAGGGGAAACACGAGATCTAGTTATCCTAAATTGACTTAAGTAACGAAAGTTGGGACGTGTGATTTGATTTAATAAAAAGGCTGATATCTTTGAGTCTTTTTTTCGTTTTGTATTTAACACATTAATGATTCCTTGGCTCGTAGTGACGCCAATTCCATGACCGAAATAGAGATTTCCATTGAGGACAATAGCATTTTCACCTTGCCATTCGGGCATTCTTAGGTCATGATCAGAGTTTTTGAAGTAGACACAGTCTCCTGGTAAGAAATCCGTTCCGATATGACTATTAAGATCAAGATCCAAGTCGAATTTCCAAGAAAATAAATAAAGGTTTGCAAACATTTGATTAAAATGCCTTTTATCAATGGATTCTAAGACAGCTTTATAATAGATAATCACGATTGCGACGGCGCATTCAAAAGCATATTTCTGACCATTAATAAAAATATCTTCGATGGCAGTTTGAGGTAAGACGTTCGGTCTAAGTTCAAATCCTCCTTCCCCAGTTACTGTCCAATATCTTTCATTACATTTAGATGTTTCAAAGCTTGCAAATTGGGCCCCGCTTCTATCCAGTAATTTTGCTGCTTCGATGATTTCTTCCCTAAGTAACAGCTCAAACTCAAGCTGCATCATCGAATCATATCGATAAACCTCCCTTGATTTCTCCATTAAATTGAGAATGTTTAATTGTTGAGCAGATAACCCCTCTAGATAAATTTGACTAACGTCTATTAACGTTTGGTTAATGGAAATCATAAGAAACCTCCCATTTTGATGTGCTTATTCCATACTATGAAAAGTATAAAAATATTGAACAAAAAGTAAAATGATGAATTATCCTAATTCACTCCAACAGTAACTAGTGATAAAAAAACATACGTGCCTTTAGATATTGATGTATCGCCATTTGATAACTCAAATACCAAGAAAGAAGGGGTTAGTCGCACATACAAAGGATGTGATGGGTATTCCCCTAACTTTTCCTATTTAGGTCTAGAAGGCTACGTTGTAAATATGGAACTTCGGGAAGGAAGCACACACGTTCAAAAGGATACTGAGAAATTTCTTGAGAACAGTATTAACTATTCTCGGATGATTACGGACCTATCGTTATTAGTCCGTATGGACGCAGGAAACGATAGTGTAGAAAATCTAAAAGTTTGTGTAAATGAAAAGGCCGACTTTATAATTAAACGAAACCCTCGCCGTGAAAAGCCCGAAAACTGGCTCATGGTAGCCGAACAATTCGGCAAATGCGTTCAGGAGCGAGAAGGAAAACGTGTATTCTATGGTGCTTTAGAAACAACTCCAAAGGGAATGAAAAAAGCCATTCGCCAAGTTTATAAGGTAACGGAAAGGACGATCGATAAAAACGGACAAATCCTCTTAGTCCCAGATGTTGAGTTTGAGAGCTATTGGACTACCCTACCTAATGAAACAGAGGAAATAATTGGCCTATATCACGAACATGGCACTTGTGAACAATTCCACAGTGAATTAAAAAATTCTATAAAAAGTACTGTTTTTAGGGTAAAATAATGTACAACATTAAGTTATGGATTAAGCAGGGTGAGATACGTTTAAGTTTGAGTGATTCCGTTTATTTATTAAAAGGATATGAGATAAAGGAGGCTTTATTAACATGAGAGACATGATCAAAAAAGGGTTAGCGTTAGGTCTTGGTGCAGCTATTACGAGTAAAGAACAAGCTGAAAAAGTCGTTGAGGAGTTAGTTCGTAAAGGAGAGCTGAATAGAGGAGAATCGAAGGAATTCGTTAGGGAATTAATCCAAAAAGGCGAAGAAACGCAAACTAAAATTGATCAAATGATTCAAAAAAGACTTCAAAACATGTTAAGTGAATTAAACCTTCCTACAAAAGAGGATATCAAGCGGTTGGAAGAAAGAATTGAACAACTCGAAAATCAACAGCATGATGCAAAGAATGAAAACAACTAGATCCTTATACAGTAAGCTTTGAAGGAGTGCTGCGTATTATTAGGAAAAGGGTTCGACATATTCAACGCTATCGAGAAATTGTCACTACTTTTACCAGGTATGGCTTCGGCTTTGTGATGAAAGATTTAGGTCTTCTTGAACGACTATCTATTCCTAAACGATTATTTATTGATCGGAAAAAGGAGATACACACGAAAACATTGGGTGAACGGATTCGAATGTTTTTAGAAGAATTAGGCCCAACGTTTGTTAAAGTAGGGCAAATTTCTAGTACGCGATCTGATATCTTTCCCGCAGAGGTCATTCAAGAGTTAGAGAAGCTCCAAGATCATGTGCCTCCTTTTGGATTTGAAGAGGTCCAGCAAGTGATTGAAAAAGAATTAGATGTTACGTTAGGTCGTGTTTTTGATCATTTTGATGAAACGCCACTAGCAGCAGCTTCCATTGGTCAAGTGCACTATGCGATTTTAAAAACGGGTGAAAAAGTAGCGGTTAAAATTCAACGCCCAAATATAAGAAATGTCATTGAAACGGATTTAGAAATTCTTCAGGATTTAGCTACCTTGGCAGAACACCGATTGGAATGGGCAGCTAAGTATCGTATAGTAGCAATCGTCGATGAATTTGCTAAGACACTTCGGGAAGAGTTAGATTATGCAAATGAAGGGAGAAATTCAGAAAAAATCGCTAAGCAGTTTAAGAACGACCCGCACATTCGCGTTCCAGATGTACATTGGCAGTATTCAACTTCTAAAGTTCTCACGATGGAATATATTGAAGGTATGAAATTAAATGAAGTAATAAAGCGTGACCAAAATGGATATAACCGCAAAAACCTTGCTGAAAGGATTGCGAAAGCAACTTTCCAGCAAGTATTAATTGAAGGCTTCTTCCATGGAGATCCCCATCCCGGTAATATTAGCTGCTTTACCAGGAGATGTGATTGTTTTTATGGATTTTGGCATGGTTGGCCGCTTAACACCTGAAATGAAAGATCATTTTGCCACGTTCGTGATTGCCATGATGCGTCAAAATACAGATGAAGTGATCAAAGCCATTACGAGTATGGGGATGGTACCAGATACGATCGACTTGCAGCGATTTAGGGAGGATGTCGACCACCTTAGAGAAAAGTATTACGACGTTCCTTTTAGTCAAATCAGCTTGGGACAAGCCGTTAATGATCTGTTTGCAGTGTCATTTAGGCACAGCATACGGATACCAGCAGATTTAACATTATTGGGGAAAGCGATGCTCACCATGGAAGGAGTGGTGGCGAAGCTTGATCCAGAGCTAAGCATTATAAAAGTTGCTGAACCGTTTGGAATGCAGCTGTTGAAAAAGCGTTATCATCCTAAGAATATTTCGGAAAAAATGTGGAATAACGTGTCTGAATATGGAGAACTGCTAACGGATCTGCCTAAAAACATCAAAGAGCTGACTACCATTTTGAAAAAAGGAAAGATGAGATTAGAAATTTCGGTTCCGGAAATTGATACACTATTAACGAGATTAAGTCGTATTAGTAACCAGTTATCCTTCAGTATCGTCTTGCTTTCATTTAGTATTATCATGGTTGGGCTGATCATCGGTTCCTCTTTAGCGATGCAGCCATCCTCGACTCTTCTATGGACAATACCTGCCATTGAAATTGGTTTTGGCATAGCGGCAATTATGTTTATTTGGCTATTATATTCAATCTTTAAATCGGGTAGGTTCTAAAGAAGGATAGATCGGGAAGTAGCAAGCAGACTCCATCTTCACTGGGTCTGTTTTTTGCTGTATAAAATATAGAAAATATAAATCTGTTCATTGTCACTTCATAATTGCTTGTTATAGTAGTGTTAGAGGAAAATCAATAAAAGTGAATAAAGGAAGGAAACGATGAAAAAAAATAGATATCAAAACTATGATCATAAAGTAGACCAAAAATCATTTTCAGATATGATTCGTTGGTATAAAGAAAGACGAGGAAAAGAAAAGGACCTATCTGTACAAATCCCTTATGCTGCTAATCAACAAGTACGTTTGCTGCAAGAGAATCGAACCAGCTTTTCTCTTACATGGATTGGTCACTCTACGTTCCTCATTCAAATGAATGGGCTGAACATCTTAACAGATCCTGTTTGGGCTCATCGGATGGGTCTGCAAAAAAGATTAACAAATCCAGGAATGGCAATGGAACAGTTACCAGACATAGATGTCGTGTTAATTTCTCATGGTCACTACGATCACTTGGATTTCGGTTCAATCAAGAAATTAAAAGGAAATCCAGCTTATTATGTTCCGGTAGGGTTAAAATCGGCGTTTTCTAGAAGAGGCTATACGAACATTCATGAAGCGAATTGGTGGGACTATTTTGAAATTCAAGCACAAAATATTAAGTTATCCTTTGTTCCGGCGCAGCATTGGACAAAACGATCATTAACAGATACGAATACGTCTCATTGGGGTGGCTGGATTGTAGAGGATTTGCATACTGCAACATCCGTTTACTTCGTCGGAGATACTGGGTATTTCCGAGGTTTTCAAGATATTGCGACACGCTTCAGTCTAGATATCATCTTAATGCCTATTGGGGCATACGAGCCAGAATGGTTTATGGCTCCTTCACATATAAATCCTGAAGACGCCATAAAAGCCTTTTTAGAGCTGGAAGGAAAAACCTTTATACCCATGCATTATGGCGCTTATCGTTTAGCTGATGATACAGGACCAGAAGCGTTAGAGCGACTTTATAAAGAATGGGACCGACTCAAGCTAAGTAGAGATTCACTAAACGTTTTAGCTATAGGTGAATCATATTGGGGAAAGGAAGCAGATGGATTATTAATAAATAAGTTTTACAATTAATTCAAGTGATGGTAACGTAAAGGGAAAAGCTCTGTGGAGGCGATAAAATGGAAACTCAAGAAGATACGAATAAACAACAAGATGAAGGTACCATCATTGCAAATGTGATCGGGATGACGCTGGATGTTGTTTTCTATATTCCAAGGCTAATTATGGGTTTTATTAAAGGTCTTTAGATGAGAAGCTTGGAGCTTAGTCTCGTTATCTAATAACCGATGCTTTAAAAAGATATACCACCTCTTGAGGCTGCTTAAGAGGTTTTTTCATGTTAGCGAAAAAAACAAATAGCTTAAATGGCTATGTACATATGAGCTTATCTGTTGTCAGATTCGAAGCGTAGGAGTAAAGTGGATAGATGCCAGAGTGGAGGAGAGGGCTTATGACTCGGTTTATTCACCAGTACTTATATATTGTTTTACACGATGGTTCTTGTACTTTTTACGGCTAATGTCTTTATCGAAAATATCATATTGGAATACGTCGTTGGAACGTTAGCGATTCCAATGCTGTTGTTTTCTGTTATAGGCGCTACTAAATTATTTCGAATTCTAGGCGCTGTTTTTATAACGGTAGGAACAGGTCTGTATGTATATGCAGGATTGTCTTTTTATGAAGTTCCGTTGTATTTGACGTCGACGATGCCATTATTGACCTTTTTAATGGTTTTACCTTGGATGAACAGTATTGTCCGCGCTGCTCGCTTCGATCGACGGATCAATGAGTTAATGAAGGCAAATGTAACGGATTTAAGCAAGCTCTATGTGAGAAGTTCATTTACGACGTATATCCTTGCCTCCTTCATTAATCTATCAGCCTTGTCTTTGGCACAGGGAGTCCTTCTTGAAAACATGTCAAAGATGAAAAAGAAGATTCAAGATTCCTTTATCAGTCGAACAACGTTAAGAGCCTTTGCACTTGCGCTTGCTTGGAGTCCAATGGAGATCATTGTGGCAATTACGGTTGATGCTACGGGGATAGGGTACCTCTCCTATTTACCATGGTTATTATTATGCTCCTTTCTGATGCTTTCGATTGATTGGTTTTGGGGCAAAAGAGCATTTAATTCGATTACATACACGCCAACAGTCGAAAGAGGTAATCATACATTAAACTTCCGTCGAATTGCCTTTAAAATTGTCCATTTGCTCTATTGCGCTAACAATTTTCATGATCATGGTCGTGACGATCGGAAACCATTTTCATTTGAACTTTATTTTAACTGTTACCTTAGTCATTTTACCATTTGCGTTTGGTTGGGCATTGCTGACTAAGAGGTGGCGCAGTTTTATTGCGATTGGATGGAGAACATGGAAGATGAGAACGAACGGTATGCAGAATTTTGTCTTGCTTTTCTTATCGCTTGCGTTCTTTTCAAACAGCTTAAATGAGACGCCTTTTCTTCAAATCATCCAGCAGCCATTTTTAGCTACGGCTGAAATTCCTTTATTGACGTTAATTCTTATTCAAATGATGTACCTTTCGATGAGTTTGATTGGTGTACACCCGATCGCGACAATTGCTGTCTTAATTGAAGTGCTGCAACCAATGTATGCCGTCATCAATCCATTAAGCATTGGCATGGTTCTTATTACAGGAGCATTAGCAACTGCAGCAGTAGGCACATATGGAGTCACCGTTACGATGACTGCTATGAATACGAATCAAAATCCTTATTATATTACGATGAGAAATATGCCCTTCGCCCTTTTATATGGAGGAATAGGGACCCTCATTGGTTTCTTATTACTTTAGGCTTACTTTTAGGAGGAAGTCCTTTCTCTTTTTAATAAAGTGTTCATCCTCTCCCCCTTTAGCTAGAAGTGTTAGACCTATTCGTTTTGCTCCTAGCTCGATATAGAAGAAGTCAAGGAAAAAACCAAAGCTTCTTTTACCATTTCATCGAGTCTCCTTTAGAAAAAGTGATAAACAAAAGGGAAGAGGAAGAAAAAATGTAAGTGAACGAAGTAAAGTGAGCTATAGCCATCACTTTAAAAAGGTTATTGACTTTTGTTTTAAATCATCATAATATAATCTTAATAGTCGAAGAGTTAAGACTACCGTTCAAAACGAACTTATAATACTCCAAAGGGGAGTAGCTTACAGTTACGTCGTCATTTCCGTGATCTAACCATCACCGGCTTAACTGGCAACATTCATGTTGTTTGCGAGACCTTTGCCATTATGGTAAAGGTAATATAGATTTTTCTAGAAAACCTTTACCGATATTTGGTGAAGGTTTTTATTTATTTACAGGAGGAGAACCACGATCTAAACACTATAGGTATCATACACTTGTCACTATTTGGATACGGATATTTTTTATAAGAGGAGAAAAAGAACTAGTTGGACATAGACATACAAAGAAAATTTCTTTTGTTTGTTACATTGATCGTGACACTGAAGTTGTATATCGTCACAATCATTACGTTGGAGATTAACTATCCACCAAGAAGTGTTTCGATACAAGGCGCACCACAGCAAGTAAGCATGGTGCCGTATACATTTCACAAAATATAAGGTTAGCAACTCATAGGAGGACCCTTTTTAGTGTTGAAAAAATATTTAAGCATTTTCAAAATAGGATCTGCCAATATTGATCTCGTTTTAGATACAAATGAATTTATACCTGGAGAAAAAGTCTCTGGCTATTTTAAACTTCAAGGTGGCTTTCGAAAACAGAAAGTAAAAAGACTTGAATGTGATCTCGTTGTACAAAATAGAGAAGAGAAATCAAATCACATTATTGAAACGGTAAAGACGATACTCATGTCAAGAACACTTCATTCTGAGGAAAGTACTGAAATCCCTTTTACTTATCAATTGCCGAAAGGGTTACAGCCTACTTGTGATAACGTTTCTTATCGGTTTCATACAAGGCTAATATTTAGTAATGATATTAAGGATACCGATCACGATGAAATTAGGATCTTTAACTAATTGAGCAAACTTTCTTAAAAATGAATGCACGTAGGCAGCTTTTCTTCATCCGCCAAGCCTTGAAATTGGATGCTTTTTTACAAACAACCCTTGCAGGCATTGATTCGCGGCCTGTTTATGCACACGTAAATGGATACAAGAAGAAACGCTGTCACTGTGAAAACAAAGAGCATTGTGAGTGCGAAAAAACGTATTCGGATCCTGATGCAAAAGTCGGAGTTCAACGAAATAAGGCGAATCAAAACAAATTTTTTATTGGTTACCGTAAACATTCAATCGTGTGTCCCACACCTTCAGGCCCAATCGTCCTTCTGTCGATTATTCTTCCGCCAGATACTTCTGATGTAAATGTTCTTCTCCCACTGCTTGAAAAATTCAAGCAAATGGGGGATCTAAAAATAGAATACCTTTCGGCTGATTTGGGTTATTTTAGTGCGGAACATCAGGAAGCATCTTTGGTTGAACACAATGTTGCAGTTGTGACAGATTTCAAGAAAAATACCACGATTCCAGAAACCTGTTCCCCAGAGGGAAAACCTGAATGTGAGGCTGGACATGAGCTAATCTGGGATGGATTTGACAGAGAAACCTATATGTCCTGGTTTAATGGGGACGAAAGCAAATGCATATCCTGTCCACTTCAGGCAACTTGCGATAAACAGTTTCGTTTCTCTTTTAAAGAAAATCCATTTTTCTATGGCCCTGTTCCACAAGGTTCCGATCCACAAAATCAAATGCTTCACTTTCGTAAGCAAGTGGAACTAGCCTTCGCTCATGAATCCAATCAATTAGACTCTATCATGCGCCATAAAAAAGTACCTGTACGAACAACAAAAAGAGTTCAGTCCTTTTTTATTATGAGAGATCTATTTCGACTGATTGAACGAATGATCAAACATGCCAGGGATACCATTTTACCCAACGATCATGTCGAAAAAATAATGGAAATACAACAGATACAAATTGAACAGATGTCATTAAATCTAGCTGTTTAATGAACAAAAAATCGAACAATTTTTAAAAAGTTGTTTATGTCCAAGGGGAAAGTTTTAAAGAGAATAAAAGTACGTATTTTATGGAAACTAGAAAAAGAGATTCTTTAAATAAGTAACTCTTTTGATAGGGTTTGCGTTTTTTAGCTTTGAATACATCTGGAGGTTGGTCTTATTGACTACGGAAATATTGGTACTAATCGTACTAATTATCTTAAATGCATTTTTTGCAGCTTCTGAAATTGCATTAATTTCATTAAATGACAACAAAATTAGGCTAATGGCTAACGGTGGAGATAAAAAGGCGAAAATGCTTCAAAATCTTCTTTCAGAGCCTAGCCGCTTTTTGGCTACCATTCAAATTGGAATCACACTTGCTGGTTTTTTAGCGAGTGCATTTGCAGCTGGGAGCTTTGCAGGGCAACTAGCAGAAACTCTTTCGAACATGGGAGTACCGATTTCTGAAAGGCTGCTTGAAACGATTTCGGTCGTTGTGATTACATTGATCCTGTCTTATTTCACATTGGTATTAGGTGAACTTGTTCCGAAACGTCTAGCCTTACAAAAAGCAGAAGCGATTGCGATGTTCGCAGTCGTTCCTCTTACATTCTTGTCTAAAATATCCTCACCATTTGTTAAATTATTAACAATTTCCACGAATGTCATCGTTCGACTCTTTGGTGTCGACCCTAATGCTGAGGATGAGAATGTGACGGAAGAAGAAATTCGCATGATGGTTGATGTTGGTAAGGAAAAAGGGACGATTCAAGAGGCAGAAAAAATGATGATTAATAACATTTTTGAATTTGATAATAAAAGTGTTTCTGATATTATGACACATCGTACGAATATTGTTGCCATTCCGATTCAATCGACGTTATTGGAAATTGTACAGGTTGCGAATGTGGAAAGGTACACCAGATTTCCAGTGTACGAGGAGAGTATCGATAATATTATTGGTGTCTTGCATGTGAAGGATTTAATTCAATTTATTGAAAACTGTGATGATGGTCGTTTCAATTTGAAGACGTTGATTCGCGAACCTTATTTTGTTCTCGAATCAAAAAGAATAGACGATCTCTTTAAGGATATGCAAAAAAATAATACTCACATGGCCATTGCAATTGATGAGTATGGTGGAACAGATGGAATTGTAACGATTGAGGATTTGATAGAAGAAATAGTCGGTAACATTTTTGATGAATACGATGAACCTGAATTGGATGAAGAGGGCATTATCAAGATTGATCAAAACACTTATTTAATGGCTGGCATAATCAATTTGTATGAGGTTGAGGATGTCTTAAACATTGAATTACCGAATGAAGAATTTGATACGTTAAGTGGATTTGTGATGGGGCAGCTTGGATATATTCCTAGTCGAGAGGAGCATCCAACCGTTGAGTATAAGAACTTCATATTTACAGTTGAAGAAATGGATGATAAGCGTATTATTAAAGTGAAGGTAGCTTTAACAGAAGGGTCAGCCGATTTGGAAGACCATTCTTAATGAGATAGAAAAAGATTCTACCAAGGAAGAACCCTTGGATAGAATCTTTTTCATGTTTAAAGGTATGATAAACAGGTAGAGGATACTAGTAGGAACCAATCTTTTTAAAGTGATTAAACGATAAAATAGAGAGGGATAGATGACAGATGACTTCACTAGATCAACAGAAAATAGCAGCAATCAATCAAAACCTCGAAAAACGAACCGTAACATTTCCCGATGGAACTACGACTCCATGTTTAGGACAAGGAACGTGGTATATGGGCGAAAACCCTAAGATGAAAGCTGAGGAAATCAAAGCCTTACAGCTCGGAATAGACCTTGGGATGAAGCTTAATTGATACAGCTGAAATGTACGGAAATGGCGATTCTGAACGTTTAGTAGGAGAAGCGATCAACGGACGTAGAGATGAGGTCTTTTTAGTCTCGAAGGTGTATCCACATAATGCAGGACTCGATAAAATTTCTATGGCTTGTGAAAATAGTTTAAAACGTCTCAGTACAGACCATTTAGACCTATACCTTCTACACTGGAGAGGGAGAATTCCACTTGAAGAAACGATTGAAGGAATGGAGAAGCTGAAGAAAGAAGGGAAAATTTTAAGATGGGGTGTCTCCAATTTTGATCTGTATGATATGAAAGAGCTATGGAGTGCTTCTAACGGACGAAATTGTGCAACGAATCAGGTCTTGTATCACCTAGGTTCAAGAGGAATTGATTATGACCTCTTGCCGTGGCAGCGTGAACATAATATGCCGATCATGGCGTATAGTCCTATTGCTCAAGGTGGTTCACTTCGAAAACAATTAATAAATGATCCAATCATCATTGAAATGGCCGAGAAATACAATGCAAAGCCACTTCAAATCGCTCTGGCTTGGACGATCCGCACGAAACATGTCATTGCGATTCCAAAAGCCGTTCAAGAACAGCATGTGATTCAAAATGCGGAAGCAGCTTCAATTGAATTAACAGAAGAAGATTTAAGCATACTTGATCAAGTCTTTCCAGCGCCTCGTAAGAAAGTTCCGTTGGATATTATTTAAAGAAAAGACAAGCGAAAACAGTTTTAGTTTCGCTTGTTTTTTGTCTGAAATATTGCCCTAGATACTCACTTCATGTATAGACGATTTTGAGGTTCTACTAGTAACGAGATAAAGGATAGCAAATAAAACAAAGATCATCACACCAATCATGATGGCAACCACGGTTGAAATAGCGTCCCAGAAATTTATTAAAATAAGAAAAGCAGGAATGGTTGCTGTAAACCACGATTGAATAAGGGTCACCCAGCCAGTGAAAACACTAATATCTTTCTTCAGGGCAAGGAGAAGGAAGAACAAAGTCCAAAGGAATGACCACATCAACCAAATCATCCCAAATTTAATATCATTAAAATGAATAAAGTTAACGAGAGAATATCCGACCGCTAAGATCGCTACCCATAGAGAATACCATCCGACGCCCGACGTATCAGCGTTAAGTAAATTCGTAATCCCAACATACAAATAAGTAAACCCGAAAAGAAAGATTCCAGATGCTTGAAAGATTGCCCATTGATCACCATCAGCAGTGACAATCAGATAGATCGGAGTAAAGACTTGCAATGCACCGACGAACAAATTGAAAATGCCCGCACTTTTAGGATCTGCCTTTCCTAAAAGCATAAGGCTGTTTACAAATAAAACAGCGCCTACATACAATAGCCCTACGTTTGACATCCGTTATTCCTCCAATTCTTGTTTAGTGAAATTCAAATGATTTTTTTCTACAGAAACAAGAAAAGTGGTAATTTCATTTTTATTTAGCAAACTAGTTTCCAACGTTTTAGCTAGAGGGATATCGACATATTTTCGGACACATCGCTTTAATGCTCTTGCCCCGTAGTGCTTATCAAAGCCATTTTCGATGATTAATTTCTTTGCTGAATCAGTAAATCTAAGCTCGCAACGATGTTTAATTAAACGTTTGTTTAGATCCGAAAGAAGCTTTTCTAAAATAGGTGTAAGAGACTGCTTTCCAAGCCAGTTGAAAACAAGTGTATCATCAATTCGATTTAAAAATTCTGGTGTAAATGTTAATTCTAATTGTTCCTTAACGACTTTTTCTAGTAAAAGGTGATCTTCTTTCCCCCAGTTACTTGGTTTTAATTTATATTTTAACCTTTGTATTCTTGCCTTAAGGTCATTATCAGCAAACTCAAAAATTTGTCTTGAACCGAGATTGCTTGTCATAAAAATCATGGAGTTACGAAAATCAATGACATGTTCTCCGGAAGTTAAAACCATTTGCCCATTATCAAATACATTTAAAAGTGTTTGAATGACGGATGGGTCTGCTTTTTCGATTTCATCAAAGAGAACAATTCCTGGCTTGCTAAAAGAACCCTTAATTTTTGCTTCATCTAAAAGAGTCGTGCCTTCTTTACTACCGACATATCCTGGCGGAGCACCAGTAATAGCAGCTGAATAGTGTTCTTGTGCAAGGGTGTTCATATCGACCCGACAAAAGTTATCAGCACTCCCGTAAATCGATTGTGCCAAAATTCGAACCATCTCGGTTTTTCCTACTCCAGTAGGACCTAAAAATAATGCAACATAGAGCGGGCGAGTTGTTTCAGTGATATCAGCATGAACGACTCTGAGAAGATTTTCAATTTGAATAATCGTTTCATCTTGTCCGAAAATAGAAGCTTTTAATTTATCAATGATCGGATCAACATCAAAGGTGAACCTTGTTGTTAATGAGCTGGCCTGCGGGTTCGACTGATTAGAAATAAGTGGGGAGGAAGGTTGATCCTTCTGATTATAGGCGTTTAATTTATCATTTATAAAGGGCATGAGTAAGTTTCCTCCTTTTCGTGAAGAGGGGAGTGGGTGACTCATTGAAGTTTGAGTCACCCACTAACAAACTAACAAACTAACAAATTATACACCCGCTTCTCTTTCTTTTCCTTCGTGTGGGATTCCATCAATTGGGCATTCAGCTGTCCCAACTGTTTTCCTCGTAATCTTTTCAACGTTTTCACGTGCCTTCTCAGCGTCTAATACCCACGTGCGATAAAAATCAAATGGGCATTCGGCTATACCTTTATCACTTTCACCAGATTGGATTGTACCGGTATAGCCTCGGTGTAATAACTTAAATAGGTGGTTTTGAGATTGCCAGTTTGCACGAGCATCACGAATCTGTGAGACGGATAATTCAGCAAATTGAATACCATTTTCTTCTGTACCGCAAGCACCTAATGTACTACCATCAAATCCGATAATACTTGAGTGACCGAAGAAGGAGTAAACCCCATCAAAGCCAGTCGCATTGGCAACGGCTACATAGCTTGTATTCATCCAAGCCATTGTTTTTGGTACCATAATTTGTTGTTCTTTTGAAGGGTACATATAGCCTTGGCATCTAACAATCAGCTCTGCACCTTTCATCGCGCAATCACGCCAGATTTCAGGATAGTTACCATCATCACAAATGATTAAGCTAATCTTAAGCCCCTTAGGACCTTCTGCAACATAAGTGGAGTCACCTGGATACCATGCTTCAACTGGATTCCAAGGAAGAATTTTACGGTACTTTTGAACAATCTGTCCTTTATTATTCATGAGGATTAGCGTATTATATGGTGTTTTATTTGGATGTTCTTCGTGCTGTTCTCCTGTGAGAGAAAACACCCCCCAGACATTCGCTTTACGGCAAGCTTCAGCAAAAATGTCTGTTTCCGGACCTGGTATCGTCGTAGCTGTCTCATACATTTCTTGCTCATCATACATAATGCCTTCTGTACTGTACTCTGGAAAGACAACCAGGTCCATCCCAGGGAGACCTTTTTTCATTCCGATGATCATGTCAGAAATATTGCGGCAATTATCTAGAACTTCCTCCTTTGTGTGTAAACGTGGCATCTTATAATTGACAACTGCAACCCCAACCGTATCATTACTGCTACTAATATCTCCGTGTCTCATTTTATATTTTCCCCTTTACAAATTAGAATTTTTTATAGAAGTTAAATAGAGATCCCTTCTAAAGATGGCTTCTTTCCATTTAAAGGATTTGTCGCTTCAAAAGCATAAGCAACATTTAAAATGACCTCTTCTCTAAAGGCAGGACCCATAATTTGCATCCCTACTGGCAAACCATCACTTAACCCGCAAGGAACGGATATCGATGGTAATCCAGTAATGTTTCCTGGTCCTGTGAATCGAATAACATGATCTAAGAAGGCGCCATTTTTATCATTAATGCGAACGGTATCATCACCAATGTTAGGTGGTGTAAAAGGTAAGGTTGGAGTAATTAACACATCAACCTTTTCAAACGCTTTAGCAAAATCTTGGTCAAGCATTCGTCTTATTTGCTGAGCGTGTAAGTAATCAACAGCAGAAGGAAGCTCACCAAGCTTCAATAAAAACTGCAAATCTTGTCCGAAATCTTCAGGTCTCAAAACGAAATTGTTGTGATGAACGGCGCTTGCTTCTGTGATAATTGTAATCATTTCAGCATATTCAGAATATTTAAGGGCTGGTATTTTTACTTCTTCTACTTTTGCACCTAAATCTTCTAATGCTTTAATACCTTGTCTAACAAGACGTTCAACATTGCTATCTACATCGCGGAAGAAATAATCTTCATTGATTCCAATGACTTTTCCTTTTACATCACCAGATAAGTAATTAGAGTATTTTTTTGTAGGAACGTTAACAGACGTAGGGTCTGATTCATCATAGCCAGCTAAATATTCAAGTAATATAGCGGCATCTTTCACGTTCTTTGTCATTGGCCCGATATGATCCAAAGACCAACCGAGTGGGAAGCAGCCATATTTGCTGACTCGTCCATGTGTGGGTTTAAGGCCTACAATGCCACAAGAAGAAGCAGGGATTCGTATCGATCCACCAGTGTCTGTGCCAAGAGAGGCAATTGTCATATCTGCTGCTACAGCTGCTCCTGATCCTCCACTCGAACCACCAGGGATTTTCCTCGTATCCCATGGATTTCTGCATGGTCCAAAGTGGGGGTTGTTTGTCGTTGCACCCCATGCGTACTCATGCATATTTAGTTTCCCGTGAAACACTACACCAGCATCCTTCAATTTGGAGACAACTGTTGCATCGTACTCAGGTACAAAATCTTTATGGATTTTAGAGCCTAGTGTAACTTTTTCATGTTTAAAATAAAGAATATCCTTTAGGGCAAGCGGAATGCCATGTAAAGGTCCGCGGTAGTTCCCTGTGGCTATTTCCTTTTCTGCTTCTTTAGCAGATTGGAGTGCTTTGTCTGAATCAGTTTCTATAAAAGCATTGATTGTTTCATCGTATTTTTTTGTTCGATCAAGGACTGATTGTGTGATCTCGACAGGAGAAATCTCACTGCTTTCTAGTAAAGGTGCTAATTCAGAGATTGTTTTTTGTGCTAGTTCATGACTCATCTGTTTAACCCCTTCCTAATACGTGTGTAACCGCAATATCTTGACCAACGATTGCGACATCGTCAAAATCACCTTTGAGTTCTTGTATAGCTTCCCACTGTGATTGAAGCAGAGAACCTTCTTCTGGAGTGATGCTAATTCCTTTTGATAGTAAGAGTTTTTCAATACTATTGTTATCCATAGATACTACCTCCTGTTCAACTGATTCTTTTTTGTGCGATGACCTATACGTTTCATCAATGTTGACCTATTAAGTTTTAGCGTGTTAAACCTTAAGTCCGTAACATTGATCCCCCTTTCTTTGTCCTCACCTTTTATGTATGCAAAAATGATGCCAACTTTTAAAAGTGAGCATTACTAGGTCATACAAGTGCTCATGATAAGTCTTCTAAAAAAAGGTGTATCATTTTGACACATTATCTAACATAAAATATTTCGGAATTATCTAAATAGTGTATAATGCATGTAATTATACAATGTGTTTTAGATTGGAACAGTGTGTCGCTTTGATACAGAAAATCTGAGATGAGGTGTGGAAATGAGGAAGGTTGCTCTATTGCTTTCGTTAAGTGGTACAACATCTTTTACTGAAAAAGGCTTATATCACGCAGCTCTCTATGCTTTGGATGAATATAATAAAAAGGCTACAAGTAGAAATGAATTAGTAGAATTTGTTGTTCGAGACATTCGTTCTGATCCAGAAGAGACAGCTAGGCAAGCAGAGGAGCTTGCAAAAGAAGGAATCAAGGTATTTGTTGGTACTTACACGTCTGCCTGTCGAAAAGCGGTTTTGCCTGTCCTAGAAAAATATAATTGCTTGCTCGTTTATCCTGCTTTGTATGAGGGACATGAGACACACAAGCATGTCTTATATACAGGTGAAGTCCCAAATCAGCAAGTGTACACTACATTAAAATTTATAACCGAACATTTTGGTCCAAACGTTTATTTAATAGGTAATGATTATATTTATCCAAGGGAGACGAATAAACAAGTCGCTAAATATTTAAAAGAATTAAAAGGGAAGGTTGTTGGGGAGAGGTATGTTCCATTTGGATACTCATCGTTTATTGAGGAGTTTCAGACGATTACCAGTCAAAAACCTGATGCGATTTTCTCAACACTTGTTGGTGAAAACCTTGTTCCGTTTTATCGAACCTTCCATCAACTAGGGTATAATCCTGCTCATTTACCGATTTTTAGTCCTACGACAAAGGAAACAGAGGTACTTGCTATTGGGAAAGAATATGTAGTCGGCCACTATAGCTGTGGTAGCTACTTTCAAACATTAGATATTCCTGAGAACATCAAGTTTGTCGATAAATTTCACCATCATTTTGGCTACGATTCTGCCATTTCATCTGTGATGTTTAATACATACTTGGGGGTTAAATTACTGCTAGAAGAAATGAATAAAATTAATTCCTCAAGTTATCTAGATATTTTGCATTCGTTAAGTGAAAAAACATTTTCATCACCTTGTGGCCCCATTAAAGTAGAGAAAAATAATCAGCATTTAACACGGCCAGTAAGGATTGGTTGTGTAAATTCAAAGGGACAATTTACGATTGTTTGGGATTCAAAGACGACGATTGCAGCCTCGCCTTTTTATACAAATAATCAGCAACTTTCGGCAGACGATCAAATTGATTGGAAGGAAGCCTTTCAAGAGTGGGCAGCTACAAGTGACGAGGTCGTATTAATGGTGAATCGCGATCAAGAAGTGATCTATGCGAACTACACGGCAAGAAGTATACTTAACATAGAAACAGGACACAGGTGCACAAAGGAGCATCTTGAAACATATGGAACGAATTTCACAATAAAAGAAGATTATGTAGATGCGTTAAAATTCAATAAACTGATTGTCTTGAAAAAGAAGTCCAATGCCGTCAAAAGATCGATAGCTGAAGAAAAGGTAAAAATATTTCATATTATTAAGACGAAAAATGCTAGTTTTCAAAATGAATTAAAAATCGCTGAGGTAGCCGCTGCATCAGATGCCAATGTCTTAATCTTTGGAGAAACAGGATCAGGGAAAGAAGTGATCGCACAGGCTATTCATCAGGAGAGTAAGCGAAAAAATGAACCATTCATAGCGATTAATGCAGGTGCAATCCCTAGAGAGCTCATTGGAAGTGAGTTATTTGGGTTTGTAGAGGGAGCATTTACAGGAGCAAAAAAGGGCGGAAAGGTAGGAAAGTTCGAAGCGGCGCATAAAGGTACGTTATTCTTAGATGAAATTGGAGAAATGCCACTTGATCTACAAGTATCATTGCTACGAGTACTTGAAACAAGAAAATTAACAAGGATAGGTGATAATAAAGAACGCCAAATTGATGTTCGAATCATTGCTGCAACAAATCGAAATTTAAAAGAAGAAATTGCCTTTCAAGGTTCTTTTCGTTCAGACCTTTATTATCGTTTAAATGTCATGTCGATTACAATTCCTCCGTTACGTTACCGGAAAGAAGATATTGAAGAACTGACATATGATTTCTTAGCATATTTTCATTCCTATTATAAAGAGGGCCCATTAAAGGCGACACCTGCAACCCTTGAAGTACTACAATTCTATTCATGGCCAGGAAATATAAGAGAGCTCCGTAATACGATTGAACGTGCTTTCCTACTAGCTAAAGCGGAAAGTAAAATTGATGTCCTGCATTTACCGAACGAGCTATATCATCATTTTGAGAAGCCGGAGCGAAAAGTAAACGATACGATTCAAGGAAATGAAAAGCAACTAATTGAGCGCGCATTACAAACGACAGATAATTTAAGTGAAGTTGCTCGGAAGCTAGGGATTTCAAGGAGCACTTTGTATCGCAAAATAAAAACATACGCTATTCAATAATAAGAAAAAAAGCCGATTATCTCTTAGGATAACCGGCTTTCATCTTGCTCTGATGTATGTTCTATTTCTAACCAAGTTTGAGACCATTGTTCTATTTCTTTCATTAGAGGTTCTAAAGAAAGTCCTTTCTCGGTCAGAGAGTATTCAATTCTAACAGGTGTTTCAGGAAAAACTTCCCGATTCACAATTCCTTCACTCTCCAAATCCTTTAGCCTCTCTGAAAGAAGTCTTCCACTAACTCCTATGGAAGATTCAATTGTGCAGAAACGTTGTGGACCAGAAAGCAGCTGATAAATAATCAATCCTGTCCAGCGCTGGCTTAACATCGTTATTGCTTTTTCGAATCTAGGACAAATAAGAGATTTGTTCATTTTACATCACTCCTATAAATAAATTATATCATAAGATAATATTAATTACATTATAAAAGTGATTTAGTTACTTGACAAAATTTAATTACTAAAATATAATTACTTACATAAAGTAACTAACTAATCGAACACAAAACTAAATATTTGCTTCAGACCATGTTATTTTTCATTTGAAATAAGAGCACGTACATTTCACTAGGAGGTCGATAGTAATGAAGGAATTTCACGAGCCACCACAAACATTTGTCGGTCAGGTTGACTTGAAGGTTGAAAATTTAGAGCGCTCACTTACGTTTTATCAAAACATTATTGGGTTTCAACTATTAAAAAAAGTAGAAGGAAAGGCTATCCTAACAGCAGATGGAAAAACGCCTCTCTTATCAATTGAACAACCAGACGATGTGATCCCGAAGCAGCCTCGCACAAGTGGCTTATATCATTTTGCGCTTCTGTTACCTACTCGTTCTGATTTAGCTAAAGTGATCCAGCATTTTATCGAGATTACTATCCGCTACAAGGAGCATCAGATCATCTTGTTAGTGAAGCTCTTTATTTAGCTGATCCAGATGGGAACGGGATTGAGATTTATAGCGATCGACCGTCAGACAAGTGGAAATGGCGTAACAATGAGGTTGAAATGGCAACTCAAGCGCTAGATGTACAGAACATCCTTGCTGAAGGCCATGGAGAAACTTGGGAAGGTCTTCCTGCTGAGACGTTAATGGGGCATATTCATCTTCATGTATCAGAATTTGAAAAAACAGAAGAATTTTATCTTAAGGGCCTTGGGTTTGAGGTAGTGTGCAGATATGGTGGTCAGGCACTCTTTATTTCAACGGGCGGTTATCATCACCATATTGGATTAAATACATGGAATGGCATGGGCGTTCCTGCACCTGCAGAAAATAGTGTCGGGATGAAACAGTTTACGCTTGTATTACCAAACGAGGAAGCGAGACTTAAAATTGTTGAGCAATTACAGACAATCGGATCTTCTGTAAAAGAAAAAGACGGTGTCTTCGTGACAAAAGATCCATCTGGAACTCAGATTCAACTAAGTATTTTTTCTTAACTAATCAGAAAGTCTAAAAATCATGGTAACTTTCTGAACAGTTAAAAAAAGACTAAGACTTTCGCCATAAAGACTTGGCGATAAGCTAAGTTTTTCCAAAAAATCGTGCTTGTAAGCGGAATAGTTGATTGGACATGACGATCTTTTTATAATAGGCTTAATAATTGCCGTTTTTTAATAGCGTTGCAGTTGGAACGAGAAAGATTTTAAATGGGTTTAACCATTGGAGGGATACAAATGGAGGTTGAAATTTGGTCTGATTTTGCTTGTCCATTCTGTTATATTGGAAAGCGTAAATTTGAAGCTGCATTGAGTGGATTCAGTCATCGAGATCAGGTTGAAGTGAAGTTTAAAAGCTTTCAACTGGATCCAGGAGCTAAGCGAGATGTGGATCAGAATGTCCATGAAATGCTTGCTGCGAAATACGGAATGAGTCTTGAAAAAGCCAAGGAAATGAATAATCAAGTTGCGCTTCAAGCGAAAGAGGTAGGGCTTGACTTTCAATTTGATTCAGTTCAATTAACCAATACGCTTGATGCGCATCGATTAGCGCATTTTGCCAAAAAGCATGGAAAAGCAGCAGAATTGACTGAACGCTTAATGAAGGCTTATTTTACAGATGGCTTGAATATTGGGGACCATCAAACGCTTGTGAGGCTTGCAGGCGAAGTCGGTCTTGATGAAAATGAAGTAACGGCTCTCCTTGAAGGTAATGAGTATCAAGATGAAGCGCATGCTGACCAAGGAGAAGGAGCACGAATTGGTGTACGCGGTGTGCCATTCTTCGTATTTGATCAAAAGTATGCTGTTTCTGGTGCACAGCCGAGTGAAGCCTTTAAAGAAGCCTTGGAAAAAGTATGGAGTGAGAAGGAAGAATTACAAGAGCAAAAAACAGTGACTCAGGAATCGAATCAAGCTCATTGTTCTGATGGGTCATGTTCCGTTTAAATCATATAGGTGTAAAAACTTTCATAATCAAGCTTGTCGATGTCCCATTTTAGTGGATGAATCGACAAGCTTTTTTATTATGATAAAGCGAAAACAATTGGGTATGGAGACTGATCCTGTTGATCATTTGCATAAAATGGAACAGCCCTGCTCATAATAACGGCAAGTCATCGATAATACATAACAAGGTAGTAGGGGGGAGGGAATGTTTATGTTTAGATGGAAGAGCCATATAGAAAACAAGCACAAAAAGAACCCACCTCAAAACACCACGGAAAAAGCCTTAACGTTAGAATCGCTACAAGAAATGTTAGCGAACATGGATGATGCCGAAATCATCGAGCGAGAAACGAACAAAGAACAAAAGGTCCCACTTGTTTATATAAGAACCTTAATCGATCAGGAACGACTGAATGAATCGATTATTGAGCCACTCGTTCACAGATCCTATGAAAAAACAGTGCGTGAATGCATTACAGATTTCAAAAGTAGTGGAAGTAGGCACGCTAGAAGAAGCGCAGAAGCAGCTGTTTGCTGGAGCTATTCTCTTTCATGATTGTCTTCAACAAAAATGGTGGGCGGTTCTTCTTGAAAATCCACTGAGTCGTGCAATTGAGTCATCTGAAACAGAAACGATTTTGTACGGGGCAAAGGATAGCTTTAGTGAACAATTGGATAGCAATATTACGATGATTCGCAGACGACTTCCTTTGCCTGAGCTGAAAACAGAGAAGTTTGCAGTTGGTTCGCTAAGTAAAACAACCGTTGTGTTAATGTATATCGAAGGCATAACGAATCCAGAATTTGTGCAAGAGGCTAGGGAGCGTATTAATCGCATTAATTATGATCTGTTTCTTGATTCATCTCAACTTGAAATATTCATGGAAGATCATGAGCATAGTATTTTCCCGCAACTACAGCAAACAGACCGTCCTGATGTTTGTGCCTATGCATTAGGGGTTGGTAAGCTTACGATTTTGGTAGAAAATACACCGTTTGCATTAAATGCGCCGATTACATTTTTTCATTTGTTTCAATCCCCTGAAGATTATATTAATCGTTGGCTTGTCGCAAGTTTTTTACGTACTCTTAGATACTTAAGTTTTATTATTTCTATGACGCTCATTCCTATTTATGTGGCACTGACAACTCATCATTATCAAATGCTTCCGATGCAGATTCTTTTTGTTTTACTAGAATCGAGAAGTAAATTGCCCTTTACTCCTTTTTGGGAAGCGTTGCTCATTTTAATCGTTATGGAAATCATTAAAGAAGCGAGTCTGCGTATGCCGACAAAATCAAGTCAAACATTAGGGATGATTGGCGGGATAGTCATTGGTCAAGCAGCGGTGGAAGCTGCTTTTGCTAGTAAAGTATTAATTGTCTTAATGGGGATATCTGCAATTGCTTCATTTTTAGTCCCCAATTATTTAATGACAAAAGCGAACACACTAATTCAATTCACTATCGTGTTGTTAGCCTCATTTATGGGTTTTATTGGCATTTTTATCGGATTGGTTGGAATGTTAGCTCACCTGAATGGAATGACCTCTCTAAAGCAGCCTTATTTTGCACCAATTTCGCCATTTTATTTTAAAGACTGGATTGACTTATTTATTCGTGGTCCTCTCACTTGGATGAAGGTTCGTCCTGAGCATTTACATCCATTAAAGAAATGGAGATATAACCAAAGGAGATGAGAATGTGAAAGACTTTGCATTATTTAGCAAGACATCAACCTTTGGTGGAATATATGCGCTGTTTCTAGTGAATCGCCTGCAATTGGTTTACTTTATAATCATCATGCCTAGTTATTTAATTGATCCCTATATGATTTGGGCGATCATTGGTGTAGGAATTCTATCGCAGCTTAATCTGATGGTATTGTCAAAATGGCTATCATCAAAATTTTCTGCGAAAGGGTATCAAGGTTATGTTCAGCTATTTGGTGAAAAGACGGTTCGTATTTGTGCAGCAATCGGTTTGTTGTTCATATTCTTAAAATTAACTGTTATTATACTTGGCTATGTGGAAATCGTGAATAAATTTATCTTCCCTTCAACGAGTGCTTATTGGTTCATTTTTGTTTTCTTATTATGCGGTGGTTATATTGCTACTAGAGGGATGGAAAATACGATACGCTTTAGTGTTATTACGTTCTTCTGTACAATCTGGATGTTTGTTTTGTTTGCTCCGTTCTTTAAACCGCCGATTGCCATGCTTCATGACCTATATCCTTTAATTCCAACAGAAAGCCCATTTAACCCTTGGAAAAGGCTTCTATTTATCTGGTCCTCTTTGGGAGGAGCAGAATATTTAATTTGTTTGGCTCCTTGGTTAAATGCGAAAGATAAAATGGTAAAACACATCACGATAGCCAATGGAATTTCTGTTGTAGAGTATGTGTTTTTGTTTGTTGGTTCATTGTTGTTCTTTGGATCGAATTATTTAAGTAAAACGAACTTTCCGCTCATCCATATGCTTAGGTATTTACAGTCTCCTATTTTTGAGCGAGAGGATATTATTTTTATCTCTGTTTATCTGTTTCTGATCTCGTTTGTTGCGGCTCTTTTTTTACTATTTTTCTATGGCGCTGCTCGAATCATGCTGGGAAATTGGCAGAAACAGACGACTCGAATGGGATTTTCTATTTGTTTTTTGATCATTTTAATTAGTTTATTTATTGTAAATGCGTGGATTTGGAAGGATCCAACAAAGCAAATCTTTTGGTTAGACTTGCAAATTTGGTTTGGAGCTTTATCATACTTCTTTGTTCCATTACTTCTTTATATAGCGATGAAACGCAAGGGGCGTGTTTAGATTGCGATATAGTAAACAAATCGTGAAGACAGTCTTTATTAGTATAGTCATTTTAACAGCAGGTTGCTCTCCTTTTGTCGAAAATAATATGATCGAAGAAATTGCTCCGGTTATCTTTTTGTCAATTGATAAAGGGAAAAAGAGTGATCTAGAAATCAGTACATTAGTGCCGCCCTTGATTAATGAAAAAAAACGCTTGCTTACTTTACCAGCAGACCTTTTAAAAGAAGGTGAAAAGAATTTTAACTTAGTTTATTACAGAGAATTAAAGGTTGGACAGCTTCGCATGTTGTTAATTAGTGAAGAGGTTGCAAAAGAAGGGATAATGCCAATCATCAATACGGTATTAATAGATCCTGATATTTCACAACGGCTTTATCTTGCGGTCGTAAGAGGGGGATTTGAAGAATACATAAACAGCCAAATTGAAAAGCAAGAAAACCTTGATTATTTTCTATACCGAATGTTTAAACATTACGAAAAAGATAAGCATGGTGAAATGACCGTTGTCAATCTTCATGAATTCAAGAACAATTTATACACGCCATTAGAAGATCCCATTTTGCCATTTTTTAAAGTTGATAAAGAAAATTTCACATATGAAGGGACAGCTCTTTTTAATGAGGATAAATTAATTGCAACTGTTCAAAATGTAGAAGAAAGTATTATGCAAATTATAGGTAATGATCATTTTCTAAAACTATTACCAATAACAGAATTATCTCTTAGTTTAGGCCATATACGTGCAAATGTTGATATGAACATAGAACAAAATAATTCGTTACTTTCAATTGATATAGATCTATCAGCGAGAATCGAGGAGTATAAGGGCGATAAAAACATACATGAGGTTAATGAATTAACGGCAGTGGGTAACGAGATTGAATCTTACTTGGAAACACATACAACCGAGTTATTGAATCACCTACAGGAATGGAAAATTGATCCTTTGGAAATTGGAAGTCATACAAAAAAACCTTTTGAAAAAACAATGAGCGAAGAAGAGTGGATAAATATGTTTGAGCAGATGGAGATTGAGGTTGACTATCATCTTGATCTGCAGCCTTTAACAAATGTCAGTCTTTAAATAAATGTTTAATTAATTTATGTTATCTTTTAGCTGAGTGGAACTATTACGATTCTATGCTTAGAGGTCGTATGTGTTTAGCTTATTTCCTTTTCCTTTAAAAGGATGGTGTTTGAGTATATACACATGTGGGTATGTGATATAATGAAGAAAAGATTTATGAAGGGAGGACATTGAGATATGTTCCATTACACAGTTGCTTCACCTTATAACTTTGATACGACACTAGAAAAATTAGAGGTTGCTTTAAAAGAAGAAGAATTTGGTGTGCTTTGGAATTTTGATGTGAATGCTAAGTTAGAGGAAAAAGGTTTCAAAATTGATCATACGTATCGAATTTTAGAGGTTTGTAATCCAAAGGTCGCAAGCGAAGTGTTGTCTAAAAACCCTCTTGCTAGTTATTTTTTACCGTGTAAGGTTGTTGTGTATGTTGAAAATGATCAAGTCAACATTGGGATGCCGAAGCCAACAACACTCATTGAGTTTTTAGGGAATGCAGAATTAAATGAAGTTGGCAAAAATGTTGAAGAGCGTTTAATGAATGCTATGAACAAAGCTGTCCAATAAATGATAAATCATGAAAATGGAGGCGGAGCGATAATGCTCTGTCTTTTTGTTGTTTTATAAAGATCAAGTTGATGTTACGTAGCAAGATACTACATGAAATGTTCAGAGAAAATCTGTAATATGGTAAGAATAGGTCATATTTTTGTTTCTTAAATATGGTATTATTTAGTTATAAAGACATTAGCATTTGGTTGGACTGATTATATTTTCAAGGTTGAGTGAAGTGCTATCGTAGGGATTAAGGATGATTTGAGGAGGGAATTCATGAAGCTTCAATTTCTATCAAACAAAAAAGCTAAACAGTCTTCAAATGAAAACCGTGTAAGTGAAGAAGACGTGACGATTAGGGTATCAAAAGAAGTCCAAATACAACTTGATCTGATTCATTTTAATAAAAAGGATTTGGTTCTTGTTAAAGGGCTGCAACCTCTTATCGAGGAGAATATAGAATCGATTGTCGATCAATTTTATAAAAACTTAGAGTTCAACAGTGGGTTAAAAGCAATTATTAATGATCATAGCTCGATTGAACGACTGAAGGTAACATTGAAAAGGCATATTCAAGAAATGTTTAGTGGCGTTATTGATGAACAGTTTATTAAGCAACGAGTGACGATTGCCATCACTCATGTAAGAATTGGGTTGCAGCCGAAATGGTATATGTGCGCGTTTCAAGACTTATTAGAATCGATTATTGATATTGTAGATGAATATTATGAAGATCGCGACGAAAGTCTTGCTGCTATAAAAGCTGTATCAAAAATATTAAACTTTGAACAGCAGTTAGTATTGGAAGCGTATGAAAATGAAACAGATCGAATTATTCGCGAAGACCGAGCTAAACAAGATCGACTTGTTGCCAAAGTGAGTGAAACTGCTGAAGAATTAGCGGCTATATCAGAAGAGACAAGCGCTGCTACAGACGAGCTAAAGTCTAGATCCGAAGAAGTTCTTACATATAGTCAAGAGACCTCAAATCATTCCCAAGAAGTAGAAATGATTTCAAAAGAAGGCGCAGTGAAATTACAAGAACAGTCTGAGCAAGTTACCAAAATCGATGATAACATGGCGAAAATTTCAGAAGAAATGAATGTACTTAAAACAACAGCTGAACAAATTAATGAAATCGTTGGCTTAGTTCAATCGATTGCTGCTCAAACAAACTTACTTGCACTAAACGCAGCAATTGAGTCTGCTAGAGCTGGGGAAGCAGGTAAAGGTTTTGCTGTTGTTGCAGAGGAAGTAAGGAAGCTGTCTGATCAAACGAAGAACTCCGTTAGTAAGGTATCTGAGCTGATTGTCCGTACGAACGATCAAATCGATGTGATGTCTAATTATATTGTAGACATAGATAGTTTAGTCAAAGAAAGTACAAGCGGATTGCAAGAGACAAGTGACTTTTTTGCAAAAATTGTTCAATCAACTGAACAAAGCAATGTTCAAAATTCAAATGTCGAAAAAGAACTTAAAAACATGGCGCTCGTTATTGAAGAGATCAATAACGCGACTTCACAGCTAGCTATGACGGCAGATGAATTAAATCATATTACAAATGAATCATAGACAAAGTAAAAAGGATAGCTCGGGCTATCCTTTTTACTTTGTGATTATTTTTTCAAAGCATCCGTAATTTGTGGAAGGATTTGTTTCTTTCTTGATACGACGCCTTTCAAAAGAGCTACATTATTGTCCAATTGAACATTGAAAGCTTGGTTTACAGCATTTGTTGCGACACCAAGAGCTAATACTTTCGAGTCATTATTTAAAATGTCTGTGACAACAAGGAGGAAAAGGTCAAGCTTCTTTTCTTTAATAACAGCGTCTATTGTTGATTCTAGCTCACTTTTCTTTGCAAACACTTCATCTAAATCAACAGCATTGATTTGGGCAATTTCAACTTTGTAATCATCGATTTGAAACTCTTTCGCATCGAGGGAAATTAATTCACTCACTGATTTATCGCTAAGATCAGCTCCAGCTTTCAGCATGTCAAGTCCATACTGTTCACTATCAACTTGAGCAATTTCCGCTAGCTTTTGAGCTGTTTTCACATCTTCCTCTGTGCATGTTGGTGATTTGAATAATAATGAATCAGAAATGATTGCTGACAGCATAAGTCCTGCTATTTCTTTTGTGATTTCAATTTCATTCTCTTTGTAAAGTTTATAAAGAATCGTCGCTGTACATCCAACAGGCTCTGCACGGTAATACAAAGGATCACTCGTTTCAAAATTAGCGATACGATGATGGTCAATGACTTCGATGACACGAACCTCATTAATATCATCAGCGCTTTGCTGGCTTTCATTATGGTCGACAAGAATAACGTCTTTGGCTTCACTTGCGACAGCTTCTACTAAGCGAGGCTCTTTTACGTTAAAATAGTCGAGCGCAAATTGTGTTTCTCCGTTAATTTCACCTAAACGAATTGGCTCGGCATGCATGTTTAATTTTTTCTTCAAGTCTGCGTAAGCAATAGCAGAACAAATTGAATCTGTGTCTGGATTTTTGTGTCCAAATACTAATACTTTTTCCATGTTTACACTCCTTTTATTAAAGCGAGATTAAGATAGACATTCCTTTTATAACTTAACATAAATGAAGGTTGAAACGGAATATTGAATTTTTGTTTCGGCCTTTTTCGTTTTAGGATGGAAGAAACGTAACAATCAAATAACCATTTGAATATAATGTTGACTAGCAGTATAATGAAACAAATATTATTAATCAAATAGATATTTGAATGAGGTGGATAGATGAATCAAAAATCACTCATTGTTCAACAAGATACATGCGAGATTTTTTGTTACGACAAAGAGAAAGTAACACGTGTTTCATCATTAGTAGAAGAAGAAAACTTGCTGCCTGTTGCAAGTATTTTTAAGGCCTTATCAGATGAAACAAGATTGAAGATTGCGTATGCTTTGTGTCAAGAAGACGAGCTTTGTGTGTGTGATGTGGCAACGATTATTGGTGCGACAGTGGCCACCGTTTCACATCATTTGCGGCATCTTCGCAAGCTAGGCATTGCTAAAAGCCGAAAAGAAGGAAAGTTGGTTTTCTATTCTCTGGACGATGATCATGTCAAAATGGTTATGACAACAGCGCTTGTGCATGCAAGGGAGGTCTGGGGCCGTGACTAAGGCAGTAGAATTTGACGACGAAAAACATGTCTATCGTGTCGAAGGGTTTACGTGCATCAACTGTGCTGGGAAGTTTGAAAGAAATGTAAAAGACTTACAAGGTGTTCATGATGCCAAAGTAAATTTCGGTGCGGCAAAAATAACTGTTTATGGTCATACGACGATTGAGCATCTAGAAAAAGCAGGTGCATTTGAGAACTTGAAATTGAGTCAAGATACAGGAAGACCTCAGGTAATCGAAGAGATGAAACAATCTTCTTGGAGAAATAATCTTCATGTTCTCGTGTCGGCACTGCTTGTTGTGTTGGGGTTTTTCTCTCACGTTGTTAACGGAGGAGAAAGTCTTGTTACGGTTCTAGTCTTTGGCTTGTCCATGGTTATTGGTGGCTATTCCCTTTTTAAAGTAGGGCTGATGAATTTAGTTCGCTTTGAATTCGATATGAAAACATTAATGACCATTGCCGTCATTGGGGCAGCGATCATTGGTGAGTGGACAGAAGGGGCTATTGTTGTCATTTTATTTGCAATTAGTGAAGCGCTTGAACGATTTTCAATGGATAAAGCACGACGATCGATTCGTTCATTGATGGATATTGCTCCGAAAGAAGCTCTCATTCGCCGTGAAGGACAAGAAATGCTTGTGCCAGTAGATGATATTACGATTGGCGATATTATGATTGTCCGACCTGGCCAAAAGATTGCGATGGACGGGGTCGTTACCAGAGGACATTCTACTGTCAATCAAGCGGCGATTACAGGAGAGTCTGTGCCAGTTGAGAAGCTAGAGCAAGATGAGGTTTTCGCCGGTACATTAAATGAAGAAGGTTTAATTGAGGTAGAAGTCACGAAGCATGTTGAAGATACGACTATTTCCAAAATCATTCATCTCGTCGAAGAGGCTCAGGAAGAGCGTGCACCTTCACAAGCATTTGTTGATCGGTTTGCCAAGTATTATACGCCGGCAATCATTTTGATAGCGGGCTTAATAGCGATCATTCCTCCTTTGTTCTTTCAAGCTAGCTGGGAAACGTGGATTTATCAAGGGTTAGCTGTTCTTGTTGTTGGTTGTCCTTGCGCATTAGTTGTCTCAACACCAGTGGCCATTGTGACGGCTATTGGCAATGCGGCGAAACACGGTGTGCTTGTTAAAGGGGGCATTTATTTAGAAGAAATGGGTGCGCTTAAAGCCATTGCGTTCGATAAGACTGGAACGTTAACAAAAGGTGTTCCTGTTGTTACGGACTTAACTATCTATGATCAACAAATGAATAGCCAAGACATACTAGCGGTTATGACAGCGCTCGAGTATCGTTCTCAGCATCCACTTGCTTCCGCAGTGATCAAAAAGGCTGAAGAAGAAAGTATTTCGTACAAGGAGATTATGGTTGAAGATTTTTCAGCAATAACTGGTAAAGGGATTAGGGGTAGTGTGAACGGTACGGTTTATTATATTGGCAGTCCTCTATTATTTTCAGAGATTATAAATGAAGGTATTTTGTCTCAGCAGATGAAAGATGAAAGTCAATTCCTACAGGAGCAAGGAAAAACAGTAATGATGATGGGTACGGAGTCTCAAGTTTTTGCGATCATAGCTGTAGCAGATGAAGTACGAGAATCGAGTCAAAACGTGATTCAAAAGCTGCATAGATTAGGGATTAAAAAGACGATTATGCTTACAGGTGATAACATAAGCACAGCGCATGCGGTTGGCAAGCGTCTTGGCGTAACCGATATTCAAGCAGAGCTCTTGCCACAAGATAAATTGGACTATATGAAACGCTTAAGAACGCAACACAAAAATGTGGCCATGGTTGGGGATGGAGTAAATGATGCTCCTGCTCTTGTAGCTTCAACTGTCGGGATTGCGATGGGAGGCGCTGGAACAGATACAGCGCTAGAAACAGCAGATGTTGCCTTAATGGGTGATGATTTAAGGAAGCTACCTTATACGGTCGAGCTTAGTCGTAAGACATTAACGATTATCAAGCAAAATATTAGCTTTTCATTAGGGTTAAAACTATTAGCTCTGCTCTTGGTGATTCCGGGATGGCTGACGCTATGGATTGCGATTTTGGCTGATATGGGTGCAACACTGTTAGTGACATTAAATGGATTAAGATTATTAAGAGTTAAGAGTGATGATCAGGAGTAGAGTGGCCATCGGTTGAGAGTGTATTTTCAGTGATCTTACGAAATTGATAAAGAAGTGATAGGGGCATATGCTCTCTATCACTTTTTGCACTTTAAGTTTAACTTCACAGAAACTTCGCTAAAAGCGCTCACGTCCTGAAGAAAGGAAACTTCGCTAAGTGCGCTCACGTCCTGTGAGCAACGCCAAGTACTACGTGCAAGTACCTACCTCACGTAGGCAAGTACCCTCATCACCAGGGCAAAGGATTAAAGTATGAGTGCAACTAAGGCTTTCGAAATTAAAGCTTGGCGATAAGTCAAGTTTTCTAATCGTTAGGACTGCTAAAATGAAGGTCGTTCTATAAATGATTAATGGTTATGATGCACTAGTATGATCATTCAGGCATCACCATTACCCATTTAAATCCAATAAACGACAATTAAAGATGCATTGTGACTTTTATGAAAGTTAAATATGATAAAATAAATGAAGATATGAATGGATTGATAAGGCTACATGTAGAGAACGTGTAAGAACGACTTCTTGCTTATGTGAATGAAAATAGAGTTTGTCGAAGAGGGAGGATTTAAATGAGTAAAATCAACGAGTTTATCGAGTTGATTAAGAAAAATAAATCTGATCAAAACGGCTTCTTAAAAGAATTAGATACAAATGATGATTTCTTTAACTGTTTTTTTAAATACTACCCCGACGGAGTGTATTATATTGATTTAAATGGTACCATACGCTATTGCAATGACTCGGCTAAACGTATTCTTGGTTGCGATGATGCTACGATTGTTCACCAGCTTAGTCAATTTATTCACGAGACATTTGATTTAGGTGATGATAAGTGGTTTACGGAAGTGATCGAACATCCAGTGAATATAAGTGTTAATAGTGTGAATAATCGATCAATTGATAAGATCCTACTAGACGTTTTTTATGTGCAAGTCTCAATTGGAAATGAGATAGTCGGTATTCTTGGAATTATCCACGATATAACAGAATTCAAAAAAACAAAAGATCAGTTGAAATTGAACCAAGAACAACTTGTTAATATTTATGAAAATATCGATAATGTATTATGGTCAGCTGATGTTAAAAAGTTGGATTTGTTTTACGTCTCTAATTCTTTAGTCGATTTGATAGGGGTCTCAGCGGAGGTATTTAAGGAACAGAAGATGAATTGGTATGATTTTGTCCATCCTGATGATCGAGAA
>CAWIQZ010000007.1:0-197252 GCA_963838465.1 uncultured Bacillaceae bacterium
ATATAAATATAATGTTGACTAGATGATGGGTGCGGAGTCTCGAATTTTTGCGAACTTAGCTGTAGCAGATGAAGTACGAGAATTGAGTCCAAACGTGATTCAAAAGCTGCTTAGATTAGGGATTAAAAAGACGATTATGCTTACAGGCGATAACAATAGGACAGCGCATGCGGTTGGCAAGCGTCTTGGCCGTAAACGATATTCAAGCAGAGCTCTTGCCACAAGATAAATTAGATTATATGAAACGCTTAAGAAAGCAACAAAGGAAATTTAAACATTGTCTCCGAGCAAGCGCAAAAAAAAACGCCAAAAATACTCGAAGCCAATCGTGGAGAAATTTCTTAACTGGATTGACACATCACCATTCTTCGGAAAGAATGCCCTCGCAAAGGCAGCTGAATACACATTGAACCGAGCAAATGGACTCAAAGTATTCTTGAACGATGGTCGCGTTGAGATTGATAATAATCCAGCCGAAAACGCCATCCGTCCCAATGTTATCGGGAGAAAAATTGGCTCTTTTCGGTCAGCGAAGCAGGGGCAAAAGCAAACGCTATCTGTTTAAGTATCGCAGAAACCGACAAAAGTAACGGTGTGGATTTCTATGAATACATAAAAAAACTTTTGACGGACCTACCGAATATCGATATCCATCAAAACCCTGGAATTTTAAATCAATACATGCCCTGGTCAAAAAAGATCCAGTTAGAATGCAAAAGAAGATAAAACAGCCGTATTTACGATAAAACAATCGAGATATACGGCTGTTTGTCGTGCGTACCGGTAAGGTGCGCCTATTTTTTATAGTTCGGGCTTACGTTTTCTTTTTCTTTTCTCTCTTGGCTTGGGTAATATTACTACCCCAAATTGGGTTAGATGTGTTATCATATTACCAAGAAGTAAAGAAACCAAGAAACCAAGAAACCAAAAAGTAAAGAATTTGGTATAAAATGATGCAAGGAGGGCATAGCTTATGGTAATGACACAAAAAGAAATGGAGAGAGTTACCATGTCACGTCCTAAAAAGGTTAAACGTGTTTCTGTTTCTAGTAAGAGGCAGATTAGTATTCCTAAGGAGTTTCATGAAGTTTTAAACATTGGAGAAGAAGTAACTCTAGAATTGCATGGTAATTATATAGTACTAAAACCGACACGTGAAAATTCCGAGGATTTTTCTGAAAATATTTTAGCTGATCTTGTTGCTGAGGGTTATAGCGGGGATGAGTTACTAGTAGAGTTTAAGCACCGTAAAGGACAAATAGGGAGTGCTGTTGAATCATTAGTGGCCGAAACAAAGTCTAAGGGTAGAAGAACTACAATTGATGATCTTTTTGGGGAAGATGCCGAAGATGAAATTTGATTTAATAACATCACCAGCCACTGACAATTTTATTAAAAAGTTAAAAGATAAACCTTTAAGAAAAAAGTTTAAGGACGCATTTGAAGAAATCCAGCTAGATCCCTTTAGTGCAGGTGAAGCTAAAAAAGGGGATTTAGCTGGAGTTTATGGTTATGATATTTACCATAATCGTACTAATTATGAAATAGCTTATACTATTAACTGGGATGATGAGGGTAATCTTGTATTAGTAATCCTGGCAGGTACTAGAGAACAGTTTTATCAAGAGCTAAAACGATACATAAAAGCATCAAAAATACATAAGAAAAAATAACTTCTCTATAACTAGGGTAGTTATTTTCGGTTGAGAGTGTATTTTCAGTGATCTTACGAAATTGATAAAGAAGTGATAGGGGCATATGCTCTCTATCACTTTTTGCACTTTAAGTTTAACTTCACAGAAACTTCGCTAAAAGCGCTCACGTCCTGAAGAAAGGAAACTTCGCTAAGTGCGCTCACGTCCTGTGAGCAACGCCAGGTACCTACATCACGTAGGCAACGCCAAGTACCTACCTCCGTAGGCAAGTACCCTTATCACGAGGGCAAAGGATTAAAGTATGAGTGCAACTAAGGCTTTCGAAATTAAAGCTTGGCGATAAGCCAAGTTTTCTAATCGTTAGGACCGGCTAAAATGAAGGTCGTTCTATAAATGATTAATGGTTATGATGCACTAGTATGATCATTCAGGCATCACCATTACCCATTTAAATCCAATAAACGACAATTAAAGATGCATTGTGACTTTGATGAAAGTTAAATATGATAAAATAAATGAAGATATGAATGGATTGATAAGGCTACATGTAGAGAACGTGTAAGAACGACTTATATGCTTATGTGAATGAAAATAGAGTTTGTCGAAGAGGGAGGATTTAAATGAGTAAAATCAACGAGTTTATCGAGTTGATTAAGCATAATAAATCTGATCAAAACGGCTTCTTAAAAGAATTAGATACAAATGATGATTTCTTTAACTGTTTTTTTAAATACTATCCCGACGGAGTGTATTATATTGATTTAAATGGTACCATACGCTATTGCAATGACTCGGCTAAACGTATTCTTGGTTGCGATGATGCTACGATTGTTCACCAGCTTAGTCAATTTATTCATGAGACATTTGATTTAGGTGATGATAAGTGGTTTACGGAAGTGATCGAACATCCAGTGAATATAAGTGTTAATAGGGTGAATAATCGATCAATTGATAAGATCCTACTAGACGTTTTTTATGTGCAAGTCTCAATTGGAAATGAGATAGTCGGTATTCTTGGAATTATCCACGATATAACAGAATTCAAAAAAACAAAAGATCAGTTGAAATTGAACCAAGAACAACTTGTTAATATTTATGAAAATATCGATAATGTATTATGGTCAGCTGATGTTAAAAAGTTGGATTTGTTTTACGTCTCTAATTCTTTAGTCGATTTGATAGGCGTCTCAGCGGAGGTATTTAAGGAACAGAAGATGAATTGGTATGATTTTGTCCATCCTGATGATCGAGAAAGCTATCAAGAAAAACAGCAATTGCTTTTTAAAGGGACGAAAATAAAGCATCAATATCGAGTCATTCATCTGAATAAGGATATTCGTTGGGTTCAGGATTATACAATTCCGATTTTAGATGATAAGGGCGAGCTTATTCGGTTAGATGGCGTTGTTGCCGATATCACAGAGCAGAAGTTACTTGAAGAGAAAAAGCTTAAGCTTGCATATTATGATTATTTAACAGAATTGCCTAATAATCGGTTATTGAAAGAAAGATTGAATGAGATGGTCAAACAGCGAGGAGTGGATTCACTTTTTCTCTTTTACACGTAGATATCGATCGATTTAAGTATTTAAATGAAACGTTAGGTCATTCAATTGGTGATCGTTTATTGCAGGCCTTATCTGCGAGGCTCTCCTCGATCTTGCAGGAGGACGATTTTTTAGCACGAGTAGGAGGAAACAAATTTGCGATGGTGGTAAGAAATATTAGTGATCATCGTGATGTCCTAAATTGCGCCGAGAAAGTTCTAAAGATTCTGAAACGACCATTTCACATTGAGAAGTTTGAACTCTTTGTTTCGACTAGTATTGGGATTACATCCTTTCCGACAGATGGAGAAGATAGCACATACTATTGAATAATGCCGATGCGGCTTTAAACCTAGCTAAGGACTTAAAAAATAACTCCTATCAAATCTATGAGCCAATGATGAAACATGACCTGAGAAATGAATATCAAACTGGAGTCTGACTTACGACGAGCATTAGTTCAAAATGAATTATTTGTGGAATTTCAACCACGAGTTGATGTCGTAACAAATGAAATTGTTAGCGCTGAAGCTTTAGTAAGGTGGAATCATCCTGAATGGGGAAGAGTGCTACCAGGTTTGTTTATCCCTTTGGCTGAGCAAAGTGGACTCATTTCTGATATTGGAGAGTGGGTATTGCGTCATGTTTGTGAACAATTGAAGGAATGGATAGAAGATGGTTCTCATATCATTGTTCCTATTTCTGTGAATTTATCTGCACAAACATTCCTAAGAAGAAATTGGGATCGAACATTATCTTATCTCCTGGAGCAACATCATATCGAATCTCATTTAATTGAAATTGAAATCACTGAAAGAGCCATTATCAAAAACGAAAAAATCATGGCGGATGCCTTAAAATATTTAAATGAGAAAAGAATAAAAGTAGCTTTAGATGATTTTGGGACTGGCTTTTCCTCTCTTTCTTATTTGAAGAAGTTTGAAATTGATACGTTAAAAATTGATAAATCGTTTATTCATGGTATGCAAAATAATGATAAAGACATCGCCATTATTCGCTGTGTGATTCAATTGGCTAAAGAGTTAAATATTCGCGTTGTAGCTGAAGGTGCTGAGACAGAGCAGCATTTAAACATGTTAAAGGAACTAGAGTGTGATGAAATACAAGGTTTTTACTTTAGTAAGCCTTTGGGAACAGAACAATTCCGTAAACTATTGCAAAAAAGAGTGCTTTAATCTTGGGACTCCTATAGTTATTGAAATAGTTTTAATATTAGTTTATTTATATTTTGTGAGAGATAAGGGAAAACGGTTGGTTTGCACCGATCTCACATCACGACAATGGTTGGGAAGGAAAAAGTATAGAAGATTTCATTCTTTTATACTATTAGAAAAGGAGGTGTGAGGAATGAAAAAAATACTTGTTGCTCTAGTGGTAGGTGCATTCCTAGTAGGAGCAGGTGCACTTGTCGATCCAGGAAGCGTTGCTGCGGCTGGTGATGTAACCATTTTTAATTTGCCACATGCAGGTTAATGAAAAATAAAAAAGAAGCAATAAGCTATGAAAGGCTTATTGCTTCTTTCATTTGTTGTTTCGCTATTTCGGCTAAATCATTCTTACCCTGTAATTTAAAAAGGAAAATAGCATCCTCTATATGCTTAACTCCCTCGTCCTTTTCACCTAATAAAATCGAACAGTATCCTTTCTGATAGGTGCACTCGCCTAGAAGGTATAACACTTCATTTTTTAAACAAATGTCAATTCCCGTGCTGCATAATGATATCGCTTCAGCAAGATTATGAAGAGTCGTTTGAGCTTTTGAATAGTTATAGAGAATCCTAATTTTGATTTGCGGATTGATGGAAGGATTATACTGAAAAGCACTTAAAGCGATTTCATAATATTTAATAGATGCAACAGGTGAACCGCTTATATCGTAAACAATTCCCATCGCATTAAGAATTTGCACCTCCTCTTGCGAATAGTTGTTTTTACCTCTTTGAGTCAGCTCTAGAGATTGCTTTAATAGAGCTAATGAATTCGAATAATTTTTTAAAACAAAGGCAGAGGAAAAGCCTTTGTGCCATAAAATAAATTGCTTTAATTCAATGTTATCAAAGATCGGCTTACTTTCTTCAGCTAGAATCAGCTGATAGACTTCATCATACTTTCTAGCGACAGTTAATCTCCTAACCTCTGTAATAAAGTCTTGAACGTAATCATAGCGTGGATTGGTGGCTTCGATAAAAAACTGCTTCATATCTATTCCGAGTTTCTTTGATAATTCATAAAGGGTTGTAGAAAGAGGGATGAATTTCCCCGCTTCAATATTACTGATTTGTGCTTGAGTGCAGATGCCTTCTGCTAGTTCATTTTGTGTTAGACCTTTAAGAGTACGGTGAAATTTAATATTTTGGCCGATTGAATGAATATCCATTAACATCATCTCTTTCTGTTTGAACTCATTTGCAAAATGGGAAGCTACTTCTAACATACCAATAACAAATTGAGAAGTCATGTATATGAAACGAATATGATAAAGAACGTTTACTCAAGAACAATTGAATAGCACCAACAATGAACCTACCAAGCGAGGAAATAGTAGTTTACTAATAATTGATGAATGATAAAAGAAGCTCAGTACTTTAGTGAGTGAGCTGTCTTATTGTATATTCCTTACTTATTAGAAAAATAGTCCATGCCGATGCTTCTTTCACTTCTCCTAGTGTCTTGATATTGATCGAAGTGTCAGTCATATTGTATGTGAAAAGATATAACACACTTAATTTTTTTTGAAAGGAGCTATGCCATAATAGGAAGCAATAAATAGGATGCTCTTAACATCCATAGGTCGGATATGAAAAGGTGCTGGAGGTTGACGATGGGAAATCAAAAGCTAGTGATTATAGGAAATGGGATGGCGGGGATTCGCTGTGCCGAAGAGATCATCAACATTCAACCAGATACATTTAATATCGTCGTGATTGGAAGGGAGCCTCATGCTAACTATAATCGAATCTTGCTTTCTTCTGTTTTACAGGGAAGGACAACGATAGAGGATATCGTCATTAATCATCATGAGTGGTATGCGCGAAACGAGATTGAGCTCTATGCAGGTGAGACGGTGGTTAAGATCGATCGGGACCAAAAAGTGGTTCGAACGGATAAAGATCGAATTGTGGAATATGACAAGCTTATTATCGCGACTGGTTCTACACCCTTTATGATACCAGTGCCAGGCAGTGAAAAAGAAGGGGTTCTTTCATTTCGAACGATTGAAGACTGTGAGAAGGTACTGGAAGCCTCGAAGTCATATAAAAAAGCAGTAGTGATTGGCGGGGGCTTACTTGGGTTAGAAGCAGCAAGAGGACTTTTGAATGTAGGAATGAAAGTCGACGTCGTCCATCTCGGGGATTGTTTAATGGAAAGACAGCTTGATGTGACAGCATCGAAACTGTTGCAGCATGAATTAGAAAAACAAGGGATGCATTTTCTACTCAATAAAGAGACTGAAGAACTAGTTGGTGAAAGACGAGTAGAAGCGGTTCGTTTTAAAGATGGTCAAGAAGTAGAGGCTGATCTTGTCATAATGGCTGTAGGGGTAAGGCCAAATATTCAATTGGCTATTGAGAGTGAATTAGAAACAAATCGTGCGATTATCGTAAATGATCACCTACAGACAAGTGATCCAGATATTTATGCAGTTGGAGAATGTGTGGAGCATCGCGGGATCGTGTACGGGTTAGTCAAACCACTCTATGAACAGGGCAAGGAATTAGCGAAGCATCTTTGTGGAAAATCGAGCAGGGGTTACCAAGGGTCGCTACTTTCCACCGGACTGAAAATTTCAGGTATAGATGTCTTTTCTGTGGGAGAATTCCAAGATTATAAGGAAACAAAGAGTGTAAATATACAAGATCAAGTAGAAGGCATCTATAAGAAGATCGTCTTTAGAGATGGAGTTGTAATTGGAGCCGTGTTGTTTGGTGATACACGTGATGGGTCCAAATTAATTGATTTCATTGCGAAAAAAGAACAAGCGGAAGTAGTCAAAGCTACTGTTTTAAATCAATCATTAACTAGTGGTGAAAATAGAATTGCTCTTATGAAACAATCTGATGTGGTTTGTCAGTGTAATAATGTGTCAAAAGGAGTCATTCTCGAGGCTGTTCAAACAAATGGGCTAACGACGGTAGATCAAATTAAACAAACGACTAGAGCCTCTGGATCTTGTGGCGGCTGTAAATCACTCGTTTGTGAGATACTCGATTATACGAAAAGTGATGATTTTGATGAATTTATTGAGGCTAAAACATTATGTGACTGTACGACGTTAACCGAAAACGAGGTAGTCGAGGAGATTCAACTAAGGCAACTGAAAACGATCGATGATGTCAGAAAACAACTTGATTGGATCAGCTTAGAAGGATGTTCAACTTGTACAGCAGCCGTTCATTATTATTTAGGGATGATCTATTCAGAAGATCATGACAAACGAGTGACGACAGGGAAATATCTTGGTGTGTCCTTGCAAGATGATGGAACGTATACCGTTACTCCACAAATGTACGGGGGAATGGCATCAGCAGATCATTTGCGTAAAATGACACAGTTAATGGATACGTATGAGATTTCTTCGGTTGTGCTCTCACCTAATCAACGAATGAATCTAATAGGTGTTAAAAAGGCGAACCTAAAAGAAGTCATGCGAGAACTAGGTATGGAAAAAAAGACTCTGTATAAGCACACGGTTCAAAGCGTGAGAACGTATATAAGTGGATCGAGCTCTGTGTATGATAAGAAAGAATCTCTTCAGCTCGCTGTTGAACTTGATCAAAAGCTAGAATGCCTACATACACCTCAACATATCACAGTAAGTGTCTCTGCGAGTGAACATAGTCTAGAGACTAAACTTCACGATATAGCTGTGATTAAGATGAATAGAGGATGGGAGATGTACCTAGGTGGTCAGTTGGTGGAGACGGATTGCTTCTATGCATAGTAGACAACAATGAAGCTGCGATGTCGATCACGACCGCGTTGGTGCAGTATTACCGTGAGACGGCTAATTATCTAGAAACGCTAAAAGAGTGGATGGAAAGGGTAGGTATGATTCATGTACGAGAGGTCATATTTGATATTGATCTGCGTGAAGATTTACTGGAACGACTTCGGAGAGACGCATTGAATGAAAAGAAAGATATAAAAAAAGTGTAACAAATTAAGAGAGAACGATCTAAGTTTCAGTATAGCTATAAAAGTGAAAACGAAAGGATGTGAGACGATGACAGACCTTTTATTAAAATACTTTCGAACGAAGCAGCAGGAAGTCCAATCGGAGAAAATCTATGATACCCAATGCCCATTTTGTAGCATGCAGTGCAAAATGCAGGTCATTGAACAATCAGTGGTCACGCGAAAAAGGTATAAAACGATAGCAAAAGACAATCCAACATCAGAGGGACGTCTCTGTGTAAAAGGATTGAATGCCCATCAGCATGCGACTCATAGAGACCGAATTAAACATCCTTTATTAAAGGTGAATGGACGCTTCCGGCAAATTACGTGGGAGCAGGCGTTAGCACTTATAAAAGAAAAATTTAGTGACATCCAAAAAGAGTATGGACTAAACGCGGTATCGGTATATGGTGGAGGATCTTTAACGAATGAAGAATCATACTTGCTAGGTAAGTTTGCCAGAGTGACGCTTGGAACGAAATACATTGATTATAATGGTCGTTTCTGTATGTCCGCAGCAGCATCAGCGGCTAATCAAGCATTTGGTATTGACCGAGGGCTAACAAATCGCTTAGCTGAAATTGAGGAAACGGATTGTATGATTTTATCAGGGACGAATATTGCTGAGTGTCAGCCGACAATTATGCCTTATTTTGAACGAGCAAAAGAAAATGGTGCATATTTAATTGTTATTGATCCCAGAAAGACGGAGACAACGAAATTAGCTGATCTTCATTTACAAATAAAGCCAGGGACAGATGCAGCTTTAGCGAATGGATTACTGAAGGTACTACTAGATGAAGGATATACAGATCACCTCTTTTATAGAAGAAAGAACAAAGGGTTTTAAGGAGATTGAAACGTTTCTTTCTACGATTGCATTAGAAGATATTTCTAAACGTACAGGTGTACTAGTTGAAGATATTCAAAAGGCAGCTCGAATCTTTGGTGCAAAGAAGACAGGGATGATTTTCACAGCTAGAGGAATTGAACAACAAACAGATGGGTATATGGCGGTGCGGAATCTTCTGAATGTCCTGATGGTGACAGGGAAAGTTGGCAAGCCGAGCTGTGGTTACGGTGCAATCACTGGTCAAGCAAATGGGCAAGGGGGCCGTGAGCACGGACAAAAAGCCGATCAATTACCTGGATATCGTTCGATTGAAAACGAAGAACACCGAGCATATATCGCAAACGTATGGGGGATTGCAAAGGAAGATCTACCTCGAAAAGGGGTCTCGGCTTATGAGATGTTTGAGAAAGTCCATGAGGGCGAGATTAAAGCGATGTTCATTATGGGATCAAATCCGATCGTTTCGAATCCAAATGCTACTTTCGTCAAAAATGCATTAAAGAAGTTAACATTCCTTGTAAGCGTAGATATGTTCATCTCAGAAACTGGTCAATTAGCTGATTTAATTTTACCGACAACGTCTTATTTAGAAGACGAAGGAACGATGACGAACTTAGAAGGGCGTGTCACGCTAAGAGAAGCATCAAAAGAAAAGCCTGGTCAAACAAAGCATGATTGGGAGATCTTATGTGAGATTTCTCGAGTAATGGGTAAACAGAAATATTTTCCGTTTGCATCAGCAGAGGAAATATTTAATGAACTGAGAATCGCAAGTCGAGGCGGGATAGCTGATTATTATGGCATTACGTATGAAAGGATACGAAAAAACGATGGGATGTTCTGGCCGTGTCCCACTCTTGAACATGAGGGTACGGAAACTTTATTTGCTGATTCATTCCATCATCCTGATAAAAAAGGAAGCATGATTGTCGTTTCAAATGAGTCAGATGTGCCTAAAGAAAAGGCCAGCAACGAATTCCCGCTGTATTTGACGACAGGAAGGATTATGGCACATTACTTAACAGGAGTTCAAACAAGGAAAAGTGCTGCTTTAGCTGCTAGGAATATAGAATCTCATCTTCAAATTCATCCAGAGACAGCTACTAAGTATGGAATTCGTGACAATATGCTAGTTCAAATAGAATCCGAAAGAGGAAAAATTGAGGTTAGAAGTCTATTATCTGATGACATTCGTCAAGACACTGTTTTTGTCCCGTTCCACTGGGCAGACGCTCAAAATGTGAATAACTTAGTGTCGAAAGAATTAGATCCAATCTGTAGAATGCCAGGATTTAAGGTGACCACTGTGAATGTTAAATCGCTTAAAGATGGTAACAAATTCATAAATAATAGAAATAGGAAATCCGCTAAAATGGATTTCCTATTTCTATGTATAAGAAAGGCATTACGTCAATCATTAGGTGAAGAAAGTCATATAGTTATTTGATTATTCGAAAATAGATGTGAGAATATATAACACGTTCTCACATTGGGAGTTCGTATTCCTTTACACTGTTAATTAACAGAAGATGTTAATAAAGATAGAACGGTCATTCATGCTGTTTATGAATAGGAGAGGATCATTTTGAAAGAAAAGCTGGTACTAATAGGTAATGGAATGGCAGGGATTCGTACACTAGAGGAAATATTGAAAAAAGATCCAGAACGCTATAGCATGACGGTTTTTGGGGAAGAACCGCATCCGAACTATAATCGTATTTTGTTATCCTCAGTTTTGCAAGGAGATGCGGATGTTAGTGATATTGTCTTAAATGATTATGATTGGTATGAGGAAAATCGGGTTTCGCTCCATACAGCAGATCCTATCGTGAAAGTAGATACAAAAAAACAAATTGTGTATAGCAAAAGCGGAACGGAGTGCTATTACGATAAATTAATTTTCGCAACGGGGTCAAACCCGTTTATGCTTCCATTGCCAGGAGCGGATAAAGAAGGGGTCATTGCTTTTCGTAATATTAAAGATTGTGAAACGATGATTGAAACGTCGAAGAATTATAAGAAAGCTGTCGTCATTGGTGGAGGTTTGTTAGGTTTAGAAGCGGCACGAGGCTTACTTAATTTAAATATGCAAGTGGACGTCATTCATATTTCCGATTATTTAATGGAGAGGCAGTTAGATGAACCTGCAGGGAAAATGTTACAGGAAGAGCTTGAAGCACAAGGAATGAAGTTTCACCTTAAGAAAAATACAGAGAAAATCATCGGCAAAAAGCGTGTAGAAGGTATTCGTTTCACGGACGGAACGAGTATCGATACCGACCTTGTTGTGATGGCTGTAGGGATTAGACCAAATATTGCTTTGGGTCAACAAAGTGGTTTAAAAACGGACAGAGCGATAGTTGTAAATGATTACATGCAAACGAGTGCGCCAAATGTGTATGCAGTTGGGGAATGTGCGGAGCATAGAGGCATTGCATATGGACTTGTTGCGCCGCTGTACGAGCAAGGGAGAGTATTAGCTGACCATATTTGTTTAAGAGAAAATACAACAATACCTGGATACCAAGGCTCCATCGTTTATACGCAACTAAAGGTATCTGGTGTCGATGTGTTCTCAGCTGGATCATTTCAAGATAATAAACAAACGAAGGCGATTCGTGTACATGATGAGTTTGAAGGGATCTATAAAAAAGTTGTAGTTCAAGATAACAAAGTCATTGGGGCGGTTTTATTTGGTGATACGTCCGATTCACCTCGTCTTCTTCAAATGATGAGAAGTGGGCAAGATATTTCTGAAATGAGTAAAGTGGCCATACTCCCGTCAGAGAATGGTTCAGAGTCGAAAGTAAGTGCAGTAGTGGCAATGGCAGATAGCGAAACAATCTGTGGTTGTAACGGGGTTTCAAAAGGGGATATCTGTACAGCAATTACAGAACGAGGATTAACAACTGTTGAAGAAGTAAAACAATGTACCAATGCTTCACGATCATGTGGAGGTTGTAAACCACTGGTAGCCGATCTATTAACGCTAACAACAGGAGAAACTCTGACAAATGTGAAAGAACCAATGTGTGGTTGTACCGACTTTACGCACGAGGAAGTCGTTGCTGAAATTCGTGAGTTAGGCTTATCTTATCCAAGAGAAGTAATGAATGTTCTTGGATGGAAATCTGATGAAGGATGTTCGAAATGTCGCCCAGCTATTAACTACTACTTAGGTATGGTTGATCCACTTAAAAATAAAGATGATCATACGTCACGTTTCATTAATGAGCGTGTTCACGCCAATATTAATCATAACGGAACATTTACGGTCGTACCGAGAATGTACGGCGGCGTTACCAACTCAGAGCAATTACGGAAAATTGCTGATGTTGCAGACAAGTATAATATTCCTCTTTTAAAGGTAACAGGAGGACAACGTATCGATTTGTTTGGTGTTGAGAAAGAGGATTTACCAAAAGTGTGGGGCGATTTAGGAATGAGATCAGGTTCTGCTTACGCAAAAGCGCTTCGCACAGTTAAAACGTGTGTAGGCGAGCAGTTCTGCCGTTTTGGTACACAAGATTCAATTGGGCTTGGTATTGAGCTTGAGAAAAAATTTGAGTACATTAATACACCTCATAAAGTGAAAATGGCTGTATCGGCATGTCCACGAAATTGCGCTGAGTCTGGCATTAAAGATTTTGGTATTGTCGGAGTAGAAGGTGCTTGGGAGCTATATGTAGCTGGTAATGGTGGTGTTGATCTTCGTGCTGGAGACCTGTTCTGTAAGGTGAAGACGAAAGAAGAAATCATTGAGACGATTAGTGCGTTTATGCAATATTACCGTGAAAATGCTAGATATCTAGAGCGCACGTCTCATTTTGTTGAACGAGTCGGCTTGGATCATATGAAACAGGTGATTCTGGAGGATGAAGAGAATTTCAAGGCATTAAATAAAAGAATGGACATTGCTCTTTCTAATCGTAAAGATCCATGGAAAGAAATTGTTGATAGCGAGGACAAACAAAAAGAGCTATTTGAGACGAGGAAAGTTGAGGTCATTCATTAATAGAGGGGGAGACATATGAGTTCAGTTCGTAGTGCGAAAAAAGTAAAAATAGCACAAGTGTCTGATTTATCAATTGGGATAGGAAAGAGAGTACAAGTGGCAGAAGAAGAGCTTGCCCTATTTTTACAAGCTGATCATAGCATTCATGCCCTCCAAAATAAATGCCCACACAAAGGAGGGCCACTCTCAGAAGGGATCGTGAGTGGTGAGCATGTCTTTTGCCCCCTACATGATCGAAAAATAAATGTGAGGGATGGACTCGTGCAAGCACCGGATGAAGGCTGTGTAAAGCGATACGATGTTGAAATCGTTGATGAGGATGTTTTTGTTTATATTGATTAATGCATGAAGCGAAAGAGGCTGACTTTACTAGAAGTGTCTGACGAAGCTCTCACTCTCCAAAGATTGGCAGAGTGAAAAAAGCTAGTCAGCTTCAGTGGAGCAGCTTTTTGTGTGAAGTTGGTTAGTAAACATTCATGCTCTTTTGAGCGCAACCTAGTAATGAAAATAAAGCACCTCTGCCTATAGTATAGATACCGTACCGGTGAATATATATAATGTTTCGTTTCTCTAGAAGAGCTTCGAGAGCTTACAAGACTTCGTAGGAGATGGATCAGTCACATGACACCTCGAGAAGAATCGTATCCAGAAAGTTTTGGAAGCATCCGATATTAAACTTAGTACAGTTTATTTCTGATGTCTTTAGAGTACAGGAAGAAAGTTTTTAAAGCACTTAATCTGTGAAGGCTAGTGCCAATCAATGGGAAAATGGTTTTATAGCAGTTTTCAGTTGAAAAGAAATGAATGATAATCGTTTGAACACCACCCTTCTGTTATTTTTATATAGAACCATTTTTGTTAAAGGATGGTTGAAGCTGGCATTTTCAATCGTACCAAACAGAACAGGAATATTTAAATTTTATTTGATTTAGTAGGGGTAGCGTCAGGAAAATGCGGATTTACAACGTTAAGGAAATCAAAATATAAAAAGTCTAATTTCTCGGTGTTATAAGTGAAAAATTAGGCTTTAGTTACTTCATTAAAGCGCCTGATTGTTGAAGACTAAAGTTTATATTCACCAAGAAAATTGATGTGCTCTTATCCTAACAAATTTTATTTAGGACTTACATGTATGCCTTCACTCTCTCGCCAATCTGCGTAAAGTATACGCTTTACATTATCATATCCATTGGTAGTTAATTGGTTATCTAACCACTGTTGATCAAATCCGAGTTCATGTAAATTATCCCATAAAATTTCCCCATCTATAATTAACGATGTTGGGAGGTCTACTGGACTTTCTGGAAGATTGAGATCTTGCTTGTCTGGTTTTTGATACTTGGATTTTAATAATAAACTTATTTGCCCATTAGCTTCCAATATACCGTATTTGACTTCGCGAACTGAAAAGACATTATTTTGACGGAGTATACTCAATACTTGATTTACATCCAATTTGTTCTTTGTAAGTAACTTTCTGTCCATAACACCATCTCGAATGACGATGTTAGGATTGCCTAATAAGAGAGAACGTGTCGATTTATTTTTTAGAGTCATAAACTCTATTCCCAACATAAGAAACGTCCACAATCCGATGGCATATAAAAAATGAAAAATCCCTACCTTATCTTCATAAATGGTATTTCCTAAAAAATCTCCAAGTACTAACACAAAAACTAAGTGAAACGGGGTTAACTGATAGATGGATGTTCTGCCTGTTATGATAATGATAAAAAATAAAGTTGCAAAACCAACGATGACTTTGATCGTCAGTAAACCAATATTAACTTCTTCCAAAGTTTTTTCCTCCAATTTAAATTTTACTTAGTTGTAAGATCTTGAGGTTTAGATAAAGAGGCTAGTTTTAGTATTAAAGTTCGAGTTACAATTCCAACAATGATGTAATATATGAATGAATATCTGTATCTCCACTCTAAATAATTAACAAGTTTGACCCACTCGCAAAAGGGTTCACCTATATAGGCATATGTTAGTGCCATAATGATCTGGGCTAAAATAAAAGATTTCCATGTTCTAAAATATTGATATAACAACATGTAAGCTACAGGTACCATTGAAAAATCAAAAGGAAAGGCCCTAGGAATAAAAGGTAGGAATGCAATGGGGTAATCCCAAAAACTGTATTGTGCACCAACTACATCTAATAAGGTTGTTGTCAAGATAATTATGGTACCAAATAACAAAATTTCTAAAATAATGTCTCGTTTAACAAGTTTAGCCCATATAACCCAAGGCACAACTAAAAAAACGACTAGTATCCACCATTCCCAAGTTAAAAACTCATTTTTTAGCCAACCATTTAATTCTAAATGATAGAGCTTATCTTCTAATAAACGTATTTCCTTAAGATTTTCAAATATATTATCTATTGATATCACCTCTATATTTAAATGAAAAGGTAACAGATATTTTTGAATTCAAACTCTTTGAGCTGCCTTTTTAGTATTACCGTTTTTTAGTAATGAATTTCCATCGTAAATAAGAAAAAACCCATGTTGGAAGTTCTTATAATACACGGGTTTTCGACTTTTTTTTAATAAGTCAGAAATATATTAAAAACAAAGTTAAATCTAGATTTAAGATAGAACAATAAAAACAGGATACATCAACTTATAATAATGGAGAAAGCAGACGAGCACCTTGTTCAAAAATGCGCTCGGTCAGGGATCGTTGCAACAAGTCTTCAATTCTTAATGGTAGAGAATCAGCAAGATCACGCTCGAATTGATGTGTAAGTTCCATCGCCACATCAGTACTGTACAAGACTTGACACACCTCATAATTCAGGCGAAAACTTCTCATATCATAGTTTGCTGCGCCTACTTCTGCAATCTCCTCATCTATGATCATCAGCTTCGCATGTAACATTCCTTTGTCGTACTGGTAGATCTGGACTCCAGCTTCAATAAGTTCCCCGTAATAGGTACGGCTTGCAAAGCCCACGATTTTTTGATCAATGTGGCGAGGAACCAGCAATCTTACGCGCACACCACGAGCCACAGCTGTCTTTAATGCCATAATAATATCTGTTTCTGGTATAAAGTAGGGAGTTGTTATATCAATGGTTTTGGTCGCTTATGTTATACATATAAAGTAGGCTTCCCGAATGACTGGGGTAGGAATTCCAGGGTTTCCTTCCAACGTATGGATATACGCTTTTTGCATTGTCCCTGTCTTCTGGGATATGCCCATCTCTTTGTCATCAAGGGTACTCAACTCTGATCCTAATTCGGCTGACCATCTGGAAAGATCTACTTTGCCGGTTTGATTGATTTTCGTTACCTCAGATTTTGTTTTCAGATTTGTTTTTGATTTTATCCGTTCCGGCACAGCGATATTCCAATGAACATCAAAGACAGTCTGCAAATCGACTGATGCTTCTCCTATGATTTGCAAATGAGTATCCCGCCAGAATCCTACATCAGGCTTCAATCCTGTATATTCATATCCTACGTTCATGCCACCAGTAAATGCTTTCTTTCCGTCGACCGTGACAATCTTACAACGTATTTAACAGATATAGATAAAAAATCCACTCCAACTAAAAACCTCCCTAGTTTTTCTCTTAACATGTACAAACTATGTAGCAAGTATACGTTTGGAATACGAGGAATTGTTTTGATTGACCTTTTCTCATGAGACACCTCAATAAATTGATGTAAATGTCCTTCAGTTTACGTGGGTGGGACATAGGGGCATTGTCCCTATTGGCTACTCTAATGGATAGGCTACACTTAGTTGGACAATAAAAATAAGGGCTAGTAGAATAATACACAACGAGTAAGGAGCGAATCTACTATGTCCAAAAAAAGAAGAACGTTTTCCACAGAATTTAAGAAGCAAGTGGTTGCTTTATATGAAGGTGGAAAAAGCCGTCAAGATATTGTCCGTGAATATGAATTAACTGCTTCTGCATTAGACAGATGGATTACTCAGTTTCAACAGTCTGGTTCGTTTAAAGAAAAAGACAATCGAAGCCCAGAAGAACAAGAATTGATTGAATTAAGAAAAAGAAATAAACAGCTAGAAATGGAGGTCGATATTTTAAAGCAAGCTGCGCTGATCATGGGACGAAAATAGAAGTAATTGAGAAAAATCGACACCTCTATTCGGTATCAGCAATGTGCGAAGTCCTACAAATAGCTCGAAGTACCTTTTATTATGAAACAGAAATAGCTGCTCAAAAAGAAAAAGAAAAGGCTAAAGAAGAACAAGAATTAAAAGAGAAAATACTGAAAGATCTTTAACGAAAACCGTAAAGTATATGGAACTCGTAAAATAAAAGGAGACCTTTTAAAAGCGGGTCACAAGGTTTCCAGACGTCGCATAGGTAGATTAATGGAGGAGCTTGGAATTCAATCAAAGTATGCACAACCGTCCTACAAACCAATGAGCTCTCGTCCAAATGAAGAATCCGTTCCAAATGTGTTAGATCGGGAATTTCAAGTAGATGAAGAGATGTCTGTATTGGTTAGTGATCTAACGTATGTCAAAGTAGGACAGCATTGGAACTACGTCTGTTTTTTAATCGATTTATACAATAGAGAAATAGTTGGTTACAGCGTTGGAAAACGCAAAGACGCAGCTTTAGTTCAACGTGCTTTCGCATCGGTTAATCGGCCACTAGAGAATGTGAAACTCTTTCATACAGATCGCGGATCTGAGTTTAAAAACGTGGCCATTGATGAATTATTAAGTGAATATGAGATTGGACGCTCATTGAGCCATAAAGGAAACCCTTATGATAATGCGGTGGCAGAAGCGACATTTAAGATTTTGAAAACGGAACTAATCAATGGAGAGCATTTCCATTCCTTTTACCACCTGGAACTTGAACTTTTTGATTATATCAATTGGTACAATAACATCCGTTCGCACAGTGCCCTTGGGTATCAAAGTCCGGTAAGTTATCGAAACTTAGCCCTTAAAAAAATTGTTTGATTTAGTGTTGACATACCAGTTTCATTTGTTCGAAACTGTTGGGCTAACATATTAGGTTTATAATTAAGCTCTTTAATAGCTTGTTTCACTTTATTTCTTGTTTCGAGTCTTACTGTTTCTGGATTGCTCAACGCTCTAGAAACCGTTGCTGTCGAAACGCCAGCTAGCTTTGCCACATCTCTTATCCCAGCCATACATTTTATCCCTTCCTTCAACCGATACATAATATTAAAATTAAATTACTCAACTTTCGTATCTTGAAAATTGATGTTTGTTCAAGCCTAACAATGATTTACGGCCTACAAAATACGTTGTTTGACAAACCGTCAAATACTATAAAGCACCTACTTCATTTGTATAGTGAAATTGTCGAGAAACCATTACCATAAAAAAGAGGTGCCTTCCTTATGATAAATAAAAAACAATCGAGCGGGCAAATACCAAATGAACTTTCAACTTTATTCTTAGAATTACGAGTAACAAAACACCTTCGTCGAGCTGGGATGAACTCGATTGGGCTGTCACATTGTAGCGATTAATCGAGCTTCTTGAAAGTTTTATATTTTGTTCAATCAAAGAAAGACACATTGGTTTGATCCCTACCTACCTACTACCGACGTGTACCTACTGACTACATCCACGTTTCTCCCCAAGTCTGAATGGACTCAATAACTGGCTGGAGTGCAAGCCCTTTATTAGTCAAAGAATATTCGATACGAACGGGCTTCTCAGGATAGACTTTTCTTGCAACAACATCAATCTGTTCAAGCTCTTTCATACGCTCTGTGAGTATACGATCACTCATTTCTGGTATTTGAGCTTTTATTTCTTTAAAACGCTTTGGCCCATCTAAAAGGACACGAATGATGAGCCCAGTCCACTTTTTACCGAGCAAATCAATGGCGTGCTCATATTTAGGACACATTGTACTGTAATCCATATCTCTCACCTCAATTATGTTTAGTTTACCACAAGGTTGTGGTATAGATAAGTGTCAGATGATAAAAACAACATGACTTGACAAAGATTAGTAACTTCTTTTGATATCAAAAGAAATTACTAAAAAAGTGAGTAAAGGAGTGCTTATTTTGGCTAAAGTATTAATTCCATACTACAGTGCGTACGGACACATTTATGAAATGGCAAAAGCAGTTGCAGAAGGTGCCAAGCAAGTTGAAGGAACAGAAGTGAAAATGGTAAAAGTTCCTGAATTTGAAGCGGTAAAGGATGCTATGTCAGGGCAAGAGGCATATGTACAAGCACAAGGAAATCAAGACGATATCCCAGAAGCAACACATGATGATTTACGTTGGGCGGATGCGATTATCTGGGGAATTCCAACACGTTATGGTTCAATGCCAGCGCAAATGAAGCAATACCTTGATTCTGCTGGAGGCTTATGGGCTAACGGTGAACTTGAAGGAAAAGCGACAGCTATTTTTACAAGTTCGGGTTCTATTCATGGAGGTCAAGAAACAACGATTATTACTTCATTAGTTCCATTACTCCATTTTGGGCTGATTTTCGTTGGCCTTCCATATGGTGAAAATCCAGAACAATTAACAACTGACGGGATTGGTGGAAGTCCTTATGGTGCATCTACGGTTGCGGGTCCAGACGGCTCAGCTTCACCTGATGCACGTGACATTACAATGGCAAGTCGCTTGGGTGAACGCGTTGCAAAAGTTGCAAATAAATTAACAAATGAATAAAGACAAGGTTTTACATTGAAACAGCCTTGTGTGTGAGAGGAGCCTCTTTTATAGGCTCTTTTTTCTATATTTATTTCACAGAAAAGATTGACGATTCCGACGGTTCTGTTATATAATAATAAAAAATAAAATAAATTGTATTAAAACAGAAAGGGTGATTAGTATGAGCAGACAAGAACGAGAGAACATGATTCATTTTTTGACAAGAATTCAGGGGATGGCAGAAACGCAATTGATGATGATGACAGATGAAGATGTAGAACACCTTTACACGCGAGCATATAGTATGCATGAACGGTTAGAGGTATAGGGGTCACCCTAAGATTGCATCGTTATGTAAATTGTACCTTTTGTTCTCAGTTGAAAATCTGAACATTGGGTAGTAACCGAGCCGTTCATAATAGTGACAAGCTTATTTTTGTGCTAATGTAGTATACTAAAGTCAAAGATAAGCGAAAAGGTGGTTAATAAATGAAGCTTTCTAATAAAAAGCTATTTGCTATTATTATCTTCTTCACTATTGCGTACGGTTTATCCTATTGGATAATAGGTGGATATCTAACGTCAAGATAAAGAAAAGAAGCAGCTGATCAATTCTAGCTGCTTCTTTTCTTTATCTATTTCCGGGGAAATTTGTCGATTTAGTTCAGTTAAAGTCCAGATAATTGTGTGAGAAACATTGTCGCGACACCAAAATAAATCATAAGAGAGAAAATGTCATTAATTGTGGTAATAAGTGGACCTGATGCGACAGCTGGATCAACGCCTAGACGATATAAGAGAAGAGGAATGATTGTTCCAGCAAGTGTTCCAACAATTAATGTGAGAAATAAGGAAAAGCCGACTACAAATCCTAACACGAGGCTCTCTCGCCAAAAATAAGCAATGAGCAAGATCAGTATACCGCATGTTATTCCGATAATGAGCCCAACTCGCAGCTCTCTAAAAATAAGCTTAATAACCGTTTTTCGATCAACATCATTGGTAATAATACCGCGCACAACAACAGCTAGAGATTGAGTACCTGTATTTCCTGTCATCCCAGCGATCATCGGCATAAAAAAGATAAGAGCTACGACTTGGTCTAAGTGTGTCTTCAAAACCACTAATAATACTTCCAGAGACAAGACCGATAAAGAGAAGAAGAATTAACCAAGGGAGTCTACGAAAGGAGGCTGTCATTGCTTTTGTATTAAAATCAATGTCTTTACCAGATGCGGATAGCTTTCTCAATGTCTTCAGTTGCTTCACGAATCATAACATCAATGGCATCATCAACTGTAATAATACCGAGAAGAACATTTTCATCATTCACAACAGGTACGGCAATAAAATCATACCGTTCAATTGTTTGAGCAACTTCTTCTTGGTCTGCATCCACATGAACCGATACGACACGATTAAACATTAAATCCTCAATATTGTCATCAATATCTGCAATTAATAAATCTCGATATGAGACCACACCTACTAATTTCTTATCAGTATTAATTACATAGAGATAGTAAATGTTTTCAGAAAAACTAGCGTACGTTTTTAATTTATCAACAGCTTGCCTGACTGTTTGATTAGCATGTATCCAGACAAATTGATTTGTCATTAATCCCCCTGCGGTTTCAGCAGGATAGCTCATTAATGATCGAATGTTTTGAGAGTCTTCTTTTTTCATCACATCAAGAAACTCTTGAATTTTGTCAACAGATAGTTCATTTAACAAATCGGCTAAGTCATCATTATCCATTAAATTCATAACTTTAGAAGAACGTTCAATCCCTAATTGATGAAGGATTTCAATTTGCAAGTCATAGTCTAACTCTTGGATAAGATCAGCAATTTGATCTGGTGTAATAAACGTTAAAAATTTATGATGATGCTTTTCCGGCAAGGCGCGATACAGCTGGGCAAAGTCATAAGGATGAAGCTCATCTAGGAGCTGTTGCAAGGCGCCGCGCTTTGCTTCCTTTATATACTTAATAACTAACACTAATAACTGGTCTTCAGTCATATTTGCAATCATCCGTATCACCTCACTTCTTATTCATCCTTTACCACTTTACAAAAAAAAACGTAGTAAGTAAATGATGTTTTTGATTTACTTTTACGACCTAAACAACTATTTCAATTTACCCTTTTTATGAAAAGAAAAACGTTGAATGAAAGCCGTTTTACACTAATATAAAGGTCTCCAGTAAGAATAATGTTCTATCTTATTTAAAGGTCCTTATATTGATGTTATGAAATAAAGCATAATTGAAATGGATTTCGTTATCTGATAATTCTCTTTTTTACATGAGAATCTTACTCATTATCATTGACGCTTATAAAAAGGATGTGCTATTCTTTATTTATATTGAGTTTCATTCTCAAATGTGAATTTTAGTTCGAAGGGGAGGTACATATGAGCTTTATTCAGCTAAGACAACTAACGAAACAATATAAGCAAGCTGAGCAGCCTGCTGTTGATCATATTGAATTAGAAATTGAGAAGGGTGAAATCATTACTCTTCTTGGTCCAAGTGGATGTGGAAAAACGACAACACTTACGAATGATTGCTGGTTTTGAACAACCTACTTCTGGTGTTATTAAAATCGGTGATAGCGAAGTATATGGGGAGACGAACGTATGTTCCTCCAGAGAAGCGTGGAATTGGGATGGTCTTCCAAGATTATGCTCTTATTTCCTCATTTAACAATTGAAAAGAATGTTGTATTTGGTTTAAATAAATGGAGTACTCGAGCAAAGAAAGAGCGTGCAAAAGAAGTACTTGAGTTAGTTGGATTAGCTGAATATGGTAAACGTTATCCAAATGAGTTGTCGGGTGGTCAGCAGCAGCGTGTTGCATTAGCACGTGCGTTAGCACCACGTCCTCATGTGGTGCTAATGGATGAACCATTTAGTAATCTTGATGCAGGCTTACGAGAGCGAATGCGTTATGATGTAACGTCGATTTTACGTAAAGCGAACACAACGGCAATTATTGTAACCCATGATCAAAAAGATGCATTTGCTGTTTCAGACCGTGTTGTCGTCATGAATCAAGGTGTTATTCAGCAAATTGCTACTCCACGTGACATGTATCGTTGTCCTAAAAATTGTTTTGTTGCGCAATTTGTTGGTAAGACAAATTTGTTGACGGGTACTTTATGTCCAGATTTGAAGCATGTTGATACGTATATCGGTCGTGTTTCTTTACCTAGCTCAATCTGAGAAATTAATTGAAGATGTGCGGGTGTCAATCAGACCAGAAGGATGTCGATTAGTCGAAAATGGACGCTACTCTGGTCAGGTTGAACGCGTTACGTATAGTGGTGAGTATCAAGAAGTAGAAGTTCGACTAGGAGATCAGCATTTGTCATCTGAACCGATGGTTGTTTATGCTCCAGTTGAACAAGAAATTGAAATTGGTGCAGTTATTTCATTTGATATTAAGCCAGAGCTAGTTGCTCTTGTTGAAGTCTAAATAGACGGTCAGAAGCAGCTCATTTATTGATAAGTGAGCTGCTTTATTTAACTCATCAGAAAGGATAAAAGGCATGATAACTCTCTAAACGAAAAAAAGAGTAAGGCTTTCGTCATTAAGGATTTAGGGATAAGCTAAGCTTTTCTAATGCTAATTGATAACTTTTTTCAGATATTTCTCAAAATCCATTGACAATGATTATCAATACCATTATACTTCAATTTGTAAGTGAGAATGATAATGAAAATCATTACTTGCTAAATCATTTATTTACATAGGGGGATAAAGATGAATAAGGCATTAAAAGCATTATTATTTGGTTTGCTAGCTCTTGCATTGTTTGTTGTGGTAGCTTGCGGTTCAACAGAAGAACCTGCTGAGGAAACAACAGCTGATGAAGACAGCAACTGAAGAAACGACAGGTGAAGGAACAGAGCGATACAGAGGTCGTTCAAGAAGGATCAGGAGAATTAGTTGTTTATTCTTCTCGTAATGAAAATTTTGTCAATGCATTACTTGAAAAGTTTACTGCTGATACTGGTATTGAAGTACAAGCACTTCATGCTGGTGATAATGCAACAGCACGTATTAAAGAAGAAGCTAATAACGTGCAAGCAGATATTTTTATTTCAAATGATATTGGTGCATTAGAACATTTACGTCTTGAAGGTTTATTAGAAGGCGTTGATCCAGAAGGAATTGAGTCAATTGATGAACATCTACCGTGCAGAGGATAATTCTTGGTTTGCTTTATCAGCACGTACACGTGTTTTGATGTATAATAAAGATCTGATTACAGAAGAAGAAATGCCGAAAAACATTTGGGATTTAACAGATCCAAAGTGGCAAGGTGAATTTGCTATTACTCGTGGTGGTAATGGTGGTATGATTGGACATGTATCAGCATTGCGTAATGAGTGGGGCGATGAGAAAACAACTGAATGGATTGAGAAAGTTAAAGAAAATGCTGGTGGTATCATGGAAGGTCATGGAGACATTCGTCGTGCTGTAGGTGCGGGTGAATTCACATTTGGTCTTGTTAACAACTACTATTATCATCAGCAGCTTCAAGAGCCAACTGATAATAATGTAGGTGTCATTTATCCGGATCAAGGTGAAGGTGAGATGGGTGCTGTTGTCAATGCAGCCGGTGTTGGTTTCATTAACGGAGCTCCAAATGCTGATAATGCAGCCATTTTCCTAGAATGGATTCTTCAACCAGAAAATCAACGTGAATTCTCGTATGCTTCATTAGAAGTACCGATTAACCCAGAAATTGAAGCAATTGAAGGCGCAGCAACGATCGATGATTATCAGACTCACGATATGCCACTTAGTCAGCTTGGCGAAGTATGGGAAGATACACGTGAGCTTATTGAAAGTGCGGGTCTTGATTTAGACCTGTAATAGAGAGTAAGAGCTTAATAATTAGGCGAGTAGGGGATGTAGTGTCATGAAAGATAAGCAACAGAACAAGCAACTAGATACGAATCATCAACAGGTTGAAGAGGCTCCCTCTCCAACCTCTCGCCATTATAAAATGAAGATATGGATGCGATTGTGGAGATGGAAACCCACCTGGACGCGTCCTTTTCTTATTGGCAGCGATTACAGCGTTTCTTTATGGCTATTCCGATTATTTATGTCGTTTGGCGCTCTTTATTTGCTGGGACAGACCGATGGATGCGTTTGCTTGATAGTCGAATTCCACAATTAATTTGGAATACGATGTCACTAACAGTCATGGTGACATTATTTGCTGTCTTTATCGGTGTGTCTCTTGCGTGGATTGTCAATCGAACAAATCTTCCTGGACGAAAAATGTGGCAATGGCTACTGGCCCTTCCATTAGTTATTCCTCCGTACGTCGGAGCAGTGACATATATAATTGTTTTTGGTCCGCGTGGATGGGTACAAAGATGGTGGACGGAGCAAGAGTGGTTAGTGGCGAGCTTTCGGTGAGTATTCCATTTAACGTTTATACGTTTTGGGGGATTTTCTTTGTTCTCACCATGTTCACCTTTCCTTATGTCTTTTTAATTGCAAGTGCGTCTATTAAGGAAAATGAATCGGAATTTTGAAGAAGTAGCACGTTCACAAGGAATGAATACGTCAGAAATCTTTTGGAAGGTTAATCTTCCGTTTCTAAGGCCTGCGATTGGTGCTGGTGCAATTCTGATTGCTCTCTATGTATTGTCTGATTTTGGAGCGATAGCGATGATGAGATATACAACTTTTACAGCTGCTATTTATTATCAAATGGGTAGCTATGATACGTTATCAGCTACTGTTTTGAGTGTGGTTCTTATCATTCTTACACTGATCATTTTATGGATTGAATCAAAAACAAAAAAGAAACAAAAGTACTATCAAACAACAAATACGTTTAAAAAACCGGACATCCTTTCTTTAGGCAAGTGGAAGTGGATTTCATTTGTTTATGTTGCTCTCATTTTCTGTTTATCTGTACTATTGCCAATCGTTGTCCTGGTATATTGGTCTGTCATCGGGATCGGGATGGGGGCGTTGGATGCTCGCTTCTGGGAATTTGCATGGAATAGTTTGAAAGTGTCTGGTATGGCTGCCATTGATTTGTATGATCCTTGCTCTACCAATCGTTTATTTACGTTCTAGATATCCATCGGTAATCTCGCAATCAATTGAAAAGTTAAGCTATGCCGGATACGCTCTGCCTGGTGTGATTGTCGCTTTAGGGATCATTTTTATATTTAATCAGTATATTCCTTTTCTCTACAACACGTATTATTTAGTGGCGATTGCCTTTGTCATTCGCTTTCTGCCTCAGGCAATGCAATCAACAGATGCATCATTAAGCCTTATTTCCCCACGGATTGATGAAGCAGCAAGGAGCCTTGGGCAGCCTTCCTGGAAAGTGATGATTCGCGTCATTATACCGTCCATTCTTCCAGGAATATTGGCAGGTGGGGCATTAGTCTTTGTCAGTTCGATCAAAGAATTACCAGCAACCTTACTTCTTCGACCTCCTGGATTTGACACACTTGCTGTTCGAATTTGGGTTGAGACGAGTGAAGCCGTCTATCATATGGCTGCACCAGCTGCCTTATTAATTGTATTAGTATCGATTATCCCCTTGCGCTATTTATTAAAAAAATATTGAATTCATTTAAGGCTGACTCATTAAGAACAGCACTGTGCATGCTCTTTCATCATGTATAAGTAGCTGATCAAAATGAGCGGTCTTTTTTTAAAACACCAGAAAGGATAAAGTCATGATAACTTTCTGAACGATTTAAAAAAACTGAAAATAAACCATTGACAATGAGAATCGATTTCAATTAAAATAGTGATAATGAGAATTAATATCAATGAAGGAGGTGGTAGAATGACCTCAATGCTAATTGTAGGAGCAGATCGGTTAGGCTCAATTCCAAAGAAGTTAGAGGAGATTGGATTTGATGACATTACACATATTAACGGACGGAAAGTACAGATGGTCAAAAAAGAAATTCCTTCACACATTGACCTGATTCTCGTCCTTACAGATTTTATTAATCATAATTTGACATCTGTTTTGAAAAAGAAAGCAATGGAACAAGAAATACCGATTTGCTATGCAAAACGATCTTGGTGCTCGATCTATCAAGCAATCGGAAAATGTGATTATGGTTGCGTAGGCCAAGATAGCTGTCAATTTGCTAAAGCAAAGGATAATAAGTAACAGCTACAAACGTAATCAATAACTAACTTTTAAGGTGACTGTCATTTTTGAGTCATCTTCTTTTTTGATAAAGGGAAAATGTTTGAATGGTGGGATTGTCGTAACTCTAAGCCCCGATGTACTTCAATTTTATTGGAAACAAAGTGAATATGGGTTGAGTGTACAGCGAATGAAAACCCTTGTGCCTACATGAATTTATTCTAGACAAATCTAGAGAAGTATGAAAGAATAAGTTGCATATAGTAAAAATAATTAGTTATAGTTAAAAAGATTGTCTATTAGCAATCTCTTTTTTTAAAAGTTATTTTTTGCCTTTGTGCAACTTTTTTTAGAACTAAAAGTTGCCTTAGTGCATATGTTTGGTATTGAGGAAAAAGGAGGAGACTGATCAATGAAAAACAGAATTGGGTTGTTTGTTGTAGTTTTGTTCGGAAGTATGCTGCTTGTTGCTTGTGGAGAGCAAACAGGTGAGAATGGTGAAGAAAAAGAGGGGCTACAAGTGGTTGCGAGTTTTTCTATTTTGGGCGATATCGTAGAAAATGTGGCTGGAGACCGAGCGGATGTTGACTATCTTGTACCGATCGGGGAAGAGCCGCATGGATATGAGCCTGTTCCGAGTGATTTTCAAAAGGTAAGTGATTCAGATGTCTTTTTCGTAAATGGTCTAGGTTTAGAAGGCTGGCTCGAACGTTTAGCTGAAAATGTCGGTGATATTCATATTGTTCCTGCTTCTGAAGGGATTGTCGTCCTCCCGATTGAAGGACAGGATGAAGATGACCCTCATGCTTGGCTAAATGTTAAGAATGTGATCGCCTATGTCGAAATGATTCGGGATACATTGAGCGAATTAGATCCTGAGGGAGCAAATTTGTACGCTGAAAATGCTGAAGCTTATATTGAAGAGCTAGAGGAGCTTCATACTTGGATCGAAACAGAGGCTGGTGATGTACCGGTAGATGATAAAGTGATTGTGATTAGTGAGAATGCATTTAAGTATTTTGGTGAAGCTTATGGGTTCAAGACAATTGGAATCTGGGAGTTGAATTCTCATGAAGAAGGAACACCAGGTCAAATTAGTAGAGTTGTTGACCTTGTCCAGGAAAAGGAACTACCGGCTATTTTCGTTGAGACAACAGTTGACAAGCGCTTCATGGAGGCCGTTTCTCGTGATTCAGGAGTTGATATAGCTGGTGAAGTATATACGGATGCAGTTGGTTTAGAGGGAAGTGGAGCAGAAACGTATATTGATATGATGAAGCATAACGTTACTACATTTGTTAGTGGATTGAGTAACTAAGGTGGATTCATGAAAAAGAGTCTAATCCTGGCAAGTACCAATATAGATCGTGAAATAGGCAACGGTACGAACGATCTATATTAGTCTAGTGATTAGACTCTTCTATTAGTGATAAGCCATCTATTTATTTATCACAGTGCTTATATTAAAACAGTTGAGAGAGGATACCAGCAACGACTAAAATAGCGAAGCCAATCCAGAGAAGCTTTTTCATAAGCTTGCGGTTTTTTAGTTTTTTATTCCAACGGTTTGGATCAAAGGCAACTTCTCCGTCATCATGAACAGCCCTTTGTCTGTAATAAGAGTATGGTTTCACTCCGATTAAAATGAACGGTCCAAGAGCTGCACCGGCAATCAATCCAAATAAATGAGCAAAGATATTAATGTTAGAGCCGACAAATGTCATCACTAGACCAATAACAATAATCGTCATCACGAGCTGAGCATTAGCTTGATCGATTAAGTCTTTTCGGTAAATAACGATGTAAACGTACAGACCCAATAAACCAAAAATAGCTCCTGAGGCTCCGAGATGTGAACCGTACGTTAAACCACCGATATAGAAAGTGGCAATATTGGCGATAATGCCTGTTATAAAATAGGCTAATAGAAACTTAACTCGTCCAAGCATTTGCTCAAGAGCAGGTCCAAAGATAACAAGTGAAAAAGAATTGAAAAGCACGTGACCAATGCCATAATGCATAAAGATGGGGGTCACTAAGCGCCAATACTCTCCGTTTGCAACTGCAAGGTTGTTACCAATTCCTAAGGCGAGAATCCAGCCGCCGAAAGGTAAAAAGTTCATCCAAACAAAGAGGATAAGATGAATGGCGACAAGAATGGTGATGATTGGGTATTGTCGTCTAAATGAATAGAAGCTTTCATTTCGGATAAACATGATATACACTCCTTTTATATTTGCTATTATAACAGAGAAATTCCTTTTATCCTTGTTAGAAAACCTTATGATGATCATAAAGAAACAATGAGTATAACGAGAGGAGTTCTTGGATGATTATTGGAACTGGAATTGATATCGTCGAGCTAGAGCGCATTAAAGAAGTTTTAATAAGGCAGCCGCGCTTTGTTGATCGAATCTTAACTGATAGTGAAAAGCGATCCTATTTGCGATTGAGTAATAAAAGACAAGTAGAGTTTCTGGCAGGACGTTTTGCTGCGAAGGAAGCATTTGTGAAGGCGGTTGGAACAGGTATTTCCCACGCATATAGTTGGCAAGACATCGAAATAAGAAAAGAGCCAAGCGGGAAGCCTTTTTTAGTTGTGGATGGATATGAAGAAAGAATGCACCTTTCTATTTCCCATAGTGTCTTATATGCGATTGCGCAGGTTATCATTGAGAGCTTGCCAAGCTAGTCTGCATATTGCCCGAGGTTGTCTCATATAGTTGTAGTGCGAATAGGAGAGGTCAAGTCATTCAAGCAGAGTCAGGTCTATATTACGACATGAAGTCTACGTTTTCGTTTTAGGAGTGAACATTATCAGTCATGCTCACCTTACATACAAAACGCGACTCACATCAATGGTAAGCCGTCTCTTGAATGCAGTCACTCTCTTCTTTGGCGTCAAATGAGACAAAGGGGTGAAAGCATGAGGAAAGTAATCTGGTTCGCTGCACTCGGGTTATTACTATCTATAATGCTCGTAGGTTGCGGGGAAAAGTCGCAAGAAGATATTATGACTGATTTAGACAAGAAGCTGACTGAAATGACTGGGTATAAGGCTGCTTCCACTATGACATTGGAGACAGGTAATGAACCACAAACGTACGAGGTGGATGTGTGGTACCAAACGAAAAGCTATTATCGTGTCGCTTTGAAAAATCAGAACAAAGATCAAAGTCAAATTATCCTTCGTAATGATGATGGGGTTTTTGTGTTAACACCCGCTTTGAACAAAAGTTTCCGTTTCCAAAGTGATTGGCCTACAAATAGCAGTCAAGTCTATTTATACGAATCGCTTATTCAAGATATTTTAATGGATCCAGAGCGCTCGTTCCAAGCTACAGATGATCATTATGTGTTTCAAACAAACACGAACTATCAAAATAAGAATTTGAATACCCAAGAAATCACCTTGAATAAAAAAGATTTATCGCCTGCTCAAGTAAAGATTATGAACACAGATCTTAAAGTTCTTGTGCAGCTTGATTTTACTAATTTTGAGTGGAATGCTAGCTTCAATGATGGGGATTTTGATATGGAACGAAATATGACAGGTGCGCAGATGACCGAGGAGCCAGCAATGGCAGGCCCTACAGAAACAATGACGGTTCATTATCCAATGTACACACCAGATGGTACTGAGTTTGATTCTTCCCAAACCATTGAAGCTGAAACAGGGAAGCGTGTCGTACTTCAGTACATGGGAGAACAGCCATTTACGCTCATTCAAGAACAGAGTCAAGTCGTGCCGGCAGTCGACACCAATGAGCGTTAGTCAGGGTGAGCCTGTTGATCTTGGTTTTACCATTGGTGTCATGACGGAGGAATCCTTGATGTGGTCATATAATGGCGTGGATTTTTTACTGGCGTCAGCGACTCTAGATTCAGAAGAAATGATGGCAATTGCTCGTTCAGTATATGGTACACATGAAAAATAAGGTAGAATGAGGATGTCTCAAAATGAAAGGGCTTGACCCCTGGTGTACTCGATTATGTGCTTGAGTTATTTTCTAAGCACAAGGAATCGTGTTCAGCACCGGGGATCAGATCCTTATGAGACATCCTCTTCTTGTCTAAAATATCGTAAGAGTCAATTTCATATGATAAAATAAAGACAGTGTAAGAGATGTTTTGCCTTTTTTAATTAGAAGGAATAATCATATAACCTTTCTGAACGATTAAAAAATACGTAAGGCTTTTGCCATAAGAACTTGGTGACAAGCCGAGTTTTCTAAAAGGAATGAAAATAGAATGACGCAAAGATTTTACCGTGATACATGGGTGGAAGTTGATTTACAAGCGATTGCAACAAATGTACAAGCGATTAGTCAGCTCTATATTGATAGAAAGGTCAATGTGATGGCGGTTGTCAAAGCGAATGGATATGGACATGGTGCTATTGAAGTTGCAAGAACGGCTTTACATGCAGGTGCTACTCACTTAGCTGTTGCTTTGCTGGATGAGGCGATTGAACTGCGGCAAGCTGGCATCAAAGCACCTATTCTCATACTCGGTCGTATAAGACCAGAAGACGTGGTTGTGGCACTTGAATACGATGCAATGGTAACCGTTTTTCAATTAGAATGGTTATTAGAAGCGAAGCAGCATTTGGATGAAGAAAGGCCAATCCAAGTACATGTGAAGCTAGATACTGGAATGGGAAGAATTGGTATCCGCCAAAAAGAAGAGGCTGCTGCTCTCTTTCAATTTATACGTGATCATAAATCGTTTGACTTAAATGGAGTGTATACTCATTTTGCTACAGCTGATGAACTTGATCTCGCCTATTTAAATGAGCAGCACTCACGTTTTGTCGAGATGCTAGGTTGGCTTACAGAGTGGGGGATGACGATGCCGCTTATTCATAGTGGAAATAGTGCTGCTGGAATGCGATTTCCTGATAAGACATTTGATTTATTTCGATTAGGAATTTCGATGTATGGTCTTACACCTTCCCCGGAGATAACAAACGATCTACCAGTGTCGTTAAAGCAAGCATTCACTTTAAAAAGTCGTCTCGTTCAAGTAAAAGAAATGCCAGCGGGAGAAGCGATTAGTTACGGAGCGACGTATCGCACGAAACAGCGCGAGTGGATTGGAACGATCCCGATTGGCTATGCAGATGGCTGGCTACGGTATCATAGTACAAATGGTGGGGAAGTTCTTGTAAATGGAGAACGTGCGCCGTTTGTTGGTCGAATATGCATGGATCAATGCATGATTAGACTGCCAGGACCAGTTGAAGTTGGGACAGTTGTGACATTAATTGGAGTGGATGGTGATGATGAGATCACAATGGATGAAGTTGCGGCTAGGCTTGGGACGATCAATTATGAAATCCCTTGTGTAATTAGTCAACGTGTACCGAGAATATATCAAGGAATAAGAAATGTTAAGAAGAATTAGAGATTTCGTTTCCCTATGCTACTTTAAGACCAAATGCCCTTTGCATTTCGATATGGGCTAATGCTATGATTAATCATGGATATGAAATAGGTAGCATTTATGTAAGCGGTGAACAATAAAAAAGAGATTGAATGGTGGATGCTGGGGGTGGATGTTTGTGTCAGAGCAAAGCACAAAGCGCATTGTAGTAAATTTGCCACAACATTTGTTGAACGAGGTGGACGGTGTGATCAAAAAAGAGAACGTCAATCGTAGTGAATTTATTTCACAAGCAACAAAGATGTACCTTCGAGAACGAAAGAAAAGCCAAATTCGTGAGACGATGCAACAAGGTTATATGGAAATGGCGAAAATTAATCTAAATATTGCATCAGAATCTTTTCTTGCCGAGGAGGAAGCAGAGAATACCCTCGATCGCTTAGTGAGTGGGGTGTAGCCTTTGATTGTAAAAAGAGGCGACGTATACTTTGCAGATCTTTCACCTGTTGTTGGTTCAGAACAAGGTGGAGTTCGGCCCGTACTTGTCATCCAAAATGATATCGGCAATCGCTTTAGTCCGACGGTGATTGTTGCTGCTATTACTGCACAAATTCAAAAGGCGAAATTACCGACTCACGTTGAAATCAATGCCAAACGTTATGGATTTGACCGTGATTCAGTTATTTTACTTGAACAAGTTCGTACAATTGATAAGCAAAGGTTAACGGACAAAATTACTCATTTAGATGATGATATGATGAACCGTGTGAATGAAGCGCTCTTTATAAGTTTAGGACTAATTGATTTTTAATTTAAAAAGAATTGAAGTAAACTCCGTTTTTGCGGAGTTTTTGCTATGTTTAGGGCTTTTTTTATAGAAAGTGGCATTTATCACATAAATTGTGAAAAAATTTTTATACAAATCCCTTTGCAACTGTAAATCACTCATGAAATAATATAGATAGAAGACTAAATTGGAGGAAACTTGCATGCAACCTTATATTGTTTCGTTTATTTATAATCAACGACAAGCACTTATTGAGCGTTGGGAAAAGGAGCTTGTAACAGTTAGACATGAAAATTATTTAATATCTATTTCAGACTCGGTTTATGAAAATACGAATCGTGAATTTATGCATTTTATTATTGAAATGGTAGATGCCGATCAAGATCAGGCAAAAGAACGTCTTAGTGTATTTGCTGATCGTTACATACAGAGTGGGTGGCCGTTAGCTTATTTCACAAAAGGACTACAAGCATTTAGACGAGTGATTCTAGTGTTTCTTTCAGAACAAGAGAAAGATGTTGATCAACTACTATCAACGTTTAGTGATTTAGAATCTTGGATTGATGGCATTATCAATCAATCTGGTTCATGATTATACAGGTACATGGGAAGATATTTTTGAAATGCAGAAGCTTTCTTTGCTTGAATTATCAGCTCCGCTTATTCCTGTCTTTCAAGGTGTAACGGTTATGCCTTTAATTGGTACGATTGATACAGCGAGAGCTAAGTTAATAATGGAGAATCTTCTTGAAGGTGTTATTCAACATCGCTCCCAAGTGGTTTTGATTGATATTACGGGGGTGCCCGTGGTAGATACGATGGTGGCTCATCATATTATTCAAGCATCAGAAGCTGTTAGATTAGTTGGGGCCACATGTATTCTTGTTGGAATTCGCCCAGAAATTGCACAAACCATTGTAAATTTGGGGATAGATTTAAGTAAGTTCCCGACAAAGAGTACACTTAAGAAAAGGGATTGAAACAGCGCTTGAAATGACAAATAAAAAAATGATTGATTTGTAAGATGGGAGGTCAGAACGCATGAGAATTCCAATTTTAAAATTGCATCAGTATTTATTGATAAGTGTACAAGTTGAATTAGATGATCAGACTGCCTTGCAATTCCAGGAAGATCTTCTTCACAAAATTCATCAGAAGGGTCATCTGGAGTTGTGATTGATTTAACATCTGTTGATATGATTGATTCTTTCATAGCGAAGGTTCTTGGGGATGTTGTGGATATGTCAAACCTGATGGGGGCAAAAGTCGTCTTAACAGGTATTCAACCTGCTGTGGCGATTACGCTTATTGACATGGGAATTAAGTTAGATGCTGTCCCGACAGCATTAGATTTAGAGCAAGGTCTAGAGAAGCTGCAACAGGAATTGGAGGGATAATCAATGGAAACCCAATCCTGTGTAGAGGTGAAGAATGAGTGGGGAATTGTCGCTGCAAGACAGGCGGGGCGCACTTTATCGAAAGAGATAGGTTTCGGAAGTGTCGATCAAGCGAGGATCACGACCGCTATTTCTGAACTCGCTCGAAATATTTATTTATATGCAAAGCCTGGTGAAATATGCTTGGAGATTATTGAAAAACCAACAAATGCAGGATTGAAAAAAGGAATACAGATTACAGCTAGAGATCATGGGCCTGGTATTCCTGATATTAAGACAAGTAATGATTGATGGATTTACAACATCAGGAGGAATGGGAGCCGGATTACCAGGGGTGAAGCGATTGATGGATGAATTCACCATTGACTCTGAAACCGGTGAAGGCACATTAATCACCGCAACAAAATGGCTCCGGTAAAGGAGGACTTGTGTGAAAGAGACTGTTCAAAACTTAGAATTATCGTACAAGGATATATTAGAAACCTTTCTTCACCGTAAAAGTGAGCAAGGTTTATACAAAGCACAGCAATTTAGTAAAATTCTACTCGAACATCAGATTTCACCAGAGGAATTGGTCAGTATTCATCGTGCAGTATTAGAGGAGTTATATCCTTCGGTTCAAGAGGAAATTCTGGATTCGTTTGATTTGCTGCTTGAAGTCATGATGGGTTATGGTCTTGCTTACCGTGAACACCAAAGTTTAAGAGATCGTCAGCAAGAATTAGAATCAGAAATTGATGTTGCAGCAAATATGCAACAAACTCTTTTGCCAGAAACGATTCCGAATGTGGAATCTTTAGATATTGGTGTGATTAGTGTCCCTGCGAATAAAATGAGTGGAGATTACTATAATTATATTCAAGATGATCATGGATGTCTTGGGGTGGCCATTGCAGATATTATTGGAAAGGGAGTGCCTGCTGCCCTTTGTATGTCGATGATAAAATATGCGATGGATAGTTTGCCAGAGCAACGTTTGCAGCCAGGTGCACTTCTTGAAAGCTTAAACCGAGTTGTTGAACATAATGTTGATGACAGTATGTTTATCACGATGATGTATGGTTCATATGATCCGCGTAATCATGAATTTCGCTATTCTGGTGCTGGTCATGAACCCGGCTTTTTTTACAAAGCTGAAACAGATCAGTTTCATGAGCTATATGCAAAGGGACTCGTTCTTGGTGTATCAAGAAAGACAAAATTTCGAGAATATCATATGCAAGTAAATGTAGGTGATTTCATCATCTTTCTATCTGATGGTGTAACGGAGTGTAGAGTTGGTGATGATTTTATTGAACGTGAAGAAATTATTGAATTAATTAGGAAGTATATGCATTTATCAGCACAAAAGCTAGTAGACAGTGTATATCATGAGCTTGCAAAGCTACAAGGATTTCTTTTAAAAGATGATTTTACGCTTATGATTATTCGAAGAGACGTTTAGACTTCGAATAATCGTGGTATTGTAGAATGTAGTAGTGCGTAAAAAGGGGGAATTGTCTTGAATCTAACTATTCGTCAAGATCAAAGAGAAAATACTAATATTGTTTATTTAGCTGGTGAGATTGATGCTTATACAGCACCGAAATTACGTGAAACTCTTATTCCATTAGCGGAACAACCAGGTCAAAATATTATAGTTGATTTATCCGATGTTCAATATATTGATAGCACAGGTTTAGGTATTTTTATTGGTGCATTAAAGGCTACACATGCTCATGAAGGAACGTTGACATTAACAGGCATGTCCGAACGGATTCAACGTCTTTTTTCTATTACAGGTTTAGATGAAGTGATTGCGATTAATGAAACAGAAGAGGAGGAATCAATATGAAGCAGCATGAAGCTGATCACATCCAGATGACTGTTCCTGCTAAACCTGAATATGTAGGCGTTGTGCGTTTGACTGTTTCTGGAGTGGCGAATCGTCTTGGGTTTACCTATGATGATATTGAAGATATGAAGATTGCAGTTGCAGAAGCATGTACGAACGTCGTGAATCATGCTTATCAAGGTGAGGGGACGATGAGCGTTTCTTTTTACCTCCATGCTGATCGAATCGAAATCATTATTGCAGATCGTGGACAAAGCTTTGATGTCAAGGGATTGCGTGATCGTCTCGGTCCTGTTGATGCGAGCAAACCTGTTGGTGATTTGAAAGAGGGGGGGCTCGGCTTATTTCTCATTAATACACTAATGGATAAAGTGGAAATTAGTGATGAATCTGGCGTTGTCCTAATGATGACGAAGTTCCTCCAGGGAGATGAGGTGGAACAAAATGTCGATGGACTCTCTCCAGCGCAACCAGAACAATGAAGAAATCTATGAATGGATCAAGCTTTATCAAGAAACAAAGGATGAGGATGCGCAATTAAAGCTTGTTAAGCATTATGATGCATTAGTGAGGTCGCTTTCGCGCAAATTTTCAAAAGGGCGAGACTATGATGAGGATATGTTCCAAGTTGGAATGGTAGGGTCTGCTTGCTGCGTTAGAAAGATATGATCATGAGTTTGGTCGTAGCTTCGAATCATTTGCTGTTCCGACAATTGTAGGTGAAATTAAACGTTTTATTCGTGATAAAACGTGGAGTGTCCATGTGCCTCGTCGTATTAAGGAGCTAGGTCCGAAGATTAAAAAGGCTGTAGAAGTTCTTACGACTGAGTATCAGCGGTCTCCACTTGTTCATGAAATTGCGGATTACTTAGAAGTAACAGAAGAAGATGTCTTAGAAACAATGGAAATGAGTAAGAGTTATCAAGCCTTATCTGTCGATCGTTCTCTAGAGGCTGACCAAGAAGGTGGAGAAGTAACGTTACTTGATTTAGTTGGTAAATGAAGAGAGCGGGTTTTGAATTAACAGATCGTAAAATCCTTCTTGAAAAAGCATTTCAAGTATTAAATGAACGTGAAAAGCAGATACTGTATTTTACTTACTTTGATAATCTTAGTCAAAAAGAAACAGGGGACAAACTAGGAATATCGCAAATGCATGTATCACGTTTGCAACGAAGAGCGCTAGAAAAGCTAAAAGAATCAATTCGAATGGAACCTTCGGAGATATTATAATGATTACTTATTATGAAAACGGAAAGATGGAAGTTGCCATTATGGAGCAAGCTAAACCAGGTAAAGTGTGCTGTGGTGATGCTCATACTGTAATCCATACAGATGACTACACAATTTGTGCAGTTGTTGATGGGTTAGGCAGTGGAGAAGGTGCTCTTCAATCTGCTAATGCTGCCGTTGAAGTGATCAATACTTTCCATGGTGAGTCGGTTCAACAAATAGTTGAGGCTTGTAATCGTGCATTGCTTCATAAGCGCGGAGCTGTTATGACGATCATAAAGGTCGATTACTCCAAAGGTGAAGTTTGCTACAGTAATTTTGGCAACATTGGTTTTGTGATGCATTTACCAGATGGAAAAACCATTCAACCGATTCCGTCCCGTGGCTATTTATCTGGAAAGAAACAAAAGATTACAAGCCACTGTTTTCCTTATGAAAGTGGAGTGCGTTTTTACTGTATTCAGATGGTATTAAGAATCCCCCATCGAAAAAAATGCTGATGAAAATGGATTCGCCAAGGAAAGCAGTAGAAGATCTGTTTCCGAAAGATGGATATGCATTAGATGATGTTACATTACTTGTAGGTAAATTATTATAATGAACCCTTTCTAACGGTAGGAAGGGTTTTTGCTTTTTTCGACTAATCAGAAAGGGTGAAATCATAATACCTTTCTGAACGAATAAAAAAGGCTTTTGCCGTTAATGACTTGTTGATAAGCCAAGTTTTTCTAAGAAAAGAATCGTAAGCCGACTTATGCTATCATTAACCTATTCCAGTTTTCGATGAGGTGTTGAAATGAACGAGCAAGTAATAAGTGAAACGATTAGTAAAATAGCGAAAGAGCTTAGTGTGAAAGAGACGTACATAAAGCAGTTGATTAAGCTGGTTGATGAAGGTAATACGGTTCCCTTTATCGCGCGCTATCGTAAAGAAATGACAGGTGGACTAGATGAGGTCCAAATACGTACAATTGTTGAGAAATGGGAGTATGCTAATCATCTATCTAATCGTCAGCAAGAAGTTATTCGTTTAATTGACGAGCAAGGAAAATTGACAGATGAGCTTCATGTGAAAATTTCTAAAGCTCAGAAGCTTCAAGAAGTAGAAGACTTATACCGTCCATACAAACAAAAAAGAAGAACACGAGCAACGGTGGCAAAAGAGAAGGGACTTGAACCATTCGCATTGTGGCTGTTTTCGTTTCCGAAAGTAGGTTCAATAGAAGAGGAGGCAGGGAAATACGTATCAGAAGAACATGAGCTTCCCACTCTTGATGAAGTGATCCAAGGAGCAAAGGATATTATAGCTGAATGGATATCCGATGATGCAGACCTTCGAAAAGAGATTCGTTTATTAGGATTTAGAGAAGGGAAAATGAAGACAGTAGTAAAAAATCCTGAACTTGATGAAAAAGGGATTTTTGAAATGTACTATGAATATGAGGAAGCCATTCGAGCGATTGTACCTCATCGCATACTTGCAATGAATAGAGGAGAGAAAGAAGGATATTCTCCGTGTTTCGCTTGTTTTCCCGAGTGATCGTATTATAAAAGAAATAAAGCGGAAAGTGATCCGTGATCTTAACTCTATGACGGCGACAATTGTAGCAGAGTCAATTGAAGATGGATATAAACGTTTGATTGAACCTTCCATTGAGCGGGACATTCGTAATGAGTTAACAGAAAAAGCTGAGGAGCAAGCTATTCATATTTTTTCTGAGAATTTACGCCATCTACTTTTGCAGCCGCCAATGAAGGATAAAGTGGTATTAGGCGTGGATCCAGCCTATCGAACTGGTTGCAAGCTGGCGGTGGTCGATGCGACGGGAAAAGTACTTGATATTGCTGTTATTTATCCAACTCCACCTCGCAATGAAACAAAGAAAGCAACAGAGGTTGTGAAGGGATTAATTGAGAGTCATGATGTTGAGATGATTGCGATTGGCAATGGAACGGCATCTCGTGAAACAGAGCAATTCATTGCTGAGGTGATGAAGCAGATCAAGGCTCCTGTCTATTATCTTATCGTAAATGAAGCTGGGGCGAGTGTGTATTCTGCTTCTGAACTAGGTCGAGAAGAATTTCCGGAATTGAAAGTGGAAGAAAGAAGTGCTGCTTCGATTGCGCGGCGTCTTGCAAGATCCACTAGCGGAATTAGTCAAAATTGATCCGAAATCTGTTGGGGTTGGACAATATCAGCATGATGTCTCGCAAAAACGATTAAATGAATCACTTACTTTTGTTGTTGAGACGGTTGTAAATCAGGTTGGGGTAAATGTGAATACAGCTTCAGTCTCGTTGTTGCAATATGTTGCTGGCTTATCTAAAGCTGTTGCGACAAATATTGTGAAGCGACGAGATGATGAGGGACGTTTCACAAACCGTAACCAACTCAAAAAAGTTCCGCGTCTTGGTGCAAAAACTTATGAGCAAGCGATTGGGTTTCTGCGTGTTCAAAGTGGGGATCAGCCTCTTGATGCGACTGCAATCCATCCAGAAAGCTATAAAGATACAGAGAAGCTGCTGAAGCAAATTGGCTCAACAGTAAATGATTTGGGCACTGAAAAATTAAGAGAACAGCTACAAAAGATAAATATAGAAGAAATGGCTGCGGAATTAGAAGTGGGTGTTCCTACGTTAAAGGATATTGTTGATACACTCATTCGTCCATCACGTGACCCGCGTGATGAAGTGGCCAAACCGTTATTAAAACAAGACGTTTTGCAACTTGAAGATTTACAGGTAGGAATGGAATTACAAGGCACTGTACGAAATGTCGTTGATTTCGGAGCTTTCGTTGATATCGGTGTGAAGCAGGATGGGCTTGTTCATATTTCTAAACTGACAAATCGATTTATTAAACATCCGTTAGAGGTTGTAGCAGTTGGAGAAATCGTAACAGTGTGGGTTGAGCAAGTTGATGTAAAGAAAGGGAGAATTGCACTGACCATGAAACGTCCGGAAAAACAGCACTCGTAATAAATACTGAAGAATGAAGACCTGACCCCTATGAAATCTTACATGGATCGCTGTCTTGAAATGCTTATGAAGATTAGGGGTCAAATCAATTTTTACTTAATCAGCGTATGAAAAATCATGGTACCTTTCTGAACGATTTAAAAAGACTAATGCTTTCGTCATAAAGACTTGGCGATAAGCCGAGTTATTCTAAAAATAATATCTCGTTTGTTTTGGTGCAGATATCGACGCTTACTTTTGTTGGAGTATTTTTCTTTTAGTTTCTCCTTGCTTGTAATAAAACCAGCATTGGTTAAGGATTCGAATTTGGTATCGATCTTTTTGAAAGTAGGCACGTTTCAATTGTTGTCTGAGCCAAGTGGGCATAAGTTATCAACTCCTTAACAGCGTTCGTTGTTTCCGTTATTATATGAAGGAGGGTTTGTCAAAGTTGAAGGAATGGTGAAGATTGATGGAAAAGAACAATGAATATATGAATAATAGTCAGTTGCAAAAGCTAGTCGAGAGAATTTCTCTAGAATACTTTGGGCGCACATTTGATCATTATGCTGTATTTAATAATCGTCTTCGTACAACGGGCGGTCGCTATCTTCTACATAGTCATAATCTTGAAATCAATCCAAAGCAATATCAGTTCTATGGTGAAGGTGTGCTTGTAGGCATTATTAAACATGAGCTATGTCACTATCATTTGCATATTCAAGGGATGGGGTTTCAACATCGAGATGATGATTTTAAGGTTTTGATGAAGAAGGTAGGAGCTCCACGTTTTTGTAATGTTGTTCCAGGTACATTGAATAAAAAGCCGGCTATTCATTGCTATGAGTGTTCGAGTTGTAGAGTGAAATATAATAGGAAACGAAGAATTGATGTCACTAAATACGTATGTGGAAAGTGCCGAGGGAAGTTAAAAAAATTATCATAAAGCTATTGCTTATCTCGTTTATCCTATGCTATATTATAGGAGTCGCTGAACGAGAGTGACAAAAATATGTTGACTTATCTTAAGCAGTTATCTATAATACATAAAGTCGACAAAAGATATTCCACAGTAGCTCAGTGGTAGAGCTATCGGCTGTTAACCGATCGGTCGTAGGTTCGAGTCCTACCTGTGGAGCCACGGAGAAGTACCCAAGTGGCTGAAGGGGCGCCCCTGCTAAGGGTGTAGGTCGTTTACGCGGCGCGAGGGTTCAAATCCCTCCTTCTCCGCCACTTTTTTAAAAAAGTGGCCCGTTGGTCAAGCGGTTAAGACACCGCCCTTTCACGGCGGTAACACGGGTTCGAATCCCGTACGGGTCACCAAATTAATAACATAACATGCATTATTGTACATTGGAGGATTAGCTCAGCTGGGAGAGCACCTGCCTTACAAGCAGGGGGTCGGCGGTTCGAACCCGTCATCCTCCACCATATGGTCCGGTAGTTCAGTTGGTTAGAATGCCTGCCTGTCACGCAGGAGGTCGCGGGTTCGAGTCCCGTCCGGACCGCCATTTATCTTTGCGGGTGTGGCGGAATTGGCAGACGCGCTAGACTTAGGATCTAGTGTCTTATGACGTGGAGGTTCAAGTCCTCTCACCCGCACTTTTATTTTAATAAAGTGCTACTTTGAAATACATGATACAGTTGCGGTTGTGGCGGAATGGCAGACGCGCTAGGTTGAGGGCCTAGTGGGGGATAACCCCGTGGAGGTTCGAGTCCTCTCAACCGCACCAGTTATTTTTGATCAGAATGTTTGTGCCGATTGCGCCCTTAGCTCAATTGGATAGAGCATTTGACTTCGGATCAAAAGGTTAGGGGTTCGACTCCTCTAGGGCGCGCCATTTTTCGTACCGGTGAAGGAACTTAGATTTGGTTGCAGGATAGAGGGAAGTTGACGAAAGTTTGATAGTTTATTGAAGTTTATAACGGGAAGTGGCTCAGCTTGGTAGAGCACCTGGTTTGGGACCAGGGGGTCGCAGGTTCAAATCCTGTCTTCCCGACCATTATTTTTATTTGAATTTTAGTGGATATTATGATATGATTATTTCTGTGCGGGTGTAGTTTAGTGGTAAAACCTCAGCCTTCCAAGCTGATGTCGTGAGTTCGATTCTCATCACCCGCTCCAATTAAATGAATTGTTAAGGTGCTTTTTTTATGCCTTTTTAGGGCCTGTAGCTCAGCTGGTTAGAGCGCACGCCTGATAAGCGTGAGGTCGGTGGTTCGAGTCCACTCAGGCCCACCAAAAATACTTCTTGACTATTTGGTTGATTAGTAGTAATATTTTAAAAGTCGCCAACAAGCGACACGGAGTTCTTTGAAAACTGAACAAAAGCCAAGCGAAATAGAGATACATGATATCTCGTCAATTTTTAAGAAGTATCGTTAGCGATACATGTTGAGCATTATCAAACACTTTTATGGAGAGTTTGATCCTGGCTCAGGACGAACGCTGGCGGCGTGCCTAATACATGCAAGTCGAGCGAATCAAAGGGAGCTTGCTCCCAGAGATTAGCGGCGGACGGGTGAGTAACACGTGGGCAACCTGCCCTGTAGACTGGGATAACATCGAGAAATCGGTGCTAATACCGGATAACCCCTTTCTCCTCATGGAGGAAGGGTAAAAGATGGCTCCGGCTATCACTACAGGATGGGCCCGCGGCGCATTAGCTAGTTGGTAAGGTAACGGCTTACCAAGGCGACGATGCGTAGCCGACCTGAGAGGGTGATCGGCCACACTGGGACTGAGACACGGCCCAGACTCCTACGGGAGGCAGCAGTAGGGAATCTTCCGCAATGGACGAAAGTCTGACGGAGCAACGCCGCGTGAGTGATGAAGGTTTTCGGATCGTAAAGCTCTGTTGTTAGGGAAGAACAAGTGCCGTTCGAATAGGTCGGCACCTTGACGGTACCTAACCAGAAAGCCACGGCTAACTACGTGCCAGCAGCCGCGGTAATACGTAGGTGGCAAGCGTTGTCCGGAATTATTGGGCGTAAAGCGCGCGCAGGCGGTCTTTTAAGTCTGATGTGAAAGCCCCCGGCTCAACCGGGGAGGGTCATTGGAAACTGGGAGACTTGAGTACAGAAGAGGAGAGTGGAATTCCACGTGTAGCGGTGAAATGCGTAGATATGTGGAGGAACACCAGTGGCGAAGGCGACTCTCTGGTCTGTAACTGACGCTGAGGCGCGAAAGCGTGGGGAGCAAACAGGATTAGATACCCTGGTAGTCCACGCCGTAAACGATGAGTGCTAGGTGTTAGGGGTTTCGATGCCCTTAGTGCCGAAGTTAACACATTAAGCACTCCGCCTGGGGAGTACGACCGCAAGGTTGAAACTCAAAGGAATTGACGGGGGCCCGCACAAGCAGTGGAGCATGTGGTTTAATTCGAAGCAACGCGAAGAACCTTACCAGGTCTTGACATCCTTTGACCACCCTAGAGATAGGGCTTTCCCCTTCGGGGGACAAAGTGACAGGTGGTGCATGGTTGTCGTCAGCTCGTGTCGTGAGATGTTGGGTTAAGTCCCGCAACGAGCGCAACCCTTGATCTTAGTTGCCAGCATTCAGTTGGGCACTCTAAGGTGACTGCCGGTGACAAACCGGAGGAAGGTGGGGATGACGTCAAATCATCATGCCCCTTATGACCTGGGCTACACACGTGCTACAATGGATGGTACAAAGGGCTGCGAAACCGCGAGGTTGAGCGAATCCCATAAAGCCATTCTCAGTTCGGATTGTAGGCTGCAACTCGCCTACATGAAGCCGGAATTGCTAGTAATCGCGGATCAGCATGCCGCGGTGAATACGTTCCCGGGCCTTGTACACACCGCCCGTCACACCACGAGAGTTTGTAACACCCGAAGTCGGTGGGGTAACCTTTTGGAGCCAGCCGCCTAAGGTGGGACAGATGATTGGGGTGAAGTCGTAACAAGGTAGCCGTATCGGAAGGTGCGGCTGGATCACCTCCTTTCTATGGAGTTTTTACTCTAGTCGAGCTTACACAGGATGTGTTGACTTCGACGTTCGATACACGACGTATCGGTCATTAGTCGAAGAGCATTTTGTTGTTTGCCGCTTGTGCTATTGTTCAGTTTTGAGAGTGCTCAAAACTCTCATTTTCATTCCTTTTGAGAAATCGATGGAATGAAAGATGGTGGGGGCCTGTAGCTCAGCTGGTTAGAGCGCACGCCTGATAAGCGTGAGGTCGGTGGTTCGAGTCCACTCAGGCCCACCATAATAGTTTGATAAAGCGATTAGAACAGAGTAATCGTTTATTTGGGGCCTTAGCTCAGCTGGGAGAGCGCCTGCCTTGCACGCAGGAGGTCAGCGGTTCGATCCCGCTAGGCTCCACCAATTTCAAAAGCATACAGAGCATGGCACCACGCTAAGTTCGCAACGTTGTGTTGCAACGCCTGGTACCTACATCCTGTAGGCATAGGTTCTTTGAAAACTAGATAATGCAAGAGAAACATTAGTAGTTCATCGGAATCTTATGTTTTATAAGAGAAGATCGAACGAACGTCAAGAATTCAAAACGACCTTATATAAGTGATCGTTTTTGGCAAAGAGCTTCGAGCAGTTCGAGGAAGCAAGTGGTCGAAAGAATGGAGCGTACACCAGTACGTAACATGACCGAGAGCCACGAAGCTGACGAAGAAATGTGAAGAGTGATCTGTAAGTCAAAATGGTTAAGTTAGAAAGGGCGCACGGTGAATGCCTTGGCACTAGGAGCCGAAGAAGGACGTGACGAACGACGAAACGCCTCGGGGAGCTGTAAGTAAGCTTTGATCCGAGGATATCCGAATGGGGGAACCCATCATCCGTAATGGGATGGTACCCGTATCTGAATACATAGGATACGAGGAGGCAGACCTGGGGAACTGAAACATCTAAGTACCCAGAGGAAGAGAAAGCAAATGCGATTTCCTGAGTAGCGGCGAGCGAAACGGAAACAGCCCAAACCAAGAGGCTTGCCTCTTGGGGTTGTAGGACGTCTCATACGGAGTAAGAAAAGAAGAGCATAAGCGAAGCGATCTGGAAAGATCCATCATAGAGGGTAACAATCCCGTAGCTGAAATGCCCTTCTCTCCGAGACGGATCCTGAGTACGGCGGGACACGTGAAACCCCGTCGGAATCCGGGAGGACCATCTCCCAAGGCTAAATACTCCCTAGTGACCGATAGTGAACCAGTACCGTGAGGGAAAGGTGAAAAGCACCCCGGAAGGGGAGTGAAAGAGATCCTGAAACCGTGTGCCTACAACTAGTTGAAGCCCGTTAATGGGTGACAGCGTGCCTTTTGTAGAATGAACCGGCGAGTTACGATGTCGTGCAAGGTTAAGCTTACATAGCGGAGCCGTAGCGAAAGCGAGTCTGAATAGGGCGAATGAGTACGCCGTCGTAGACCCGAAACCGTGTGATCTACCCATGTCCAGGGTGAAGTTCAGGTAACACTGAATGGAGGCCCGAACCCACGCACGTTGAAAAGTGCGGGGATGAGGTGTGGGTAGGGGTGAAATGCCAATCGAACTCGGAAATAGCTGGTTCTCCCCGAAATAGCTTTAGGGCTAGCCTCGAGGTGAGAGTTTTGGAGGTAGAGCACTGATTGGACTAGGGGTCCCCACAGGATTACCGAATTCAGTCAAACTCCGAATGCCAAAAACTTATCCTCGGGAGTCAGACTGCGAGTGCTAAGATCCGTAGTCAAGAGGGAAACAGCCCAGACCATCAGCTAAGGTCCCAAAGTATACGTTAAGTGGAAAAGGATGTGGAGTTGCCCAGACAACCAGGATGTTGGCTTAGAAGCAGCCACCATTTAAAGAGTGCGTAATAGCTCACTGGTCGAGTGACTCTGCGCCGAAAATGTACCGGGGCTAAACGTATCACCGAAGCTATGGATTGACACCATATGGTGTCAGTGGTAGGGGAGCGTTCTAAGTGCAGCGAAGTCAGACCGAGAGGACTGGTGGAGCGCTTAGAAGTGAGAATGCCGGTATGAGTAGCGAAAAGAGGGGTGAGAATCCCCTCCGTCGAAAGCCCAAGGTTTCCTGAGGAAGGCTCGTCCGCTCAGGGTCAGTCGGGACCTAAGCCGAGGCCGAAAGGCGTAGGCGATGGACAACAGGTGGAAATTCCTGTACCACCTCCTCACCGTTTGAGTAATGGGGGGACGCAGAAAGGTAGGGTAAGCGCGCTGATGGATATGCGCGTCCAAGCAGTTAGGCTGAGAAGTAGGCAAATCCGCTTCTCATATAAGGCTGAGCTGTGATGGCGAGGGAAATCATAGTACCGAAGTTCCTGATCCTACACTGCCAAGAAAAGCCTCTAGCGAGGTGAGAGGTGCCCGTACCGCAAACCGACACAGGTAGGCGAGAAGAGAATTCTAAGACGCTCGGGAGAACTCTCGTTAAGGAACTCGGCAAAATGACCCCGTAACTTCGGGAGAAGGGGTGCTCTATTAGGGTGCAAGCCCGAGAGAGCCGCAGTGAAAAGATCCAAGCGACTGTTTAGCAAAAACACAGGTCTCTGCGAAGCCGCAAGGCGAAGTATAGGGGCTGACACCTGCCCGGTGCTGGAAGGTTAAGAGGAGGGGTTATCCGTAAGGAGAAGCTCTGAATTGAAGCCCCAGTAAACGGCGGCCGTAACTATAACGGTCCTAAGGTAGCGAAATTCCTTGTCGGGTAAGTTCCGACCCGCACGAATGGTGTAACGATTTGGATACTGTCTCAACGAGAGACCCGGTGAAATTATAGTACCTGTGAAGATGCAGGTTACCCGCGACAGGACGGAAAGACCCCATGGAGCTTTACTGTAGCTTGATATTGGATGTTGGTACAGTTTGTACAGGATAGGTAGGAGCCTTGGAAACCGGAGCGCCAGCTTCGGTGGAGGCGTCGGTGGGATACTACCCTGACTGTGCTGACATTCTAACCTCGAGCCGTGATCCGGTTCAGGGACAGTGTCAGGTGGGCAGTTTGACTGGGGCGGTCGCCTCCTAAACAGTAACGGAGGCGCCCAAAGGTTCCCTCAGAATGGTTGGAAATCATTCGTAGAGTGCAAAGGCATAAGGGAGCTTGACTGCGAGACCTACAAGTCGAGCAGGGACGAAAGTCGGGCTTAGTGATCCGGTGGTTCCGCATGGAAGGGCCATCGCTCAACGGATAAAAGCTACCCTGGGGATAACAGGCTTATCTCCCCCAAGAGTCCACATCGACGGGGAGGTTTGGCACCTCGATGTCGGCTCATCGCATCCTGGGGCTGAAGTAGGTCCCAAGGGTTGGGCTGTTCGCCCATTAAAGCGGTACGCGAGCTGGGTTCAGAACGTCGTGAGACAGTTCGGTCCCTATCCGTCGCGGGCGCAGGAAATTTGAGAGGAGCTGTCCTTAGTACGAGAGGACCGGGATGGACACACCGCTGGTGTACCAGTTGTTCCGCCAGGAGCATAGCTGGGTAGCTACGTGTGGACGGGATAAGTGCTGAAAGCATCTAAGCATGAAGCCCCCCTCAAGATGAGATTTCCCATGGAGTTAATCCAGTAAGACCCCTTAGAGATGATGAGGTTGATAGGTCTGGTGTGGAAGCGTGGCGACACGTGGAGCTGACAGATACTAATCGGTCGAGGACTTATCCTAATAATTCTTGACAACATGTTTCTTGCACACTATCTAGTTTTGAGAGAATCTCATTCTTTCAAACAAATAAAGATACCTTGTCTGCTCCTGCGATTACTCGTCGCAAGCTAGCATAGAAGCAGAATCAAGTTGTAATGGTCTGGTGGCGATAGCAAAGAGGCCACACCCGTTCCCATGCCGAACACGGTCGTTAAGCTCTTTTGCGCCGATGGTAGTTGGGGGCTTCCCCCTGTGAGAGTAGGACGTTGCCGGGCACCTAAAAGCATTCCTGAAAGGGGATGCTTTTTTCTATGCATAAAATAAGGAAGGGCGCTGAAAAGCTCTGGTCCAAAGGTACAACATCTTCATTGAATAAGCCGATGGAAGCATCGTGAATAAGGCTTCATAGAACGTACCTCTTGTCCTCCCTGTGAGACGAGCTCGTTTCTCTTCGTTGAGCACCATGGCGAACTTCTTGAAATAGCGATGTGATCAACATACCCGTAGAAGAGAAATGGTGATACAGAAAGTTGCCGGGCGATACAGCACAATCCAATTGGGTTGCGCTTTTTAGTTTGCATAAGGCTGTTTTCTTTAAATTTGAGAAATATCACTAAATAAGAAAACAGGTCTAGACTTAAGTTTCCTTTTCTCTAGACCTGTTTAATTTTTCACGATAGAAAAGCAAAAATTTTCCAACACAAAGTTTATCGACGTCATTAAAAATGTGATGTTCCAATGATAACTTCAACTAAGGCTTTCGCTATTGAGGACTGGGCGACAAACAGAGTTTTTCTTATACAGAAAATCGGCGAATTAATAAAAGCATTGAGAAAGAAAGGGTAATGATGACGATAACCCAGGCCCAAGCAAGATGGGTATTGCCTGTTTCAAGTGCAGTGAAAATCGCGATTGGTATGGTTTGCGTTCTGCCTGGTAAATTTCCAGCAAACATAAATGTAGCCCCGAATTCCCCTAATGCTCTTGAAAAGCTTAAGATAATGCCTGCGATGATGGACTTTATACAAAGAGGTAGAGAAATATACAAAAAGATTTGAAGCTCATTCGCCCCTGCATTACGTGCGGCCATTTCAATTTCAGGATCAATGTTGCTAAGTCCTGTTTTGACTGATTGGTACATAAACGGGAAGGCAACAACAACGGCGACAATGACTACAGCACTCCAAGTAAACATAATCGATTGATTTGTGAAAAAGTAAATAAGCTCACCAATCATACCTTGATTTCCAAAAATAAAAATTAATAAAAAGCCAATGACAGTAGGAGGCAAGACAGTAGGAAGAAGGAAGATAGTTTCTACTAGTAGCTTGCCTCGGAAAGTTGCTGTATTCATAAGTCTAGCAAACGCGATACCAAGGATTGATACAATGATTAGAGCTGTTCCGGCGGTTTTTATTGATAAAATAACTGGTTCCCAAAAATAAGCAGAAGAAATCATTTATCTAACACTGGATGAAATCCATACCTTTCAAATATTTCTCTAGCTTTTTCCCCTTTAAAATAATTAAAGACGGTGATCACTTCACTCTTATCAATCGATTCTTTTATGACACCTAATGGATAAATGATTGGTTCATGAAGGGTGTGATCAACAGTCGTAATTACTTCAACTTTATCTGATGAAGAAGCATCTGTTTTGTACACAAAACCTAAATCTGCATTACCACTCTCTACGAAGGTCAACACCTGGCGAACATTTTGAGCATTGACTAATTTGTTTTGGACCACTTTCCATAAGTCAAGACTTTCTAAGGTTTGTTGTGTGAATGTACCTGCTGGAACAATCTCTGGAGTCCCAATCGCTATGCGACCGACTTCATCTGAAGTGACGGCTTCGATATCTTTAAAGGAAAAAACACTCCCTTTAAGTTGAATTAATACTAGCTCATTCCCGATAATAGGAGAGGAGTAGTTTTCGCTAATACGATTTTTTTCGATTAAACCATTAAATGTATCAGTAGAAGCTGAAAAATATAAATCTACAGGTGCACCTTGAGAGATTTGTTGTTGTAAGGTCCCTGATGACCCAAAATTGAAAATGACATCAATATTTGGGTGCTCCTGTTTAAATGCAATATTTATTTCTTCTAAAACATTCTGTAAGCTACTAGCCGCTGACATATAAACCTCTGTCTGTTCTGGAGCTTCTTGACTCTCTTCAGAAGAGCAGGCAGCTGCTAGCGACAGAAAGAAAGCAGTAAATAGAATCAATATTATTCTAGACAACAACGCAACAAACCTTTCCATTCTGAGTGAAAAAAGATATTAGTTCATGTGGTGACTAATTAATGTTTGAAGTTTCGCATGTCGAACTCCCTGCTCTTCCTTAGAAGCTAAATCATATTTCTTGAGCAAATGAAACAATTCATTTAACGTCTGTTGGTTTAGCTTTTGATTTAATAGCTCACTACAACCCTTGTATAGCTCTTCTGGAAGGAATGGCTTTTGACTGTCTAATTTCTTATCGACATCTGCTAATGTGTGGTCTATCTTACATGAACTCATCAAATACCACCTTTGCTCTTTATTTTTTTACCTGTCATTTAATAATAACACTACTTTTTCTACTGTTCCAATGATCTCTGAAAGCTAATGAATAGGTAAGAGTAATTAAGCTTGGGCTAGTTTATTTCATCACATTTATTTTCTACTTTAAAACAATATAGGATAAGTCGATCGTATTGAAAAAAGAAATTCATCTAATTATAAAAAGGAACTTGCTACTTTATCCTTTACTAAGATAAAATCGAACTATTCGTACGATTGAGGAGAGTCTTTGTGAACGTGCATTTGATTAAAAATATAGCTGCGATTGCAGTCGGTGCAGCGCTTGGAACCTGTCTTCGCTATTATATAAATCTGTCATACTCTCTCGACTGTGTACCCAATGAGTACGGTGATCGAAAATCTCAGTGGAAGTTTCATCTTAGGTTTCTTAACAGGATGGTTTATTTTTAAGATCCCACGCGAATGGATTAGGACTGGGTTAGGTATTGGCTTGTGTGGAGGCTTTACAACGATGTCAACCCTAGCATCAGACAGTGTGTTTTTAATCATTGATCATATGTGGTGGCTTAGTGTCCTTTATTTAATGGTATCTGTTTTTGGAGGGGTAGCAAGTGCATTCGGAGGATACCTATTCGGACAATGGCTTGGTTTAAGGACTAGTCAACAGGAGGTGGAGCATCGTTGAACCTTCTCCTTATATGTATTAGCGGAGCTGTGGGTGCGATTTGTCGGTATTTGCTTGGTCTTTTTTTTATGAAGCGCTATGTGTTGCAGTCAATCCCAATTGCGATGATTGTTGTAAATATGCTAGGGTCATTTGGATTGGGCCTCTTTTATGCATTTTATGGTCGGCGTATTCCTGTCGATGCATATGAAGAGCCGCTTTTTTTGATTATTGCGATTGGTTTTTTCGGTGCGTTTACAACCTTTTCGACTTTTAGTGTTGAGGCAGTTCAATTGTTTCAACAGAGATTATGGAAGACATTTTTTATGTATATAAGTCTGTCAATTGTTGGTTCGATTAGTATGTTTATTATTGGGCTTTTTTTGATGAGGTAAACAAAGGGGATGGAGTAATGCAAGAAACAAATTTTAATACGAAGACGGTGCATTTTCAAACGAAGGAGATTGCTCGTAACGCTAGTAAAGCGAAGCCTATCTATCAGACATCGGCGTTTGTGTTCTCGGATCTAGATGACATGGAAAGTTTTTATGAAGGTGATAAGGAATATTTATATACAAGATATAGCAACCCCAATACAGATGACTTGGGAAAAGGGGTCGCATTATTAGAGGAAACGGACGATGGTGTTGCAACATCATCAGGAATGTCTGCTATTTTAGCTGGAATTCTTGCTGTCGCAAAGCAAGGTGATCATGTGATAGCATCGGATGACTTGTATGGTGGGACGTATCAGCTATTTGCACAAGAGCTACCTACCTTTGGGATTGATGTTACGTTTGTCTCATTCGCAGATTTAGATAATGTAACAAGAGCGTTAACAGATAAAACAGTGTTGCTTTATACGGAGTCAATTACGAATCCACTTCTTCGTGTTGAAAAGTTAGAGGAAGTAATCAAGTTAGCAAAAACTTATCATGTCAAAACGATGATTGATAATACATTTGCTACTCCTTATTTGTTGCAGCCGGCTAAACTTGGTGCGGATCTCGTTGTTCATAGTGCGACAAAGTATATTGGTGGACATAGTGATGTAACGGCTGGTGTTTTGGTAGGAGAGCAGTCATTAATGGATGTAGCAAAATCAAAAGTGGTGAGTCTAGGATGCAATCTTAGTCCGTTTGAAGCTTGGCTAGCTTGTAGAGGGTTGAAGACGTTAAGTGTCAGAATGGAACGGCAAAGCTCGAATGCAAGAGCGCTCGCAAACGCGATAAGATCCCATCAAGATGTTACATGTGTGTACTACCCAGAGTTTGTTTCTAGTAAAGGAAATGGTGCGATGGTTAGTATTGATCTAGCTGAACATGTGGATGTTGAACAATTTTTCCGATCTTTAGGATGGATCAAAATTGCACCGACATTGGCGGGTGTGGAAACAACTGTTTCCTATCCGATTCGTACATCACATCGTACGATTCCTAATGAATTAAGAAAAGAATTAGGGATAGGCAAACAACTTATCCGTATTTCAGTAGGGATTGAAGATGAGAGTGATATTATTTCTGCCTTTCAAAAAGCGATTGAATCATCAAAAAACGACAGCCTTTAATGGCTGTCGTTTTGGTGTATATAATCAAAGAATTGTTGAAGCAAAGGGATGTTTTCTGTTGCAATTAAAACGGGGAGAAATAAAATCGTTAATACAAGTGCGACTGGACTTAATGCCATTACACGAATTGCTTGCCAAGTTTTACGAATCATATTGATATTCCTCCCTTAATAAGGATTACTTAACGCTTTACTATGTAAAATAGCTAAAGTGTTAAAAGTATTATATTTTAATTTCAGAATATTTGCAATAAAATTTATTTTAAAGGGTAAAATTTTATTATTAAAAAACGACAGCCATTAAAGGTTGTCGTTTTGGTGTATAAAATCAAGGAGTTGTTGGAGTATAGGAATGTTATCTGTCACTATTAATACTGGAAGCATTAAGATTGTTAAAACAAGTGCAACTGGACTTAATAACATCACACGACTAGCATTCCATATTTTACGAACCATATAGGGTTCCTCACTCAGGAAAATGTATTGCAGGTGAATTCACCATGCCCACAGGATGTGGGTACTTGGCGTTACTCGCAGGAAGTGAGTGATTTTAGCGAAGTTTCCTGCCCACAGGACATGGGTGATTGTCATGGTAAATCACTTAATGTATGATACTATGAAAAATTATTTTTAAGCAATGGAAATATTTTTTTACAAAAGACTTGTTTTCATAAAACTAACGTGGTATTATAGAACTTGTGTCAGAGAGAAAATAGTCTGGTGGCGATAGCGAAGAGGCCACACCCGTTCCCATGCCGAACACGGTCGTTAAGCTCTTCAGCGCCGATGGTAGTTGGGGGCTTCCCCCTGTGAGAGTAGGACGTTGCCGGGCAAATCTTTTCTGAATACGTAATGAAAAGATGGATATACTATTTTAGAAAGAAATCTTTTAAGAATTGAACGAGCAACATCTAAATATTTCTAACGACGCGGGGTGGAGCAGTCTGGCAGCTCGTCGGGCTCATAACCCGAAGGTCGGCGGTTCAAATCCGTCCCCCGCAATACCAAAAAATCGAAACGAAATCGTTTCGGTTTTTTATTATGAATAAGGAAACTTCGCTAAGTTCACCCGCGTCCTGCGGGTAACGCCAAGTACCTACGTCCTGTAGGCAAGGAAACTTCGCTAAAGGCATTCACGTTGTAAGACCTAGGAAACTTCGCTAAAGGCACTGCACGTGGTAAGACCTAAGAAACTTCGCTAAAATCGTTCACGTCGTGTGAACAACGCCAAGTACCTACGTCCTGTAGGCAAGGGATGATGTAATTGGAGTCGTTTATTTCTCTATTTGGTCATAGGCTTTTTTGTTAAAATCGGATAAACTAAAAGAGACGTCCTTAGGAGTGGAGCATTCCTAAGGTTTTTTTAAGAAGTTGAAAAGGTATATGACCCTTTCATATTTATCTTTTGTGAACAAAGTGGAGTGATTATAAATGAAGGATGAATTTGCGTTTATATCAAGAATCTCACCAACGAAAACAAATCAACCCTCACTCGTTCAAGGAATTGGTGATGATGCTGCTGTTTATCAAGGATCTGGTAAGATGGATGAAGTCGTTTGTGTCGATACAATGGTAGAAGGTGTTCATTTTCGCAAAGATACTCTCTCGCCTTATCAGATTGGTAAAAAAAGTCTCGCTATAAATGTTAGTGATCTTGCAGCAATGGGGGCGATCCCTGCTTACTATCTTGTATCAATTGCTATTTCTCCTTCTTGGCAGGAAGAAGAGCTTGCGGAGATCTACAGAGGAATGGATGAGTTAGCGCTACAGTATAATATGGACTTAATTGGTGGAGACACGGTCTCGACTGGGGATGCTCTCGTATTAACTGTAACGGTAATAGGCCGAGTGGAGCGTGATCAGGCAAGGTATCGTCATCAAGCAAAAGCAGGAGATGTGCTGTTTTTAACTGGATATGTGGGTACTTCTGCAGCGGGATTGGATTTGTTATTTGAAAAAGGCCTCGACGGGGAATATACAGCGGATGAGCAGTTTCTTGTTCGTGCGCATCAGGAACCATCTCCTCATGTTGAAGCGGGGCGTATACTTGCTACCTTTCATGAACGTGTTTCGTTAAATGATGTGAGTGATGGGGTCGCGAGTGAAGCGAATGAGCTAGCTGAAGCGAGTAAGGTTCAAATAACGATTGATGCGGATGCGCTCCCTTTTCATGAAAGCATGAAGGATTTTTCAAGGAAAAAGCAACTTGACTGGGCGCTTTTTGGTGGAGAGGACTTTGTCTTAATCGGAACCGTTGCTAAAGAACATGCTGACGGGTTAAGTGAACAATTTCGAGCGTATCATTTACCGTTTCATCAAATTGGGATGGTGGAAGCGGGAGAGCCTAGTGTATTTTTAAAAGAAGGTCATCAAGTAACACGATTAGAGAAGCACGGATATAATCATTTTCAAAAGCGTGGGTGAAAAAAATGGCAGACTGGACAATTGTAACAGAGTCACCGGAAGAGACGATGCGTATCGCTTGGAATCTTGGACAGCTTGTTCAAGAAGGTGATGTGATTACCCTTGAAGGTGATCTGGGTGCAGGGAAAACAAGCTTTACAAAAGGATTGGCAAAAGGGCTTGGTGTTAAACGTGTTGTGAAAAGTCCGACCTTTACAATCATCAAAGAATATCAAGGGCGGCTGCCGCTTTATCATATGGATGTATACCGAATGGAAGACGAAGATGAAGATCTTGGGCTCGATGAATATTTTTACGGAGAAGGTGTGTCTGTGATCGAGTGGCCAAGTATGATTCCGTCACAGTTACCAAAAGACCGATTAATGATTTCTCTTTTTCATCTAGGCGAGATGACGCGCAAACTGACCTTTGAATCAACTGGAGCACGTTCGGCTACGCTATGTAAGGAGCTACAAATATGAGTAAATTATTAGCGATTGATACGTCCTCTTTTGTCATGAGTATTGCGGTGACCGATGGTGAGCGTACACTTGGGGAGGTCACGACGAATATTAAGAAAAACCACTCCGTTCGCTTGATGCCAGCGATTGAATCAATTAATGAAAGAAGTCGATGTATCACCGAAAGAATTAGATAAAATTGTTGTCGCAAACGGACCTGGTTCTTACACAGGTGTACGAATTGGCGTCACGACCGCTAAAACAATGGCATGGTCTCTAAATATTCCAGTCATAGGTGTGTCGAGCTTGGCTGTGATGGCGCAAGCGGGTCGTTATTTTCAAGGGATTGTTTCACCGATTATGGATGCAAGACGTGGACAAGTCTATACGGGATGCTATATGTCGAATGATGATGTCTTAGTAGGGCATGAGAGTGATCGTTTAGTAATGTTAACGGAATGGCTGGATGATTTTGCGAAGCAGGACAAGCCCGTTCTCTTTATTGGTCAGGATGTCGAATTGCATCAAACGGTCATCGTCGAGCGTTTGGGCATGCAGGCTCAGTTTGCTCTAGGGGCTGCGATGTTGCCGCGAGCAGCTGAGCTTGCAAGGCTTGGACACATGCAGGAAGCACATGGATCCACGCATGACTTTGTTCCGAATTATCATCAATTAGCGGAAGCAGAAGCAAAATGGAGAAAAATGCAAAAAGAAAAGAGCGGAAACAATGATTGAACAGGAGAAAGCGATCATTCGTTTTATGACTCGTGACGATATTGAAGGTGTGATGGAAGTGGAACGTGATGCTTTTCCTACGCCATGGGACCCTGCTATTTTTCATAATGAAATAAGCTCAAATCAATTTGCTCATTACCTCGTCTATGAATATAGTGAAAGAATTATCGGTTATTGTGGAATATGGCTTGTCATGGATGAAGCGCAGATTACTAATATTGCGATTCATTCTGATTTTAGGGGACGAGGCCTTGGGGAAGAGCTACTGCGTTTTGCGATTGCTTTTTTGGGGCAATTTGGTGTAGCGAAGCTCTCTTTGGAAGTGCGTGTCTCCAATCATGTGGCACAGCAATTATATCGAAAACTTGGCTTTCAAGAAGGCGGGATTAGAAAAAATTATTATGCGGATAACGGCGAAGACGCATTAGTGATGTGGGTGGGATTACATGAATAGCAATGAACTGATTTTAGCCATTGAGACGAGCTGTGATGAAACGTCAGCAGCTGTTATTAAAAATGGACGGGAGATTTTGAGCAATGTAGTCTCTTCGCAAATTGAGAGTCATAAACGCTTTGGTGGTGTTGTGCCGGAGATTGCGTCTCGTCATCATGTCGAACAAATGACAGTGATTATTGAGCAAGCGATGAAAGAGGCCGATGTGACGTTTGGTGATCTAAATGCGGTTGCTGTTACGGAAGGTCCTGGACTTGTCGGCGCGCTTCTGATCGGAGTTAATGCGGCAAAAGCAATTGCTTTCGCTCATGATCTTCCTTTAATAGGGGTTCATCATATTGCTGGACATATTTACGCGAATCAACTCGTTCAGCCTCTCTCCTTCCCATTACTTGCACTAGTGGTGTCTGGAGGACATACAGAACTTGTTTATATGAAGGAAAACGGTTCGTTTCAGATTATTGGTGAAACGAGAGATGATGCGGTCGGGGAAGCCTATGATAAAGTTGCTCGTACGCTAGGTCTGCCTTATCCAGGCGGTCCACATATTGATCGACTTGCTGCAGAAGGAAGGGAGACGATTGATTTCCCTCGTTCCTGGCTTGAAGCAGATTCGTATGATTTTAGCTTTAGTGGATTAAAATCATCCGTTATTAACACCTTGCATAACTATAAGCAGCGTGGTGAAGAGGTGAAAATTGAGGATGTAGCAGCGAGCTTTCAAGCAAGTGTGATCGATGTACTTGTTGGCAAGACGAAGAAAGCCATTGAAGAATATGAAGTAAAACAACTGCTTTTGGCAGGTGGAGTTGCAGCGAATAAGGGACTTAGGGCCGCGTTAGAGAAGGAATTTGTAACAGCTGATATTGATCTGCTTATCCCTCCATTATCTCTTTGTACAGATAATGCCGCGATGATCGGGGCGGCTGCAAGCGTGAAATGGAAGAGAAGTGAATTTGCTTCCTATGATTTAAATGGCAACCCTGGACTTGATTTAGAAAAAGCCTAACCGAATGTTTAAAACCACTTATTGGAGTAAATGCTACCAATAAGTGTTTTTTTTCTGCCCACACGACGTGGGTACTTGGCGTTACCCGCAGGACGCGGGTGCCTTTAGCGAAGTTTCCTTTTCACTAGGACGGGAACGGTTTTAGCGAAGTATCAAGATCTTAAGACGTGAGTGCCTTTAGCGAAGTATCCTAGGTCTTATGACGCGCATGCACTTAGAGTGAAGTATCAACATCTTAATACTTCGGTGCCTTTAGCGAATGGCGAAAAGGTGACGTCGGATAAGCCAAAAGTAATCTTGTGTACAAATGTTATCCACAGCATTGTTGGATATGTGGGTAAATACTAAAAACCTCGAAATAACGCTAGCTCAGTTGTGACTAACTGAATTGTGGATAAAACTGTGTATAATGTGCATAAATAAAAAAAACCTTAGTTACAAAGGATTTCACTTGTGTATAAAGCTGTTGATAGTGTGGATATGTCAGAAAATTAAAGCAAAAAGGTTGAGCGCAATGTGGAGAAGGCTAACTAGCTGGATTATTGTTTTGATGATCTTACTTTCTACTGTGGATATAAATGCTGAAGAGATTGAAGCAAAGCATATACTTATCGTGTTGGTTCCTGGTTTTTCATTTGAAGAGGCACGCTTACTTGTCGAAACAGATCAGGATCGTTCACTTTGGCAGCAAGCTACAGTGGGGGCGATGAATGTTCGTCCAAATGGTCCTTATTCGTATTTAAATAATATGGTCACGCTCAGTATCGGTGAAAAAGCAATAGGTGTACAAGGCTGGAATGCTTTTGAGGCTGGAGAGACCATAAATGAGATTGAGGTTCGCGATTGGATGAGGCAAGTCTCGGGTGAATTAATAGAGACAGACATTTATCATCCAGATTTTTACCGACTCGCATCGAAAAATGGTTACCATAATCAGGGGAGAGAATTAGGACGATTTGGTGATTCGTTAAAGCAAGCTGGAGTTGAACGGATCGTCTATGGACATAGTGATACGTCAGAAACTCGTGTTCGTTATGGGTCTTTGCTTATTTTAGACGAAGAGGGAAAAGGGACTGGTGAGCTAAACCGAGCAGTAAGACAAAATCGCTCAGCTTCATACGGATTTGAGATGGATATGGACTATCTTATTAACAAGTTATCAACAAATGTGGAAAGTGATCGTCTGACAGTTATTGAGTGGGGAGATATCCATCGTCTCTATGAACAAAGATTTTTTATGGAGGAGACTCAATTCCAAAAGAAACACAATGAGCAGCTTTTGCGGCTAAGTGCATTTCTTGAAGAAGTGATAAAAAAAGAAATAGACGTATGGCTCCTTGCCCCAATGATGCATGAGCAAGCCTATGATCATAAGCAGCAGCTAGCACCTGTTTTTTACTGGGGAGGTGAAGAAGGTGGATTTTTCACATCCAATACGACAAGACAGCCTTATTTAGTTAGTAGTATTGATTTTGTACCAACGATCTTACAATCATTTGGTATTCATACAGATGATGAATGGACAGGTCATGCGATTATGCATGAAGATCGTGGCAATCTTGATAAAAGACCATTTTTTAAGAAGATAGATGAAATCGTCTTTATTTATAAAAGCAGAGCGAGTGTCTTATCTAGCTATATATCTTGTCTTGTTCTAGCCTTAGTAGGTGCGGCTGCTTTTTGCTTTTTTGCAACGAAAAAACAAGAGACTTGGCGCTTGGTCATAAGGCTGTTACTGCTTTCGGCATTATGGTCACCTTTTTGGTTTCTCGCTTTATCTAAACTCATCGTTTGGGTGGGGTGCCTGGATTTGTTATTACGCTTATTGGTGCATCACTCCTCTGTGGATATAGTGTGCAAAAGGTGAGTCAAAAACCGATCTTCTGGATTGGGCTCATGACATTTCTTATCATAACCATTGACGTATGCCTAGGATCACCGTTTATGCAACGCTCCTACTTAGGCTATGACCCTATCATCGGTGCTAGATACTATGGGATTGGTAATGAATTTGCGGGCGTGTATCTCATCTCTGCTTTGATGCTCCTTCACCCATTATTCAGTGGAAAAAGGAAAATGCTCACAACTATCATTTTTATGGTCATCTTCTTCTTTCTAGTTTTCATTCTTGGGAAAAATACACTTGGTACGAATGCGGGAGCTACATTATCTGTTGGAATCACGTTTGCTTTCCTTCTCTATCGTTTAAACAGCTTAAGATGGTCTTGGTACAAGATGGGCCTTCTTTTCGGAATGATTTTGGGAGGCGTTTTCTTATTACTCTATATTCTACAATTAAAAGGAGAACAGACTCATATTGGTTATGCCTTTTCTCGTTTATGGAGTGGAGACTTTGTCTATATTTTCGAAATAATTAAAACGGAAGCTTGCAATGAATTTGAACCTATTCCGACATTCAAATTGGACACAATTATTGGTTACTAGCTACTTACTTGGAGCCATTATTTTATGGAGGAAACATCTGCAGCTAGGAGAAGAAAATACATTATTTTTACAAACAGGTGTTGTCGCCTCTATTGCCCTGCTTTTGTTAAATGATTCTGGAGTCGTAGCGGCGGCCACATCAATGTTCTGCGTTATTTCAGCCCATTATTACTCGTTGTCTGTGAGCAAGGAGGAGACCAACATTAAAAAGGATGTCTCATAAGTGTCACAGATCCTGTGAAGTGGAGACATCCTCTTGCTGTTGACGTTTATTCTTCTTGTAGCTGTTCCCATTCTGCCATAAGCGCTTCTATTTTAGTATTTGTCTCATCAATTTCTTGTTGAAGCATCTGGGCCTGTTCGTGATTGGAATAAATTTCTGGATCACAGAGAGCTTCTTCATTTTTTGCGAGTGAAGCTTCTAAAGTCTCGATCATTTTTTCTATTTCTTCAATTCGACGAGTTCGTTGCCGTTCTTGTTTCTTAGCTTCCTTTTCCATCTCATAAGATTGTTTGTCTGGCTGGAACTCGGTTGATTCAGATGAAGAGGCTGAATCTAGTTGCTTCAACTGTTCACGTTGCTCGGTTTCATTTTTCTTTTCGACATAATAATCATAATCGCCAAGATAATTCGTGATCTGACCATGATTAAGCTCCGCCATTCTAGTTGCAATCCGATTTAAGAAGTAACGATCGTGAGAAACGAAAAGGAGCGTACCTGGGTAATCAATTAGGGCAGCTTCTAGAATTTCTTTTGCATCAAGGTCAAGATGGTTCGTCGGTTCATCTAAAATAAGAAGATTAGCCTTTTTCATCATTAGCTTCGCTAAAGCGAGACGAGCTTTCTCCCCTCCGCTAAGAGTAGAGACGGGTTTAAGAACATCATCTCCACTAAATAGAAAATTTCCAAGGATCGTACGAATTTCCTTTTCAGGTAAAAGGGAATGATCATCCCAAAGCTCATGTAAGACAAGCTTATTTGATTTTAAGTTAGCTTGTTCTTGATCATAATAACCAACCGTAACATTACTGCCAAAGCGTATTGTCCCGTCCATAATAGGGATTGCTTTTAATAGGGCTTTTAACAATGTTGATTTTCCAGCACCGTTTGGTCCGATCAGAGCGACACTTTCCCCGCGGTCAATGTATAAATCGAGGTTCTCAAAGATCGTTTCTTCGCCATATGCAACATGAAGATCGTTGATGCGCAAAACTTCATTACCGCTTTGTTTCTCGATTTCAAAAGAAAATGATGCCGATTTTTCTGAACCAGCCGGTCGATCAAGAAGGGTCATTCGTTCAAGCTGCTTTCGTCTACTTTGTGCTCGTTTGGTTGTTGAGGCACGCACGATATTTCGTTGGATGAAATCCTGAAGCTTGGCCACTTCTCCTTGTTGCTTCTCGAATTGTTTTAATTCAAGCTCATACCGCTTTGCCTTCTCTTCAAGGTAGGCACTATAGTTACCAGTAAATTTCGTCGATTTTGTTCGTGATATTTCAACGACTTCTGTGACAATTTTATCGAGAAAATAACGATCATGAGAAACGATCAAAACAGCACCCTTATAGCCATTTAAATATTGTTCCAGCCATGTTAAGGTCTCAATATCTAAATGGTTTGTCGGTTCATCTAATATTAGTAACTCTGGCTTTTTTAGAAGTAGCTTAGCTAAAGCTAGGCGAGTCTTCTGTCCGCCGCTTAACGTAGAAATTTTCGTACTGTAGTCAAAATCAGCAAAGTTCATTCCTGCAAGCACACTACGAATATCAGCCTCATATTGAAAGCCACCATTGTCTTTGAACGTAAGTTGTCGTTCATCATATTCTTTTAATAATTTTTCATAGCGAGTCGAATCTGCTAGTAACTCTGGATCGGACATTTGCTGTTCCATTGCTCTAATCTGATCCTCCATCTTTCTTAATGGTTCAAACACAGTTAGCATTTCGTCCCAAATGGACAGGGTTGACTCAAGTCCAGTGTCTTGGGCTAAGTAACCAACTTCAACGCCTTTTGGTATCATTACTTGTCCGCTATCATAAGAAAGCTGACCTGCTATGATTTTAAGCAAAGTCGATTTTCCAGCTCCGTTTCTTCCGACTAGAGCGACACGTTCACCTGTTTGGATATCAAGTTTAATATTTGATAAAATCGGTTCAACACCGAATGATTTTGCGATATTAATACATTGTAAGACAATCATAAGATTTCCTTTCTATACTCACTTAAAATTAGTAATGTTTTACCATGAGTGTATCGCAGATTGGATCTTTCAACAACTTATTGAACACGTAGGGAAAACAATTACATTCTCTGTGAAATGGTGTACAATAGGAGAACGAGGGTGAGTCACCCTCATCAGTAGGAGGGAGGCAGTTGATGAAAATTGATCAAACAAGGATTCCTCAAGCAACAGCAAAGCGATTGCCGTTATACTATCGTTTTTTGGAGAATCTTCAAGCTTCAGGGAAGCAAAGAGTATCCTCAACTGAATTGAGTGAGGCAGTGAAAGTAGATTCAGCGACTATTCGTCGAGATTTTTCATACTTTGGTGCTCTTGGTAAAAAGGGCTATGGTTATAATGTCAATTACTTGCTTTCTTTTTTCCGTAAAACCCTTGACCAAGATGAGTTAACAAAGGTCATTCTTGTCGGAGTTGGAAATTTAGGAACGGCTTTTCTGAACTATAACTTCTCGAAGAATAACAACACACAAATTGTGATGGCTTTTGATGTCGATGAAGAGAAGATTGGGACAGAAGTAGGCGGTGTGACAATTCAAAACTTGCACGAGCTTACAGAACGTATGGATCCAGAAGTAACCGTCGCTATTATGACTGTACCATCGATTGTCGCACAAAAGATTGCTGATCAATTAGTAGAAGCAGGCATTAAAGGGATTTTGAACTTTACACCTGCAAGATTAGATGTGCCTGAAGAGATTCGTGTTCATCATATTGATTTATCCGTTGAATTTCAAGCACTGGTTTATTTTCTAAAGCATTATCCAGTATAATAGAAAATAGGACAAGGAGGTGCTACCTATGGGTTTAGGAGCAGGAAGTATTGCGATCATTGCACTCGTTGCTTTATTGATTTTTGGTCCAAAGAAATTACCGGAACTCGGAAAAGCTGCTGGAAATACATTACGTGAGTTCAAGCATGCAACAAAAGGCTTAGCTGACGATGATAATGATGATAAAAAGAAAGATAAAGACAAAGCCTAAGTAGGAAGGGTTTATAAATGGAACAACAAAATATGTCGGTGATGGACCATATTGTGGAGCTTAGACGAAGAATTATTATTACGCTTGTCTTCTTCGCGGTGGCTTTTGTCGCCGGCTTTTTTTTAGCGACACCACTAATCACATATTTGCAAAGTACACCAACAGCGCAAGACTTGCCTATGAATGCCTTTAAAATGACAGATTCAATTCGAATTTTTATGACATTTGCCTTTGCAAGTGCGCTTATCTTAACATTTCCGCTTATTCTTTATCAGCTCTGGGCGTTTGTTAGACCAGGGCTACATGAAAATGAACAAAAAGCAACACTCGCTTATATACCGTTGGCGTTTTTATTGTTTTTAACTGGTCTTGCATTTTCCTATTTTATTCTTTTTCCGTATATTGTTCAATTTATGAGCAACTTGGCTGAACGGCTTGGGATTACAGAGCAGTATGGTATCAATGAATACTTTACATTTCTATTTCAGATTACATTACCATTTGGTGCTCTCTTTCAATTACCAGTGGTCGTGATGTTCTTTACTCGCTTAGGGTTAATTACTCCTGTGCTCCTTAAACAAGTAAGAAAAATTGCGTATTTTATTTTACTTGTGATCGCAGGTATGATTACACCACCAGATGTTGTGTCTCACATGATCGTCACGTTGCCACTCTTACTTCTCTATGAATTCAGCATTTGGGTCTCGCATCTGACGTATCGTAAAGTGTTAAAAGCAGAAAAAGAACGAGAAGAAAATCTTGAAAAAGAAGAGTAATATCGTAGCAGATACTTCACAAAAGGGTGAGGTATCTGCTTTTTGCTTTTATTGTAGCGTATTCGTGCTATGATAGAGTAAGGTGAAAATATTTCGATTGACGAAATGGTGTGAGAGAGTATGAAGGTATCAGACAAATGGATGGTAGTTGTGGCGATTTTATTTGGATCATTCACAATGATTTTGAATAATAGCATGTTAAACCCTGCAGTACCACAATTAATGGAAGTTTTTCATTCGGATGCCGTTGCAACTGGTTGGGTGATTACCATTTTTATGGTAACGATGGGCATGACGGTGCCTGTCACGGGCTACTTAGGTGATCGATTTGGGAAAAAGAAGCTATTTCTTGTTGGTCTTGCGATTTTCATTGTTGGTTCTATACTCGGTTCTCTTTCTTGGGATCTCAGCTCTTTGATCATGTTTCGTGGCCTGCAAGGAATCGGTGGTGGAATTATGATGCCATTGTCGATGGCTTTGATCTTCGAAGCTTTCCCTCGAAATGAACGGGGGCTTGCAACTGGGGTTTGGGGAATTTCAGCGATGATGGCTCCGACAATCGGTCCGACGGTGGGTGGCGTACTGCTAGAGACGATGAGTTGGCATTATTTATTTCTCTGTAATGTACCGGTTGGAATCATTGGTTTGTGGCTTGCTTACCGATATTTACCTAAAACAAGTCCAGATTCGAAGGTGACATTTGATCGTTACGGGTTTATCACGATTACCCTTGGTGTAGGCGCCATGCTATACGCGCTTGGAAGAATGTCTGAGCTAGCTCATTTATTACAGCCTTTGAATATTTCTCTTATGGTTATCGGCCTTATTTTACTATATGTATTTGTACGAATTGAAAAAAAGATCGAGCAACCACTATTAGATTTGTCATTGTTTCGGATTCCAGCTTATACATACAGTATAGCTATTGCTAGTATTAGTGCAATTGGTTTATTTGGAGGTATATTTTTAATCCCGTTGTTAATACAACAAGTGTATGGATTTGGTCCCATCATGACGGGTTTAGTGTTCTTGCCATCAGCGTTATTGACAGGGATTTTCATGACGATAGGTGGAAGGGTTCTTGATAAAAAAGGAGCTACTGCTGTCATTACATCGGGTCTTGTCATTGTGGCAATTGGAACATTCGCACTCGGTTTTTTGAGCATGGAAACGTCACTCACCTTTATCTTTACTTGGATGGCGATTCGTGGAATTGGCATGGGGCTTAGCAGTATGCCTTCTACAACAACGGGTATGAACGCGATACCAGAACATCTTGTTTCAAGGGGATCTGCTATTAACAATGTTACCAGGCAGATGAGTTCCGCTTTAGGTATCGTCTTCATTTCGATTTACTATGAAGTCAGGAGAGGACAACTATCCTCAACGCTCGGTTCATTAGAGGAGGCTAGCTTGCAAGCCATTAATGAAGGTTTCATTTTGATAGCTGTGCTAACGTTGTTGTCTATTCCAGCAGCCTATTTATTAGAGAGATCATCGAGACAAGAAGAGAACGCAGCCAATTAATGCAGAGAAGATTAAGGTGACTTTTAATAATATATACTTAGGAACCTACGTATCGATATGACGTAGGTTTTCCTGCCCAAAAAATGTATGTGATCTATTTCACAAAAAATTCATTAATCCTTTATTTAAAATGAGGTTTTTATGTTACACTCTCCATATAACAGTACGAACAAACTGTTTTTGGGTAAAAATATAGAGTGGAGAAATAGCGTTTTCGCATGTAATCATCAACGTAGACTTTTTTGAACGAATCAGAAAGGATAAGAATCATCATACCTTTCTGAGCGGATAAAAGGCTTTCATTATTAAGGCTTGGCGATAATCCGAATTTTTTAAAATGGACGATGATAGAGGAGGGGATTTGGTTGATCAGAAAACCGCTGTTTTACCTCGTTCGGATTGTCTTTAGTGAAGAAATCGAAAGCAGGAATAAATGTCGATGTTCATCTCTACTCAAGTCTTACCACAAAATGTGAAAAGATGAGCATATGTGAACAGGTTTGAAGTACATGAACGTAGGTTATTTATTCTTTGTTCGGTCTTAGCTACTTTAATGTTTATCTCATTTGTCATCTTGAACCTTTTTTGAACGAATTTAGAAAGAGTAAGGCTTTCGCTATTAAGGACTTGGAGATAATCCAAGTTTTTCTAAGGAGAGTGAGTGGGGATGTTTGAGTATGATCCGGTCATATATAGCCGTATTTTAACGGCGGTCACTTTAGGATTTCATGTTATTTTTGCAACAATTGGGGTCGGAATTCCGCTACTGATTGCCTTAGCTGAGTGGATTGGTATTAAGCGTAATGATGAACATTACCGGTTGCTTGCTAGGCGTTGGGCTCGTGGCTTTGTCATTACAGTTGCTGTTGGTGTTGTAACAGGGACAGCGATTGGTTTGCAGTTAAGTTTGCTTTGGCCTAACTTTATGCAAGTAGCTGGGCATGTGATCAGCTTGCCGATGTTTCTAGAGACTTTTGCCTTTTTCTTTGAGGCGATTTTCCTTGGAATCTATCTCTATACGTGGGATCGATTTAAGAAAAAAATCCATCACTGGTTTCTCGTTATTCCTGTTGCGATCGGCGCGACAGCATCTGGTTTCTTTATTACAACAGTGAATTCCTTTATGAATACACCTCGTGGCTTTGATATGGTGGATGGTGTTTTAACAAATGTAAACCCGATTGCCGCCATGTTTAACCCAGCAACGCCGACAAAAGTAGCGCATGTTCTATCATCTGCTTATCTAACATCCGCATTTGTGCTTGCGGCGATTGCAGCGATTTCCTTGCTTCGAGGGAAGAATCATGTCTATCACAAAAAGGCATTACATTTAACGATGACAGTAGCGGCTGTTTTTGCGATCGCAACAGCTTTAATTGGTGACTTATCGGGTAAATTTCTAGCAGAATATCAACCTGAGAAGCTAGCTGCGGCAGAATGGCATTTTGAAACGTCTACAGAAGCGCCTCTTATTCTCGGGGGTGTGTTAACAGAAAATAATGAAGTGAATTATGCGCTTGAAATCCCTTATGCATTAAGTATTCTTGCGCACGGAAATCCAAATGCAGAGGTAATTGGACTCGAGGAGTTTCCGGAAGAGGATCTACCACCATTAATCGTTCACTACTTCTTTGATATAATGGTCGGAATCGGAATGTTCTTAGCGTTTATTTCGATTATCTTTGTCATCATGAGACGCGTGAAAAAATGGAATGAACATAACAAACCATTACTTTGGACCATTTTTGCAGGGGGACCACTTGCGATACTTGCAGTCGAAATGGGTTGGTTCTTTACGGAAATTGGTCGACAACCGTGGGTGCTTGTTGGTTATATGCGGACCGCAGAAGGAGCGACGACAGCAGCACATGTTGATCTCATGCTTTATATGTTTGTTCTGCTCTATCTCATCTTGGCGGTATCCTGCATTACTGTTCTTAGAAGAATGTTTAAATCCAATCCGGTTGAGCAGGAATTAAAAGACCGCGGATTAGAATAGAGGTGAAGAGAAATGGATTATGAATTAATTGGAATAACCGTGCTGTGGACCTTTCTATATGGGTATTTAATCGTTGCATCAATTGACTTCGGTGCGGGGTTCTTTAGCTACTATTCAACAGTGACCGGGAGAGAACACATCATTAATAAGGTCATTAATCGCTATCTCTCCCCTGTTTGGGAAGTCACGAATGTTTTTCTAGTCTTTTTCTTCATTGGCATTGTCGGTTTTTTCCCCTCAACAGCCTATTATTACGGGACGGCATTATTAATCCCAGGTAGCTTGGCAATCGTGCTTCTCGCTATTCGTGGTTCTTATTACGCTTTTCACCACTATGGGTTTAAAGGGAACCGTTTCTATCAATTTTTATACGGGGCGACTGGTTTACTGATTCCTGCATCGTTATCGGTTGTCCTAACCATTTCAGAAGGCGGATTTATTACGGTTGAAAATGATCGAGTTATGATGGATTACGGTGCCCTATTCTCTAGCTTTTACTCTTGGACAGTCGTAGTGCTGGCTATTGTTAGTGTTCTTTATATTTCAGCATGTTTTCTAGCTTTTTACGCGTATAAGGCACGTGATATGGACGCTTTCGCGGTCTTGAGAGGATATGCATTATTTTGGAGCTTTCCAACGATCCTAGCAAGTGTATTAGTTTTCTTTTCGTTGAATCAGCATAATCCAGTGCATTTTGCGAACATGGTCGACCTATCGTGGATGTTTAGCTTATCTTTTCTCTTCTTTTTAGGAGCGGTCTTTTTAATCTGGAAGCAAGAAAGACTGGGACTAGCATTTATTTTTGTCATGCTGCAGTTCGCGACCGCATTCTTCGGATATGGGGCATCCCATTTACCGTATTTGCTATACCCGCATTTAACGATTTATGATGGCTTTACAAATGAGGCGATGGCGATTGCTTTAATTATTGCCTTTATCGCTGGGTTATTGTTATTAATTCCGTCGCTCTACTTACTGATGAGATTGTTTTTATTCGATAATAAATACGTTCAAGGACGAAAATAGGAGGTACTCAGATGGATTTCTTTTTAATCATGATTGCTCCGATTCTCATTCTCTTCTTCGCCGTTATCGGTCTCTTTTGGTGGGGAGCAAGAGGAAAAGAGCCATATCAATAAGGAAAACCCCTCTTCTCACTGCTTGCAAGCGGTGTGGAGAGGGGTTTTTGCTAGGGTGAAAATCACGATACCTTTATGAACGATTAAAAAGACTAAGGCTTTCTCCATAAACTAGATAATTTTCTAATGGAAACAGTCTTAGACAGTGAATTAAGGTAAAATGGTGTTAGTGAAGAAACGCTCTAAGGAGGCAGAAAGAATGCTGACAAAGCGGCTGGCGCAGGAAATAGTAGATCGAACGATTGAGATTATTGGCTATAATGTCAACGTGATGGATCAAACTGGAATGATCATTGGTAGCGGTGATCCCAAGCGATTGTATGAAATTCATAGTGGAGCAATTGAAGCGATTGCGCAGCAACGAGAGATTGAAATCGATGAGCAAGATGTAAAGAACATGAAGGGGACAAGGACAGGGATAAACCTCCCGATCATGTTTCACGAGGAGATCGTTGGCGTTATTGGGGTGACGGGTCCACTAGAACAAATCCGCGGCTATGGTAAGCTAGTGAAAATGGCTGCTGAGCTCTCGTTGAATCAAGCATTTTTAACAGTAGAATTACAGTGGGATAAGCGCTTTAAAGAAGAATTATTACGTCAATTGCTTGATGGCAGAGTTGAAAATCAGAATACATTTTTAAAACGAGCCGAATCAGTTGGACTGTTGCTACCATTGCCATGTGAGGTTTGGTATATCGATGCAAAAAAAGTACGAACTCGTGCTGAGGAAGAGCGGATGCAGCTCGATTTGCTAGCTGTTCTTGGTCGCACAAATGAATTCATTCGATCGGAGCAGGGAATGTCATATTGCCCTACTAGACCAAACAGAGAAAAAGCAGCAGGTTTATGAAGAGATTCACCAGATAGCGAAACGGTACAATATGGTTATAAATGTGGGGGCAAGTGCTGAGAGATTAATGGATATTCCTAGCTCCTATGAACAAGCCTATCTGACTTCCTTGCTTAGCGACTACCAAGCAGAGGGAGAGCGCATCCGCTTTTCAAGAGATTATTTATTGGATGTCATGTTATATAAATTAAGTGATACGGATGAAGCAAAAATACTACGCAACGTTTTTGCGCCGATTCGTTCTTTTGAAAAATATGAAGAGCTGAAAGAGACATTGCACGCTTATATTGAACATAAAGGCGAAATTCAAAAGATAGCAAATGAGCTGTTCATTCATCGAAATACGGTGCAATATCGATTACATAAAATAAAAGAACTCACTGGAAAAGATCCAAGAGATTTCCGCGATTTATTTGAGCTTTACGCAAGTATGAAGTTGCATCAATTTCAGCAAGAGAGTCAACTAGATAAGTAGTTTTATCATTATAATCATGCAAATGAACAAGTGCAGAAAAGGCAGGATCTCGAACAGTATAGGTTGTATGGTTGTTAATTAAACATTTATTTAATCATTGATTGTGCATATGCATAGATAATATTTGATTACAAAGCGATTATTTAATTGCTTGCACAATGACTCCTAAGATAGAGAGCGCTTACAATAATAATAGAGCACCTGCGCATGCTAATAAATTTGAAAAGGAGAGGATTGATTTTGAGAAAAATAGTCATAGCTCCAGATTCGTTTAAAGAAAGCTTCACGGCTATGGAAGCTGCTGATGCGATTGAGAGAGGGTTTCGTCGTGTCTTCAATGATGTGGAATATGTCAAGATCCCGATGGCTGATGGAGGGGAGGGGACGGTGCAATCATTGGTAGATGCGTTAGATGGAACGATTGAAAAAAAGATTGTTGTCGGTCCCTTAGGAAATGAGGAGGAAGCGGAGTATGGGATTTCCGGTGATGGGAAGGTGGCAATTATTGAAATGGCAGCTGCTTCTGGACTCCATTTAGTTTCACCAACAGAACGTAATCCCTTACTAACGACAACCTATGGAACAGGTCAATTAATCGTTGATGCGCTTGAGAAGGGTGTTGACCATATTATAATCGGAATTGGTGGTAGTGCCACAAATGATGGCGGGGCAGGGCTAGCTGAAGCGCTTGGAGCAAAATTGCTTACTCATGATGGAACACAAATAGGTTATGGGGGAGCAGCTCTTGCGGATCTCGAGCGAATTGAAATCGATCAAATGCACCCCCGTTTAAAAAAGGTCACAATTGAGGTCGCATGTGATGTTGATAATCCGTTGCTTGGGAAACAAGGAGCATCGGCCATTTATGGTCCTCAAAAAGGGGCGGATGAAGAGATGATTACAGAGCTTGATCGTTGTCTAGCTCATTATGCAGACAAAATTGAGCAGACATTTGGAAAGGACATTCGTGATATTCCTGGAGCAGGAGCGGCAGGCGGATTAGGGGCGGGCTGCTCGCTTTTCTCAATGTTCGATTAGATTCAGGTGTCACCTTAGTCCTTGAAGCAACAGGATTTCATGAGCGGGTCAAAGGGGCATCGCTCGTCATCACTGGGGAAGGACAGCTTGATCAACAAACCATCTTCGGGAAAACGCCAATCGGTGTCGCCAAAGCAGCAAAAAAAATAGGTATCCCGGTTCTAGCGATAGCCGGTAGTTTAGGAAAAGGCCATGAAGTAATTTTTGAACATGGAATTGATGCTGCTTTTTCACTCGTCCCTGGAGTCGTCCCTCTAGAGGATGCACTTGAAAATGGGATTCGTTATCTAGAAGAAACGGCATATAACATTGCTAAGATGATGAAAATCCAACAACAAACAATCGAACAATAGACTGCGAAAAAGACTGTTTTCCAAAGGGTTATTAGCCAATGCCAAACAAATGAATCTCTGTTATTTGAATTGGGCAATAGCTAGGTAGCTTTTTAAGGGACGGTCTTTTTCTATGACAGACTAGGTTACACTTAAAATGTTTGAAGGATCGGATCAGAACAATGAAACAAAATAAAAAGGTCCGATTCCTAAACCGACCATCCATCTTTCTTTTGACGATGGAGATCAATTGTGGGGATCAGACCTTTTCTCTTAGTCATCTTTCTTCTTATGATGATTTTGTATTTGTTTAATGACTTTACGAAGTCGGTAGAAGCGTAAAGCAATCATAAAGTCGATCGCAGCAAAAGAGATAATTAAATAACTCCAAATGTTCCAACCAGAAGTGCTCACACTTTGAATGGCGAAGAAGACGAGCAAGCAGCCAATTGAAAAGTATAGGAGCGCCATCGCTATTGGAGATGTTCTCATAGTAATCCCCCAATGATAAGTGATGCCTGTTGCTCAAGCTGTTCGAGCTGTTCAAGCCATCCTTCAATTTGATCAGCTAATAGCACATTCACAACAGAAACGAATAAATTTAACGCGACATGGGCAATAATTGGGACCAGAATCCGTTTTGTCTTCACATATAAGAAGGCGAAGACAAAGCCCATGGCCGTGTAGACGAGTAAATGCGTGAAATCAAAATGGATCGCAGCAAAAATGAGCGAGCTGACAAAGCCAGCAATCCAAAAGTTAAAGCGTTTATAAAGAGCTCCGAAAATGATCAGTCGAAAAACAATCTCTTCAAGGATTGGACCAATAACTGATACGACAATAATAAAAGCTGGGAATGCTTTTGCAAATTCAACAATCATTTGTGTATTTTCTGAGCCAGGTTCGATTCCAAGAGCGTACATCTCAATTAAAGCAGCAGCATATTGTGCAGCGAAAACCATAAATACGCCGATAATTGTCCAGCGAATGGCTTCTCCTCTTGTTGAACGCCCGCGAATAGAATGACGATTTCGCATATCAGGGATAAGCAAAAGAATGATAATCAATAAGCCAACGCTGAAGCTGAACATACTCCATATTCCTGGTATGCGTTCGCCTGTAATACCAAGCTCTCTCAGAATAAAGATACCTGGGATAGCTGAGAGTTGCATTAATACATACGTAATTAGGATCCACCAATATCGTTTATTCAATGTACGTTTCTCCTTTGTTAGATTGTCTCCAATCTTGATGAAAGACATTGTCAAAAATGCATCTTTATATTTTACCATATGTGATGAAGAAAAGCAGAGCGAAAGCCTTAGTATTATCTGAATGAATACGTATGAATATTATCGAAACAATGGGAAAGGATAAAAGGGGTCTATGTTCGGAGGGCAGTTAGCGATTGAATGAACATTCAGACGAAAAAATCACTTATTTTGTCGTAAATTTTTTTGGTGAAAGACTTGCAAATTTTAGCTATTATGATTATTATAATAATTGTGTTAGCACTCAAGTTGATCGAGTGCTAATAAATAATAATATACATAAATCTTGAAGGAGGTTGTTTTCACTTGTTAAAGCCATTAGGTGATCGTATTGTAATTGAGCTAGTTGAATCTGAGGAAAAAACTGCAAGCGGTATCGTTTTACCGGATTCTGCAAAAGAAAAGCCACAAGAAGGAAAAGTTGTTGCTGTAGGAACAGGTCGTGTACTAGAAAACGGTGAGCGTGTTGCTCTTGAAGTAACTGAAGGCGATCGTATTATCTTCTCGAAATATGCAGGTACTGAAGTGAAATATGAAGGCAAAGAATATTTAATTCTACGTGAAAGTGATATTCTAGCTGTTATTGGTTAATGATAAACAGATTGTAATGAATATCTACATATAATTAATTAGGAGGTATTGATAACATGGCAAAAGAAATTAAATTTAGTGAAGAAGCACGTCGCTCAATGCTTCGTGGTGTAGATGCACTAGCAAATGCTGTAAAAGTAACACTTGGACCAAAAGGACGTAACGTTGTTCTTGAGAAAAAATTTGGTTCACCACTTAATCACAAATGATGGTGTAACAATTGCAAAAGAAATTGAATTAGAAGATGCATTCGAAAACATGGGTGCGAAGCTTGTTGCAGAAGTAGCAAGCAAAACAAATGACGTTGCTGGTGACGGTACAACTACTGCAACTGTTCTTGCACAAGCGATGATTCGTGAAGGCTTAAAAACGTAACAGCTGGTGCAAACCCAATGGGTATCCGTAAAGGTATTGAAAAAGCAGTAGCTGCTGCAGTTGAAGAACTTAAAAGCAATTTCTAAACCAATCGAAGGCAAAGAATCAATTGCACAAGTTGCTGCTATTTCTTCTGCTGATGAAGAAGTTGGTCAAATTAATTGCAGAAGCAATGGAGCGAGTTGGAAACGACGGTGTTATCACAATCGAAGAATCAAAAGGCTTCACTACTGAACTAGATGTAGTAGAAGGTATGCAATTTGACCGTGGATATGCTTCTCCTTACATGGTAACAGATTCAGATAAAATGGAAGCAGTTCTTGAAAATCCATATATCTTAATCACAGACAAGAAAATCGCAAGCATTCAAGAAATTCTTCCTGTTCTTGAGCAAGTTGTTCAACAAGGTAAGCCATTATTATTATCGCTGAAGATGTTGAAGGTGAAGCACTTGCAACACTTAGTTGTGAACAAATTCGTGGAACATTCAATGCTGTAGCTGTTAAAGCTCCTGGATTTGGTGACCGTCGTAAAGCAATGCTTGAAGACATCGCAATCTTAACTGGTGGTGAAGTGATCACTGAAGAACTAGGTCTTGACCTTAAATCTGCAAATATCACTCAACTTGGTCGCGCTGCTAAAGTTGTTGTAACAAAAGAAAACACAACAATCGTTGAAGGTGCTGGCGAGCCAGATCAAATCGCTGCTCGCGTAAACCAAATCCGAGCTCAACTTGAAGAAACAACTTCTGAATTTGACAAGGAAAATCAAGAGCGCCTTGCTAAACTTAGCTGGTGGTGTAGCTGTTATCAAAGTTGGTGCAGCAACTGAAACAGAATTAAAAGAACGCAAACTTCGTATTGAAGATGCATTGAACTCAACTCGTGCTGCAGTTGAAGAAGGTATCGTATCAGGTGGTGGTACTGCGCTAGTAAACGTATATCAAAGCAGTTGCATGCTATTCAAGCTGAAGGCGACGAAGCAACAGGTGTAAACATCGTTCTTCGTGCACTTGAAGAGCCAGTTCGTCAAATTGCACACAATGCTGGTCTTGAAGGATCAGTTATCGTTGAGCGCTTAAAGGCGAAGAAGTCGGCATTGGTTTCAACGCTGCAACTGGCGAATGGGTAAACATGATTGAAGCAGGTATCGTTGACCCAACTAAAGTAACACGTTCTGCACTTCAAAACGCAGCATCTGTATCAGCAATGTTCCTAACAACTGAAGCTGTTGTTGCTGACAAGCCAGAAGAAAACGCTGGCGGCGGCATGCCTGACATGGGCGGCATGGGCGGTATGGGTGGAATGGGCGGCATGATGTAGGGATCCCCTATAACCCCTGTTACACTAAGGTTTTAATACCTAACCCCACACTAGGGGCAACATTCGGGTAACATTGACCCGGAAAAATTAGAGGTTTTCCATTAGTTCTTTGAACTTCTGGGAAGCCTCTTTTTTCATCTAGTCTTGGACAGAAAAAGATTTAAGAATAAGGAATTTTTAAGGGATTTTTGTTTAACAATTTCTTTTTTACTTCTGTTATTATAGAGACATACACATTCCTGAGCTATGCTAAAGGATGGTCATATGAGGTTCAGTTTAAATGAAGAACCATATTGCTATTATGATATTTGTAAAGTAATTACTGATATAATGCAACTGCATAAGGATTTCTCGCATAAGTTTGATGGAATGACTGAGCAGGAGCTAATAAATCTAAAGAGAAAGCAAATTCGACATATATGTGAAGTTTCTCTAGATGAAAAGACATTTATTCTAAAAAAACCCTTCTCACATTCTTTTAAACGAATGTGTTAAAAAATTGAACAATTTAACTATCGATATTGACTTGGATGGATAGGCCACACTTAGTTGGACAATAAAAATAAGGGCTAGTAGAATAATACACAACAAGTAAGGAGCGAATCTACTATGTCCAAAAAAAGAAGAACGTTTTCCACAGAATTTAAGAAGCAAGTGGTTGCTTTATATGAAGGTGGAAAAAGCCGTCAAGATATTGTCCGTGAATATGAATTAACTGCTTCTGCATTAGACAGATGGATTACTCAGTTTCAACAGTCTGGTTCGTTTAAAGAAAAAGACAATCAAAGCCCAGAAGAAAAAGAATTGATTGAATTAAGAAAAAGAAATAAACAGCTAGAAATGGAGGTCGATATTTTTAAGCAAGCTGCGCTGATCATGGGACGAAAATAGAAGTAATTGAGAAAAATCGACACCTCTATTCGGTATCAGCAATGTGCGAAGTCCTACAAATAGCTCGAAGTACCTTTTATTATGAAACAGAAATAGCTGCTCAAAAAGAAAAGGCTAAAGAAGAACAAGAATTAAAAGAGAAAATACGAAAGATCTTTAACGAAAACCATAAAGTATATGGAACTCACAAAATAAAAGGAGATTTTTAAAAAGCTGGTCACAAGGTTTCCAGACGTCGCATAGGGAGATGAATGGAGGAGCTTGGAATTTAATCAAAGTATGCACAGCCGTCCTACAAACCAGTGAGCTCTCGTCCAAATGAAGAATCCGTTCCAAATGTGTTAGATCGGGAATTTCAAGTAGATGAAGAGATGTCTGTATTGATTAGTGATCTAACGTATGTCAAAGTAGGACAGCATTGGAACTACGTCTGTTTTTTAATCGATTTATACAATAGAGAAATAGTTGGTTACAGCGTTGGAAAACGCAAAGACGCAGCTTTAGTTCAACGTGCTTTCGCATCGGTTAATCGGCCACTAGAGAATGTGAAACTCTTTCATACAGATCGCGGATCTGAGTTTAAAAACGTGGCCATTGATGAATTATTAAGTGAATATGAAATTGGACGCTCATTGAGCCATAAAGGAAACCTTTATGATAATGCGGTGGCAGAAGCGACATTTAAGATTTTGAAAACGGAACTAATCAATGGAGAGCGCTTCCATTCCTTTTACCACCTGGAACTTGAACTTTTTGATTATATCAATTGGTACAATAACATCCGTTCTCACAGTGCCCTTGGGTATCAAATTCCGGTAAGTTATTGAAACTTAGCCCTTAAAAAAATTGGTTTAGTGTTGACTTACCAACATCACAAAGGGCTTTTTTCGATACAATGCTAGAATCGATTTCGATCATTTAAAATATCGCTTCAAAACGATGGATAGGTTTTCTTTCTACTTTTTCTACTTACCAAGTAAAGCCATTACCCCTTTAAATATGAGAAACAGAGAAAATACAACGATAGCTAAAATGCCAATTGTAGACGTGATTGGGGCTATAACTGCTAAAAAAGTACCCTCTAAAGGAATTTTTGTAAGCATATAGCCAGATAAAATAGCAGCCAACATTAAAAGAATCAATCCATTCATCACGTCCTCCCCTTTCTCAATATCTATATGTACATGTTGTTAAAGAGTTCCAAAGCAAGAACGGATTAACCATCAAATCGTTTTTACATAGCTTTTAACTCGCTGCTTAATTTCATTGGATGATATTCGAATTATTTTTTAGTTTATTAAGATTTTTCAGAAATTAACTTTACAATAGTGTCAATGCGGTTATATAATTAATGAAAATATAAGAATATTCAGAAGATAACAACTTTCCTAGTCGCTCTTTAAAGAATATAGTTTCTAAATAAAGACAAGAATGTGCTTTCGTTTCATTTTTTTTGTGATAAATTGTATACATGTGCACCTGTAGACTGAATGATAATTTATTATTAAGTGAAGGAGAATATTTAAAATTGCTGAACATGTGCATTAAATTGTATACATGAGCACGTGTAATCAAGGAGAGGGGTAAGATAAGAATGAATGAGGTTAAGAGTCAAGAAGCGATTGAAAATCAAGTGAAAACAGGTGTGATTGATTGTGATGTGCATAATAGTGTGCCATCGATCGAAGCACTGTTGCCCTACTTATCAGATCGTTGGTGCGATTACGTGGTGGAACATGGGGTGAAGAGCCTAGAACCGAACTATTATCCGAAAGGCTCGCCCTTATCAGCTCATCCGGATGCCAAACCTTCTTCAGGCAAGCCAGCAGGTTCAGATCTAGAGCTTTTGCGGCAACAGGTGTTAGACCCTTGGGATGTGCAGTATGCAGTGCTTAATTGTCTTTATGGAGTGCAACTAATTTACAACGAAGATTGGGCGGCAGATATGGCTCGAGCAGTGAATGATTGGCAAATCGCAGAATGGCTTGATAAGGATCCACGACTACGAGCTTCGCTGGTTGTCCCAACTCAAAACCCAGAACGAGCGGTAGAGGAGATTCATCGACTAGGTCATCATCCTGGCTTCATCCAAGTACTTCTGATGGTTCGCTCACAAATGCCTTATGGTAAGCGGTATTACTGGCCGATTTACGAAGCAGCTGAGCAATATGGACTGACGATTGGCATTCATGCGGGAGGAGGGACTGGTAATCCAGTGATGCCAGTTGGTTGGCCATCCCATTATATTGAGGATTATGTCAGTCAGGCACAAGCCTTTCAGACGCAGCTTGTCAGTATGATTAGTGAAGGCGTTTTCAATAAATTTCCTCGCTTACGAGCGGTGTTTTTAGAGAGTGGATTTACATGGTTACCATCCCTGATGTGGAGAATGGATAAGAATTGGAAGGGCTTGCGCCGAGAAATCCCATGGGTCGACCGACTACCATCGGAAATCATACGCGAACATATCCGTTTGACAATTCAACCAGCAGATGAGCCAGAACAACCTGAATACTTGCTTGAGACGATGGAACAGCTTGGTTCAGATGAATTATTGCTTTTTTCAACGGATTACCCACACTGGCATTTTGATCGGAAGGAAGAAACGATACCGGTCAAGCTTTCACCGAGTCTAGAGAAGAAAATTTTAACGGAAAATGCGAAGGCAATTTACCGTTTCTAAACTATGAATCATTAGGAGGAGAGAAAATGGCGGTTGTTAATTCGGTTGTAAAAGAACCTAAAAGAAAAAAAGGAACGCGATTCATTGATTGTGATATTCATAATCTTGTGCCTTCGAATGAAGTGTTGAAGCCGTATCTTTCAACAAGGTGGAGAGATTACATGGACATGATTGGTCTTCGTAGCTACCATGGGTACGCACAAAATATTCCATACCCAAAAGGTAATCCAGGTGGAATGAGGGAGGATTCCTTTCCACCTTCGGGTCTACCACCAGGTTCGGACTTGGCATTCATGCAAGAACAACATTTGGATGCCCTCAATCTAGAGTATGGTATCTTAAACTGTCTGTATCGAGTCGGAGAACAGTTAAACGATGAATATGCGGCAGCCTTAGCAGGGGCGGTGAATGATTGGCAAGTTGCCGAATGGTTAGAGAAGGACTCGCGCTTACGTGCAACGATTCTCATCCCTTATGAAAATGCGGACTTGGCCGTCGAAGAAATCAATCGAGCAGCGCAGCATCCAGGATTTGTGCAGGTTTCGATCTTTCCACGGACAAGGGAACCACTTGGACGTCGTAAATATTGGAAAATTTATGAGGCGGCGTCGAATCATGATCTACCAATCGCGATTCATTTTGGTGGTTTAGGTGGAAATGCGATTACCTCTTCGGGTTTTCCTTCCTTTTACTACGATGACCACACGGTGATGTCTCAGGCGTTTCAAAGCCAAGTGATCAGTCTCGTTTGCGAAGGGGTGTTTGAGCAATTCCCTACCTTACGCACAGTGATGATGGAAGGCGGTTTTGCATGGGTACCATCGTTAATGTGGCGACTTGATAAGCATTGGAAGCGTCTCAAAGCTGAAGTACCATTTTTAAAACGGAAGCCATCGGAATATATTCGTGAGCATATGCGTTTTACGACACAGCCAATGGAGGAACCACCGATTCCAGGACAGTTGCTTCAGGTACTTAAACATCTTGGGTCAGATGAAATGTTAATGTTTGCGACGGATTATCCGCACTGGGATTATGATGCGCCCGATCTTGCCTTTCAAATGAAATTACCAGAGGAGTTAAAACAGAAAATTTATTATGACAATGCACGTTCATTTTACAAATTTTAAATAAACATTATCGAGTGAACCATAGGTATTTAAACTAAAATCAAGCAGGGTTTTAGTTGAAGGGAGGTGATAAACGTTGGTCGTTTCGAACATTAAAATGAACGTAGAAGAAATTATTGATAGAAATATTGAGACTATTACTGAAAATAGCATTTAATGGTTGACGAGCAAATGTATCTAATACTGGATTAAGAAGTAATGAAGGTAGTTGATGCTAAGTGTTCATGGCTGTTGGTCTCTAAGTTCCATTATAGTAGTTGAAAAGTTTAATTTTCATGAAAATGGGAGTTGCCCTTTAAATGATGAGACAACGGGTGCAAATGTTAATTAGTATAATCCTTATTTCGGCTGCTCTAATAGCCTGTGGCAGTTCGGAAACAGACTCGACAACCGGTAGTGTTGAAAGCGCTAACAATAATGATAGTGGTTCAGAGGAACAGTTGGTCTTGAAATTAGCTCATATTTTGCCAGAAACTCATGCACTCCATAGAGGTACTGTGAAATTTGCGGAAACACTGAATGAATTATCTGAAGGTCAGATAGAAGTTGAAATTTATTCAAATGGAGTTATGGGTTATGAAAGAGATATCGTAGAGGCTATGCAAATCGGTTCACTTGATTTTGTTACGGTTACGAGTGCGATAACAGGGACGTTTAATGATGATTATAACGTTTTCAGTCTACCGTTCTTGTTTGACAACTATGAGCATATGTTTCGAGTAATCGATCATCCGAGCGTAGCAGAAGTACTGCATCCTAAGCTAATAGAAGCAGGTATTCGGCCATTACCTTATTGGGTTACTGGGGCACGGAGTTATTACGGTCCAACTGAGGTAAAATCTATTGAAGACTTACAAGGTTTACAAGTAAGATCGATGGAAGACTCAACAATTGTGAGAACTTGGGAAATGCTTGGTGCTTCACCAACAGTTCTGCCATTTGGTGAAGTGTATAATGGGCTGCAAACAGGGTTAATCGATGGGGCAGAAGGTACGATCAGTTCATTTATCTCTAGTAACTTTTATGAATCAGCGCCTAATGTCAGCATGATCGAATATATTTTTGGGGTTCAGAATTTTAACATCGCTGAACAAACTTGGCAAAAATTAAATGACGAGCAACGTCAATGGGTTGAAGAAGCAGCTCGAATTGCAGCGGATTATCAACGAGAAGACACGATGAAGGAAGAGAAAGGGTTAGTAGAGAGATTAGAAGAACTAGATGTGAACGTATCCTTCCCGGACATTGAACCATTTAGAGAAGCTATAGCCCCTATCTATGAAGACTATAGAGAAGAAGTTGATCCAGAAGTTTATGAGTTAGTTGAATTGGCAGAGGAGTTGCGAAATTAACAAGGAGGTAAACTATATGGAAAATAGAGAAACGATTTCGCTTACTGAGCATTCCCCGGTTTCTCGCGGACGGGGAGTCCCTTCCTCCCTTCGCCTAAAGAACGTGTTCAGTATTGATTTTGTTTGCAGTGCATTAGTGGTTTGTATTACTTTATTAATTGTTATTCAAGTATTTAGTAGATACGTCTTATCGATACCTCTTACATGGTCAGATGAAGTGATTCGATATACATTCACATGGCTGAGTTTTTTGTCGGCGGCTTTAACGATGAAATATAAAGGTCATATTGCAATCGAGTTTCTAGTAGGATTTTTTTCAGGAAATTCAAGAAAAGTTTTTAGAACATTGATGGAACTAGTGGTGCTAGGTTTATTAATTTTGTTAACTGTAGTCGGATTCCAAATTATGTTAATTACGCATGGTCAGTCCTCTGTAGCGCTAGGTTTGCCGTTAAGTGTCGTCTATGCTTCGTTACCGGTAAGCAGCTGTTTAATGAGCTTTTATGCTCTAAAGCATATTTACATGGATTGGAAAAAGGGAGGGAAGTAAATGTCAATCGTACTTTTTTCTGGTTTTATTTTAGCTATGATGGCGGGAATTCCTATAACCTTTGCACTGCTATTAGGCAGTGTTGCGGCAATTCTAATGACGGATTTATCCTTAATGGCGATTCCGCAACGGATGGTTCCCGTGCTTTCTAATGCAATTGTGTTGGTAGCCGTGCCGTTATTTCTTCTTGCTGGGAATATTATCGGACAGGGAGGAATGGGGGATCGCTTAATTAAATTGGCGAATATGATTGTTGGGAGAACACGAGGGGGGCTATCGTCAGCAAATATTGTGACAAGTATGTTTTTTGGAGGCATTTCTGGTTCAGCAACGGCAGATACATCAGCAGTCGGTTCCATTATGATTCCAGCAATGGAGAAGCAAGGGTATGATCGTAGTTTTGCTACAGCCGTTACGGTTGTTTCCTCACCATTAGGTACGATAATTCCTCCGAGTATTATTATTATTGTATATTGCTGGATCACAGAATTGTCGATAGCTACAATGTTTGCTGCAGGGTATCTTCCTGCGCTTGTATTGGGTCTTGGTCTTATTTTGGTAGGATATATTATATCAGTGAAGAATAATTATCCGCTCGCACCAAAGTATTCAAAATCAGAAATGATTAGGACGATTATAGAGACGATTCCGGGACTACTCATGCCGATATTTATTATTGGAGGAATTCTTAGTGGGGTTTTTACAGCTACTGAATCAGCTGGAATCGCAGTCGTTTATGGGTTTTTAGTAGCAAAATACTTTTATAAAGATTTAACATGGGAGCAAATGCCGAAAATTTTAAAAGATACGGCTAATATGACTGGTGTTGTATTATTAATTATTGCCTTTGCATCGATATTTGCATGGCTTATCTCATATGATCGACTTCCATATCAGATTGCGGAAGCAATTTCTGCAATGAATATGGGGTTAGGTATGTTTTTGCTGGTTTATATTGGTTTACTTATTTTTTTGGGAACCTTTTTATCTCCCAGTGAAGCTATCATCATTTCTACCCCTATCTTATTTCCAGTTGGAATGTTATTGGGAATGGGCCCTATTCACTTTGGAATGGTGACGGTTGTAACCTTAGCTTTAGGGCATGTGACTCCTCCCGTTGGACTTTGCTTATTTGTTGGTTCAGCTATTAGTGGTCTATCAATAGGAGAAATCACAAAAAGTTTAATACCGTTCTATTTAGTTTGTTTAGTGGTAGTTTTTTTGGTTGCCTACTTCCCGCAAATCAGCTTACTCGTTCCACAGTTACTGGGGTTAATTTAAAAAACTATCTTTCCGAGTGATTCATAAAGGAATTAAGTTTGGAAGGGATGCTTCAACGTGCTATAATTCTGATAATAAGCCTGAACGAGAATGGGACTTTATAAAAGAGGATAAATGGAGAGTTGTAAATTATGGAAGAGAATAAAGACTTAATAATTGAGAGAGAGATTGATGTAGATCTTAAATATTTGGAAAGCTTTTCATCATTTATTCCTCTTCGTGAGGCCGTTTTTCAGACACTTAAAAAAGCAATCTTAAATGGTACATTAAAACCTCGTCAACTTCTGAGTGAAAACAAAATTGCTCAAAAAATGTCTGTCAGTCGTACACCTGTACGCGAAGCGCTTCGAATCTTAGAAATGGATAATTTGGTTACAATTCTTCCAGGAAGAAAGGTTATTGTCTCGACTCCAAATGTTCAGGATATAGAAGATATTTATGAAATTCGTTTCATTGTTGAAATAGAAGCATTAAAAAGAATTACGCCAGATCAAGTAGATGTGATTCAACAGCTGCAAAATTACGTAGATGCTGCTAAAGAACATTTGAATAATAACGAGCTAGATAAGCTTGGACAGACAAATACAAAGTATCATTTAACGATTATTTCAGCATTAAATAACAAAAGATTACAAACATTTATTGATGCTCTTCATGATACCATTTATCGTTTTCGGATTTTTAACTTGACGGATAAACCATGGCCTGAAAGAGCTTTACGTGAGCATCAAGAAATTATTTCAGCCCTACAGTTAGATGATAGGGAACGAGCAGTGTCAATCTTACGGCAGCATCTTATCATTGCTAAAGAAACTTTGTTGACTTTCTTAAAAGAAGAAGGAGTCATTGATCCTTATAAATAATGGCTCTAACCAATAGCTGAGGTTGTATCAAAATTCTTTGGAACAACCTCACAGCTTTTAAAAATTATGAGTCAAAGATCATAAAAATTAATTGAATTTTCAAAGTTGATATTTTAATCAAATATAATTTAACTTACACAATGTTGTATACATGTGCACTTGTGTTCTGATTAATGCTTAAGAAGATGACTTTCTTTGTAGGGGGTACTATCGCTGAATTATGACAATACACGTTTCTTCTACAGATTTTAAATAAGGAGGTTACTAAGATGAAAAAACATCTAGTAGCAACTGTCGATGAAATTCCACCAGGTCAACGAAAAATTGTGAATATAGGAGGTAAATCTATCGGTGTTTTCAACATAGAAGGAGAATTTTTTGCGATTCGAAACCGTTGTCCACATGGGGGAGCGCCCCTCTGTGAAGGAGTTCTATCAGGATTAGTTGAGTCCAGTATGCCAGGTGAATACAAGTATAGTAGTAAAGAGAAGATGCTTCGCTGTCCATGGCATCAATGGGAATTCGATGTTAAAACAGGTCAGTCGTGGTTTGATCCAGTGAAAACTCGAGTTCGTGCTTATGAAGCAAATGTTGAGTCAGGCTGCTCTGTATTAGCTCGAACTGAGACAGAAAAGGAGAAAGGTCCGATTTGTAGCAGAGACTTTCTCAGTTTCGATAGATAAAGACTATATTGTAGTAAACATATAAGTTTAAAAGAACAGACAGCAATCTTAGAAGCAATGGATGAGATGTAGTTAAGCTTTTCAAGCAATATTCATCGAGTTTTTAGCGAGAAGGAAGGAAAAATTGTTCTTAGGAGAGATGACCATGAATTTTGTTGAATTGAGTAAGCTAGGGATATTATTGCAAACTAGGAAAGTAAAAAGTGATGACCATGAGTAAAATGACAGCAGCAAAAGCAATTGTAGAAGCCTTGGTAAGGGAAGAAGTTGAGAAAGCCTTTTGCATTCCTGGAGAAAGTTATCTCCCTGTTTTAAATGAGTTATATGGTCATCCACAGATTCAGCTCATTTCTGGACGCCATGAAGGTGGGGTTGCCTTCATGGCAGAAGCATTTGCAAAAGCAAGTGGAAAAGTAGGGGTTTGTTTTGCGACTCGGGGAACCAGGTGCAACAAATCTTTCGATTGGTTTGCACACAGCTTATCAAGATTCGACACCAGTCGTTGCTTTTATTGGCCAAGTAGAACGTGGTCACCGTGGAAAGGAAGGATTTCAAGAAATTGATTTAGCCGAGTATTTTAGTCATATTGTTAAATGGACGACGGAGCTCAATGACCCATCTAGAGTCCCGGAATTAGTTCACCGAGCTTTTCAAATTGCTAGATCTGGAAGACCAGGGCCAGTATTAATCTCATTACCTCAAGATGTATTAAGTGAGGTTGCGGAAATGCAATTTTCAAGGTTAAAAGTGCATGCCTTTCCACGTCCTGATAAATTGGCTGTAAAGCAAGCAAAGGAATTATTACTTTCTGCTGAAAGACCTGTGATTATTGCCGGTGGAGGGATTACAAGCAGAAGAGCTTCTAAAGAATTAGTAGAATTTGCAGAATTATTGTCGATTCCAGTTGCTACTGCGTTCAGAAGATTTGATGCTTTTCCTAATAACAACAAACATTATGTCGGTCGTTTAGGTTTCGGTGTTCCTAATTATCTAACCGATTTAATAGATGGAGCTGATGTTGTCTTAGCGATAGGAACTCGATTTTCACAAGTAACAACTCAAAACTATTCTTTACTAAATCCGTCAAGTAAGCTTATCCATATCGATATTTCAGCAGACGAATTAAACAAAGTATATCCATGTGAGTTAGGAATCGTAGCTGACAGCAAGAGCTTTCTTGATGATTTCTTAGCGGAATGTCGAGGGGATAAGCTAGAATCAGGTGATCGTAGCTATGCGCAAAAAGCGAGAGAACAATTTGAAGAGTGGGTCACTCCAAAGCCGAAATACACTGAAAAATTTGTCAATTTAGAAGGGTTGCTTTATGATTTAAAAAAGTATTTAGTAAATGATTCGACGATAACTACGGATGCAGGAAATTTCTTCGGTTGGCTTTCTAGATATTATGAGTTTAATCAAGAGAATACGCATGTAGGCTCGACATCTGGAGCAATGGGATATGGACTTCCAGCAGCTATAGGGGCAAAGCTAGCTCGTCCAGATAAGTTAGCTGTATCATTCTCAGGAGATGGTGGTTTTATGATGACTGTCCAAGAAATAGAGACAGCTGTTCGCTATCAAATCCCCATCATTTCAATTGTCATAAATAACAATATTTATGGAACGATCCGTATGCATCAAGAGATTCACTTCCCAAATCGTATAGTAGGAACAGAACTTAGTAATCCTGATTTTTCGCAATTGGCTGAATTGATGGGAGGGCATGGTGAGTTAGTCGAAAGCAACGACGAATTTATTCCTGCATTAGAGCGATCGATCGCATCTAATAAACCAGCTGTTATTGAAGTTCGAACAAATCCGGAAAATATTACTGTTACGAAAACAATAACAGAAATTGTAAATAATAAGTAACTTTAAAAAAGAGGTTGACTAACAGAATAGGTTGGACAATTTTGGAGAATAAACTTTTCGATTGACCAGATCTACCCTCTTTTTACAATTGACTACTTTATTTAATATTTGTGCCAAAGGAGGGCTTTAATGAATTTTCAAGATGAAAAAATATATGATATTACAATAATTGGGGGAAGGACCGACTGGATTGTTTGCGGCATTTTATGCTGGGATGAGGAATTCTTCAGTGAAAATTATCGAGAGTTTACCTCAATTAGGCGGACAATTAGCTGCTTTATATCCTGAAAAATACATTTATGATGTCGCCGGCTTCCCGAAGGTTCGGGCGCAGGAGTTAATTGATAATTTAACCGAACAAGCGTTGTATTTTAACCCAACTGTTTGTCTTGAGCAAATGGTTGAAAATCTAGAAATACAGGAAAATGGTATCATACGGCTTACGACAAATAAAGAAGAGCATTTTACGAAAACAGTGATTCTTACAGCAGGAAATGGGGCTTTTCAACCTCGTAAAATCGAATTACCAGAAGCAAAAAAATATGAAACAAGTAATCTCCACTATTTTATCGATAACTTAGAGAAATTTAGAAATAAAAAGGTTCTTGTTTGTGGAGGCGGTGACTCAGCAGTTGATTGGGCATTGATGCTTGAACCAATTGCAAAACAGGTCACACTTGTTCATCGCCGTGATAAATTTCGAGCCCATGAACATAGTGTGACCAGTTTAATGAAAAGTACTGTACGGATAAAAACCCCTTTTATGCCTACAGCCTTACATGGGGATGGAAAACAGATTGATGCCATTAGATTGCAGCATGTTAAAGAAGGCACAGTTGAAAAGATTGAAATTGATGATGTGATTGTAAACTATGGTTTTCTTTCTTTTACTTGCTCGAATGAAAACTTGGGGTCTTGAAGTTGAAAAGAATTCAATTGTTGTTAATTCGAAAATGGAAACAAATCTCCCAGGTGTATATGCAGCTGGAGATGTGAGTACTTACGAAGGAAAGGTAAAGTTAATTGTGACTGGGTTTGGGGAAGCTCCAACTGCTGTAAATAATGCTAAGACATATATTGACCCAGCAGCAAAAGTTCAACCACTACACAGTACAAGTGTATTTGCATAAATGTTTCGTTGAAGGAGATGAGTTGCTGATGTTTACGATCGTTGATAAGGAAACATGTATAGCTTGTGGGGCATGTGGAGCAGCGGCACCTGATATCTATGATTATGATGAGGAAGGGATTGCCTTTGTTCTTATTGATAATAATCGAGGTGATGTTGAAATTTCAGAAGAATTGATTGAAGACATGGAGGAAGCATATGAAGGTTGTCCGACTGATTCGGTAAAAATAGCTGAGCAATCATTTAATGGTGATCCGAACAAATTTGAATTATACGCAGGTGTTAAGAAGCAATGTAAAGCATAAATAAGCATGCTGAGCAGTCATTAGATGAGGGAGAGAAAGACAAGGGAGTCAGAATGATGTATTATCTCTTGTCTTTGAACTTTATAGAAAAAAATTATTATTAGGAGGAGAGGGGTAGATGAATCATTTTATATTTAACCAATTGGAATTTGTTAGAGGGAATACTTTAAAAGATGTAGAAGATCTGACAGAGCAAAAGGCTGATACAATCCATGATGGATTTAGAAATAATATTCGCTGGAATCTTGGACATATTTATGTTGTACAAGAAAGGTTTGCTTTTCAATCGAATGAACTACCTATGAAACTACCTGAAGCATTCATTGAATGTTTTTCAAGTGGAACATCTCCTTCTGATTGGAAGGCGAGACCTCCGGCTATTGAAGAAATAATAACTTTATTGAGAGAACAACCTCAGCGAATTCGATTAGCGCTAGAGGAGCGTTTACATGAAAAAGTAAAAAAGCCATATACGACTTCAAGTGGCTTAACATTAGAAACGGCTGGAGAGTTTTTAACATTTAATTTATATCATGAAGGTAAACATATCAGCACGATAAAAAGCTTTAAAGAGCTCTTTAATAAGTGAGTTTCACTGTTAGTATTTATCAGTATGTCTCTGAAAGTAGGAATTGGAGTTTATCGAATAATTAAGAAATTAGTATTTGATGGACATGATAAATACTATTGATTGCTAGGAGGAAGGATTGGTGTAATGCCTTGGGAGTTGATTTTTGTTTTTCTCGTTCTTTTCATAGGCAGTATTGTCCAAGGTGTGAGTGGCTTTGGCTTCGGTTTATTTGCTATGGGGCTTTTACCAATTATCTTTACACTTAAAGACAGTACATTATTGGTTTTATCTTTAACGCTGATTGTCTCATTAAGTATTGTTTTAAGAATTTATAAATATATTGAGATTAAAGGACTTTTCATAATTTTAAGTGCGGCTTTAACAGGGCGGATTATTTCTTTTTTCTTATTAACTTCTTTTGGAGAAATGGACTCTCTTAAAACCGTGTTAGGTTTCTTTTTAATTGGGATGGTTATCTATTTGTTGTTTAGCAAAAAGGAAACGAATTCACCATTCATGATGAAGCCGATCATTCCAATCATATTAGGGTTCACAGGTGGAGTGGTAGGAGGAGTTTTTGCAGTAGGGGGTCCTTTTTTTGTTTTTTATTTTTTGATGATCTATGAAGAAAAGCACCGATACAATGCGAACTTACAATCAACCTATGTACTAACTAGTCTTTTCTCATTAATTTTACATGGCATAAACGGTGATTTCACTTCATCTTTTTATCTTTATTTCTTTACAGGTATTATAAGCGTGCTTCTAGGGACAAGTCTAGGATTAAACTGGTTTGAAAAGCTTCCACGTGAAAAAATTAAGAAGCTTGCAATGTGTATCATTTTTTTGGCTGCTGTCAATTTAATTATTTTCACTTAACTCAACATTCGGAGCGAACGATCAAAGTTGCGTAAACAGGTTAAACTCCTATTTGTAAAGACTGAAATCATCCATTTTTGGAAGTCGATGAGAATCGATTGGGTTAAATATAGACAGTTTAGATAAATAGATCTGAAAACAGAATTTATCGTACACGTGAGAACTGTAAGCGTCAAATAGACCACACCTTCTTCTCCAAACTTATTCATGCGATACTCTAGCTAAGAAAATAAGTAAGGAGTGTCGCAATGGACCGAGAAGAAAAATATCACCTTTGGAAAAAACGGATGGGAGACTTTGAAACTAGTGGACAAACGATTCACGAATGGGTGTCTAGTAGCCAAGAAGAAATCACCGTATATCAATTTCATTATTGGCGTAGAAAATTTAAAGAAGAAAACACACAGACCTCTACGAATATGGAAAGTGGTTGGACAACGGTCGATGTCCCTGTATTAATCTCTGCCTCAACAATCAAGGTTAGACTTCATGACGTTTCTGTAGAGGGGCTTCCATTGTATCGTCAAGAACAGCAATTTGCGCGTCTCGGCATCTCTTTGTCACGTCAAACATTAGCTAATTGGGTTCTTTATGGCGCTAATACGTGGCTAAATCTCATCTATGATCGGATGTATCATCATCTGATGGAACGAGATGTTCTTCATGCGGATGAAACGACGCTGCAAGTGCTTCGGGAGCCTGATAAATCATCAACGGCTTCTTCCTACTTGTGGCTCTATCGTTCTGGGCAGGAGGGCCAACCGATTGTATTGTTTAATTACCAACAAACACGTGCAAGCAAACATCCTAGGAAGTTTTTATCTCCTTTCCAAGGATACTTACACGTGGATGGTTACGTTGGATACAACGGGATTCCAAAAGTGAAATTAGTTGGCTGTTGGGCTCACGCTCGTCGTAAATTCGATGAAGCTCTAAAAGCTTTGCCTGAACAACAACAGTCCAAAGATGTCACAGCCAAAGAAGGTTTGCAGTTCTGTAACCAACTCTTTGCGATTGAACGAGAAATCAAAGATTTATCTTTTGATGAACGTCATCAAGTGCGACTAGAAAAAAGTCGACCACTTCTTGATGCTTTTTCAGTATGGCTTCGCACGCAAACACCAAAAGTGTTACCAAAGAGTGCACTTGGACAAGCGATTAAATACTGTCGCAATCAATGGGATAAGCTAGAGGCTTTCTTAGAGGATGGTAGACTGGAGATTGATAATAATAGAAGCGAGAGATCCATTAAGCCATTTGTCATTGGAAGGAAAAACTGGATTTTTGCCAACACTCCGAAAGGAGCGAAGGCTAGTGCTGTGACTTATAGTATTGTAGAAACAGCCAAAGAAAATGGGCTTAATCCTTATCAATACTTGATGTACATTTTCGAGGAGCTTCCCAATGTAGATGCGAGTAATGAGAACGCCATTGATCAGTTACTTCCTTGGTCGAATAGTCTTCCAACTCGCTGTCGTATTCAACATGATAAATAGATTATAAGTCAGTCCCCATCTTTTTTAATAGGTGGGGATTATTTGACGCTTACTTTTCTACCTGCTTCTTCATAACTCATTTTTTCATTATTATTGTTTGCCATTTTCAAAACCTCCTTAAGAAAGTTATTTTTTTAATACCATCCCTTAGCAATTTATAAACACTATTATTATGTGAAAGTAAGAAATAATATGAAAAAACAACTAACTATTAAAAAAACAGAGGGGATATCCATTAATAATCTGCTTAATGGTTTATTCAAATTTCAATGGGGTAGTTAGCAGAGAGGGTTCTATTAAAAGGGAGAGATAAAAATGGACTTACAGAAAAAAATTACTCTTCAAATAGTTAATTATTTAGAGAAAGAACTTAAAAGACCAATTGAAGTAGATGAGAAAGATCTAATCGATTACTTTGTAGATGCGATAATAAATAAAGCAGGTAATCACCCCGAATCTATTAAATTCAATTATTTTAAACATTGATAAATTTCTTATTAATACCATCAACTAAATATGTTGCTCGTTAAGTGGGTTTGTATGAAATCGTTGTTCATTCTCCATGCGTTTTGTTTTAAACTTCTCGGAACTCCAAAATCCTCCGTCAGCCCTTTCCAATTTTTATTTTTGGGGGTATAGACTCTTTTTCTCTCCCTGTTTTGTGTAATAAAGTAGTTCTATTAAAATGTCACCAGAAGTTGTTGGTTTTTTGTATGTTTAAGTGTAGTAATATTGAATGTAAAATCTGTAATCTTTTTGTTACATTTAAGCATCTGCTGATTCTGCTTTTTCTAGGTTATAATAGAGTTACTAATATAAATCAAAAGGTGTGGGGAAAATGACTTCGATTTCTAAAGTTACTAACTATTTCAATGAAAATGCAGAAGCACTTGCTATTGAAATCGTTGAAGGTGTTCTTCACAGAATGCAGTTGGTGATCCCAGAATGGGAGAAAGAACAGGCCATCACGATGTATATTGAATTCTTTGGGTTTTTAGGGGAATCTTTATTTTGTGAAAAGGATTCAGTTCCAAAAGATCTTATGGTATGGAGTAAAAAGAATGGTGAACGTGAAGCTTCTTCAGGTGGTAGAATTTCAGAGATTATTGAGCGTTATTCAACCACAAGAAACATTTTTACTGAGCTTATGACTAAAATTAGTTTACATTATGAGCTTTCAGTAGAGGAAACAACTATGATTTTAAAGCGCATTAATTCGATGCTTGATCTAAGTATTAATGAAACTCTTTATGCATTTGAACGTCAAAGTGACAGGATTGCTAAAAAAACAAAAAGAGTAATCGCTGAATTATCCGCAACGATTGTACCTATTCACGAAGACATTGCTGTTCTCCCATTAGTTGGTTCTATTGATACTTATAGGGCAACCTTTATTTTAGAGAAGGTAGTGCCAAAAATTGTAGAACAGGAGATAGAGTATCTTATTGCTGATTTTTCAGGGATCTTAACAATAGATTTAGAAGTTGCAAATTATCTGTATAGCATCGAGAATATTCTTCGTTTGTTAGGAGTAAAGACAATCGTAACAGGACTACGCCCAGAATTGGCTCAAATAGTTGTGAAGGGAGGAATTGATATGTCATCTATTCAGACTTTTGCCACTGTTAAGCAAGCATTAAAAAGTTTTAAGAAGAATGAATGGCATGTTTGATGTTAATACTGATCATCAATTATTAAGAACAGCAACCAGCAGGTTACTGTTCTTTAAAAACTTATGGTTTTAAAACTACCTTAATATTATTATCTGACTTTTTATCGAAAATTTCATACCCTCTTGCAGCATCTTCTAGGGGTAATGTATGAGTGATGATATCGGTAGGATCGAATTCTTGTTTTTCGATCATATCATACAATTTAGGCATAAGATGGATGACTGGTGCTTGCCCCATTTTTAAAGATACATTGCGGCTAAAAAAGTCACCAAGTGGAAATGCATTAGCCTCTGTTCCGTAAACTCCTGTAAGTTGAACAGTACCAAACTTTCTTACAGATTCAGAAGCAGTAATAATCGGACTGATGGTTCCAAATTGATTATCATGCTTTGAACCAAATTCTTTATTCGGTGGAACAGTACCATCCATTCCAACGCAATCAATAACAACGTCAGCTCCCCCCTCTGTTTCTTCATGTAAGAAAGAGCCTACTTCTTTGATTTTTTTAAAGTTATAGGTTTCTACCTTATTTGTACGCTTTGCATGGTCGAGACGGTGATCGATCTGATCAACTGCAATGACTCTTTTTGCCCCTTTGAGCCATGCGAATTTCTGTGTCATGAGACCAATCGGACCACTCCCTAAAACGATAACAGTATCACCTTTTTTGACACTACTATTTTCTACGCTCCAATAAGCAGTCGGAACTACATCAGATAAAAACAAGACACTTTCATCTTCAAGGTTACTAGATTCGGGAACTTTAAAAGAAGTAAAATCCGCGTAAGGCACTTTTAAGTATTCTGCTTGACCACCTGGATAGTTTCCAAATATTTTTGTGAAACCGAAAAGACCTCCAGGTTCGCCATGTGGGTTTGAGTCATCGCATTGACTTTCCATTTGGTTCTTACAGAAAAAGCAATCGCCACAGCCGATATTAAAAGGGATAACGACACGATCGCCTTTCTTGAGACTTTTTACATCTGGACCAACTTCTTCTACGATACCCATTGGTTCATGACCGACTACATAGTCTTGTTCGGGAGGAATTCCCTTATGATAGAGATGAAGATCAGACCCACAAATGCCACTTGCCGTAATCCTCACGATCATATCGTTCCCCTGCTGGATAGACGGATCACCGACTTCTTTTACTTCCATCTGTTTTTCACCTTGAAATGTGACAGCTTTCATATTATCCACATCCTTTTTTTCTAAAAGTTAATAGTCTATTACCTATTTTGACTAAGTTAAACTATTCAGCTTTAAAATCCAGATAAATACCTAGGTGGATAATGAAACGTGACTTTTGTCCTTTATTATAAAGGGGGAAGATACCGCTAGTAGTCTTATGTTTTGAAAAGTAATTTCGTGGTATTTATGGAGCATGACAAATTTGATTGATGAGGAGAGAAGTGGAATGATGCGAAACAAACCTGTTATTGGAATTACTAGTTCGGTTGTTGATCATAATGGTATACCAAGTGTTCATCTTCATGAAAAATATATACTTTCAGTTATAGAAGCGGGGGGCATCCCACTAGTTATTCCTTTAGGTACAAAAGAAATGACAAGTGTATGGATTTCAAAGTGTGATGGAATTATTTTAAGCGGTGGAGAAGATGTGGATCCATACTCCTATGGGTCTGATCCAGCGCCTGGGTTACGAAAAACAATTAGACAGCGAGACACCACTGAAATAAGCATGATAAAGGAAGCATGCAAAGTAAAGAAGCCTATTTTTGCAATTTGCAGAGGGATAGCCATGTTAAATGCAGCGTTAGGCGGTACAGTTGTTCAAGATATAGAGACGGATATAAAAGAACCAATAAAACATTATCAAACAGCAGCAAGACCCAATGCAACTCACGACATTACCATATCAGCTGATAGTCAATTGTATGAAATAGTAGGGAGTTCTAAAACGCAAGTTAATAGTATGCATCATCAAGCTATTGGAGAAATTGCTCCCACGCTTAAAAGTGTCGCCTATGCACCAGATGGAGTTGTAGAAGCATTAGAGGGAAAAGTCAAGAAACCGATGATACTAGGAGTTCAATGGCATCCTGAAGAGATGGCTTTAGAAAATAAAATTATGTTACGGCTTTTTGAAAACTTTATAAAAGAATGCATCAAGGAATGAGTGAAGAATCGTTAAGTATACTGAAAAAATAAATCTAACTGTAATATTATGATCTTTATGTTAATGCTCCATTAAAATAAGTTTCATAACTCGTGTTTACAGTGCAATTTCCAAGGTTTTCCCTTTATGTGTAGTGGGGTATAGATATGAAATATGGCGAGGGGGAAATAAAAATGGATTTGCATAGAGGAAATTTATATTGGCCTAAGACGCTAAATAATGTACCACGGTATCATAAGCTTAATGAAGTAATAAGTTGTGATGTTTTGATAGTAGGGGGAGGAATGTCTGGAGCATTATGTGCCCATACCTTTTCAAAATATCCGATAAAAACAGTATTAGTCGAAAAAAGAACCATCGGTAGTGGGAGTTCTTCAGCTAATACCGGGCTTTTACAATATTCGAGTGATATGATGCTCCATGAATTCATTCAAAAGCTCGGGGAAGAAAAAGCAGTAAGGTTTTATAAACTTTGTTTAGAGGCAGTAAATGACTTACAACTAGTAGCAAGTGAACTACCTGAACCTGTCGATTTTATTCGAAGAGATAGTCTGTATTATGCTAGTTCCAAAGAGGATATCCCAAAACTTCAAAAAGAATATGAAGCACTAACGAAACATCAATTTGAGGTAGAATACTTAGACGAAGAGAAAATAAAGGAAAATTTTTCTTTTGAAAAGCCGGCAGCTCTATTAACGAAAGGGGATGCCGAAATAAATCCTTTTAAATTTATTAATAATCTTATTCAGAATGCATCTCAAAAAGGTGTCGAGATTTATGAACAGACTGAGTTACAGGAAGATAGAGCCGATGAAGAATATGTGTATTTTCGCTCCGAGAAAGGAAAAATTGCTGCGAGGAGAGTCATTTATACTACTGGATATGAGGAAATTACTTTTGCCAAAAAATTTGGAGCAAAAGTAAATCGAACATATGCAGTGGTCACTTCGCGCTTGCCTTCTTTCCCAAATTGGAAAAAAAACTGTTTAATATGGGAAACGCAGCGACCTTATTTTTATATGCGAACAACAAATGATGGAAGGATTATAGCAGGAGGACTCGACGAAAATAAAATGGAACTTTCACCTGATAAATCGACAATAAAGAAATATGAGAATCGATTACTTCAAAAGATAAAAGAGCATTTTCCTCAATACGATGTAGATATTGCTTATTCATGGGTTGCGAGCTTTGGTGAATCTAATGATGGCTTACCGTTTATCGGACTCCATCCTAAAAGAGATAATGTTTATTACTGTCTTGGTTTTGGTGGGAATGGTACGGTTTACAGTATGCTTGGGGCAAAGATTTTAAAAGACTTGATTTTCCATCAATCAAACCCAGATGCAGAAATTGTCCGTCTTGATAGATGATCATTAAGTTACTATTTTTTAAATAAACAATAAAAGAAAAATGAGAATATTATGCTAAAATGGTAATGAAATCATTTATACGATTTCATTACTTTTTTTGTAGGAGAGAAGAACATGGTGACGTTTGTATTAGTGGTATTGGTGTTATTTCTAATCCCAGGTCCAGCGGTTTTGTTAACAATATCTCAAAGTGTCAGAGGTGGGAAAAAGGCAGGAATGATGACAGGTGTAGGGATAGCTGTTGGTGATTTAATACATACGATTTCGGCCGTTCTTGGGCTGTCAGCCATTTTATTAACATCTGCACTTGCTTTTGAGACGATTAAATATGTAGGTGCAGCTTATTTAATTTATTTGGGGATAAAGGCGATGTTTGAAACATCTAAAAGAGATGACAAACCAATCGTGAAAAAGATGAATCCCTCCTTGTCTTTTCGTCAGGCTATATTAATCGAACTTTTAAACCCTAAAACAGCGCTTTTTTTCTTAGCGTTCTTACCACAATTTGTTCGCAGTGATGGATACCCAGTTGTTTATCAGCTTTTAATTCTAGGACTAACTTTTGTGTTGATGAGCATCTTGTACACAACTCTTTTAGCACTGCTAGCAAGTTCAATCTACAATAGACTCCTACCGAAGATTGGTGGTTATAAGTCACACTGGCAAGGAAAGCTAGTAGGTTCCATCTTTATTGGCTTAGGTGTAAAGCTTGCTTTTCAACATCAAGATTGAATCCTCTCAGCATTCTGATGAGATGAACGTTTTAAGACCTCAGACACGGTAAAAATCTCTTATTTGGGAAAAAAGAATAAATCACGTATAACCATTTTACTATTTTTGGAAAGGTTATAAAAAATGGCAGGATGCTAGGCTTCTTTTGTCGAATGTATGGGAAAAGGAGGCGGTAAAGATGAATGCTGTAAAATATATAGCAAAGAGTTCTGAGCGTCCTGATGGGTGGTATGGTGTCGTTGAGAAAGAGTGCAACGGAATAACACAAATTGTATTTGAAGAGAAATGTATCGATGAGGAGCAAGCAATGAGCGTAGCAAGTGATGAGACGATAAAGTTATTATCTCAATCTAGTATAAAATCTAGTATAAAATCTAGTATAAATAGAAAACGAATGAATCATTAAGAGAAGAAGCACCGGGAACGGTGCTTCTTCTCTAATTAGTACCTCTTAACCAACAAATCTTCTCACAACATCATAAGTGAGCAATTCTTGCAAATCATCAACAAGGCAAGTGAAGTAATCGCTAGTCTCAATCGCATTCGGATCATATCCTTGATGATGTAAGTCGATCTTCAATTGGTTGGTATCGATATGAAATTGATGTTCATAAAAAGGACAGGGCTTTAGCGCACCCTGAGAAATCGAAACAATTCGCAAGTCATCATGAAAGTCCTCTTGATAAAATCGTTCAAATGGAATGTCAATACTATAAGTGAGAATCGCAGAATCTTGATTTAATATGTTTGGTAAAAGCACTAATTTTGGTGATAATAACCCATCCAATTCATCATAATAAATTTTCAATGTCATTTTTTCTTCCCCTACCTTTAATCTATTTCATCATATGGAAAAATATTTTCATACTAGATTATTATCGATTAATATTGCCATTCCCGAAACCGATGGTCGATAAACAGTATTTCTTTCTCATTATTGTCCTCTCAATAGCTATTAGAATCTTCTATTGAAATAAAAGGAAACTTCAATTATAATTGATTATCATTATCATTAAAGTAGTTTGAAAGAGTGGCATGAATGATTCGTAAACTGCACCCGTGTTGGTGCATGGTTCCTATCACTTTTTTCGACAAGAAGGAGTGGCGATTTTGTTAGCACGTTTTTTCTCCTATTATAAACCTTATAAATTTCTATTTCTCCTTGATTTTTCATGTGCGGTATTTGTCGGTTTACTTGAATTGGCTTTTCCGTTAGCTGTTAATCAAGTGATTGATCGCCTATTACCTGAAGGAAATTGGACAATCATCTTGTGGGCCTGCTTAGGCTTATTGCTTATTTATCTCATAAATATGGGCTTACACTACATTGTCACGTACTGGGGACATATGCTTGGAATTAATATCGAAACAGATATGCGCAGGAAATTGTTTGAGCATATGCAAAAGCTCTCATTTGGCTATTATGACAATAATAAAACAGGCCATTCCATTTCTCGATTGACGAAGGATTTGGAGGAAATTGGTGAGGTTGCCCACCATGGTCCAGAGGACGTCTTTGTAGCGGTCATGACACTAGTAGGAGCCTTCGGGATAATGTTAACGATTAACTGGAAGCTGGCAATTCTTTCTTTCGTTGTGATTCCTTTATTGACGTATTTTGCGATCTATTTCAATAAAAAAATGACGCAGACGTTTCGAATCATGTTCAGTAATGTTGCTGATATCAATGCTCGAGTGGAGGATAGTATTGGTGGTATTCGTGTTGTTCAGGCATTTGCGAATGAAAAGCACGAACAAAAGCAATTTGCTGTAAACAATAAGCAATATCGTCAAACGAAATTACAATCTTATAAAATCATGGCACAAAGTATTACAGCTAATTATATGTTCATGCGTCTCGTGACTCTTTTTACTCTTCTTTTCGGAACATTTTTCGTCATTCAAGGCGAGCTAACAAACGGAGAATTTGTCGCTTTTATTCTATTAGCGAATGTGTTGCTTGGACCGATTCAAAAAATTAATGCTGTGATTGAAAGTTATCCAAAAGGAATCGCAGGCTTTAAACGGTATACGGAAGTGCTAGATACGGCTCCGGATATTGCGGATTCTCCTGATGCGGCTGAGGTTGACTTAAAGGGAGAGATCAAATACAGTAATGTTTCATTTGGCTATGCTGGTCAAGAAAAAGTCTTGAATCACATTAGCTTATCTGTTCGAGCAGGTGAAACGATTGCCTTTGTTGGCCCTTCAGGAGCAGGGAAAACCACGCTTTGTAGCTTGCTGCCTCGCTTTTATGAAATGGACGAGGGGACAATTGAAATTGATGGCGTCGATATTCGAAAAATAAAATTGAAATCTTTGCGTAGTCAGATTGGGATTGTCCAACAAGATGTTTTTCTCTTTTCAGGTACCATTCGAGAAAACATTGCTTATGGGAAGCTAAACGCAACGGATGAAGAATTGTTTGAAGCTGCTAGAAGGGCACAGTTAGATGATTTTGTGCGTACGCAGCCACAGGGATTAGACACCGTTATTGGAGAGAGAGGCGTCAAGCTCTCAGGTGGCCAAAAGCAAAGACTAGCCATCGCGCGTATGTTTTTGAAAAATCCACCGATTCTTATCCTTGATGAAGCCACCTCTGCACTCGATACAGAGACAGAAGTAGCGATACAGCAATCTTTGGCTGAGCTTTCAAAAGGACGGACAACGCTCGTGATTGCCCATCGACTAGCGACGATTAAGAATGCCGATCGCATTATGGTTGTCACCAAGCAAGGAATTGCCGAACAAGGAAAACACGAAGATCTTATTGAGGCAGAAGGAATTTATAGTCGGTTGCATTATGCGCAGTTTGGGTGAATTGGTCTAAAAGGTTTTTATAAGAACGATATATGAAAAACCATTAAAAGCACTGGGGCTCCTAGTGCTTATTTTTTTGTTTAAGCATGAATGTGGTCGATTTAGAAAATCTCACAACCTGTTATCGAAAACTCCGAAAACTCGTTTATAAAAGTGAATGGTAGTATGAACTTATTACAAGATCAGGAGGGGAAGAAATGGCAAATACATTTAAACTTGAATTGTTAGATGTCACAAAAGAATTTCCGGTAAAAGGCGCCAAAGTTACTGCTCTTGATCAAGTGACAATGCAAATTCCAGATCATAAGTTTATCAGTATTATCGGTCCCAGTGGTTGTGGGAAATCAACGTTATTTAATATTATTTCCGGTCTCGATCATCCTAGTTATGGACAATTGGTTATTGATGGTGAAAAGGTTAGTGGCACCTCTGGACTTGTAGGCTATATGTTGCAAAAGGATCTATTGCTACCATGGAGAACAATCCTTGATAATGTCATTTTGGGTATGGAAATCATTGGAGTACCTAAGAAAGAGGCGAAAGCTCAAGCTATGCCCCTGCTAGAAAAATACGGTCTAAAAGGTTTTGAACACAGTTATCCATCTCATTTATCAGGTGGTATGAGGCAACGGGCAGCGCTTTTAAGAACAGTTTTATATAATCGAGACGTGATTTTGCTTGATGAACCATTCGGAGCTTTAGATGCTCAAACGCGTGCGAACATGCAGGAGTGGTTGCTCGATCTTTGGGATGATTTTCAAAAAACGATCTTATTTATTACTCACGATATTGATGAATCTATTTATTTATCTGATGAAGTTTATATTATGACAGCTAGACCTGGCACAGTGAAGCATCGGTTGAAAATTGACCTTCCGCGGCCGAGAAAACCAAATATTATCACATCAAAACGATTTATTGAATTAAAGGATGAAGCGTTAACGCTGCTTTCAGAAGAAGTATTGAAGAGTCAAAAGATGGAATTGACGCAGAAAGCAGTTCAATAGGATAGGAGGCGAATCTAATGCAAGAACAAGTGAGGGCAATTCCAAAAAAATCCACTAAAGTCAGTCCGTTTTCATCCTCAACAGCTACCTATAAAGTGAGAAGGATAAAATCAAAGTCCATTTCTTTAGATGGAGAACCAAAAGGCTGGCTTTTAAATGTTGGACGATTATCAGTATTTGTATTACTCATTTTGTTTTGGGAAGTTGGAGCTAGAATTGGTGTGATTGACCCTTTTTTCTGGAGTATGCCATCTCAAATAGTACAGACTTGGTCAGTTATTGCAGTTGACGGATCGGTATGGACTGATACATTTTATACCTTTCAGTCTACCGTATATGGGTTTGTTATTGGGACATTAGGAGGCGCTGCTATTGGATTATCATTTTGGTGGTCTAAGTATTATGCGAAAATAGCAGAGCCTTTCCTTATCATTTTTGAAGCTATGCCGAAACTTGCTCTAGCTCCAATCGTTGTCTTAATTTTTGGCATTGGTCTTTCTTCTAAAATCGCTATGGCAGTTGCGATTACGATCATTATTACCACACTAACAACGTATAACGGAATGAAGCACGTTGATAAAGATCTTATTCGAATGATTTTTGCTCTCGGCGCTTCAAGATGGCAAGTGTTCGCAAAAGTAGTTGTGCCCTGGACGATGCCTGCTATTATCTCAGCCTTACGAATCAATATTGGGTTAGCTTTAACAGGGGCTATTGTGGGCGAATATATAGGCTCTACAAGTGGTCTTGGACGGATGATTTTCTATGCAGGCCAAACATATGAAATATCGCTAATATGGGCGGGGATTTTTAATCTATCATTATTATCCATTCTTCTTTATCTAGTTGTCAGTTGGCTAGAGGGCAAGTTGTTAAAAGGAATCCTTCATAAATAGAATGAAAAATGAAGAAAAGGGTGGTTAACCATGAGTAAAAAGCACATAACCTGGTTCTTGGCAATCGTATTATTATTCGTTCTTTCAGCTTGTGGAGGGGGGACTCAGCAAGGAACAGCTGCCGAAGATAATGATTCTTCCGATGCGACAGAATCCGCTGAAGATAAACCTACTTTGCTAATTGCGGAACCAGTGCATGGTTTCGGGTATCTTCCTCTTTACATTGCAATGCAGGAAGAGTTCTTTGAAAAAGTTGATGTAGAAGTAACAACACTCGCCGGGGGCAGTGCTCATACAAATGCTGTTTTAACGGGGGAAGCATGGGCTTTCATTGGGGGTCCAGAACATAATGCTTTTGCAAAAGCAAAAGGTGCTGATTTAAGGGCGATCGCAAATGTCGTTAATAGAGGAAATGTCTACTTAGTAAGCAAAGATGATTTTACAGAGGGGGAAGATTTGGCTGCTTTTGTTAAAGGAAAAACGGTTGTGACAGGTCAGTATGGAGGTACTCCTAATTCGATTACTCGATTCCTTCTTGCAGAATGGGGATTAGAAGTGAACAAGGATGTCACGCTTCTTGAAGTAGAAAATTCAGCCATCCCGACAATTATTAGTGAAGGGCAAGGTGACATAGCGGTAATATCAGATCCAATATTAGAGCAAGGAATTAATGAGGAGATATGGAACGAGCCTTTCTACAATGTACCAAAGGAACTTGGACCATACGCTTACTCAACGATCAATGTTCGACTAGATACAATAGAGAACAACCCTGAAGAAGTAATTGGTTTTATGGAGGGGTTGGTGAAAGGGTTAGACTATATTGAAAACAATCCAGAAGAAGCATTAGTTATTGCAAAGCAACTATTCCCAACCATGGATGAGGCCATTATTGAGGCAATGATGACGCGGGCATTGGATGATGGTCACTGGGAGTTTAGTGGACAAATAACGGAAGAATCGATTATTACAAATTTGAAAGTTGTGGAGAATGCAGGAATGCTTGAGGCACAGATCAACTATGAAGATATTGTTGATCCACAATTTTTCAAATAAATAATATAGATAAAATGGAGGGATTTAAATGGCAATCTGGGACAAATTTTTAACAGAAAGTGACAAAGTGGTATTTGGTGGAGCCGGTTTTGGAGAAAAAGGTGGACTTGGTAAGCGGCCTGCTGTGTTAGTGGTAGATGTAAACTATGCGTTTTGTGGTCATAAGCGAGAACCCATTGTCGATTCGATAAAAAGTTGGAGCCATAGCTGTGGAGAAGCCGCATGGGATGCCATCCCCCATACACAAGCTTTATTAGAAGCTGCCAGAGAAAGACATATTCCAGTATTTTATTCTACTGGAACTGATAGCAGGCCAGACGGTTTTGATCGAGGGGGTTGGAGTCATAAAAATAAGCGTTCAGGAGAAAAAGCAAAAATCACTGAATATCGTGGCAATGATATTGTAGCTGAGATTGCCCCGGTAGAAAGTGATATTGTGATTGAAAAATTAAAGCCTAGTGCGTTTCACGGTACCCCTCTTTTAGGATTTCTCGTTGACTTAGGTATTGACTCCCTTATCATTACTGGGACAACAACGAGTGGGTGCGTAAGAGCGTCAGTTATTGATGCATTCTCCTTTAATTTCAAAATTGGCGTAGTAGAAGAATGTACATTCGACAGAGGAGAAGCTTCTCACGCGATTAATCTATTTGATATGAATGCAAAATATGCTGATGTCATGTCCATTGATGAGACATTATCTTATATCAGTACGGTTGAAAAGGGAATGTATGATCATAAAGTTAACTTCCTAGATCTTACTGCCCCTGCACGATAAGCATGAAAAAGTCTGGAAGCTATGTGCTCCAGGCTTTTTTTATCCTTTAAGTTTAACTTAATTAAAGGATTAAAGTATGAGTGCAACTAAGGCTTTCGCTAGTAAAGCTTGGTGATAAGCCAAGTTTTCTAATAGAAAAAGATGGCTTAGGGGATGATATGATATGTCGCTTAGTAAAAATAATTGGTGGTTCTTTGTCTCTGTTAGTTGTGGACTATATTGGTTCGCTCATTCGATTACAAGGCCTGTTATTGCACTTTACGCCAATAGTACAGGAGCAACTGAATGGGAAATTGGTGTTTTACTTGGTATTTATGCCTTCTTCCCATTTTTTCTAGCTATTCCAATAGGAGGACTTGTTAAAACGATAGGAAAAATTAGCCTTCTTCGGATAGGTGCGTGGCTTATGGTCGCAAGTGCAATTCTTTATGTGCTATCAGTGAATATTTGGATCTTATTAATTGCTCAGTTTGTTGCGGGATTAGGCCAATTATTTGTTTGGTTAATCGTTCAAGTGATGGTAACGGGAGAAAGAGATCAAAAATTAAAGAATAAAAGGATTGCTTCTTTTTCACTTTATATGGCATTAGGACAATTATTAGGACCTTTAGTTGGTGGTTTATTATCTGATATATATGGATATTTATCCACTTTTCTAACGTATTCTTTGATTTGTCTATTGTTAACAATCGTGAGTTATTTATTAAAAGAAGAGGAACGCTCAGTTTGGCAAGCACCGAACTTCTATCAGACGTTTAAAGAAAGTGCAGAGCTAGTTAAAAATGTAGGTTTCGTAGCAGCGCTTATGTGTTCCTTCATTGTGCTCTTTATTATCGATGCCCGTATGTCTTTCTTACCTATTTATATGGAGGAAATAAATTTTAGTCACACGATCATTGGTATTTTATTATCAGTGGCCTCCGTATCAGCCTTATTAATAAAGCCCGTTTATCCCTATCTTGTTAGTCGGTATGGATACTACAAGCTTTTAATGGGTAGTTTTCTCGTTTCTTTATCTCTTCTGTTTTTAGCTCCACTTAATCATACTTATCTTTCAATGGGACTGTTGATTTTTATTTCTGGACTCGCTTTATCGATTAATCAGCCGCTTTCGCTTTCATTGATTTCTGAACAAACGAGGGAAGATCAAAGGGGTATAGCATTTGGCATGCGTTTAATGGCTAATCGAGGTGCGCAACTAATCGATCCATTGATTTTTGGCATGGTTGTATCCATTTCAACACTTCAAAATGCCTTTTTCATTATTGGTTTCCTATTAACCTTGCTTTCATTTGGTGCATTAAAATTATTATCATTAGCCGAAACAAAAAGAATAAGGAGAGAAATTGAGGGTTCAATTAGTTCTCAAATATAAATCCTAATGAGAGGTTATCTACTATAGGAATTATCTGAATGTTGAACAATTAATTTACAAACTCAACTTTATTCATTACGATTAATATAAATTGATTGGTTATCTGCCGAGATGAGGGGGATATATGGATAAGCTAGATTTGGAAGTTCTTGTTAAGTTAGTAGAAACAAAAAGTATTAGTAAAGCGGCTCAGAATTTACCACTTTCTTACTCAGCGATTAACTCAAGACTTTTAAATCTCGAAAATGAGGTAGGTGTCCCTCTATTTGAAAGAACTCGAAAAGGAACAGAATTAATAAACGCTGGACGGAAGTTTTATTATTTTGCTTATAAAAGTTTACTTGCTCTAGAAGTTGGGCTTAGTGTTGCAAGAACAGACGAAAAGAAAAAATATAGAGAAGAAATATTTCGAGTAGGGGTTACACGCCCGCTATCTCATATTGTCGTACCGATATTCACAAGGTTAATGCGGGAGAAAGAGAGGTTTGGGCGTTGGCAAATTCAAACAGGCGATTCTTTGGATTTGTTGATGTTAACCAACGGTGAGGCTTTACATATGTCCGTTATCAATCAAAACGAGTATATTCCAGAGGGGTTAGAGCAGCTATTTTTGTTTGAGGAACCTCTTCATCTAATCGGTCCTTTCGGGCAGAAATTGCCGAATTACAGCGATTTTTTTCATGTGTTAGAGCGCATCCCATTAATCTTATTAAAAAGAGGTTTTCCGTTAAGAGAGTTAATAGAAAAAGAGATTTTCAAACCACTTGGATATGTCCCACATCAACTTATTGAAGTAGATACTTTAGACGTTATTAAAGAAATGGTTAGGCAAGGTGTAGGTTATTCTTTTTTACCTATGTCATCTCTTTGGAACAACAATAATATCATGATCTATCCAGCACTTTCTCCTCATATGACACAAAAATTTTATTTAATATACTCTCCATCTTTTGTAAACAGTCATGGCCAACTATTCCAACATTTATCAGAAGGTATAAAGGAGCAAGTAAATACCTATAGAGAAGAGTTTAAACGAGTTGGCAATCAAGCCATTTATTAAAATGATCCATATGTAGGTATAGAAAATCTACGTGAGCATTAAGCTTATGTAGATTTTATATTTATCCAAATATCGAAAAATGTTAATATAAAAACTCAAATAGATAACGTCTACTCTCCATTTAGAATGCGAATTTTTGGCGGAATTCACAATGGCATAACAATCTCTATGGGAATTATGAGCGTACGATACTAGCCAATTGTGTCCTCATTCGATTAAACTACTATTATAAGATTACTCTGATACGAGTACGATGTGGTAAGCATGTAAGGAGAGTATGTAAATGGATAATGATTTACAAAAAGGCCTTTCAAATCCGGATTGTCGTGTCCTTATTATGACCTCTGTTGCAGCTGAGAGAGACGCTGTATTGCGGGGGCTTGGTAAGGATAAGGATAATGGCTTTGATGTTGTTGTTGCTGGAGTAGGATCAGCAGTAGTAGCAGCGAAAACCGCAACTGAACTTTGTCATGCCAAGTATAGTCTTGTGATTAACGCGGGTATTGCTGGTGGATTTGCTGGTAAAGCAGAGATTGGTTCAATTGTCGTCGCAAGTGAAATAGTGGCAGCTGATCTAGGAACGGAATCAGCGGATGGTTTTATAAGCTTGGATGAGTTGAAATTAGGCTCAACTCGTATCCCAGTTGAAAGAGGGTTAGTGAATCGTTTGATGAAGGGGTTGCATGACAGAGATATAATGGCTCAAGCTGGCCCAATCCTCACGCTTTCGACCGTCACTGGAACAGCTGAAGGTGCTAGCATCTTAGCTGAACGTGTCGCAGGCGCTACTGCTGAGGGGATGGAGGGATACGGAGTTGCTGTAGCGGCTAAACAATTTGGTATTCCTGTCATCGAGATTCGTTCGATTTCTAATATGGTTGGACCACGCGACCGAGAGGCGTGGCGAATAAAAGAGGCGCTAGCAGCATTAGAGAAAGCTAGTTCGATCTTACCGGAGGTGCTTAGATGAATATTGCTTTTTCTCCATGTCCAAATGATACATTTGTGTTCCATGCTTGGGTGCACGGGCTTATACCAGATGCACCGAAACTAAATGTAACCTATGCAGATATTGATATTACGAACAATCTAGCAGCAGAAGGTACAGGGACCAGAGGTGCTGAAAATTTCGTATGGTGCATTGCCTTGGGTGTTAGATGAATATGCGCTCATTCCATGTGGTGGGGCGCTAGGCAGAGGCTGCGGTCCACTTGTTTTAACAGCTGAGAGCACGAACGATCCAGCTGCACTTTCGGGTCGGAGGGTGGCAGTGCCAAGTGAACGGTCAACTGCCTATTTGCTGTTCCGACTTTGGGCAGCGCAGAATGTTCCTGGAGACGTCGGTGACATTGTCGTCATGCCGTTTCATGAAATTATGCCAGCCGTTCGTGACGGAAAAATTGATGCTGGTCTCGTGATTCATGAAGCGCGTTTTACCTACCAATCCTATGGTTTGAACATGATGATCGACCTTGGCAGCTGGTGGGAAGCTGACACGAATTTGCCAATTCCATTAGGAGCGATTATCGCCCACAGATCGCTTGATTTACAAGCAATTGCGAAATGGATAAGAGCTTCAGTCGAATATGCCTGGGCTAACCCAGAAGCATCGCAAAAGTATGTGATGGAACACGCTCAGGAGCTTTCTCCAGAAGTTGCCCAATCCCATATTGACCTGTATGTAAATGAGTTCACAGCTAACTTAGGAGAGGACGGATATGCAGCGGTTGAGGCATTACTCGGTCGAGCTGCTAAGGAAGGTCTAGTGCCAGAGTTTGATTTTGCGGCATTGCGTTGAGGGGTGGGACATCTCCAACTGTAATTTAAATACATCTAATGTTTTGGTTTTAACCCTCGATAAATAAAGTTTTTTACATGATGATTACATTGAATAATACTATAATACCAACTAGTTGAACAATTTTTCTCAAAGTAAAGTGACTTTTATAAATTTATACTCCCGAACTCTTCAAAGTCCTGTCTCTCATCTTTAAATAAAAGGCTGTTTTCATAAGGATTGTTGCTATTAAAAAAATGGTGTTTATTTACTATTTTATGATATCATTAGATTTAGATTTATTATTCAACTAACCGGGCAGTTTGCTTCAAGAAATGCTAATGTTCTTTTTTGAGAAATTTAATAGAAAATGAAGGACAAAAAATTATAATGGGGAGGGGAGATGAGATATGGATTGCAAAAACTGTGGTGGAAATTCATTTGTAAAAGTACCAGAGTTCGAAAAGGAGCTTACTGTCTGTCTGGATTGCGGGGAGATAATTTCAATTAGGTTCGTAAACCCTAATATACTAAAGAAATATTTAAAATAAAAACATACTATAGTAGGTAGATTTGATTTTATATTTGTCTTATAAAAAAGCGTTGTGATTATATTTAGAAATTCTTCAACAAACGGAGGCGTTAGTTGAAGAACAAGTACAGTCACTTCCTTTTGGGAGTGGCTTTTTTATACCTCACGCAAAAATTTAACCGTAATCAAATTAGATTTCTGACACGCACTCATAAGCATTTGGTTTACTCGTTCCTTTGTCGCCATTTTCTTGCTCTGTTGAAGAAAGTTAAACCAGTAAAGGTAGTTGTTCAAATATTTTGTTGCCACGCCTTGGAACCGTTGCATCCAGTCCTTCAATCGCTTATGGTAGCTGTTTACATGTTGAAGATGGTATATGCCTTTTTTAACATATCCCTCTTTGCTTAGGTTAATGGTTTCGTGTTTAAGATTCTTAATGAGAGCGAACTTCTTGTAGTTTGTAGCTGTATCCGTGCATAACAAAGAGGATTGGTCAATGTAACCCCCAATAACGGCATCAATTTCTTCTGCTCTTACACGACCAGTGCCTGCTTTTCGAGCAATCACTTTTCCATTGCGGTCTTGTGCCACCACAACAGCGATTTTAAGGTTACTAATCCCTCTCTTTTTATCTCTTCCTCCACGTTTTTTTGGCTTTCTATCGACCACTTCACGTCCTTTTAAAGACTCTTTAAAGAAGGTCTCGTCACTTTCAACGATACCTTTTAACGTTTGGAATCCTAATGAACGGAGTGCGAAAAGCACCTTGTGTCTCCAATAGAATGCTGTAGATAAATGAATTTCAAGTCTCTCAGCAATCTTAGGAAGAGTATATCCCTCAACCATTAAATGAAAGAAAGTAGACCACTTTCCAAGATAACGAGTTCCTGATATAGGAGTGTTGGTTAGGTCATTGAAAGACTTTCCGCAATCACGACAAAGATACCTTTGTCTGTCACGGTATTTTCCGTTTCGTTTCACCTTCACACTTCCACAATGAACACAACCTAACCCTTCATTAAATCGCATTTCTCTAATAGAAGTATACGCATCACTTATATCTGTATCCTCATTAGAGAAGAAGTCTTCTTTTAAAAGATTAAATAACTTCTGTTGTTCGTGTTTCGGTAAATCCATGAAATCGGTATAAACGTCTGCCCACATCCTGAAACCCCTCCTATGGCAGTATTTTAGCACCTAATAGGAGTCTGGTCAAAATAGCAACAATCTATACGAAAACAGCCAAATAAAAAGACACTTTTCCATAGTAGTAGAATGATTCACATGAAAATAAAATGAACATTAAACTAATGGGTGGAGCAGAATGTCAGTGTCAATTCCATTTAGGCTGCCAACCTTAATATCAACTTCCTCCTCCCATCACCTACCCATGTCTCTTTGCATACGCTAAATAGACAAAGATCACCGGGAGGGATGGCATTTGAATAGAAGAGATGATCAGATGAGACAATTTGGATATGGTGGTAGAAGACCTTATGGAGGCTGGGGGTACGGCAGGAGACCTTTTGGCGGGGATGCGTTTTTTGGTGGCTTACTTGGAGGGTTAGCGGGAAGCTTACTGTATCCTTCGTATGGTGGATTTAACTACGGTTATTACCCATACTACCCATATTATCCGTCCTATCCTTACCCATATCCTTATTAATAAAAAACGTAAATGAATGGAGTAAGCTTCTTGTTCGTGCGACGAGCGAGAGGCTTATTATGATGTAAGTGGAAAAAGAATTCTTCACAATGAGACCTACTTCATGCTATAATTCGTAATCGTTACGATTTAAGTTCTGAGGAGGAGTATTATAGTGGATAAAAAAATTCCTGTTACGGTTTTAAGTGGTTATCTTGGAGCGGGTAAAACGACGCTATTAAATCATGTTCTAAATAATCGGGATGGGTTGAAGGTTGCGGTTATTGTGAACGATATGAGTGAAATTAATATTGATGCTGATTTGATTGATCAGGGTGGATTTAAGCGAACGGAGGAAAAGCTTGTTGAAATGTCAAATGGCTGCATTTGTTGTACGCTGCGTGAGGATTTGTTAATTGAGGTAGAGCGACTTGCTAAACAAGGAAATATTGATTATATCATGATTGAATCGACAGGTATTTCTGAGCCTGTGCCAGTTGCGCAAACCTTTTCGTATGTTGATGAAGAGCTAGGAGTTGATCTTACTCAATTTTGCCGTTTGGATACGATGGTAACCGTTGTTGATGCGAATCGCTTTTGGCATGACTTTTCATCTGGTGAGAGTTTGTTGGATCGGAAGCAGGCATTGGGAGAAGAGGATACAAGAGAAGTGGTCGATTTAATTATCGATCAAATTGAATTCTGTGATGTTCTTGTCTTAAATAAGTGCGATTTGTTAAGTGAAGAGGAAATTGGTCAGCTTGAAGGGGTTTTACGTAAGCTTCAACCTGGTGCGAAGTTGATTAAAACAACAAATGGCGTCGTTTTGCCACATGAAATCCTCAATACTCATCTCTTTGATTTTGAGCAAGCAAGTATGACTGCGGGTTGGCTTCAAGAATTAGAGCAAAAAGAACATACGCCTGAAACCGAGGAATATGGCATTAGTTCGTTTGTTTACCGTCGGAAACGGCCATTTCATTCTGAACGCTTTGATAAATGGTCAGATGACTTTCCGAAAGAAATTATACGTTCAAAAGGGATTGCTTGGTTTGCGACTCGAAATGATCTTGCTGTTTTATTATCACAAGCTGGCACGTCAGCAACATTAGAACCGGTTTCTTACTGGGTTGCAGCCTTATCAGAAGCTGAACAAAACGAGATATTAAAGGATGATCAAGAATTGAGAGAGGATTGGGACGAGGAATTTGGTGATCGGAAGACAGAGCTTGTCTTTATTGGAATTGATATGGACAAGGAACAAATTTGTAAGGATCTGGATGCATGTCTACTAACGCCCGAAGAATTAAAGCGAGATTGGGCTGAGTTGTATGATCCGTTTCAATGGCAGGTAGAAAGGGAAGCATAAAAAAAGACTTTAACTCGTAATAATGACGATTATCAAATGATTCAGATCCAGATACACTTGATTATGTGTTTAATTTATAACGATATGAGAGGGCGTTCTAACTAGGTTCAGTCTATAGCCCTTTATAGTCCTCCCTCTCATAGGTGTAGATGCTTCACGCTAACCAAGGTGGAGGGTTAGCAACAGTAAGAAGCACCAATGATAATGAGGAGAATGAAGAGAACGACAAGTAAAGCGAAGCCGTTGTTGTAACCACTATGATCGCTCATGCTGGCACCGCCTTTCAATTGGGATAATACACATTATGCGGATGCACCCAAAAGGATCTGGGTATGAGCGGAAGAGGGAATTTATTTTAGTGTGATTGCTCGCATAACTGTAAGATGTTTGCAAGGAACTCTCCCGTTTATAAAGGGATTCTATGAAAGCTTCTTTCCTATTGTCATGATGGGGAAGGAGTTTTTTGATTGAAAAAAAGAACGAGCTATAAAGCTGTGACAAATGAGTTTAGGATGGGCATCTCGTTATTATTATCTGAAAATTGGTAAAGCAAATGTAACGTACTTTTATAGTGTGAGATGTTATGATGGAAATAGATTGGTTTATGAGAGATTGGAGGCAGTTGGATGGAAGTGGCGATTAAACGAGTGGAGAGAGTGATAGAGAATATTGAACGAGTTGTCGTTGGTAAGAGGAAAGAGATTGAGCTTAGCCTTGTGGCACTCTTTGGGGGTGGTCATGTCTTACTTGAAGATGTTCCGGGTGTTGGGAAGACAATGATGGTCAAGGCAATTGCACGCTCTTTAGGAGCTGAATTTAAGCGAATTCAGTTTACACCGGACCTTCTTCCTTCTGATGTGACAGGTGTGTCGATATACAATCAACGTTCACAACAGTTCGAATTTCGTCCTGGTCCGATTATGGCTAATATTGTTCTTGCTGATGAGATAAATCGTACGTCCCCGAAGACTCAGTCTGCTTTGCTAGAATCGTTAGAGGAGGGAAGTGTGACAGTCGATGGAGAGACATTACAGCTTGGAAAGCCTTTTTTTGTCATGGCGACGCAAAACCCAGTTGAATATGCTGGGACATTCCCCTTACCTGAAGCGCAATTAGATCGTTTTTTAATTAAGCTACAGCTCGGTTATCCAAATGAGCAAGAAGAATTAGAAATATTAAATCGACTTCAGCATCATCATCCGATTGAAGGATTAGAGCCTGTCATGACGACAGTTGAAGTAACTGATATTCAAAAGGAAATCACAAAAATCCTTGTAAGCGATGAAATTAAAACATATATGATTGATCTTGTACATGAAACGAGAAAGCACCGTTCTGTTGAGTTAGGGGTAAGTCCACGTGGGACAATTGCCTTAATGAAAGCTTCACAAGCGTATGCCTTTATGAAAGGAAGAGATTATGTTGTTCCAGATGATGTGAAACATTTAGCTCCTTACGTTCTAGCTCATCGAATGATGCTAACGGCAGAAAGCAAAATGTCTGATCAAACAGCAGAGCAAGTAATTGTGAACATCCTAGAGCATGTTCAAATTCCAGTAATTCAAAGAAGGCTGACTCGCTCGTGAACGTTTCATTTCTAATCAAGCTTCGTCCATATGTGAAATATATCTTCATTATCATCATTCTTACTTCTGTCTTTGCGTATGCGATGTTCCAAGGTGGCTTTGTAAGCTGGTTTCTCTTTTATAGTGTAACGACTGTGGTCGTATCGACGGTGTTAGTCGCTTTGTTTCCTTTTCAGGTGAGAAAAGTGGAGCGAATACTGAGTAAGGAAACGATTCGGGCAGGTGATGCACTCGATGTTACGGTTGTGATTCACAAACGAATGCTTCAACCGTTCTTTTTTGTGAGGATTAAAGATACCGTTCCAAAACGTTTAGGTGGGAATGAATCTGGTGCTTTGTTTTTCTTCTCGTTTCAGCGACGTCTTGAGTTTTCATATAGGATAGAGGATGTGAAAAGAGGTGCTCATTCCTTTGGAGATTTAACGCTTTTATTAGGTGATTTATTTGGGTTGTTTGAGCGTCGATCAACTGTGAAATGTGAAACGACAGTCCTCGTTTATCCACAAATACGTAAGCTTAAATCGATTCCTTCTAGTGGCAGCCCAAGACAGTTGGAGGGACAGCGAGCACGACAATCATACGAAGAAGATCGCTCTCTGGCAGGTGTGCGTCAATATGTACCCGGAGATCGTTTAACAAGCATTGATTGGAAGCAATCTGCTCGTTCGACTAACCTAATGACAAAGGAATTTGAATCATTTCAAGGTGAGGGGATTCTAATTGCATTTGATTCGTATTTATCTAAATCGAAAGAGACAACATTTGAGTCTGCTGTCGAATTGGCTGCTTCGTTGATGGCAGAGTTTGCGCAAAAGCATATTGCTTTGCGAATGGCAGTTCGTTTGAATGAGTGGGCTTCATTCGATCTCACTCAGCAATCATTAACGCAGGGCCTTAAAATGCTTGCCAAAGTAGCGCCTAATCCCATTCCAGTGCCAACTATTCATCGTGTCTACAAGGAATGGCAAGGAGCGCACGTCTATTTCGTTTGTGCGGAATTGGATAAGAAGATCCTTACGGCATGTAAAACAATCCTAGAGCAAAAGGTTTTGATGACGATCTGTATGGTGGCTGAATCTGAATCTGATCGTGTGATTGCAAAAGAACTTGAAATGATGGGCATTGCCGTCTTAGTATTAGCGAATGAATAGAAAAGGGAGGGGAAGTCATGCGTGTTGAAAAAAAGCAAATGGAATTCGGAAGGGATTTTCTCCTATATGGCCTTAGCTTCTTGCTTTTAATGGAATGGCTTCTTCCGCTCCCTCATATTACAGATACAGGATTTATTCATATTTTTGTCCTCTTAACAGCTGTTTTTTTCGTTGTAACGTTTATTCAAATGCCTGTTGTTGATTTCGATACTGGTTAAAGCAATTGTTATTGGGTATGGAATGTATCTCGTATTCTTTGATGGACCATTCTTTTCACTTGAATGGGTAAGCTTGTTCTTAATAGATGTAAGAGAAAATGTGAATCTGATGTTTGATGGCGAGTGGTATGCGTTAACGGATATGTTTCGTAGCTTTCTCTTTTTTATCTTACTTGCGATTATGAGTTATCTATTATTCTATTGGACCGTTCATGTTCGTAGAATTTTATTCTTTCTTATTTTTACGGTCGTTTATGTGGCGGTCATCGATACATTCACAGTTTATGATGCGACCTATTGCGATTATTCGTACATTTGTAGTTGGTTTTCTATTGCTTGGTCTTGTAACCATTTATCGCATGATTGAACTGGAGAAAGTAGCTACAGCACCGAAGCTATTACCAGCTCGATTATCGGTATTGCTCATTGCAATGATTGTCACAGGGGGAATATTTGGTTTTCTTTCCCCGAAGTTAGATCCTCAATGGGATGATCCTGTACCATTTGTACGTGCAGCTGTAGGAGTAGATGGGGGAATGGAGAAAGTCAAAGAAGAATCGGATATGGTGACAATGATGAACAGTTAGGCGGGGGCTTCCTTGATGATGATACGCCTGTTTTTTATGCTGCTACTACTAGGGAGCATTATTGGCGTGGTGAGACAAGAGATTTTTACACAGGTAAAGGATGGGAAACGACAACGCCTGCCTTCGCAACAGCACTTCCATTCGATGAGGAAGTAGAAGTGAAGCTGTTGACATTGAAGAGCTAGAGGCTGAGGTGGCGTTTGCAGAGGAATCGAATCGGAATTATGACCATCTTTTTTATCCAGGAGAATTGATCTCTCGCACGAGTGTGATGGATGTCACGTTAGTGTTAGATGCTTATACGGCAAAAGCAGGCACGTTTATCGAGAATAATCCAGTTAGTTTATCGAATTATCGTTATGAGTATGCATTTCCTAGTTATCAGCTCGAGCGACTGCGTTTAACAAGCGAAGAGGATCCTAGCGACATTGTTGATTTCTACACTCAGCTCCCTGATGATTTGCCTAACCGTGTAAGGGAACTGGCTCAGGAACTGGTGGAGGGAGAAGATAATCGATATGATCGTGCAAAAGCCATTGAAGATTATTTGTCTGGACCGACTTTTCGCTATGAGACGGAGGATGTCCCTGTTCCAGACGAGGATGAAGATTATGTCGATCAATTTTTATTTGAAACATTAAGAGGGTATTGTGATAATTTCTCTACTTCCATGGTGGTCATGCTTCGTTCACTCGATATTCCTGCTCGCTGGGTCAAGGGCTTCACACAAGGGGAACAGATCGACTCACTTGATGATGAACGCGATGTCTATCAGGTAACAAATGGAAACGCACATTCGTGGGTGGAGGTTTATTTTCCTGAAGCGGGCTGGGTTCCATTTGAACCAACAAGTGGCTTTGACAATCACGTTTGAATTTATGGAGCCGGAAGTAGATATTGATGATATTGAGATTGACACAGAGGAATCACAAACGGAAGATGAACGTTGAGAATAGAAGATGTATTTGCTGACTCAGAGGGAGATGATGAGCAATCAGATAGTGGTAGTGCTGCTTCTAGTAGCTGGACTATCCCTGGTGGTCCGTGGCTGCTTACTGCTCTGTTTGTCGGGGCATTAGTTTTTACTTTGCTTAAAAATAAGAAGATTGTTCGATACTATACGTTACAACGGTTTATAAGGAGACGGGATGAAGCGGCGTTTATTCCTGCTTATGAACGTTTGCTCTGGCTGTTACAATATGTTGGCTATAAACGGAACAGTGGCGAAACCCTTCGTGAATATGCAAAGCGAATGGATAGTCACTTCCAGACAAATGAAATGCTCTTGCTAACAGCCGAATATGAACGGGTAATATATGGAGGCAAAAAGCTAGACGCTAGTTGGACAGCGCAAAAGTCTAATTGGGAGTCATTGATCCGCAAAATCGAATCTTGACCGAGTTAGGGCGCGCTGATAAAATAAATCAGTGCTTAAAAAAAGAATAACCTTCGTATATCCTTAGGAATAAGGCCTAAGAGTCTCTACCGGATTACCGTAAATAATCTGACTATGAAGGCAGGATAAAAGAGTTAGAATTCTGCCTTTGTATGTTGCAATTGGACAAGTAGGTGAATTCTAGCTTTTTTTATTTTTCTTTATTTTGATCGGTGTGTAAGTGAATTTAGGTAAAGGGTGTGGAAGCATGAGTGAATTAAATCAGGAAATGATTGTTGTCCTTGATTTCGGTGGTCAATACAATCAGTTGATTACGAGACGTATTCGTGACTTGGGTGTGTACAGTGAGTTACATTCAAATAAGTTAACAGCAGAAGAAATCAAAGAAATGAATCCTAAAGGTATTATTTTCTCTGGTGGTCCAAATAGTGCGTATGTAGAAGGAGCACCTCAATGTGACCCTGCGATTTTTGATTTAGGGATTCCGGTTCTAGGTATTTGTTATGGGATGCAGTTGATGACACAGCATTTTGGTGGCAAAGTTGAGGCGGCTCATCACCGTGAATACGGAAAAGCACGTATTACGATTGAAAACCAGTCGAAGCTGTTTCAAGGCTTACCAATTGAGCAAACAGCATGGATGAGTCATGGTGATTTAATTGTTGCCCCTCCAGAAGGATTTATCGTTGATGCGTACAATCCATCTTGTCCAGTGGCTGCAATGAGTGATGAAAGCCGTCAATTTTATGGTGTGCAGTTCCATCCTGAAGTACGTCACTCAGAATTTGGTAATGAGATGCTAAAAAACTTCGCATTTGAAGTATGTCAATGTGTTGGTGAATGGTCGATGGAGAACTTCATTGAAGTGGAGATCGAGAAAATTCGCGAGCAAGTTGGTGACAAGCAAGTTCTTTGTGCATTAAGTGGTGGGGTTGATTCTTCAGTAGTTGCTGTTTTGATCCACAAAGCGATTGGTGATCAACTAACATGTATGTTTATTGACCACGGTCTTCTTCGTAAAGGTGAAGCGGAAGGTGTTATGAAGATGTTCAGTGAAGGCTTTAACATGAACGTGATTAAAATTGATGCTCAGGAGCGCTTCCTCAGTAAGTTAAAGGGAGTATCTGACCCAGAAGAAAAACGTAAAATCATTGGTAATGAATTTATTTACGTATTTGAAGAAGAGGCAAGTCAGTTAAAAGATATGGACTTCCTTGCACAAGGAACGCTTTATACTGACATTATTGAAAGTGGAACAGACACAGCACAAACGATCAAGTCTCATCATAACGTAGGTGGACTTCCTGAAGACATGAAGTTTGAGCTCATTGAGCCACTTAAAGCACTATTTAAGGATGAGGTTCGTAAGCTTGGTGCGGAGCTTGGCATGTCGGATGAAGTGGTTTGGCGTCAACCGTTCCCGGGACCTGGTCTAGGTATTCGTGTCCTTGGTGAAATCACAGATGAGAAGCTTGAAATTGTTCGTGAATCGGATGCAATCCTTCGTGAAGAAATTAAAAAAGCTGGTCTTGACCGCGAAATTTGGCAGTATTTCACGGCGCTTCCTAACATGAGAAGTGTTGGTGTCATGGGCGATGCTCGTACGTATGATTACACAGTTGGTATTCGTGCTGTTACTTCGATTGACGGGATGACTTCGGATTGGGCTCGTATCCCTTGGGATGTTCTAGAGATAATCTCAACTCGAATTGTCAATGAAGTGAAGCATGTTAACCGCGTTGTTTATGACATGACATCTAAGCCACCAGCAACAATCGAGTGGGAATAAACGAGTTTTTATTGTAATGGGCTATAAACTTTTTGACTAACAGAATATCGAGATGCTGGCGATGCATTGGAGAATAGAGATGGCTCTTTTCTTCTTTGCATTCGTCTAGCGTATTCTTTTCGTATAATGGCAGAGATAAGGTCTGCAAGTTTCTACCAAGCTACCGTAAATAGCTTGACTACGTAAAATCAAGATGTTCCTAAAATGGGGAATATCAGGCGATTTTTGTTAGTTAAGCTTCCAATGGTGATACTTTGGAAGCTTTTTTTGAGTGTATTACGAATAAGTCAAAAAGTAGGAGTGAACAAAATGGATCGTTATTTTGGATTTAAAGAGCAGGGGACATCGTATAAAACAGAGACGATTGCCGGCTTAACGACTTTTTTATCAATGGCATATATTTTATTTGTAAATCCGCTTATCCTTGGGGATAGCGGGAATGGACTTAGGGGCAGTATTTACAGCAACGGCACTAGCTGCTGCAATCGGAACACTCATTATGGGCTTGTTAGCTAACTATCCAATTGCACTAGCTCCAGGAATGGGGTTAAATGCCTTCTTTGCTTATTCTGTTGTGCTAGGACTCGGGATTGATTGGCAAGTTGCCTTATTCGGTGTCTTTATGTCTGGTATTATTTTTATTCTTATTACACTGTTTGGCATTCGTGAATTAATTATTAATGCGATTCCTGCAGAAATGAAATATGCAGCAGCTGCTGGTATTGGTCTGTTTATTGCTTTTATTGGCTTAAAAAATGCGGGGATTGTTGTTCCGTATGAAGCGACTGGTGTAACACTTGGGAATGTTCTTGCAGGACCAACATTACTCGCTATTTTTGGACTGGTTATTACAGTTATCTTCATGGTTCGTGGCTACAAAGGTGGTATTTTCTACGGAATGGTTGCGACGTCGATTGCGGGTATTGCAACTGGGATCATTGGTATGCCTGATGCAATTATTGGATCGGTTCCAAGCCTTGCGCCGACATTTGGTCAGGCATTTGCCATTGATTGGTCATCTGTATTTACTGTTCAATTAGTGGTTGTTATTTTAACGTTTTTATTTGTTGATTTCTTTGATACTGCTGGAACGTTATATGCTGTCGCGAATCAAGCGGGTTTTGTGAAAAATAACAAGCTTCCACGTGCTGGTAAAGCGTTGCTTGCTGATGCAAGTGCTACGTCTGTCGGGGCGATTCTTGGAACGTCTACAACAACGGCTTATATCGAGTCATCATCAGGTGTTGCCGCTGGGGGACGGACAGGCTTTGCGTCAGTTGTTACAGCAGCGCTGTTTTTGATTGCGTTATTTTTCTCACCACTTTTAGCAGTTGTCACAGCAGAAGTTACGGCTCCTGCCTTGATTATCGTTGGTGTGTTGATGGCTTCTTCACTCGGATTGATCGATTGGAAGAAGTTTGAAATTGCCGTCCCTGCTTTCTTAACTGTAGTGACAATGCCATTAACCTATAGCATTGCTACAGGTATTGCGATTGGTTTTATCATGTATCCAATCACAATGCTTTTCAAGGGAAGAGGTAAGGAAGTTCATCCGATTATGTATGTATTATTTTTCGTGTTCCTTGCCTACTTCATTTTCTTGTCAGAATAAGATGAAGCATAAAAGAAACAAGTCCGACTCCTATGAGTGGGGCTTGTTTCTGTTTGGACTATGGTAGGTAATCGTCGTATATTTTTATTAAATGAAGAAGTGATTATTTGAAGATCATTCAGTATTTCTATTGAGTTTTTGATAGTGGGGTTTCTGGAAGAACGTATTTATTGCATAATTTTATACGCTTGATTTCGATCAAGATCATAAGTCAATACTCGATTTCTATGAGAAGAACGTGGTTTGTCGCCAAGTTTTTATAATGAAAGCCTTAGTCTTTTGTATCGTTCAGAAAGATACCATGATTTTTAGGTTTTCTGATTAAGGTAAAAAGGGCTTCAATTATAAGTAGTAGAGATCAGCATTAAGCTTTTAAACCATGAGGGTTCGTTCCATAGGTTTAGTTGTTCTTGAACTACCCACCACTTAGCTAAAGCTTGAAGTGGGGGATTCCTACGAACACCAGTGTACCCACCAGTTATTGAGTAGGCTCTACCCGTAGTCCCTACGGTGAAATCTTACCTATCTTGTACGTTGGACTCTCCACACGTCCTACTCTGCTTGGTTTTCGCTACTTCGGTACATGTGGGGCGATTGTTGCTTGGATATTTTACGTGACAAAAGCGTTTCTCGTCACAACCTCATATATCCAGTTTTCAAAGAGCAATCTGTACAAGACTATTTTACCATGCGAACAAGTGTTTTTCTAGGCAAAAAAGGCGATTCATCCCCCACTTACTCATTGGGCTTGGCCGTTCTCATTCCTTGAAGATGAGGGTTTTCTCGCCTACTTAATGATAAAAAGTAACTATAACAGGAATATCTGTGTTTTAAGTAGAGCTTGATTTAATAATTGGTGATCGTTCAGAGTATTTTTGAGGTTAAATGTATTCTTTAAAATGTTTCTATTGACGGGTTATCGATATGGTGGTAAAGTTAGATTCGTTGTCACAAGCGGGTTGTTAATCTATTAAAGTTTTTCTGAAAAAAAGATATTGACTTTATGTCTAATTGTTGTTAAGATATTAAAGTCGCCAATAAGCGACACAGAGTTCTTTGAAAACTGAACAAAAGCCAAGCGAAATAGAGATACATGATATCTCGTCAATTTTTAAGAAGTATCGTTAGCGATACATGTTGAGCATTATCAAACACTTTTATGGAGAGTTTGATCCTGGCTCAGGACGAACGCTGGCGGCGTGCCTAATACATGCAAGTCGAGCGAATCAAAGGGAGCTTGCTCCCAGAGATTAGCGGCGGACGGGTGAGTAACACGTGGGCAACCTGCCCTGTAGACTGGGATAACATCGAGAAATCGGTGCTAATACCGGATAACCCCTTTCTCCTCATGGAGGAAGGGTAAAAGATGGCTCCGGCTATCACTACAGGATGGGCCCGCGGCGCATTAGCTAGTTGGTAAGGTAACGGCTTACCAAGGCGACGATGCGTAGCCGACCTGAGAGGGTGATCGGCCACACTGGGACTGAGACACGGCCCAGACTCCTACGGGAGGCAGCAGTAGGGAATCTTCCGCAATGGACGAAAGTCTGACGGAGCAACGCCGCGTGAGTGATGAAGGTTTTCGGATCGTAAAGCTCTGTTGTTAGGGAAGAACAAGTGCCGTTCGAATAGGTCGGCACCTTGACGGTACCTAACCAGAAAGCCACGGCTAACTACGTGCCAGCAGCCGCGGTAATACGTAGGTGGCAAGCGTTGTCCGGAATTATTGGGCGTAAAGCGCGCGCAGGCGGTCTTTTAAGTCTGATGTGAAAGCCCCCGGCTCAACCGGGGAGGGTCATTGGAAACTGGGAGACTTGAGTACAGAAGAGGAGAGTGGAATTCCACGTGTAGCGGTGAAATGCGTAGATATGTGGAGGAACACCAGTGGCGAAGGCGACTCTCTGGTCTGTAACTGACGCTGAGGCGCGAAAGCGTGGGGAGCAAACAGGATTAGATACCCTGGTAGTCCACGCCGTAAACGATGAGTGCTAGGTGTTAGGGGTTTCGATGCCCTTAGTGCCGAAGTTAACACATTAAGCACTCCGCCTGGGGAGTACGACCGCAAGGTTGAAACTCAAAGGAATTGACGGGGGCCCGCACAAGCAGTGGAGCATGTGGTTTAATTCGAAGCAACGCGAAGAACCTTACCAGGTCTTGACATCCTTTGACCACCCTAGAGATAGGGCTTTCCCCTTCGGGGGACAAAGTGACAGGTGGTGCATGGTTGTCGTCAGCTCGTGTCGTGAGATGTTGGGTTAAGTCCCGCAACGAGCGCAACCCTTGATCTTAGTTGCCAGCATTCAGTTGGGCACTCTAAGGTGACTGCCGGTGACAAACCGGAGGAAGGTGGGGATGACGTCAAATCATCATGCCCCTTATGACCTGGGCTACACACGTGCTACAATGGATGGTACAAAGGGCTGCAAAACCGCGAGGTTGAGCGAATCCCATAAAGCCATTCTCAGTTCGGATTGTAGGCTGCAACTCGCCTACATGAAGCCGGAATTGCTAGTAATCGCGGATCAGCATGCCGCGGTGAATACGTTCCCGGGCCTTGTACACACCGCCCGTCACACCACGAGAGTTTGTAACACCCGAAGTCGGTGGGGTAACCTTTTGGAGCCAGCCGCCTAAGGTGGGACAGATGATTGGGGTGAAGTCGTAACAAGGTAGCCGTATCGGAAGGTGCGGCTGGATCACCTCCTTTCTATGGAGTTTTTACTCTAGTCGAGCTTACACAGGATGTGTTGACTTCGACGTTCGATACACGACGTATCGGTCATTAGTCGAAGAGCATTTTGTTGTTTGCCGCTTGTGCTATTGTTCAGTTTTGAGAGTACTCAAAACTCTCTATTAATAAGTGCTTTTGCTCCTGCGGTTACTCGTCGCAAGGCAGCATGAAGCAATGACTGAGAAGTGTTACATGATGTGATTGAAGTCAGTAGCCTTGTTCAGTTTTGAGAGAACTTACTCTCAAATTATTTCTTTTGTTTCTATAATGAAGCGATTGATAAATGGTGGGGGCCTGTAGCTCAGCTGGTTAGAGCGCACGCCTGATAAGCGTGAGGTCGGTGGTTCGAGTCCACTCAGGCCCACCATAATAGTTTGATAAAGCGATTAGAACAAATAATCGTTTATTTGGGGCCTTAGCTCAGCTGGGAGAGCGCCTGCCTTGCACGCAGGAGGTCAGCGGTTCGATCCCGCTAGGCTCCACCAATTTCAAAAGCATACAGAGCATGGCACCACGCTAAGTTCGCAACGTCGTGTTGCAACGCCTGGTACCTACATCCTGTAGGCAATATTTGACAAGAAGATCGATGATGATCTGCCGTCAAAGGTTCTTTGAAAACTAGATAATGCAAGAGAAACATTAGTAGTTCATCGGAATCTTATGTTTTATAAGAGAAGATCGAACGAACGTCAAGAATTCAAAACGACCTTATATAAGTGATCGTTTTTGGCAAAGAGATTCGAGAAGTTCGAGGAAGCAAGTGGTCGAAAGAATGGAGCGTACACCAGTACGTGACATGACTGAGAACCACGAAGCTGACGAAGAAATGTCGAAGAGTGATCTGAAGTCAAAATGGTTAAGTTAGAAAGGGCGCACGGTGAATGCCTTGGCACTAGGAGCCGAAGAAGGACGTGACGAACGACGAAACGCCTCGGGGAGCTGTAAGTAAGCTTTGATCCGAGGATATCCGAATGGGGGAACCCATCATCCGTAATGGGATGGTACCCGTATCTGAATACATAGGATACGAGGAGGCAGACCTGGGGAACTGAAACATCTAAGTACCCAGAGGAAGAGAAAGCAAATGCGATTTCCTGAGTAGCGGCGAGCGAAACGGAAACAGCCCAAACCAAGAGGCTTGCCTCTTGGGGTTGTAGGACGTCTCATACGGAGTAAGAAAAGAAGAGCATAAGCGAAGCGATCTGGAAAGATCCATCATAGAGGGTAACAATCCCGTAGCTGAAATGCCCTTCTCTCCGAGACGGATCCTGAGTACGGCGGGACACGTGAAACCCCGTCGGAATCCGGGAGGACCATCTCCCAAGGCTAAATACTCCCTAGTGACCGATAGTGAACCAGTACCGTGAGGGAAAGGTGAAAAGCACCCCGGAAGGGGAGTGAAAGAGATCCTGAAACCGTGTGCCTACAACTAGTTGAAGCCCGTTAATGGGTGACAGCGTGCCTTTTGTAGAATGAACCGGCGAGTTACGATGTCGTGCAAGGTTAAGCTTACATAGCGGAGCCGTAGCGAAAGCGAGTCTGAATAGGGCGAATGAGTACGCCGTCGTAGACCCGAAACCGTGTGATCTACCCATGTCCAGGGTGAAGTTCAGGTAACACTGAATGGAGGCCCGAACCCACGCACGTTGAAAAGTGCGGGGATGAGGTGTGGGTAGGGGTGAAATGCCAATCGAACTCGGAAATAGCTGGTTCTCCCCGAAATAGCTTTAGGGCTAGCCTCGAGGTGAGAGTTTTGGAGGTAGAGCACTGATTGGACTAGGGGTCCCCACAGGATTACCGAATTCAGTCAAACTCCGAATGCCAAAAACTTATCCTCGGGAGTCAGACTGCGAGTGCTAAGATCCGTAGTCAAGAGGGAAACAGCCCAGACCATCAGCTAAGGTCCCAAAGTATACGTTAAGTGGAAAAGGATGTGGAGTTGCCCAGACAACCAGGATGTTGGCTTAGAAGCAGCCACCATTTAAAGAGTGCGTAATAGCTCACTGGTCGAGTGACTCTGCGCCGAAAATGTACCGGGGCTAAACGTATCACCGAAGCTATGGATTGACACCATATGGTGTCAGTGGTAGGGGAGCGTTCTAAGTGCAGCGAAGTCAGACCGAGAGGACTGGTGGAGCGCTTAGAAGTGAGAATGCCGGTATGAGTAGCGAAAAGAGGGGTGAGAATCCCCTCCGTCGAAAGCCCAAGGTTTCCTGAGGAAGGCTCGTCCGCTCAGGGTCAGTCGGGACCTAAGCCGAGGCCGAAAGGCGTAGGCGATGGACAACAGGTGGAAATTCCTGTACCACCTCCTCACCGTTTGAGTAATGGGGGGACGCAGAAAGGTAGGGTAAGCGCGCTGATGGATATGCGCGTCCAAGCAGTTAGGCTGAGAAGTAGGCAAATCCGCTTCTCATATAAGGCTGAGCTGTGATGGCGAGGGAAATCATAGTACCGAAGTTCCTGATCCTACACTGCCAAGAAAAGCCTCTAGCGAGGTGAGAGGTGCCCGTACCGCAAACCGACACAGGTAGGCGAGAAGAGAATTCTAAGACGCTCGGGAGAACTCTCGTTAAGGAACTCGGCAAAATGACCCCGTAACTTCGGGAGAAGGGGTGCTCTATTAGGGTGCAAGCCCGAGAGAGCCGCAGTGAAAAGATCCAAGCGACTGTTTAGCAAAAACACAGGTCTCTGCGAAGCCGCAAGGCGAAGTATAGGGGCTGACACCTGCCCGGTGCTGGAAGGTTAAGAGGAGGGGTTATCCGTAAGGAGAAGCTCTGAATTGAAGCCCCAGTAAACGGCGGCCGTAACTATAACGGTCCTAAGGTAGCGAAATTCCTTGTCGGGTAAGTTCCGACCCGCACGAATGGTGTAACGATTTGGATACTGTCTCAACGAGAGACCCGGTGAAATTATAGTACCTGTGAAGATGCAGGTTACCCGCGACAGGACGGAAAGACCCCATGGAGCTTTACTGTAGCTTGATATTGGATGTTGGTACAGTTTGTACAGGATAGGTAGGAGCCTTGGAAACCGGAGCGCCAGCTTCGGTGGAGGCGTCGGTGGGATACTACCCTGACTGTGCTGACATTCTAACCTCGAGCCGTGATCCGGTTCAGGGACAGTGTCAGGTGGGCAGTTTGACTGGGGCGGTCGCCTCCTAAACAGTAACGGAGGCGCCCAAAGGTTCCCTCAGAATGGTTGGAAATCATTCGTAGAGTGCAAAGGCATAAGGGAGCTTGACTGCGAGACCTACAAGTCGAGCAGGGACGAAAGTCGGGCTTAGTGATCCGGTGGTTCCGCATGGAAGGGCCATCGCTCAACGGATAAAAGCTACCCTGGGGATAACAGGCTTATCTCCCCCAAGAGTCCACATCGACGGGGAGGTTTGGCACCTCGATGTCGGCTCATCGCATCCTGGGGCTGAAGTAGGTCCCAAGGGTTGGGCTGTTCGCCCATTAAAGCGGTACGCGAGCTGGGTTCAGAACGTCGTGAGACAGTTCGGTCCCTATCCGTCGCGGGCGCAGGAAATTTGAGAGGAGCTGTCCTTAGTACGAGAGGACCGGGATGGACACACCGCTGGTGTACCAGTTGTTCCGCCAGGAGCATAGCTGGGTAGCTACGTGTGGACGGGATAAGTGCTGAAAGCATCTAAGCATGAAGCCCCCCTCAAGATGAGATTTCCCATGGAGTTAATCCAGTAAGACCCCTTAGAGATGATGAGGTTGATAGGTCTGGTGTGGAAGCGTGGCGACACGTGGAGCTGACAGATACTAATCGGTCGAGGACTTATCCAAACAATTCTTGACAACATGTTTCTTGCGCATTATCTAGTTTTGAGAGAATCCATTCTTTCAAAAATAGTCTGGTGGCGATAGCGAAGAGGCCACACCCGTTCCCATGCCGAACACGGTCGTTAAGCTCTTCAGCGCCGATGGTAGTTGGGGGCTTCCCCCTGTGAGAGTAGGACGTTGCCGGGCAAATTGAAAGCATTCCGTTGAGGGATGCTTTTTTTATGTATCAAATAGCTGAAATCCAGTAGTTCAAGTCACACAGTAACAGTTTGCTAGAAGGTTAATTTGAAAATAGCATGTTGAAATAAATGGAAATTTTTAATGGAACTAATATGACTAAATTCATCGTTGTTTACTGATGAACGAAAGTGCTGATCTGTTCGCTCTTCCATGCTGCTAGGTAAAAGTGTGAATAACTACGCCATCTGAAATTTTAAACTAAATGTTGACACAAAAAGCTAGTGAAATGTAATAATAGTAAAAAATCCGTAATTATATAATTCATGGTTTCGAATTTTTTAATGTATGGGTCTTACCTGTTCCCTAAGGAAAAAAGAAGAGGGGTCTTTTACTTTAAACTAGATAAGTCAGTAAAATGGTCTTGCATTAAGTTGAGTTATTAATAACTCAAACTTCGCAGAGTGAAATCGGCAAATAAGCCTTGATATAAGTAGGCAGGCCGTTGATCCATTGCTTGAAGTTGACTTTTGATTAGTTTTTGTACTCTCTTGTTCGTCTTTTTTAAGGCATCTTCAAGAAGCTCGATTAACTGCTGTAATGCCACAGCCCAATCCAGTTCACTGACTTCATCACAGAGTTCGTAAAAGAGACCACCTAGAGTACGTTGGTCTGAATGACAGCGATTTTGCCATGACAAGACAATGTATCGTGCAAACACAATCGTTGTATGACTGATGAGCAAATCATAAGAAAGCCCCTGAAACTCCTTTTGAAGACGTAATAGTGATTTCGTTGTTTTAAAGAAGACTTCAATATCCCAGCGCATTCCGTAAATACGGACAATTTCTTGTTCCGAGCGTGTGCAATCTGTGCTGAGAATGGCTAACCATTCACTCTTTTTGTTTCGATTTCGAACAAACACAACCTTAATGGGGATGCCATTTGCCGTGGTTGTATGAATGGATCGTAAAATGCCCTTCTTGCCCGGTACAGGAATGGCAAGGCAATAGAGCTCTTTTAAAGATACTCGTTGATGGTTGACAATGTAGCGTTGATTCGTTGGTTTGACCATTCCAATCACATCAAGACCTATATCGACTAGGGATTGAATAAGAGGCTCATGGGTGAACCAAGAATCCATTCAACACATAATGGGCAGTCACTCCTGCAGCTAAAGCCTGTTTAACCATAGATGGGAGCAGTTCAGGTGCTGATTGTAAAGCTTCCAACCGCCGTTTATAACCAGAACAGCGCTTATCAATGTCCGTAGAAATCCCATTGATTTGGGACGTCGTTGAACTAAGTAACGCAAAATCCAAAGGCATAAATGTACATCCATCGGACCAGCCGAGTGTAAGCATGCGAAACCCTTTATAGAAACGCTTTGTCAAAGAAGAATGATCCTTGCATCGAGCTAATAGCTCCACTTTCTTACTGCGGTTACGATCAAACATGGAATCATCCACAATAAGTACTTTGGGACGCTCTCGATTCGTTAAGTCGTCAACCTTTTTCGTCGCACTCGCACTTAATAGAGTTAAGAATCGACGCCAAGCAAACTTCGAATGATTCAAAAATCGGTACACAGCGTCTTTTGCTGGGTAGCAATCTCCTTTCTTTGATTCAAGAAGGCTAAACCACTTCTTATGATGAAAGATCAAACAAAAGATCACTTGAAATAAGTAGGAACAAGAAAAGCCAAATTTCTTCTTGATGCCCGCATTCCGAAGATGTTTGAACATCTCTAATTCATCAAATACGGATTTTAATTCTTTAGGTAGTTGATTGTTTTGGTCATTATACTCTATCATATAGGGGACACCTCTTCTGTGTGGTAGTGATTTCTCGACAATCTCACTATACCAAAGAACGAGGTGTCTTTTGTATATGTAGGCCATTTTGTAAAGGATCATTTTTAGATGCAGATAGAGGTTACAGACACAAACGGTGCACTAGGTTTTTTAGGTGCGAAGTTTGAGTAATAATATTAACATTCCATATATTGTAACCCTTAAAGATGTCTGGAGATCTAAGTGGAACGTTTTACGTTCATCCTTAATCGGTAGTTTTGTAGGTGCATTACCAGGGACAGGTGGAGATGTAGCTAATTTCGTAAGCTATGATCAAGCCAGAAAATTCTCCAAAAACCCTGAAAAATTTGGAAAAGGAACTCCTGATGGCGTTATTGCTTCGGAAACATCAAATAGTGCAACAGCGGATGAATCCTTTATCCAAACACTAACATTAGGGATTCCTGGAGATATGGCTATGGCTATCATGATGGGAGTTCTCATCCTTCATGGGATCACACCTGAACCATTACTCTTTCAGCAACAACCCGTTCTAGTTGGTAGTATCTATGTGAGCCTATTAATAGCTGCTTTTATCATGCTCTTCGCACAATATTATGAATATGGTAGATTTCAAAATGAATCCACAGGCTGCACTAGATGCACCCCGATGGCAGTGGCTGAGTGAGAAAACAATTGCTGTAGAACAAACATTTCCTAGCCATATAGCAAAAGCGTTAGAAGAAAAGGGTCATGATGTTAAAGTGATGTTAGATGTTGATTCAAGTTATGGTAGAGGTCAGATCATACTAAGAGATCCAGATAGTGGTGTACTAATTGGTGGAACGGAGCCAAGAACAGACGGTGCTATTTCAGTTTGGTAAAAATAAGTGGATATAGAAGATAGACGCTCTATTTTTATATTTGTTTTGGGGCTTATTTTCATTTCATTGTAAGTTTTATTCAAATCTCCTCTTTTACAAACTAACTAACAAATTAATTTGCCAATTTGTTAGTTAGTTTTGTTTTAAACTTATTTTGATTATTCTAATCATGAACTGTTTAACGCTTAGCCTTCCAATCTATGGGCAGCTCCATAGCTCTCCATAAAGAGTCACTATTTTATTACTGACTTTTTTATTTCAGTCCTAGTAATTTAATTTCTTCTCATCAGGTATAAATGAAATTATTAAATTGATGATAGTATTAAACTCTGGTTAGCATATATATGTACACGAAAGACAATCATTTTCGGTTGAGAAAAATAAGATGAAGATTGAGGCTTTGGATGAAAATGGAGAAATTGTAGGGAGAATCTTCTGATGGCAGCATAGGTGCTATAGTGAATTAAGTTTGTTTAGAGTATCGACTATTTTAGAATTAACAACAGAATATCGAAATAAGGCTCGGTTAAATCCAAGCCTTTTTGTGTCTGAATATAATCTGATTCTAAATGGAATTTTCAGTTATCTTTCCTTTTTATCATAGTATCGGAACTATTCCCATGTTTCGAGACTGTTCTTAATTTTGTTTTGATACTTGGTCTATATATGTAGCAATTTGGTTTCGTTGTATGATTAAAGGCTTTTTTCATTCGGATGTAAAGCTATGATTAGATAAGTTCAGTTCAAGCTTGAATTGGATTTATTTGTAATGTTACATCACAACAAAAACAAAATATTCTCAATATATGGTTATTATTAATATGTAATAGGAAAAGCCTGTGAGATTATTTCATTGTACACGAAATATTATTTTAGACAGGAGTGGTTTTAAAAAATGAATATGACTAAGTATCGTATTAATGCGAAGAGGTTACGTCTAGCTATTGAAGAACTAGCAAATTTTGGACAAAACGATAAAGGAGGGTTAGATCGAACCACGTTTACAGAAGCTGAATTGGCGGCAAGGAATTGGTTAAAAAAGACACTCAAGAAGATCAATCTTGATGTAAGAGTGGACGAAGCAGCGAATATTTGGGCTAAGAGAGAAGGTACTTATCCCACGTTACCTGTTATCTCATTTGGTTCACACATCGACACAGTCCCAAATGGCGGTAAATATGATGGGGCGTTAGGGGTATTAATGGCTTTAGAAGTCATGCAAGTTCTTGAAGAAAACAACCTAACAACACGTCACCCATTTGAATTGGTTTCATTTAGTGCTGAAGAGCCAAATCCATTTGGACTTTCCACGTTTGGAAGTCGTGCTCTAATAGGGAAGTTGAAGACAAAGGACATTAGAAATGTTAAAGATTCAAACGGGAAGGTATTAACGGAGGCATTAAAAAGTGCCGGTGGTGATCCGGAACGATTTGAGAATGCTGTACGAAATCCGGGTGAAATGGGAGCCTATATTGAAGTACATATCGAACAAGGTAAACGGTTATTAAATCGCTCCATACCTGTTGGAGTTGTAACAGCAATTACCGGAATTTATCGTGAAGAAGTGACTGTGTCTGGAGAAGCGAATCATGCTGGGACCACATTAATGGGGGATCGAAAGGACGCTTTAACGGCTGTGTCAGAAATGATTCTGGCATTAGAGCAAGTCTGTACCGACTATCCTGAAAACGAGGTTGTTGGAACCGTTGGAAAAATAACGGTTTCGCCTAATTCAGCCAATATTATTCCAGCTGAGGTCACGTTCACATTGGAAATTCGTGGGAAAATAAAAGAAGAGATAATAGAAGTCCTCGCAAGATGGGAAGAAAAAGTGAATGAAATCCAAACAAAGCGTTCTATTCATGTTGAACGCACCGTTCTTCTTGATCAAGATCCAGCTCCAATGGATCATCTTATAATTCAACAAATACAAGAGCAGGCAAAACAGTTAGGCTATGAATCTCTGTTACTCGGAAGTATGGCAGGTCATGATGCGACACATATGGCTTCTATTACTAGAAGTGGGATGATCTTTGTTCCGAGTGTGGATGGGAAGAGCCATTGTCCAGAAGAATTTAGTGAGATTGAAGACATTGAAAAAGTAGCGAATGTATTACTACATACACTTTTAGCGTTAGATCGACAATTAGATAATGAAAATTCGTAGTATTTCTCGTTTTCAATTTTTACTTTGGAGGTGGAATTTTGGCCGAGGTGATTAGAAAGACAATCTCTATTTTAACTGCAATGAAACCTACTGAAGACAAAGAGGATTGGAGCGTTACAGAAATAAGTCGGAAGTTAGATATGCCGTTACAAACCGTTCATCGATTATTAGCTAGCTTATCCGATTCAGGCTTTGTGATCCGTGACAGAGAATCAAAAAAGTTTAAGTTAGGATTATCGTTAATGGAATTAGGTTTATCCATTCGAGATAATCTCTCTGTTCGTAACACAGCGCTGCCTATCATGAAACAGTTAGCCATGAAAACAAAGGAAAGTGTCTATTTAACGGTTCCTGAGGGGAATGATGGGATCTTTATTGATTGTATTGATCCACCTCAACTCTTGAAAATTTCAGAACCAGTCGGAATGCGAAGGCCGTTATGTGTTGCTGCATCAAAAAAAGTAATTCTTGCCTTTTATCACCCAAGTAAAAGACAGAAGGTGGTAAAAGAACTACAAGAATTAGGGTTTATCTCAGATGTAGAGAAATTAATGAATGAATTGGATTTGATTCGGGGGCAGGGGTTTGCTATTTCTTACGGAGAAACAACTGAAGGGACTATTAGTGTGGCGGCCCCTATTTTCTCTTGGGAGGATGAAGTAGTTGGATCACTAAGTGTGGCTGGACCTGAGCGACGATTTGTCGGAACCAGATTAAATGATTTTATCAAATTAACAACAAGGGCATCTTGTGATATTTCAGAAGAGTTGGGTTGGTTTACTAATAAATTCTTGTATATAGGTTTTACAGAAAGCTTTAATAGGGATATAAAAGCAAAATGACAGAAGTTCTAACATAAAAAGCTAATCTTCTCTCACATACTGAGTTAACTGACTGAAAATTGAGAATGATAAGTGATATTCTAATTTTAGAAACAGAGCTAGTAATAAAAAATGGATGAGGTGGATGAAAGATGTGTGGTATTGGAGGACTCATTTACAAAAATACGGTTCATGAAAAAAAGACAGGTGAGATTGTTGTTAAGATGCTTGAAAGTTTATGTAGAAGAGGACCAGACTCAACGGGCATTGCTCTACTGCATCCAAAAGTAGAAAATACAATATATATCGATGTTAACTACGAAAAGCCAGGAAATGGCGAGAAAATAATTAATCTATTAACAGAGTATGTGACGATAGAAAGCGCGTCTGATCATGAGAGTTATGTTAGAGCAACCGTAAAAGATGTTGAGGATGAAGAAACACTTGTGCTCGCAATTAATAATATCGATCATGATGTTTCAGTTGCAAGTTACGGAGAACAGCTTGAAGTATTAAAATTTTTAGGAGGAGCTGAAAACTTAGAAGCTCAGTTTAAGATTTCAGAGTATGACGGTCAAGTAGCAATTGGACATACAAGAATGGCAACAGAAAGTAAAGTGGACATTTCTCATTCACAACCTTTGTGCTGTCACATGGGTCAGGATTTAACAATTATACACAATGGGCACATTACAAACTATATTAAACTCCGAAGTAAATTTGAGAAACAAGGTTATACGTTTATCACGGGGAATGATTCAGAAGTCATCGCTGTTTATTTAGTTGATAAATTAAGAGCAGGAATGAATTTACAGGAAGCGATGGAACTCTCGTTAGAAGAATTGGATGGATCATTCAGTTATATTGCGATTACACCAGATCAAGTAGGACTAGCGAAAGAACCATTTGGCATGAAACCAATGATGATTGCAGAGACGGACGATTTTGTTGCCTTCGCTTCTGAAAGTATGGCGATTACTAATGGATTTGGAAAGGATTTAAGTGTATTTGAACCTGGTTCAGAGGAGGTCATGATATGGAATCTGTAAAACAAGCAGTGGTCATTGATTGTGAAGTAACAACCTTACAAGAAGTAAATGAACGGATTGCAGAAGCGGCAAAAAAAGGTATGAAAGAAGTCATCATTGAAAATCCACAAGCTCGTCATAATTTAGGTGTTGGGATTACTGATCCTATTCATCTCGTCTATAACGGCGATGTCGGTTATTATGCAGTCAGTCTTTGCGATTATGTAACGGCAACGGTTAAAGGCAATGCAGGATGGGCCATTGGGGAAAACTTGATGAATGGAGAAATTGTCGTTGAAGGAAATGCAGCTTCATCTACCGCAGCATCGATTCGAGGTGGAACAGTTGTTGTAAAAGGAAGTGTAGGAGCTCGTGCTGGAATAGGGCAAAAAGGTGGAACCTTGATTGTCGGTGGCAATGTTGGCTATATGACAGGGTTTATGATGCAAAAAGGAAAAATGATCATTTGTGGAAATGCTGGGAAAGCACTTGGAGATTCGATGTACGATGGAACGATTTACGTAGCAGGTGAGATTGCCGAATTAGGAAATGGCACGGAGATTGTTGATTTATCAGATGAAGAATTTATTGAAATTAAAACTCTACTTGAAGGCTATGGGATGGAGACGCCTCCAAAATTCAAGAAAATAGTTTGTAATGGAATGCTTCATAACTTTAACAAAAAGGAGTTTGGCATATGGAAAACAATATTATAAGAAAAAGCAAAGTATGGAGTCCGGAAAAAATAGAAGAAATCCAAGAAAAGGCAGAGCTTGGTCGTTACCGCATTAGAGGACAAGCGACGAAGCGTCTAGATCTTCCTTCATTTGATGACTTAGTATTTACTCCTGCTGGACTTTCACGTGTCGCTTTAGAAGGATACCGTGAAAAATGTGACACAAAAGTGGTCATTGGTGAAGGTAGAGTTAAGCGCCCCCTTGTTCTAGAAACACCGATCATGGTTGCAGGTATGAGCTTTGGAGCAATTAACTCTAATGCGAAAAAAGCACTTGGAATAGCGGCAACTCGCTGTGGCATAAGTACATGTACAGGAGACGGAGGTATGCATCCGGTTGAACGGGAAGCATCCGAAAAGTTAGTATACCAATTGCTGCCAAGCCGTTACGGGTTAAATCCATATGATTTAAAACGAGCAGATGCTATTGAGATTGTTGTTAGTCAAGGGGCAAAGCCTGGTACAGGAGGAACCTTACTTGGTCAAAAGGTATCTGAAGAAGTAGCAAATATGCGTGATCTACCTCTAGGTGTGGATCAACGGAGCCCTTGTCGCCACCCAGACTGGATGGGGCCAGATGATCTTGGTGTGAAGATTGAGCAAGTGCGAATTGCAACGAATTTTGAAGTGCCAGTCTTCATTAAAGTAGGGGCAGGCAGAGTCTATGATGATACGAAACTAGCCGCAAAAGCGGGAGCAGATGCGATTGTCATTGATGGTATGGAAGGTGGAACAGCTGCATCTCCCGAAATACAATTAGATCATACAGGAATTCCAACAATTGCAGCTGTTGTTGAAGCAGCTGAAGCCTTGCATGAGATTGGTATGAAAGATGAAGTGAAATTAATTATTGGCGGAGGAATTGCCAATGGTGCAGATGCAGCAAAGGCAATTGCATTAGGAGCAGACGTTGTCTATATTGGAACAGCGATGTTAGTGGCACTAAATTGTAATAAGTCTCTTTACGTAGAGGATTACGAAGAACTTGGGACTGTTCCTTCTGCCTGTCATCATTGTCATACGGGTAAGTGTCCAGTTGGAATTGCGACCCAAGATCCAGAATTAATGAAACGTTTAGATCCAGAAGAAGCAGCAGATCGAGCCGAAAACTACATCAATTCGATCACAATGGAACTGCAAATTTTTGCACGGTCATGCGGGAAAAACAAAGTAGGAGATTTAGATCCAACCGATCTACGTTCACTAACAATGAATACATCGATGATTACAGGAGTACCAATTGTCGGCATGGGCACTCGTAAACCATATTGGGCGAGCTATGACCATTCTTCTGAGGCAAAAGAATTTGTTACAACAAAATAAGAAAAGTAAATCGTAAGGAAGGTGATGACAATGAACGGTGTGGTGACAAGCAATACATCAATGTTAGAGGAAGTTCAACAGAAGATGGAAATGAAAAACATCCAATTTTTATTAGCTTCTTTTTCAGATTTGAATGGCTCATCAAGAGCCAAATTAGTACCTTCCAAACGACTTTCTTCAGTATGCGAGAGTGGAGCTGGCTTTGCTGGATTTGCTGTCGGAGATTTAGGTCATGGACCGACTGATCCTGATATTTTATGCATCCCAGACTTACGTTCCATGATGATTTTACCATGGAAAAAAGATTTAGCTTGGTTTGCTGGTACGTTAACAGAGGATGGTTCACCTTGGCCATTCTGCACAAGAACGATTTTGTTAAATGTAATGGAAAGAGCTAAAAAGCTAGGGTTTGATATGAAGACTGGTGTTGAACCTGAGTTTTCTCTTCTTCGTGAAGATGAATTGGGAATTCTTTCACCGGCTGATCCATTTGATGTGGCCAACAAACCATGTTATAACCAAGTGGCGTTAATGAGGAATTATGATTTCCTTAGTATATTAATTAATTATATGGAGGAATTGGAATGGGGTGTATCACAGGCTGATCATGAAGATGCCAATGGACAGTTTGAAGTGAATTTTGAATTTGCCGATGTGTTAACGTCTGCTGATCGATTAATCTTCTTTAAGTATATGGTTCGTACGATGGCAGAGGAGAGAAATCTAATCGCTACCTTCATGCCAAAACCTTTCGCTCATCTGACGGGTAATGGCTGTCACATGCATTTAAGTTTGTGGACTGGAAGCCAAAATCTATTTGAGAATAAAGCAGATCCAAAAGGCAATGATTTATCAGAATTAGGTTATTATTTCATTGGAGGCATTCTGAAGCATGCGAAATCTCTTGCTGCGATCGTCTGTCCAACGGTTAATTCATATAAGCGATTAACTGCGATGTCAACAAGTTCAGGTGCGACTTGGGCACCCAATATGATTTCATACGGAGGAAATAACCGAACTCAACTTGTTCGTGTTCCAGGAGGAGGGCGTATTGAATTCCGTGCGATGGATAATCATGCGAATCCGTACCTCGCCTCAGCTGCTATTCTAGCTGCAGGTTTAGATGGAATTGAGAGAAAGGTCGACCCAGACGTTATAATGACTGAAAATTCGGAATTGACAAACGTGTTTGGTGCTGAAGTAGGCAAGTTACCATCTACCTTACATGAAGCAATCGCAGACTTAGAGCAAAATGAAGTCTTAATCGAAGCCTTAGGCCAAGACTTTATGAAAACGTACATTCGAAGCAAAAAAGAAGAATGGGCAGCTTATCACGACAATGTAAGCTCTTGGGAAATTGAAAAATATTTAAAAGAAAGCTAATCATAACTAGACGACTCTAAGGGGATGAACCGTTTTGAGTAAAGGATATGATGTCATTATTTTAGGAGGCGGGTCTATGGGATCTGCTGCCTCCTATTATTTATCCAAAAAGGGCAAAGACGTTTTAATGATTGACCAATTTTCGATACCAAACGCATATGCTAGCCATCACGGTCATACGAGAATGTTGCGGGCTGGCTATGGGAACGGTGGGAAATATGTTCCGTTAGTCAAAGAGTCTTTGGAGTTATGGTATGACTTGGAGAACGAATCGGGTAAGGAATTGTATAAAAAGACAGGAGCTTTAACCGTCGGGCATTCTGAATCTCGTTTTGTAAAAGAGGCAATCGCTAGTTCGATACAATATGAGCTCCCTTATGAAGAGTTGGATGCACATATGATTATGGAACGGTGGCCTGGAATTCAATTACCAGATAATTATGTCGGAAGCTATGATCCTGAATCAGGTTTTTTATTCTCAGAGGAATGTATTAAAACTTACAAGGAAGAAGCTATTAAACTTGGGGCTAGTGTGTATGAAAACCAACCAGTCTTGGCTGTGGATATTAAGAATGATTCGGTAACAGTCACGACGCCAATAGGTAGCTATACAGCTGAGAAACTGATTGTTACCGCTGGTGCATGGGTCTCCAAGGTGTTAAAAGATATGGACCTGCCAATTACTCCTGTTAGAAAAACAATTGGCTGGTTTAAGCCGTCTGGTAAGAATCTTTATAGCGATCATTTCCCTTGTTTTGTTTTTGATACCAAATCAATAGGACACTATTATGGATTCCCTGATTTTGATGGAGGAGGATTAAAAGTAGGAAGAATGGATTTAGGTTATGATTGTGACCCAGATACTGTCAATCGAGAATTTGGCTATTATGCAGATGATGAGGGTGATATTCGTAGTTTCCTTGAGCACTACATGCCTGATGCACCTGGAGAATTATTAAAGGGAGCGGTTAGTTTGTTTTCTAATACACCAGACTCAGACTTTATTGTGGGCCTTCACCCAAATCACAATCATGTTGTTGTAGCTGGAGGATTTTCAGGTCATGGATTTAAGTTTGCCAGTGTGATAGGAAGCATTTTATCTGATCTAGTCATTGATAGAGACACAAAACGAGATATTTCGTTTTTACGTTTAAAGCGCCTAAAAAACTTGGAGACCTTGCTCTAATAGTTATTTCTATCAATATAAAAATATTTTTGGAGGGTATAAAAAAAGTGAGATTAACCTTTTTTTACTACTCTCTTTTTGTTTTAAAAATACCGAAATGGAAGGTGGAGAAGGAGTTTAGAATGACATACTTAACTCGAATCTTAAAAAAAGAAGATCACCTAAGAACGAATTGGTCAGGAGGGACTACATCTCAGCTAGCTATATATCCAAAATCAGCAAAGGTGGAAGATCAAAACTTTCAATGGAGAGTAAGTACGGCAAAGATAGAAATGGACGAATCTAAATTTACGACGTTTCCTGAATTTCAGCGTGAATTAATGGTTATCAGAGGGTCACTAACATTAATCAGTCAAGAGTACCAGTTCCAAGTAAACTTAGATGCATTTGAAAAAACTAGTTTTAAAGGTGATTGGGAAACAACGAGCATAGGAAAAACAGAAAATTTTAATTTGTTGATGAAGCGTGAGTGTAGCGGGTTGTTAAATGCTTATAAATTAGGAAAAGAACCTGTAGAAGAATGGATCGGTTGGGAGATTGCTAATAAATTAAAGAACGTAGAGCTTTTTTATGGGAAGGGGAAAGATATAGCGGTAGAGATTAATGGTGTTATTCATCAGTTAAATGATGATGAAGCGATATTACTTGAGAGAAGTCAAGTGGCAGATCTAATAGTTCGTATGTCTAGTAGTGGTGAATGCACAATGATTAGAGCAAGTATTTATTTTTAAAGTGATGATCGATTATCGATGTTAAATTACCTCGCCTATGTATCTCTAGCAAGCTAGGTTAATAGGTAACTTTATTTATGAGAAAATTGTAATAGTTAATCATCGCCTATACAAACGTAGTCTTATCACAGCAATAAGTTTATAAAAAAGAAACTAGTAGAAAACTTTACACTATTTTCTGAATTTTCCCGCGATGTAAAAATATCTGGTACTTTTTGCGAATGAGATATGGGAATATAAGAGCTATAACTACGTGAAAGAGGGATGCAGATGAAAAAGATTGAGGCAATCATAAGGCCAGAGTATTTTCAAGTTCTTAAAGATGAGATTGAGAAATTTGGAATTAAAGGCTTAACGGTATCAGAAGTTGGTGGGTGTGGGGTTCAAAAAGGAAAACAAGGGATCTTTAGAGGGAATACGTTTGAAATTACATTATTACCTAAAGTCAAAGTCGAACTAGTTATTGATGAAGAAAAAATCGATTCACTAGTTTCTATCATTCAGCAATGTTGTGCTACCGGAGAAGCGGGAGATGGGAAAATCTTTATCTCGAATGTTGAACAAGCCATTCGCATCCGGACTGGTGAAAAGGGTGTCAGTGCAATCGTTTAATTTTACTTTTTATAAAAAACGAATCCAAACTGAATAGGAGTTGTTTGAATGAAAGTCAAGATTGTTTTATTACTAATTCTCTTTACTATGGTGACAACGGTCGTTAGTGCCGAAGAACTAGTTGCTAGTGCTACTTTGGATAGCGTGTGGATCATTGTGGCGACGATTATCGTTTTTCTCATGCATGGTGGTTTTGCGATGCTAGAAATAGGATTTACACGTTCAAAAAATACACTTAGCATCTTAATGAAAAACTTTCTAACGATTTCGTTAGGGTCAATATTATATTTTGTAGCTGGATACGCTATTATGTTTGGAACTTCAGCTAATGGATTAATAGGAACTGATGGGTTTTTCCTTAGTGGTGATATCGATATGTCATTTTTTGTCTTCCAAGCAGTTTTTGCTGCTACATGTGCAACGATTATTTCGGGTGCAGTTGCTGAAAGAATTCGTTTATCAAGTTACTTGATTATAACAGCAGCAATGGTTGTCATTATCTATCCAGTTGTTGGACATTGGACATGGGGAGGAGGTTGGTTAACAGAGTTAGGGTTCATTGACTTTGCTGGATCATCTGTTCTTCATTTAACAGGTGCTGTTAGTGCTGCTGTTGTAGCTGCTTTTCTAGGTGGTCGTATTGGAAAATATACAAATGGAAAAGTGAACATCATTCCCGCTCATAGTATCCCTCTTGGTGCTCTAGGTGTCTTTATTCTTTGGTGGGGTTGGTTCGGTTTTAACGGAGGAAGTGTGTTAGCAGCTGATCCAGAATTAGTTCCTGTCGTTATTACGAATACACTACTTGCAGCATCTGCTGGTGTAATTGGTGCAGCTGGTTATTCACAGGTGAAATATAAGCGGGTGGATGCTTCGTTAACGTTAAATGGTGCATTAGGTGGTTTAGTTGGGATTACAGCTGGTGCAGATTCAATGTCCTTAATAAGCTCAATTATCATTGGTGCAATTGCTGGTGTAATCTTAATCGAATCTGTTCAATTTATTGATCGTAAATTGAAAATTGATGACCCTGTTGGCGCGATTGCAGTGCATGGAGTTTGTGGAATTTGGGGTACGGTTGCCATTGGTATCTTTTCTTATGATGTCGGTATCTTAAACGGTGGTGGATTCGCACAACTAGGAATTCAGATTGTTGGCGTAGCAGCCGTTGTTTTATGGGTTGGTGTCGCTGCTGCTTTAGCTGTAGGAGTGGCCAAATTGTTTGGACCAATTCGTGTTTCTAGGGAAGTAGAGATTGAAGGTCTTGACATTACGGAGCATGGAAGTGCAGCTTATGATGTGGGAACAGATTTCGGTTCCCGAATTGGAGGTAACGCGACACCTGCTTCTAATGAAACGTTTGGTCTGGCAAATCGATTAAATAATTTAGGTAAAAGTAAGAGTGATGCTGTTTAAATAAATTTTCAGTGTAGAAATAAAAGCGAAACAAGGTCTTGATTTAACGCGTTCAGCCTTCTGAGAGAAACAGTAAATAACATACGCTTTTGGTATACGAATACGCAGAACTGTTCGTATACCTATTTTTTATTAGAGTTTGTTTGATTAGCGTGATACTGTGAGAAGCCACAAAAGGAGGTTATTGACTATGTCTGAGGTAATACGCAAATCTATCGATATTCTAAATAAGATCAAACCTACTGAAGAAAAAACAGAATGGAGTGTTACTGAGGTTAGCCGTGAATTGAATATTCCAATACAAACCGTTCACCGCATTCTTTATTGCTTAGCGGAATTTGGATTTGTATATAGAGACAAAGAAAATAAAAAATTCAAACTAGGACTTTCCTTGATGGAATTAGGGTTGTCAATAAGGGATAACCTTTCTGTTCGAAATATAGCCCTTCCGATAATGGAACAATTGTCTTCTGACACAAAGGAAAGTGTTTATTTAACCGTTCAAGAAGGAAGTGATGGTATTTTCATAGACTGTATTGATTCTCCACAGTTATTAAAAATTGTCGAACCGATCGGAATGCGAAGACCATTAAGTGTAGCTGCTTCTAAGAAAGTCATACTAGCATTTTTGAACCTTGTTACCCAAGAGCAAGTAATGGAAGATTTACTTAAAAAAGGCCTAGTTCCTAATGTTGAAAAGTTGAAAGATCAATTAGTCGTTATTAAAGAACAGGGATTTGCGATTTCCTATGGAGAAACAACGGAAGGGACAGTCAGTATTGCAGCACCAATTTTCTCTTGGGAAGATGAAGTAGTTGCTTCAATAAGTGTTGCTGGTCCAGAAGGAAGGTTTGTTGGTACACGCTTAAATGAGATTATAAAGTTAACAACAAGAGCAGCATGTAACGTTTCAGAAGAACTAGGCTGGTTTACTCGCGTATAAAAAATTAAACAGTTAGCTGATGGTAGTTAGGGGTTCCCCCTTGTGAGAGTGGGACGTTGCTGGGCAAGAAAAAAAGCATTCCGTTTAGGGATGCTTTTTTTGTTGTTTAGGAAATTATAAATTTTCTTTTCTATAGATAAGTATTGAGTAAAAGAAAAATGATGGGACATGTAACGAAGTGCTGTCGAACAAGTCATTGCAATATATTATAGAATTCTTTTTGTTCTTCTATGATTTGCTAACTAGACTTTGTGAAATGGATTTATAAATGATTAATAACGATATTTAATAGTTGTACAGTATGCAAGCATGAATGAATATCAAAATATTGGTAACCCTAACATTACATTATAGAGTTAGGGTAGGTGAAGTGTTTCATGCCATCAATTGCTTCAGTTAGTTCGTTCACCCCTCCGCATGTGTTGAATCAAGATACAACGACAGAATTTGCTCGCGAATTGTTTGGAGAAACCTTTCAAGATATCGAACGACTTTTAACGGTGTTTGCAAATGGACAAATTGAAGAGCGGCAATTTGCTGTACCAATTGATTGGTTTCGAGAAGAGCATTCGTTGCAAGAGAGAAATGATTTATATATTGAATTAGCAACGGCCTACAGTGTCGAAGCGATTAAACGTTGTCTTAATCAGCTAACCTTTCTCAAAGAAGAGGTTGATGTGAAAGCAATTGATGCGATCATCCTCGTTTCTAGTACAGGTATGGCCACTCCTAGTCTAGATGCGAGAATTATGAATGTGCTACCGTTTTCTCCGCATACGAAACGAATGCCTTTATGGGGGCTTGGTTGCGCGGGAGGAGCTGTTGGGATCAGCAGAGCCTATGAGTATTGCAGAGCCTTTCCAGAATCCAATGCTTTGGTTGTTTGTGTGGAGCTGTGCAGTCTAACGTTTCAACGAAATGACCGTTCTAAGAGTAACCTAATTGGCACATCGTTGTTTGCGGATGGGGTAGCTTGTGCTCTCGTGATAGGTGATCAGTCGCAAGTGGTCACGTTGTTAAAGCAGGCTACTCGACCGGTAATTGTTGCGACTCAATCGACGTTAATGCCTCAATCTGAAGAGGTAATGGGCTGGGATGTAAAGGATTCGGGTTTACATGTCGTTTTTTCACGAGATATTCCAGCTATTATTAGCAATTGGCTAGAACCGAATGTTAGTCGATTTCTTGAAGAGCAGGAAGTGAAGATGAGTCAGATAACTTCTTTTATCGCTCATCCAGGTGGAAAGAAAGTGCTCGACGCCTATGTCGATGCTCTGGGCATTGAGGAAGAAATGACAGCCGTATCAAAACACATTTTGAAGCGTCATGGAAATATGTCTTCTCCAACCGTTATATATGTACTTGAGCAAGTAATGATGCAAGAACATGGAGAAGGAGAGTATGGTCTAATGGCTGCTCTTGGTCCAGGCTTTTGCTCGGAGCTCGTTCTTCTGCAATGGAAAGGGGTTCATTAATGGTTGGAATCTATTTGTTCATTTTACTCGTCATTTTTCAAAGAATTATCGAAGTCGTGATTGCCAACCGCAATGCAAGGTGGATAAAGAGTCAAGGGGGATATGAGGCTGGGAGGGAGCATTATACATTCATCATTGGCACACATGTCTTCTTTTTTTTGTCATTAATCATTGAGGTGACAGTAAACTGGAATCACTTTGCTAAATGGTCTTTTATACCTCTCATCATTTTTCTGCTTGCACAAATGGGACGTACGTGGGCATTGTCTTCATTAGGTCGGTTTTGGAATACACGGATTATGATTCTACCGGGGGCAAAGGTTGTCGCAAAAGGGCCCTATCAGTATGTTCGTCACCCGAATTACGTGATTGTAGTGACCGAAATAGCAATGCTTCCCCTCATTTTCCAGGCTTATTGGACAGCGATCATGTTTACGGTTATCAATGCACTTGTTCTCTCTATTAGAATAAAAGAGGAAGAAACGGCTCTAAAGGAAGCGACGAACTATCAAAATGTCTTTGCGAAGCGTCGCAGATTTATCCCAAGCTATGACGAATAAATAAAATGTGGAATGAAAAAACAATGGAAATGGTTTGTGCATGCATTAGGTATGGAATTGATGTTATGATTGGAATGGAGATTTCAGAGAAGTTTGTTTTAGAATAAAGATCGGTAAGTGTCTTAACGAAGGAGCACGCGCCGGGCTTAACGAATAGTTTGTATGTAAAAATGTTTTTGAGGAAGTGCGTTGATTGATAAAGGTTTTGACCTTGCTGCTTTGCTGTATGCGTCGGTTAAAAAGCTTAATCCTAAAGCCTTCCTTATTTCGCGTTTAGCAAAAGCATTTTTGTAGATTCTAGTAAAAGAGATGTGAGGTAAGTAAATTTGACGAAAAAACGAAAATTGCAATTTGAAGTCATGGAATCAGAGACAATCGAGGAATGCTTAGATAGAATGAAAAAAGAGGGTTATCAGCCAGTGAGACGAATGGAAAAGCCGATTTTTGAAGAAAGAACGACAAAATCGACGAAAGAATACATTCCAGTGCGTCAACAGATTGTTTTTGAAGGGATTTTGACAGAAAGCGAACAATAATAGTCTGACATTTTTAATCGTTCGACTTTTTGTTGACAGTGTGCGTCGATCCTTGTAAGATATACCTATAAGAACGAATGAAAAACGAATAAAACCTCATATAATCTTGGGAATATGGTCCAAAAGTTTCTACCCGATTACCGTAAAAAATCGGACTATGAGGGAAAGTGGTTACGAAGGGACGAAAATGGGTGGGATGTCGTTTCGCTGAAACCATGAAAGCGTAGAAGTGGCTTCCTTTCTCTCAATTGAGTAGATTAAGAAAGTTAATTCTACGCTTTTTTTATTAAAAATACTTTAAGAAATTTTAACTTTATTAAATGGTTAAAGCATGAGTTCAACTAAGACTTTCACCATTAAAGCTTGGCGATAAGCCAAGTTTTCTAAAGAATAGATCAAGGTTATGAAAGGGGAACAAACGATGAATCCTGAAGTTGGTGTCATCATGGGAAGTACATCTGATTGGGAGACGATGAGTGCAGCCTGTAACGTGCTAGATGAGTTAGGGATTGCCTATGAGAAGAAGGTTGTGTCGGCGCATCGAACACCAGATTTAATGTTTGAATATGCAGAGCAGGCAAGAGAAAGAGGTCTGAAGGTGATTATTGCTGGTGCTGGTGGGGCTGCTCACTTACCAGGAATGGTCGCGGCTAAGACGACGTTGCCTGTCATCGGAGTACCAGTTCAATCAAAGGCACTTAATGGGTTGGATTCACTGTTATCGATTGTTCAAATGCCAGGTGGTGTTCCAGTTGCGACAGTAGCAATTGGAACAGCAGGTGCAACAAATGCGGGCTTACTCGCTGCACAAATTCTAGGTACACATCAAACAGACGTTAGTGAACGCCTTGAGGCACGTCGTGAAAAGACAAAGCTAGCAGTCTTGGAAAGCAGTCAGGAACTATGAGTCGTCTCGTTAAACCAGGTCAAACAATTGGGATTATTGGCGGAGGACAATTAGGGAGAATGATGGCGATTGCTGCAAAACAAATGGGTTACCGCATAGCTGTGTTAGAGCCAACAGCGGATTCTCCATGTGGACAAGTTGCAGATATCGTCATTGAAGCAGCTTATGATGACCGTAAAGGTGCTAAGCGTCTTGCTGATGTGTCAGATGTGATTACGTATGAATTTGAAAATATTGATGAAAAAACAGCTAATTGGCTGACTGAGCAAACTGATTTTCCACAAGGTGCAAAGGTACTCGGAATTACGCAGCATCGTTTAACGGAAAAGGAAGCGATTCAGGGCCTTGGTATTCCTGTTGCGCCATTTGAAGCCATTCGAACGCTTGCTGATGTAGATGCTGCAGCTGAAAAGATTGGGTTTCCAGCCGTTTTAAAGACATGCCGAGGTGGCTATGATGGAAAAGGTCAGCGTGTCGTGAAAACGATAGAAGAACTTAAAGCAGGCAGCAGAAGAGTTAACGACGCACGGAGAATGTGTTCTTGAAGGCTGGATCCCGTTTTCATTAGAGCTTTCCGTTATTGTGACACGTTCTAGAAATGGTGAAACAGCTGTTTTCCCTGTTGCAGAAAATGAACATCGTGATAATATTCTTCATCGCTCACACGTGCCAGCACGAGTCGAGAAGGATGTGCAAAAGCAAGCAAAGGAGATCGCGCTTAAGCTCGTAACAGAGCTAAATGTCGTTGGGACGCTTGCGGTTGAACTTTTCATGCTTAATGATGGCAGATTATATGTCAATGAATTGGCGCCTCGCCCACACAATTCTGGGCATTACACGATTGAAGCGTGTGAGACGTCACAATTTGAACAACATATTCGCGCTGTTTGTGGTCTCCCTCTTGGAGCAACAACACTTAAATCGCCTGTTGTCATGGAAAACATCTTAGGCGAGCATGTAGAAGGAATTCTTGATGCGACGTCAAGACTATCAGAAGTTAAGCTTCACTTATATGGAAAAGAAGAGGCAAAGCCTAAACGGAAAATGGGGCATTTGACGGCGACGGCTGAATCAGTAGAAGAAGCGTGTCAGAAGCTGGATCGTTTACAAGGATAAACATGCTAGAATAAATAAGATTTTTTAACATTTTAACTAAAGTGGAGGCTGGTACAATGATCGAACGTTACACTCGCCCTGAAATGGGTGCAATTTGGACAGAAGAAAACAGATTTCAAGCGTGGCTGGAAGTAGAAATTGTGGCATGTGAAGCATGGGCAGAGCTTGGGGAAATTCCAAAGGAAGACGTTGAGAAAATTCGTCAAAACGCTAGCTTTGATGTAGCACGTATTAATGAAATTGAAGAAGAGACACGTCATGATGTTGTCGCTTTTACTCGTGCGGTATCTGAAACGCTTGGTGAAGAGCGGAAATGGGTCCATTACGGATTAACGTCAACGGATGTCGTTGATACAGCCTTATCTTATTTATTAAAGCAAGCAAATGATATTTTACTAGCAGATATCGAACGTTTTATTGAGATCTTAAAAGATAAAGCGATTGAACATAAATACACAGTGATGATGGGACGTACACACGGCGTTCATGCTGAACCAACTACATTTGGTTTGAAATTGGCGCTATGGTATGAGGAAATGAAGCGTAATCTTGAGCGTTTTAAGCATCGGCTGCTGAAGGTGTTCGATTTGGAAAGCTTTCTGGAGCAGTTGGAACGTATGCAAATATTGATCCAGCTGTTGAACAAATCGTTTGTGAAAAGCTTGGGCTTACATGCGGCGCCAATCTCAACACAAACATTACAACGTGATCGTCATGCTGATTACATGTCAGCATTGGCACTTGATTGCAACATCAATTGAGAAGTTTGCTGTAGAAGTTCGTGGCTTGCAAAAGAGTGAAACACGTGAAGTAGAGGAATTTTTCGCAAAGGGTCAAAAAGGATCTTCGGCGATGCCACATAAGCGTAATCCAATTGGTTCAGAAAACATGACAGGACTTGCTCGTGTGATTCGTGGTTATATGCTAACGGCTTATGAGAATGTTCCACTTTGGCATGAAAGAGATATTTCTCATTCATCTGCAGAGCGCGTTATTCTTCCAGATGCAACGATTGCGCTTAAACTACATGCTTAATCGTTTTGGAAATATCATTAAGAACCTTACTGTATTCCCGGAAAATATGAAGCGTAATATGACGCGTACATATGGGCTTATTTATTCTCAACGTGTGCTGTTATCACTAATTGATAAAGGTATGGTTCGTGAGGAAGCTTATGACCTTGTCCAACCAAAAGCGATGGAAGCATGGGAGAAGGGTGTTCAATTCCGTGAGTTAGTTGAAGCGGAGGAGCGTATTACGAGCATGCTCTCACCTAGAAGAAATTGAGGAATGCTTTAATTATGAGCATCACCTTAAGCATGTTGATACTATTTTTACACGTGTAGGATTAACAGAAAAATAATCATTCGGAGGGTTACGCCCTTCTCTTATAATAAAGTAATTCCAATATTCTGGATTTGGAGGGTCAAAGATGGAAAAAGGTGCCTTGCTCTACGAAGGAAAAGCGAAACAAATCTATCAAACAAGCAACGAAGATGAATTGTGGGTAAGCTACAAGGATGATGCAACTGCTTTTAACGGTGAAAAGAAAGAAACATTAGCAGGGAAATCTCGTCTTAATAATGAAATTTCATCGTTGATTTTCACTTACTTACAAGAGAATGGAATTGAAAGTCACTTTGTTAAAAAGTTATCTGAGACAGAACAGCTTGTTAAAAAAGTAGAGATTATTCCCCTTGAGGTTGTTGTACGTAATGTTGTAGCAGGCAGCTTGGCAAAACGTCTTGGGATGGAAGAAGGTACGCAGCTGCTCGACACCAATCGTTGAATTTTATTATAAGGATGATGAGCTTGGAGATCCACTTGTGACTGAAGATCATATCGCTATTTTACAAGTCGCATCAAGTGAAGATTTAGAGGTTCTAAGAGAAAAGGCGTTAGAAGTAAATAAACGTCTAATTAATTTATTTGACGAGTATGAATGTTCGTCTTGTTGATTTCAAGCTAGAGTTTGGTCGCACGAGTTCAGGAGGAGATATTGCTTGCTGATGAAATTTCCCCTGATACATGCCGTTTATGGGATAAAGAAACGAATCAACGTTTTGATAAAGATATATTCAGACGCAATTTAGGAAGCTTACAAGAAGGATATCAAGAAATTTTATCACGATTAGGGGGATCATCATGTACAAAGTAAAAGTTTACGTTACGTTAAGAGAAAGTGTTCTAGATCCACAAGGTGGTGCAGTGAAAGCGTGCTTTACATACAATGAATTATAAAGAAGTAGAAGAAGTTCGTATCGGTAAATATATGGAATTAACACTTGAAAAAACAGATGATCGTTGAGAAGCGTGTGAATGAAATGTGCTCGAAGCTTTTAGCAAATACAGTAATTGAAGATTATCGCTATGAAATTGAGGAGGTTGTCTCATCATGAAATTTGCAGTGATCGTCTTTCCTGGTTCAAACTGTGATGCGGATATGTTCCATGCGATTAAAGATGCATTAAAAGAAGAAGTCGACGTATGTTTGGCACGATGAGACATCGCTTAGAAGGCTTTGATGCAGTTCTTTTACCTGGAGGATTCTCATACGGAGATTACTTGCGTTCTGGTGCGATTGCACGCTTTGCTCCGATTATGCATGCAGTTAGACAATTTGCTGAAGCAGGAAAGCCTGTTCTAGGAGTATGTAACGGATTTCAAATGTTACTTGAAGCTGGGCTTACTTCCTGGTGCAATGAAGCGCAATGAAGGTTTGAAGTTCATTTGTCGCCCAATGTACACTAATCGTTGAAAATAATGACACAATGTTTACAACTGGCTATGAAAAAGGTGAAGACGATCACAATCCCTGTTGCACATGGTGAAGGGAACTACGAGTGTGATGAGGAAACATTAGCGCAACTTAGAAGCAAATAATCAAATGGTTTTCCGTTATAAAGAAAACATTAATGGTTCTAAAGGCAAATATTGCTGGAATTAAAAATGAACAAGGAAATGTACTTGGGAATGATGCCACACCCAGAACGTGCGGTAGAATCATTACTTGGCAGCGAAGATGGATTAAGTTTATTTCAATCGATCGTACGAAATTGGAGGGAATCTCATGTCACTACTTCTTGAACCAACAGCTGAGCGTGTAAAAGATGAAAAACTTTACCGCGAAATGGGCTTAACAGATGAAGAATTTGCAATGGTCGAGCAAATTCTCGGACGTACACCTAATTACACAGAAACAGGATTGTTTTCGGTTATGTGGTCAGAGCATTGTAGCTACAAAAACTCAAAAGTCCTACTCAAGAAGTTCCCAACAGAAGGAGAACGAGTCCTTCAAGGTCCTGGTGAAGGTGCTGGGATTGTTGATATTGGTGACGAACAAGCGGTTGTTTTTAAAATTGAAAGTCATAATCACCCTTCTGCCATTGAGCCATACCAAGGAGCGGCAACAGGTGTAGGTGGAATCTTGCGTGATGTCTTTTCGATGGGAGCTCGTCCAATTTCGTTGCTTAAATTCTTTACGTTTCGGTGAGTTAGACTCGCCACGTGTTCGATACTTATTTGAAGAAGTGGTTGCTGGTATTGCTGGATACGGAAACTGTATTGGTGTTCCAACGGTTGGTGGAGAAATTCAATTTGATCCTTGCTATGAAGGCAATCCACTCGTTAATGCGATGTGTGTCGGCTTAATTGACCATAAAGATATTCAAAAAGGTCAAGCAAAAGGGGTCGGCAATACGGTGATGTATGTTGGTGCAAGAACAGGTCGTGATGGAATTCACGGTGCAACGTTTGCTTCTGAAGAGCTTGGTGAAGATTCTGATGAGAAGCGTCCAGCTGTTCAAGTTGGAGATCCATTCATGGAAAAGCTTCTTCTTGAAGCATGCTTAGAGCTTATTCAAAATGATGCACTTGTTGGGATTCAAGATATGGGTGCGGCAGGATTAACGTCATCTTCAGCTGAAATGGCAAGTAAAGCAGGTTCTGGGATTGAAATGAACCTTGACTTAGTGCCGCAGCGTGAAAAAGGAATGACAGCATATGAAATGATGCTTTCTGAATCACAAGAGCGTATGTTAATCGTTGTGAAAAAGGGCCGTGAGCAAGAAATCAAAGAAATCTTTGATCGTTGGGGATTATTATCGGCAGAGGTTGGGCATGTGACAGATGATAAGCGCCTTCGTTTGCTTCATAAAGGTGAAGTCGTTGCAGATGTTCCTGTTGATGCGCTTGCAGAAGAAGCACCTGTTTACCATAAGCCATCACGTGTTCCTGCTTATTATGAGGCGTTCCAAAGCAAGAAGAAAAGACTCCTGTTGTGAATGACTATAAAGAAACACTACTTAAACTACTTAGCTCAGCCAACAATTGCGAGCAAGGAATGGGTTTATGATCAATATGATTACATGGTGCAAACAAATACAGTTGTTGAGCCAGGTTCTGATGCAGCTGTTGTTCGTATTCGCGGAACGAGAAAAGCACTTGCGATGACAACGGATTGTAATTCTCGTTATTTATACCTTAGATCCAGAAGTTGGCGGAAAGATTGCTGTTGCTGAAGCAGCACGTAACATTGTCTGCTCTGGTGGTGAGCCACTTGGCATTACAGATGGCTTGAACTACGGAAGTCCAGAGAAGCCTGAAATCTTCTGGCAGCTTGAAAAATCAACGGATGGTATGAGTGAAGCTTGTCGTGTTCTTGAAACACCGGTTATTGGTGGAAACGTATCTCTTTATAACGAAACAGCATGGTGTAGCGATTTACCCAACACCTGTAATTGGAATGGTTGGATTGATCGAAGACATTGATCATATTACAACACAAGCTTTAAACAAGCGGGAGATGTGATTTATCTTACTTGGTGAAACGAAAGCCAGAGTTTGGCGGAAGTGAACTACAAAAGCTTGTTGAAGGTGATATTTCAGGAAAAGCTCCTTCCCTTGATTTAGAAGTAGAAAAGAAGCTTCAAAAGCAGCTTTTAACAGCGATTCGATCAGGTCTTGTTGCATCAGCACATGATGTAGCTGAAGGTGGATTAGGCGTTGCTCTTAGCTGAATGTATGACAGAAGGAGAAGTTGGAGCAAGGTTACTCTTAATGGTGAGACAACAGCAGCATTATTTGCTGAATCACAATCTCGTTTTATTGTCACTGTTCCACAAGAGAAAGCAGAGCAGTTCGAGCAAGTTAGTAGATGCAACTCGCATTGGTGAGGTAACAGATACACGAACGCTTATAATTGAAGGTGATGAATCAGCCTCATCCTTGAAGCAACTCAGGATGAAATCGTAACGGCTTGGAAAGGAGCCATTCCATGTTTGCTGAAATCAAAGGCTTAAATGAAGAGTGTGGTAGTGTTTGCGATTTGGGGACATCAAGATGCAGCACAAATTACGTATTATGGTCTGCATAGCTTGCAGCACCGCGGACAAGAAGGAGCAGGGATTGTCGTAACAGATGGGGAAGAGCTCAAGGTTCATAAAGGTCTCGGACTTAGTAAATGAAGTGTTTAAGCCAGATGATTTTGCAGGATTAACTGGAAAAGCAGCAATTGGTCATGTTCGTTATGCAACAGCAGGAGGGGGAGGATATGACAATGTGCAGCCCCTTCTCTTCCGTTCGCAAAGGGGAAGCTTAGCGCTTGCTCATAATGGAAACTTGTAAATGCCAATAGCATGAAGCATCAGCTTGAAAGCCAAGGAAGTATTTTTCAAACAACATCAGATACGGAGGTATTGGCTCATTTAATTAAGCGTAGCGGCTATTCAACATTAGAAGAGCAGTTATAAAAATGCTTTAGCGATGCTAAAAGGAGCATATGCATTTGCTGTTATGAATGAAAATCAGTAATGATTGCCCTTGATCCGAACGGCTTGCGTCCGCTTTCAATTGGTCGACTTGGTGATGCGTATGTAGTGGCATCGGAAACATGTGCGTTTGATGTAATTGGTGCGACATTTGAGCGTGAGGTAGAACCTGGAGAGCTGATTATTATCGATGATGAGGGCTTACGTTCACGAACGTTTTACAGGATCAGCACCAAGAGCGATTTGTAGCATGGAATATATTTATTTTGCACGACCAGATAGTAATGTCGATGAGAATTAATGTTCATACAGCAAGAAAAAATTTAGGGAAACAGCTTGCAATAGAAGTCACCGATTGAAGCGGACGTCGTGACAGGTGTTCCGGATTCAAGTATTTCCGCGCAATTGGCTATGCAGAACAAACGGGAATTCCATATGAGCTTGGAATGATTAAAAACCGTTATGTTGGTCGAACGTTTATTCAGCCATCACAAGAACTGCGTGAGCAAGGTGTGAAAATGAAGCTCTCTGCTGTTCGTGGAGTAGTCGAAGGAAAACGTGTCGTGATGATTGATGATTCAATTGTCCGTGGTACAACAAGTAGACGAATTGTCAAGATGCTTCGCGAAGCAGGAGCAACAGAAGTTCATGTGCGAATTAGTTCACCGCCGATTAAAAATCCATGTTTTTACGGAATCGATACATCAACATCAGGAGAATTGATTGCGGCTAACCATTCAGTAGAAGAGATGCGCGAAATGATGGGTGCAGATTCGCTTGCTTTTCTATCAGTAGAAGGGTTGATAAAAGGAATTGGACGTCCAGATGATGAGCCGAACTGTGGTCAATGTCTAGCTTGCTTTACAGGAAAATATCCAACTGAAATTTATCCAGATACGTTACATCCTCATGCAAAGGTATTAGAGGAGAAGGGAGCAAGAAGAATGTCAGAAGCATATAAACAAGCAGGGGTTAGTCTTGAAGCAGGTTATGAAGCAGTAGAGACGAATGAAGAAACATGTCAACCGAACAAAGCGTGCAGAAGTGATGGGTGGCACTCGGTGGATTTGGCGGAATGTTTGATCTGTCATGCATTAAATCTAAAAGAGCCAGTTCTTGTTTCTGGAACGGATGGTGTTGGAACAAAGCTAATGCTTGCGTTTATGCTGGACCGTCATGATACAATTGGTGTTGATGCAGTGGCGATGTGTGTCAATGATATTGTTGTTCAAGGTGCAGAGCCTCTCTATTTTCTAGATTATATTGCGTGTGGAAAAGCAGTTCCAGAACGACTTGAAGCGATTGTTAAAGGAGTTGCAGATGGCTGTGAGCAAGCAGGCTGTGCTCTTGTTGGTGGAGAAACAGCGGAAATGCCTGGGATGTACAGTGAAGATGAATATGACTTAGCAGGTTTTTCAGTTGGTGCTGTTGAGAAAAAGCAGCTAGTGAATGGGGAAAAGATTCAAGCAGGGGATGTCGTGATTGGCTTATCGTCAAGCGGTTTGCACAGTAATGGCTTCTCGCTCGTGAGAAAAATCTTGCTTCACGATCATGACTTTCTCTTTAAATGATCATATTGATGAGCTTGGAAAAACACTTGGTGAAGAGCTATTAACACCAACTAAAATCTATGTGAAGTCATTACTTGCTTGTTTGAAAGATCATGACGTTCATGGCATGGCGCATATTACAGGCGGAGGTTTCTATGAAAATATTCCGCGCATGCTACCTGAAGGTGTTCAAGTTGAAGTTGAAAACGGATCTTGGCCGATTCCACCGATCTTTTCACTCTTGCAAAAATATGGCAAGCTAACAGATAAAGAGTTATTCTCTACGTTTAATATGGGAATTGGAATGGTCGTTGTTGTACCTGAGAAGGGACATGAAGATGTGCATTCGTCTCCTTGAATAACACGGAGAATATGCTCATGTGATTGGACGTGTACAGGCTGGTAGTGGTGTCATAATCGAGGGCATTGAGTAATGAAAATCGCTATTTTTGCTTCAGGAAGTGGCACGAATGCGGAAGCCATTATTAAAGCAACGAAAACAGGACAGCTTGATGCAGAAGGTTGTCCTGATCGTTAGTGATAACCCAAAAGCAAAGGTGATTGAACGGGCAGCTAAGCATGGTATTCCAGTGATAGCATTTGACCCCAAATCCTATGAGAGCAAGACTGAATATGAAGAAGAAATCGTTGATCAACTTGAGAACGAATGATGTATCGTTTGTTGTGCTGGCTGGCTATATGCGTTTAATTGGGAAAACGTTGCTAGAAGCGTATGAGGGACGAATTGTCAATATTCATCCATCCTTACTCCCGTCTTTTCCAGGGCTTGATGCGATCGGACAAGCTTTTAATGCGAAAGTGAAAATGACAGGTGTAACGATTCATTATGTCGATGCTGGTATGGATACTGGGCCGATTATTGCTCAAGAGGCAGTAAGAATCGAATCAACGGATACAATCGAAACATTACAGGCAAAAGTGCAGGCAGTTGAACATCAATTATATCCTCGCACTTTGCAATCAATCATAGCAGAATCAACAGAATGAAAGGATTGGATTAAGATGAGTAAGAGACGAGCATTGGTAAGTGTATCGGACAAAGCAGGAATCATTGACTTTGTAAAAGCTCTTGTCGATCAAGGCTTTGAAGTGGTTTCAACAGGAGGAACGAAGCGTTCGCTTGAGGAAGCGAATGTTCCTGTTATCGGAATTTCAGAAGTAACAGGTTTTCCAGAAATTTTAGATGGTCGTGTGAAAACACTTCATCCAAATATACATGGTGGATTGCTAGCAATGAGAGAGCGAGAAGAGCATCAGCAGCAAATTGCTGAGCATCAAATTGCACCAATTGATCTTGTTGTCGTGAATCTTTATCCATTTAAAGAAACGATTGCAAAGCCTGACTGTAAATTTGAAGATGCCATTGAAAATATTGATATTGGTGGTCCAAGCATGCTTCGTTCGGCTGCAAAAAATCACAACCATGTGACCGTTGTTGTTGATCCAGCTGATTATGCAGTTGTTCTAGATGAGCTTACATCAAATCAAGATGTGACAAAAGAAACAAAGCGTCGCTTAGCAGCAAAGGTATTCCGTCATACAGCTGCTTATGATGCGTTGATTGCTGAATATTTAACAGAGGCTGTAGGCGAGGAAGACCCAGAAAGCTTAACAGTAACATATGAGCGTAAGCAAGGTTTACGCTACGGGGAAAATCCACATCAAAAAGCAACATTTTACAAGAAGCCACTTGCTGATGAAAGCTCGATTGCAAGTGCGACTCAATTACATGGTAAAGAGCTTTCATACAACAATATTCATGATGCTGATGCAGCGCTTGCAATTGTAAAAGAATTTGACGAGCCTGCTGTTGTAGCGGTTAAGCATATGAATCCATGTGGAGTTGGAACAGGGACAACAATTGAAGAAGCGTACGGACGGGCTTATGAAGCTGATTCTGTATCGATCTTTGGTGGGATTGTTGCAGCGAACCGTGAGATTGATGAGGCAACTGCGCTTAAAATGAAAGACATTTTCCTAGAAATCATTATTGCCCCTTCCTTTACACAAGAAGCGCTTGATGTGTTAACAGCTAAGAAAAATCTTCGTCTGTTAACCGTTGTAATGGACAAGAAGGAGCAACCAGAAGCGATGTTAACGTCCATTCATGGTGGACTTCTTGTTCAAGATGAAGATCATCTAGGCTTTGAAGATGCAGAGATCTCGATTCCAACAAAGCGTGAACCAACAGAAGCAGAGTGGGAAGCATTGAAGCTTGCATGGAAAGTCGTCAAGCATGTGAAGTCAAATGCGATTGTGCTGACAAATGGTCAAATGACGGTTGGAGTTGGAGCAGGTCAAATGAACCGTGTTGGCTCAGCTGATATTGCGATTAAGCAAGCAAGTGAGCGCATGAAGGAGCGGTTATGGGTTCTGATGCCTTCTTCCCGATGGGTGATACAGTTGAACTTGCAGGAAAAGCTGGTGTAACGGCTATTATTCAACCTGGAGGATCGATTCGTGACGAAGAATCAATTGAAATGGCTGATAAGTACGGAATTGCCATGGTCATGACAGGAGTTCGACACTTTAAGCACTAATTGAAAAAGAGGAGTGGGAACGAATGAAGGTTCTGATAATTGGTAGTGGTGGTCGTGAACATGCACTTGCATGGAAAATGGCACAAAGTGAGCAAGTGACAGAAGTATTTGTCGCGCCAGGTAATGACGGGATGGTTGATGTTGCAACACCTATTAACATCGCAGAAGATAATCATGATGAGCTTGTTGCTTTTGCAAAAGAGCAAGAGATTCATTTAACGTTTGTCGGTCCTGAAGTGCCGTTGCTCGGCGGAGTGGTCAATCGTTTTCAAGAAGAAGGTCTCCGTATTTTTGGTCCGAGAAAAGAGGCAGCTCTACTCGAAGGTAGTAAGTCTTTTGCGAAATCGATTATGAAAAAATACAATATTCCTACTGGTAGCTACGAAACATTCACTGACTATGACAAGGCAGTAGCATATGTAAAAGAGAATGGTGCACCAATCGTCATTAAAGCAGATGGACTGGCAGCTGGTAAGGGTGTAGTTGTTGCGATGACAGAGGAAGAAGCGATCAATGCACTTGACTCGATGTTAAATGATCAAGCTTTTGGTGAGGCGAGTGCACAAGTTGTTATTGAAGAGTATCTTGAAGGTGAAGAGCTTTCCTTAATGGCTTTTGTTCATCATGATACCGTTGTTCCAATGGTTGGCGCTCAAGATCATAAGAGAGCCTTAGATGGCGACCAAGGACCAAATACTGGTGGGATGGGTGCTTATTCTCCAGTACCACAGTTTTCTGCGCAAGATGTAGAAGAAGCGGTGAAGCGTGTCTTACAGCCGACAGCAGATGCGTTAATCCAAGAAGGAACTCCTTTTACAGGAATCTTATATGCTGGGTTAATGATGACCTCAGCTGGTCCGAAAGTGATTGAGTTTAACGTACGTTTTGGTGATCCAGAAACACAGGTTGTTTTGCCGCGTCTAGATTCTGATCTTGTCTCTGTTCTTGATGATTTACTTGACGGAAAAACTCCTGAATTGGCATGGACAGATGAAGCCATCGTCGGAATTGTCATTGCAAGTGAAGGCTATCCAGGCTCTTATGAAAAGGGAACCGTTATTAACGGATTAGATCTTTTAGAAGAAGATATCCTTGTTTTTCATGCTGGAACGAAAAAAGAAGACGGTGAGTGGAAAACGAATGGTGGTCGCGTCCTTCTTCTTGCAACGAGAAAAGAGACACTGCAAGAAGCACAAAAGCGTGTCTATGAAGAAGTAAGTAAAATGGATTCAACAGGACTGTTTTACCGTACGGATATTGCAAACAAAGCTATTTCAAGCGTGTCTTCTTCGTGAGGGCAGTCATTTAAACCAAGAAGGAATTAGCTAAATACGTTGAATATAAGAAAAGAGTCTGCCCCAATTATTTCAAAGGGACAGACTCTTTTTCGATTATCTTACGATGGATTCACAGGTGCTTGAGTATGATGAGTCTGTCCGTCGTGTTCACAATGCTGGTCATGACAATCATGCATCTGTGTCATTTTTTGCTCTGCCAAATAGACAAGTGGACAAAATCTTGTTACTCCTTCAGCGACCTTCATCCCACCTAACATGGCCGTCACAAGTGGAAGTGTATGAGTAGGTTTACGTCCCAGTTTCGCTGTGGACCAAGCGAGTACCGTAAAGCCCATCGATATACGACATAAGGCATCAATACGTCCAATATTTGGTTTCATCTAAAAGCCACCCTCTCATTTATGTCTTTGTCACAAAAAATTTGTTAAAAGATTTCACATCTTTAGTGAGTTAAACAACGAAAATGTGGTACGATTGAAAAAATAGGAATTGATGAAATGGGTGATGATCAGATGACAGAGCGACTTTATCGCTGGACTAAAAAAAGATTGAGGCAGCAGCTTGCTGTCGTACAAGGAGAAAGAGCTCCTTCACTGGTTCTCAAAAATGCAACCTATTTGAATCACGCCCGCCGAAAATGGTTAGAGGCTAATATCTGGGTTGCAGAAGACCGCATTGTATACGTTGGTAAGGAAATGCCGTCTGTATTAACTGATACAGAAATCGTTGATTGTGCGGGATCACGAGTTGTACCAGGTTATATTGAGCACCATGCTCACCCGTTTCAATTATATAATCCCCATAGCTTTGCGAAGTATGCGTCATCGCGGGGAACAACAACACTGATAAACGATAACATGATGTTCTTTTTGTATCTTGAAAAAAAGAAAGCGCTTACTTTGATTGAGGCGCTTGATAAATTGCCAGCTTCGATGTATTGGTGGTGTCGTTATGACGCTCAAACAGAGCTAAGAAGTGAGGAACCATTTTCAAATTCGAAAATGAAAGAATGGCTTGAGCATCCGCTTGTCGTTCAAGGTGGTGAGCTCACCTCTTGGCCGAAGGTACTGACAGGTGATGATTCGACGCTGCATTGGATGCAAGAAACAACGAGGCTGCGTAAGCCGATTGAAGGTCATTTACCAGGAGCATCGGAGCGAACACTCGCCCAAATGGCTTTACTAGGTGTCACATGTGACCACGAGGCAATGACAGGTGAAGAAGCAGTTCGGCGTTTGGATTTAGGCTATACGACGTCTTTACGCCATTCGTCGATCCGTCCAGATTTGCCAAAATTATTAAAGGAAATGCAGGAGCTTGGTGTTGATCATTTTGATCGTTGCTTAATGACGACTGACGGATCTCCCCCATCGTTTTATGAAGATGGGGTCATGGATCAACTGATTCGTATTGCAATGGAATGCGGAGTAGATCCGATCGATGCTTACGCTATGGCAAGTTATAATGTCGCTAAATATTATCATCTAGATCATAAGCTAGGGATGATTGCGCCTGGTCGGATCGCGCATCTGAATATCCTTGATTCCGTTGAAAATCCGACTCCAAGGTCTGTTTTGGCAAAAGGACAGTGGGTCGTTCGAGACGGAAGACAGTGTGAAGGGTTTGAGTCATTTCCGTGGGAAAAGTTATGGGATAGGTGCCCTTGAGATTAATTGGGATTTATCAGAGGATGACTTACATTTTTCGATGCCGATGGGAATTGAAATGGTTAATGCGGTTATTTTAAAGCCATATCAAATTTCGATTGAAGCGACAGACCGTGTATTAAGCACAGCCCATGATGAAAGCTTCTTTGCGATGGTTGATAAAAAAGGGAAATGGTTGATTACAACGGTGATAAAAGGCTTTGCTACTCATGTGTCTGGTTTTGCAAGTTCATTTTCGAATACAGGTGACATTATTTTAATTGGAAAAAGTGTTGCTGATATGGTTGCTGCTTTTCGGGCACTGAAAGAACAAGGGGGAGGAATGACGCTCGTTGAAGATGGCCAAGTAATAGGGAGTATTCCGCTGCAGCTGTTAGGCGTACTTTCTACAAAGCCGATGCAAGGAATCATGGAGGAGGAAAAAGCATTCGTTCAGCTATTACGGGAACGAGGCTACAAGTATGAAGATCCGATTTATAGCTTCTTTTTTTTCTCATCGACCCACTTGCCGTATATTCGGGTAACACAATGTGGAATTTATGACGTGAAAAAGAAAACGGTACTCTTTCCTGCCATTATGCGTTAAACTAGAAAAGGATGTCCCTTTAGTGAGTTAATTCAGAAAAAGGTTGTGCGAGAAGATGAGAAGACAAAACGATGCTTTTCATGTTATTAGCTGCAGCCTTCATGATAGGTGCTTGTAATAATGGGGGAAATGTAGCCAAAGTAGAGGAGGAACCTGTAAAATTAATAGAAGAAATCACAGTGGAAGAAGAGCCAAAAGAAGTCGTGCCTCTTTTTCCTTTTACATATCCATTAACAGGTATCGGCACAATGGAACAGCTTGATCGACGAGTTATCGGTGTCACGATTAATAATCATCCGGCTGCTCGGCCACAATCAGGTATCGGAGACGCAGACATTGTCTATGAGGTGTTATCAGAAGGTGAGATCACACGGTTAGTGGCTCTGTTTCACAGTCAGCTTCCAGAACGCGTCGGCCCTGTTCGAAGCTCACGACCGTACCACATTGATTTAGTAAATGGATACAATGGACTGCTTGTGACACATGGATGGAGTCCAGAAGCAGAGCGACTTTTAAATGGAGGAAGTGCTGATTTTTTAAATGGTTTATTTTATGACGGAACGCTCTTCCAACGCTCAACTGATCGGAAGGCACCTCATAATTCATATATTACGTTTGATAACATTTTTCAGGTCTAGATTCACGAGGTTATGAGCTGACTGGTGCTGTTCCAAGTCTAATTTCACGAAAGTGAAGATATTCGTATAGCTGGAACTGAAGGTAGAGAAATTGAGATTGACTACTTAAATCGAAATGTTGTTCAGTATGAATTTGATGAGCAAACAGGTCTTTACGAACGCTTTAATGATCTAGAACAAACGGTTGATTATGAAACAAACGAGCCTATTCGTATTGCTAATGTGTTGATTGTTGAAGCAGAACATCGTATTTTAGATGATAAAGGACGACGGTCCATTGATTTAACTTCAGGTGGAGAAGCACTTCTTTTTCAGAGCGGTATCGCAAATGCTATAAGATGGGAGAATCGAGATGGACAAATTGTTCCTGTTCAAAATGGTGAACTCGTGCCGCTAAAACCTGGTCAAACGTGGATTAATATCGTGCCTACATCCCCAGGGATAGAGGCAAGTGTCACATATTAATGTGAAAGAAAGGTGTGAATGTTAATGCAAATAGATAAACTTCGTGGGAAAGAGCTCGATCAATTATTTAAAGCTATTCTTCACTGAAAGACCTTGAAGAATGCTATGAGTTCTTTGATGATTTGTGCACGATTAATGAAATACAATCTTTAGCACAGCGTTTAGAAGTGGCGAGAATGCTACAGAACGGGTATACGTATCACAAAATTGAAACAGAAACGGGTGCAAGTACAGCAACCATTTCACGAGTGAAGCGTTGTTTAAATTATGGAAATGATGGATATAAGATGACGCTTGATCGTGTAAAAGAAGCAGAGCTACAAGTAGAAGAATAAAAAGAAAGTCTGACCTTAGACGATTATTAATCGGTTTGAATACGATTAATAATGAGTCTTAGGCCAGGCTTTTTTGCTTTTTGGCAAATAATCTTCTGCAATTCGTGCATTTCTCTTGATTTCATACTACAATAGACGGACGATACGCAGGAGCAGGAGTGGGTAATAAATGAAAAGAACGTTAAAGAGAAGGCTGGCAGCAGCGACCAAAAGAGAAAAGGCTGACGTCGTTGTGAAAAATGGAACGATTATTGATGTTTTCACACTAACGACTTATCAAGCTGATCTGGCGGTGACAGACGGAGTGATTGTTGGGATTGGGGATTATGAAGGCAAACATGAAATAGATGCAAAAGGAGCTTATATTTCACCAACTTTCATTGACGGGCATGTGCATATTGAATCAGCTATGGTTCCGCCAGAGGAATTTGCAAAAATTGTAGTACCCCGTGGTGTCACGACGATTATGGCTGATCCTCATGAAATCGCTAATGTAGGTGGCTTAAAAGCTGTTCAATATATGATGGAAGCAGCAAAGGATTTACCACTTGATATTAAAATAATGGTCCCGTCCTGTGTGCCAGCAACTAATTTTGAACATAATGGAGCTGAGTTAACCGCAGAGGATATCGCTACATTGTTTGATGAAAATGGTGCGTATGGCTTAGCGGAAGTAATGGATTACCCTGCTGTTTTTGCTGGTGATGATCGAATGCTAGAAAAATTAGGTGTAGCCTGGGAACGTGGCAAATTGATTGACGGTCATGCGGCTGGTTTAGATGAGGTTGGATTGAATGCTTACGGTGTAGCTGGGATTAAGAATGATCATGAGGCTGTCACTGCTGAGGAAGCACTTGATCGTTTACGAAGAGGCATGTATGTCCTTATGCGTGAAGGAACTGCCGCAAAAGATATCGAAGCCCTTCTTCCTATTTTGACCCCACAAAACGCAAGACGATGTGTCTTTTCCACAGATGATAAGCATTTGGATGACCTTGTTAGTGAAGGGAGCATTGATGCGAGTGTCAGAAAAGCAATTAAGCTTGGGGTTGATCCGCTTCAAGCGATTCAAATGGCCAGTTTAAATGCCGCTGAATGCTTTGAGCTTAAAGACAAAGGGGCGATTGCTCCTGGTTATGAAGCGAGCTTTCTTTTCATTCGAGACTTAGAACAGCTTGAGGTTGAAGAGGTTTATGTGAAAGGGCAGGCTGTTGCCAAAAATGGTGAGATGATCATCTCGGTAAGAGAGCCTGTTGCACCACCTGACTTTCTTCTTGAGAGTGTTCTTGTGAAGCCATTTGAAGAAGATATATTTGATTTAAAGATGGAGTCGACGAAAGCTCATGTGATTGGTGTAGGGCCAGGAACAATTGTAACGGATCACCTAATCGAGGATGTAAAGGTAGAAAACGGATTATTTGTTCCTTCAATTGAAAACAATCAACTAAAGCTAGTTGTCGCAGAAAGACATAAAGCGCTTGGTCATGTTGGCCTTGGAATCGTCAAAGGAATACCACTTAAAAACGGAGCAATTGTCGCGACGGTTGCTCATGATTCGCATAATATCGTGACCTGCGGGACAGATGATGTAAGCATCCGTTTTGCAATGGAGCATGTTATTAAGCAAAATGGCGGGATTGCAGTCGTCCAAGGGGATAACGTCTTAGCAGATCTGTCCTTGCCACTTGCAGGACTGATGTCGCTTGCTCCTTTTGAAGAGGTAAACCGCTCTTTACATGATTTGGAACGAGCTTTAAAAGAAATTGGTTTTGAAGGGGATTGGAATCCATTTTTAACCTTATCATTCCTTGCATTACCTGTTATTCCTTCATTGAAGCTAACGGATACGGGCTTGTTTGATGTTGAGGCTTTTGCCCATATCAATGTTGTACAGAAATAATGTAATTAGAGAGAAGAAGCACTCACTATTTGTTGAGTGCTTCTTCTCTATGAGTATGCCTAAATTGATTTTTTCTATTATTATCATTATAGATAATGATAATAATAGAAACGATGATGGTGGGGTGAGAAAGCATTATGAAGAAAAAAGCGGATGTGATGCTGCATCCTGTGCGTATGAGAGTGATTCAGACATTGCTCACATACAAGACAATGACTGTTCAACAGCTACTTGAAAAGCTCGATGATATTCCTCAGGCAACGATGTATCGTCATTTAAAGCAATTAGTAGATGCTGAGCTCATTGAGGTAGTTGAAACGAAAAAAATACGTGGAACAATTGAGAAGACATATGCTGTCAAGGAAGAGAATTTAATCATTTCAGAAGAAGAGTTAGCTGATACACCTGTTGAGGAGCATATCCGTTATTTTATGACTTATCAAGCGAACTTATTAAAGGAATTCGAAAATTATGTTTTAAAGCACTCTGCAAAAGATTTTGCGAAGGATGGACTTGGTTTTTCACAAGCGACGCTTCATTTAACAGCCGATGAAATGGCTCAATTCGGCAGGGAACTTGGAGAAGTCGTCCAACGCTTTGCGCAAAATGAGTCGACACCAGAAAGACAAGCAAGAACGTTAGCTACGATTTTTATCCCACAAAAGTAATTGGAGGAAGCAACGATGAGCGAACAAGCGATTACATTTGAACGAAATGGGACATTACATGGAACGTTATCAATTCCAGTATCTGCAAGTGGATCTTATCCAGCGATTCTTCTTATTCCTGGTTCAGGGCCACTTGACCGAGATGGGAATGTGAAAAGACAGTCATTTAATCTGTATAATCAGCTTGCTGAATTTTTCACAGACAATGGCTTTGTCACATTGCGCTATGATAAGCGTGGAATAGGAAGAAGTGACGGGGAATTTGTTCGGGCAGGCTTTTGGGATTTAGTTGAAGATGCAAGAGCAGCTGTTCAATTTTTACAAGAGCATACAATAGTTGATCCTAAGCAACGTATTTTTCTTATTGGGACATAGTGAAGGATGTATGCTGGCACCTGAAATTGCGCGTGACAAGGGGATAGCTGGACTGATCTTAGTAGCTGGAGCTGCTGAATCCCTGCTTGAGGCGCTTACTTATCAGCGAGAGCGGATTGTAAATGATTTAAAAGCCATAAAAGGATTCAAAGGAAAGCTAATTCGCCTCTTAAATGGATAAAAAGATCGCGAAGCAAGGAACGAAATTTGATGATCGAATACGAGCTTCGACTCAAGACGTGATTAGGTTTCAAGGTGTGAAAATGTCTGCTAAATGGTTTCGTGAACACTTTGAGTACGATGTGTATGAGGGCTTGAGACAAGTTGAATGTCCAGTTCTGGCGATTACTGGCTCTAAGGATGTGCAAGTCACACCAGCACGTGTTTATGAAGTACCAAAGCTAGTAAAGGGAGAGGCAGAGGTTCATATTGTTGAAGGAATGAATCATATGCTTAGAGATCAGCCAGAAGAGGCAAATATGCTGCAGTTGAAAAAGGTGTATAAGCGTGTTGGAAAAGAACCACTCTCACCTGCTTTTCTTGAGATTATGAAAACGTGGATACAGCGTCATGTCTGAGTCGTTTAAATACTTGCTTATCATTCTTGCTGTAATTGGGCAGTTAAGTGGAATTGTGCTGTTGTTTATAAAGCTCGAATGGGCGTTAATGATGTTTAGTGTATATGGAATTGCTCTTATTGTATTGCTTGTCGTCTTTATTTTGGATCGTAAAAAAGAGAAACAGGGGGAAATTAATTATGATGATTGTGACTACTGAACAGGTGGCTGGTTATGACATAACGGATGTAATCGGATATGTAAAAGGAAGTACGATTCAAACGAAGCATGTTGGTCGTGATATTACGGCCGGATTGAAAAGTCTTGTTGGTGGGGAAATCCAAGGCTATAACGAAATGATGACAGAAGCAAGAAAACTAGCAATGCATCGTATGGTTGAGGAGGCAAAATAAAAAGGAGCAAATGCAGTTGTTGCGATGAGAATGCAGTCAGCAGCGGTGATGGCTGGGGCAGCGGAAATCATTGTGTACGGCACAGCTGTAAAAATTGAAAAGAAATAAATAATCCCGTACTTCAACAACAGAAAGAGGGTTGCTTGAAGTGCGGGATTCCCACGAATAACAGATATTTAGTGGCAGCCTCCGTAGTTCTTATGCTAGCACCTTTTAAATGTTCGATTGTAATAAACTGAGTTATACGTTTATAATATTACTCTTCTTCAAAATAGCTTTTATCTATTGAATAAATAACAGGTCTTTTTCCTTTTGTACTTAAAACGCCGAGATCAGATAAATCCTTCAGAGCTTCTCTCATACTTTGTATAGATCTATTTGAAATATCTGATAGTTCTTTGGCGGTTAATCCTGATTCCGTCACTGAGAAGAAATAATTTTGACCTAATACATACATAATTCCAAAAAATATTTCTTTGTTCTGGAATCTTGTATCATTAGAAAGTTTTTTTGTAAAATCGTTCAATTGTTCTTTTTTTACTTTTAATTCCTGGATCATGTCCTTCTGTTCATTCGAGATAATTTGCAAGAAGTTTTCTACAAAAAAATTGGTTTCACCTCTATTTGCAATGCTATTTGTTATTTCGAACGACTCTGCATATTTATTTCTATATTTATTACTTCCTCTCGATAAGGAAATAGCGGTTAGCTCACTTAATTCATTGTTTAAATATATACTACTAATGAATCTAGAAGTTCTTCCATTTCCATCGTAAAAAGGGTGAACATACCCAAAATAATAATGTGCTATTGCAATTTTAATTAGTGCAGGGATTTCAGAATCATTCAAAAAATCAATCATCATATCTAACGATTCAATAATTTTTTTTTCAGGAGTTAATCCTCTGTGTATTATTTTTTCAGTGCCGCTTTTTTTATATACATAAGTTAATTCTTTTCTAAAGAGCTCTCCATCTGGCTTCTCGAAATCGTCAATTTCTTCATCCGCTATGTGGTCATATATTTTTCTAATATCATCAGGTGACTCTAATTCTTCTAATTCATCTAATAAAAGTTTGTTGTATGAAGCAATCATACTACCAAATCTTTTCTTATTTTTAGTAGTATTTAATATTCTAGCGCTTCTAATAATTTCTTCTTTTGAACTTTTAACACCTTCAAGATCATTAGTATGGTATAATTCCTCGATCAAACAGTCAAAAATAAAATTTTCCTTGGCTATCGGCGGAAGATCATTATTAAGTAACTCGTTTAAAAGTGAATCTTGTTTGTATATATTATTTATTAATTTGATTAACTTATTTGTTGGAATATAATATAAAGGAAACGTTTTTGATTGATCAATAGGTTTAATGGTGAATGGTAATTTAACTGTAGTTTCAAAGTTCAAACGCTCATTATATATTTTTTCAAAAACTCCAAAGTTATTTTCTCTGAAAATTTTATATATGTATCTCATACTCCCCTCCAAAAAGAATGATTTAATACAATAATACACTTATGATATTGATTAAATCAAACTAAGTTATAAAAAAGCTTGTTTTTATAACTTATATGGAAAGTAACTATATCAAAACGTCTAAATAAAACGGATGAATACTTTTGGGGTTATTGAAAAAGTTTAATTTACGTTTCAATTAATCTAAGTAGATATTTTGAAGTTCTCAATTCACTCTAGATAAATTAATCATTTCTTATCATATATACGAATTACCCACCCACATTTACAACTTCTAAAAAAAATACTACCTTTAATTTCCATAGATCCAACTGTATTACGACCACAACTTTTACATTTTGAAAATTTTATTTATCTGCATATTTATGTCACCTTTATGGATTATCTTTCTTTTTTAGTGTGTGTAATAATTTTCTTGGTTAATTCAATTTATTTCCATATAAATATTTTTAATACCTAGAGCCGACATAATATGTGAGTTTCTCATGTGATTATAGTAGAGGGATAAAAAGGGGGTAAATTAAATGATCTTTATTAGATAAGTGTTTCTTGTATAGAATCAAAAATCTCTTGCATAATCAATCAACATTCGGTAGTATGTACAATATATCGTAATTCGATTGAAAAATAACAACTATATATTGATTTTTCGGAATGAATGGTGTCATAGACGACTTAATAGGGAATCTGGTGTGAATCCAGAACTGTCCCCGCAACTGTAAGTGTGGACGAAATGAGACAACCACTGTGTAAGCAGGTTAGAATCTAGCTCTTGTATGGGAAGGCTCAAAGTAGAAAGAAGCACGAGTCAGGAGACCTGCCATAATTCCTCAGTCAGCTATCTTCGGGGAGTGAGAAGTGAGACGGCAGAGATCACAGGTAAGTCATTTATATATATATTGGCTACTTGTTTCTGAATCTACTTTTCACACGCCGTTTTACGCTCTTTCTCTCTTTGCTGAGAGGAAGGGCGTTTTTTGTTTTGGATTAGGAAATATGGCTAAGGTCACTTACATTTTGAAGGAGTGTGAATGGTAATGAAAGCTCAAATGTTTTAGAATGAATAAAGACAGAAGCAATAGCTAGTCGAACGCTTTGCTGATTTACCGATTAAAGAATGGATTAGCAAGTTAGGTGAGGACCTATCTTGGGAAAAGCGTGCGCTTGATGCACTTAATCACTTAGAAATGGAAGAGCCAGATTGGACGTATGTTGCAGCTCAGTGTTATCTCTATTCCTTATATGAGCAAATCTATCAGGCAAGAGGTTGTTCTGTTGAGACGTGGACACAGACATTTGCTAATCATGTAGAAAGATTAATAGAAGAGGGAATTTATGACGAGCGTTTAGCAAGTTATTCGAAGGATGAGCTCGAGCAATTTGCCCAAATGCTTGATCTGAAACGAGACGAACGCTTTACCTATATTGGTATTAAAACATTAGCTGATCGTTATTTGGCACGTCATTTTGATGGCACCTTACTTGAATTGCCACAAGAGCGCTGGATGGTTATCGCGATGATGTTAATGGTCAAGGAACCAGTGGAAAAAAGAGTGGAGCTCGTGAAGGAAAGCTACTGGGCCCTTTCGCATTTGTATATGACAGTTGCAACACCGACGCTTGCTAATGCAGGTAAAAAAGGTGGACAGCTATCAAGCTGCTTTATCGACACAGTTGAAGATGATTTACGATCGATTTTTGATAGTTGTACAGATGCAGCCACTGTCAGTAAAAATGGTGGTGGGTTAGGGATTTATCTCGGGAAGATTAGAGCAAAAGGATCATCAATTAGAGGATTTAAAGGTGTCTCTTCTGGTGTGATTCCTTGGATGAAGCAATTAAATAATGTTGCTGTTAGTGTTGATCAGCTTGGACAACGTCAAGGAGCGATTGCTGTCTATTTAGATGTATGGCACAAAGACATTTTCTCGTTTCTTGATGCAAAATTAAATAATGGTGATGAACGTCAACGGACCCATGATTTATTCACGGCTGTTTCGCTGCCTGATTTGTTCATGGAAGCTGTCGAAAAGCGAGATAGCTGGTTTTTGTTTGATCCTCATGAAGTACGCAAGGTTATGGGTTTCTCTCTTGAAGATAGTTTTGATGAAGAAGAAGGAGCAGGAACATTTCGTCGTCGCTATGAGCAATGTGTTGACGAAGAATCATTATCGCGTGTTGAAGTTCCAGCGATTGATATTATGAAGCGAATTATGTTGTCGCAGCTTGAGACAGGCAGTCCGTTTATGTTTTACCGTGATACGGTGAACCGTTTGAATCCAAATAAACATAGTGGGATGATTTATGGCTCCAATTTATGTACGGAAATCATGCAAAATATGAGTGCGACTGTAGTAGAAGAAGAGAATACAGAAGACGGGAAAATCATTACAACGAAAACACCTGGTGATTTTGTTGTCTGCAATCTTTCATCGATTTCTCTTGCTCGTGCTGTTGGTGAAGCTGTACTAGATCGACTGATTACGATTCAAGTGCGCATGCTTGATAACGTCATTGATTTGAATGCAATCGAAGTGAAGCAGGCTCAGTTAACGAATGAGAAATACCGTGCTATCGGTTTAGGGACGTTCGGATGGCATCATTTACTCGCTACAAAAGGTATTGCGTGGGAAAGTGAAGAGGCTGTCGCGTATGCTGATGAAGTGTATGAAGAAATTAATTATCTAACCGTAAAAGCTTCGATGGAACTAGCAAAAGAAAAAGGAACGTACAAAGTATTTGCTGGATCAGACTGGGAGACAGGCGATTACTTTGAAAAGCGTACACTATACATCTGAAAAGTGGACGGATTTACGAAAAGAAGTCAAAGAGAATGGCGTTCGAAATGGCTATATGCTTGCTGTTGCTCCTAATGCGACTACCTCATTAATTGCAGGTTCAACGGCTTCGATTGATCCGATTTTTGCAAAGTTTTATATGGAAGAAAAGAAAAATTATCGTATTCCAGTTGTTGCACCAGATTTAACGGCTGCGACAACATGGCTTTATAAACCTGCCCATTTAATCGACCAAAAGTGGAGTATTCGTCAAAATGGAAAAAGACAACGCCATGTCGATCAAGGAATCTCATTTAATCTTTATGTACCGAATACGGTAAAGGCTAAGGAACTTCTGGATCTACATTTGCTTGCATGGAGTGAAGGGTTAAAAACAACGTACTATATTCGCTCAACATCCGTAGCAGTTGATGACTGTGAAAGTTGCTCTAGTTAAAGAGAGAGGAGAGAGATAATGAATACGATGCAGCAAAGAAAACTTTATGATGTTCATGCACCAAATGCTTCTACAGCTCTCATTAATGGGGAGAGCTCCAATGTTTTAAACTGGGATGATGTCCGTTTTTCTTGGGCTTATCCTTTATATAAAAATATGCTTGCTAATTTTTGGACGCCATTTGAAATTAATATGACCCATGATGCCAAGCAATTTCCAACGTTAACAAATGATGAACAAGAAGCGTTCAAGAAAATTATCGGCTTACTTGCTTTTCTAGATAGTATCCAAACAGACTATACGCTAAGAGTGGCGGACTATTTAACAGACTCAAGTATGGCTGCGTTAATGAGTGTGTTGTCCTTTCAAGAGGTTGTACATAATCAAAGCTATTCCTATGTGTTATCAAGCTTAGTTCCGAAAGCTGTGCAGGACGAAATCTATGAATATTGGAAAAATGATGAGGTTCTGCGCAAGCGTAATGAATTCATCGTCGATGGGTATGAGGCATTTGTAAGTGACCCAACACCTGAAACGCTTGCCAAATCAATCGTCTATGATGTGATTTTAGAAGGCTTGAATTTTTACTCAGGCTTCGCATTCTTCTATAATCTAGCTCGCAATCAAAAAATGGTTTCGACTTCTACGATGATTAACTATATTAATCGCGATGAACAGCTCCATGTATATTATTTTACGAATCTATACAAAGAGCTGTTAAAAGAAAATCCAGAGCTAGACACAAATGACATGCGCATGTTCGTTGAAGAAGCTTTTAAGACAGCGACAGAACTTGAAATCGAATGGTTCCGTTATATTATTGGAAATAAAATAGACGGGATCAATCCAGATGAGATGGAGTCCTATTTAAAATTCATGGCTAATAAACGAATGAAACAGCTTGGCTATGATCATGTTTATCCAGATCACCGTCTTAATACGATGAAATGGATTAAAGCATATGAAGATGTCAATGCAGCGAAAAGTGATTTCTTTGAACAAAAATCTCGTCAATATGCAAAAGTATCGACTGATAATGGATTTGATGAGTTATAAATGAGAAATCGCAGCTACGATTTTTTACTGCGATGGTAAAAATGCTGTGGTCGTTTTCAGTTACGAAGAGGTTTTAAGATTAGATAGTAAATGAATCAACGTATATACCTACACTTTTTTTATCGAAAGGGAATGAATGTTCTTGTTTTGTCGTGGGTTAAAGGTAAATAAAAGGACATTGTGATATAATCTTAATTGCAATAGAACAATGCTCCTCAAGAGCGAGGTCTACTCATCCCCGATAGAAAGGGGGTGAAGCGTATGACGACATATGAAGTAATGAGTATTTTTGCGCAATTTAGCTTAGTGTTCGTTGCTGTAATTACACTTGTAATAACCATAGTTGTCGTCTTACACAAAAAGAAATAGACCTCCCTTGAGCCTGAGAAACTTTTAGGGACAGGTCTATTTATACTGAATCGAGCTATTCCTCCCTTGAGGGGGAGTTCTATTGCTAAACCGTCGATGCTACAACATCGGCGGTCTTTTTTATTATATTCACTTTATACGATAAGTATAACGTTATGACTCTATCTATTCAAATTTTATTATAGAGATATTAGAGGATAAAGGTAGTACAACGACAAGTTGAATGTAAAAGTATGTAGAGAATAAAGATTTCATGACACTTCTAACGTTGGGCGACAACGATTCTTTTCTTTGATATAATGACGTTCAGATATGTGAACAGATTGAACGGGATAAGGTAGTGTATTTCAGGTGAGATAGTAGGAGTTGAATGATAACAATGCTTGAGTATCAAGAGTGGCGACATGTTTATAAATTAGATCCGAATAAAGAGATTTCAGATGAGGACCTTGAAGCGATTTGTGAATCGGGAACAGATGGGTTAATTATTGGTGGAACGGATGGGGTAACACTTGATAATACGCTGCAGCTGCTTGCTCGCATTAGACGTTTTACAGTGTCATGCGCGCTTGAGGTGTCGAATATTGAGGCGATTACACCTGGGTTCGACTACTTTTTTATTCCGTCTGTGATGAATAGTGCGAAAGTTGAATGGGTGTTAGGTTATCATCACGAGGCCATTAAGGAATACGGTGCAATTATGAATTGGGATGAACTCGTCGTTGAAGGCTACTGTGTGTTAAATCCTGAAGCGAAGGTAGCCCAGCTAACAGAAGCGAAGACGGATTTATCGGTTGATGATGTCGTTGCTTATGCACGGATGGCAGAAAAACTTTATCATTTTCCAGTCTTTTATTTAGAGTATAGTGGTGTGTATGGTAATTCTGACGTGGTCAAAGAGGTTTCGTCTGTGCTTGAGAGCACGAAACTATTTTATGGTGGCGGTATTCGATCGGTTGAACAGGCACGAGAAATGGCCGAATATGCGGATACCGTAATCGTTGGAAATCTGATTTATGATGACGTTGAAGCAGCTTTGAAAACTGTTGCTGCGGTAAAAGAGACATTGAAATAGAACCATGAACGAGGTAAAATGAAAATAAGAACATTTGTTTGGTGGTGGGAATGTGCAAGCGAAAATTATTGAGAAAATGCTCGCAGGACTGAATCCCGAGCAGAGAGAAGCCGTTACTCATACAGAAGGGCCGCTTTTATTGATGGCAGGTGCAGGTAGTGGTAAGACACGTGTGTTAACGCACCGTATTGCCTACTTACTACGTGAAAAAGGAATTGCACCGTGGAGCGTGTTGGCGATAACATTCACAAATAAAGCTGCACGTGAGATGAAGGATCGTGTCGCGCAGCTTGTGGGACCAATCGCAGAAGATATTTGGATTTCAACATTTCACTCGATGTGTGTGCGAATTTTACGCCGTGATATTGATCGAATTGGCTATAATCGCAATTTTACGATACTAGATTCGACTGATCAATTATCGGTTATTAAACAAATCTTAAAAAAGAGTAACATTGATCCAAAGAAGTTTGAACCAAGAAGCATTCTTGGAACCATTAGTAGTGCAAAGAATGAATTGAAGAAACCAGATGCCTTTGCAAGCACGGCGAAGGGGCCATATGAACAAACGGTTGCTGATGTCTACGTGGAATACCAGAAGCAGTTAAAGAAAAATCAGGCGCTAGATTTTGATGACTTAATTATGAAAACAACAGAGCTATTTAAGCTTGTTCCAGAAGTGTTGGAATTCTATCAACGTAAATTTCAGTATATCTTAGTTGATGAGTATCAAGATACGAACCGTGCTCAATACATGCTTGTGAATATGTTAAGTGATAAGCTGAAAAATATTTGCGTCGTTGGGGATTCTGATCAATCGATTTATCGTTGGCGTGGGGCGGATATTGCTAACATTTTATCCTTTGAGGAAGACTATCCGAATGCAAAGGTTATTTTGCTTGAACAAAATTATCGTTCGACGAAAACGATCCTTCAAGCTGCAAACGAAGTGATTGCTAATAACATGAACCGTAAGAAAAAGAACCTCTGGACAGAAAATGATAGTGGTGTGAAGATTGGTTATTTTTCTGCTGATACGGAACAATCAGAGGCGCAGTTTGTTGTGGAAAAGATTCAAGAAGCATTGAAAAATGGAACATACAAATATTCTGATATTGCAATTTTGTACCGCACAAATGCTCAGTCGCGTGTGATTGAGGAATTTTTTGTGAAATCGAATATTGATTACAATATCGTTGGCGGAACTAAGTTCTATGATCGAAAAGAAATTAAAGATCTACTCGCTTATTTACGTTTGATTGCGAACCCTGATGATGACATTAGCTTGCAACGAATTGTTAATGTACCAAAGCGTGGTATTGGAGCAACGACGGTTGATAAAATCGGTGCTTATGCAACGGATCAAGATCTATCATTATTTGCAGCCCTGCAAGAGGTTGAGCAAATTGGATTAAGTGGTCGCGCGGTCACAAAGCTCCAAGATTTCTCGAAGCAATTGAACAATTGGGTAGACATGCAGGAATATTTGTCTGTGACAGAGTTAGTCGAAGAGCTACTTGAGCGAACGGGCTATCGTGACATGCTAAAAAATGAACAATCAATTGAAGCGCAAAGTCGTTTAGAAAATATTGATGAATTTATCACTGTAACGCAGGAATTTGAAAAGCAAAATGAAGATAAGTCACTCGTTGCCTTTTTGACAGATTTAGCGCTTGTTGCTGATATTGACAAGCTTGATGAGGAAAACGAAGGCAAGCCGAAAGATGCGATCACACTAATGACGCTCCATTCAGCAAAAGGGCTTGAGTTCCCGCTTGTTTTCTTAATTGGGATGGAGGAAGGGATTTTCCCGCATAGTCGCTCGTTATTTGAGGAAGAAGAAATGGAAGAAGAGCGTAGGCTTGGCGTATGTTGGGATTACTCGTGCGGAAAAAGAACTCTACTTAACAAATGCGAGATTACGGACATTATACGGACGGACGAATACAAATCCACCATCTCGTTTCATTGCTGAAATTCCTGATGAATGTATGGAATCATTAAATGAAGTGAAGCAAGCACCAAGCTGGATGACGTCATCTCGTCAAACAGCGACGCCTCAGCCTTCATCGCGAACGACTAGATCACAAGTTGTACAAACGGGTGGAGATCAAATTTCATGGCGTGTTGGTGATAAAGCAGAGCATAAAAAGTGGGGAGTCGGCACAGTTGTGAGTATGAAAGGAGAAGGAGAGTCGATTGAATTAGATATTGCCTTTCCTAACCCAATTGGTGTGAAACGACTATTTGCTAAATTTGCACCGATTACGAAGCAATAGAAAGGACGAAAGCAATGGAGCGACAAGATGCCGAGAAGCGAATTGAAGAGCTTCGTGAGCAGTTAGAAGAATATGGCTATCATTATTATGTGCTTGATAACCCACTTGTTTCGGATCGTGAATATGACAAGCTAATGCAAGAGTTGATCAAGCTTGAAGAACAATATCCTGAGTTGATTAGTGATGATTCACCTTCTGTACGCGTTGGAGGCGAGCCATTACCGTTTTTTGAGAAGGTTGAGCATCGCATTCCGATGTTAAGTCTAGGAAATGCATTTTCTGCGGATGATCTGCGTGATTTTGATCGTCGTGTACGTCAGGTCATTGACGGGGATGTAAGCTACAGCTGTGAATTAAAAATCGATGGTTTGGCTGTGTCTCTCATGTATGAAAAAGGAAAATTTGTTCGAGGGGCCACACGTGGTGATGGGACAATTGGGGAGGATATCACCGCTAATTTGAAAACCATTTCTGCGATTCCTTTGCGTTTAAAAGATGCGGTTGATATAGAGGTGCGCGGTGAAGCGTATATGCCGAAGCCTTCGTTCGAGAAGTTAAATGAAGCGAAAGAGCAAGCAGGGGAAGAGAAATTTGCGAATCCGCGCAATGCAGCAGCAGGTTCACTGCGTCAGCTTGATCCGAAATTAGCAGCAAAGCGAAATTTATCAATCTTTCTTTATGCGATCAGTTATCTTGAAGGGAAGGACATCTCTTCCCATCATGAAGGACTTGCGTATTTAAAAGAGCTAGGCTTTCGAATCAATAATGAAAGTAAGCATTGCAAGGATATTGAGGAAGTGATCGCCTATACGGAAGAATGGGTCGAAAAAAGAGCAACACTTCCTTATGAAATTGATGGAATCGTTATTAAAGTTGATCAACTAGATCAGCAAAGGGAACTAGGCTTCACAGCAAAAAGTCCACGATGGGCGATTGCTTTTAAGTTTCCAGCTGAAGAGGTTGTGACGACTTTGGAAGACATTGAGCTTAGTGTTGGTCGGACAGGTGTTATTACGCCAACAGCATTGCTTGCTCCTGTTACAGTTGCAGGTACAACGGTGAAACGTGCATCTCTTCATAATGAAGATTTAATTCGTGAAAAGGATCATTAAACTTGGTGATTCCGTTGTTATCAAAAAAGCGGGAGATATTATTCCAGAAGTTGTCAATGTCCTTACCGATATGCGAACAGGCGAAGAGCGAGATTTTACGATGCCGACGCATTGTCCAGCTTGTGAGAGTGAGCTTGTTCGCTTAGAGGGTGAGGTTGCCCTGCGTTGTATTAATCCACAATGTCCAGCGCAAATTCGTGAAGGATTGATTCATTTTGTTTCAAGAAATGCGATGAATATTGATGGGTTAGGTGAAAAAGTCATCAGTCAATTATTTGAGCATCGTCTAATTACGAATGTTGCTGACTTGTATAAGCTCGAGCGTGATGAATTGCTTCAACTCGAACGCATGGGTGAAAAATCGGTTGATAATCTTTTAGAGGCAATTGAGAAGTCAAAGGAAAATTCACTTGAGCGACTTTTGTTTGGTTTAGGTATTCGCTTTGTTGGGGCAAAGGCCGCAAAAACACTGGCGATCGAGTTTGAAACGATGACCAAGCTCCAGCAAGCGTCGGAAGAAGAGCTAATCGCCGTCAATGAGATCGGTGAGAAAATGGCAGCATCTATTGTCCGTTATTTTGCCAAACCTGAAGTCACGGCATTAATAGATGAGCTTGCTGATTTAGGTGTGAATGTAAGCTATAAGGGAGCAAGACCTCCTGCTAGAGAAGAGGTCGCTGACAGTCCTTTTGCTGGAAAGACGGTTGTTTTAACAGGGAAAGCTAGAGCAATTAACACGTGGTGAGGCAAAGGAAAAAATTGAAGCACTTGGTGGCAAAGTAACAGGAAGTGTGAGTAAGAAGACGGATTTAGTCATTGCAGGTGAAGATGCAGGTTCTAAGCGAGATAAGGCTGTGGAACTAAAAATAGACATTTGGGATGAACAGCAGCTTGTAGACGCATTAGCTGCGCTTGAACAATCTTAGACATCGAGAGGGGGGAGATTGTATGATCAAACGTTTTGGAGTCACTTCTCTTATTCTGTTACTTTTAGCAGGGTGTTTTCCAATTTCTCAGCAAGAGGAAGAACAGGTTGTAGAGGAGCCTACTGAAACGGAAGAGCAAGTAGTGGAAGTTGTTCCGCAAGTTGTTACACCTGACAATTATTATCAAAGTGTTTTATACGATGGTTCGTATTTGCATGGTGAATCAAGAGGATTTGGAAATTCAGTTGTATACAATCGACTTGATTTGGATCAGTTAGAGATAGGGTTAACACGAATTGCTCAGGAATATTTTGATCCAGAGAACTACTTTTTTAGAGAAGGACAATTTATTAACCGTGAAGAACTTAATAAGTGGTTAATGCGTAACAGTGAAGAAAATCCAGAAGGCTTAAATCCGGCTCTAGGTGAAGGCGATTCGATGCAAGAACAAGAGGAGAGCCAACCACGCTATTTGTCTCATATCCTTGAGCACAACTATCTTGTTGAAGGTGAAAATGGACAATTAAATCTTGGTGGGATTGTGATTGGGCTGTCGATGAATAGTGTCTATAATTTTAGAGTAGAAGATGAACAAGGGCGTTATTATTTCTATGAAACACCCATTTCCGATGAAGCAATGGAGCGAGAAGGCCAGCGAATCGCTCAAGAGGTTGTTGAACGATTACGCTCTGAAAATCGAGAAAATGGTGCCTTTCAAGATGTGCCAATTGTTGTCGCGTTATTTCGTGAACAACCACGTGAATCCGTTATCCCAGGTAACTTTATTGCAAAATCAGAGGCGGAGCCACGTAATGATTTAGAGAGATGGCAACGAATTAATGAGCGCTATTATCTCTTTCCTTCAAGTGAAGCCACTCAAGAGGCACGTAATGAAGCAGATCAATTTCAACGTTTTAAAGATGATATTCAAGGGTTCTTTGATACGTATATTGGTGTAGTGGGGAAAGGGCGTTATGAAGATAATCAAATTCAGGAATTATCAATTGAAATTCCTCTTCGCTATCAAGGAAAGGCTGAAATTGTAGCTCTTTCACAATATGTTGCTAGCTTGATTCCACAACGTTTTCAAGGGGGCTACAAAGTAAGTGTTTCCATCACTTCTGTAGCAGGGAAAACAGAAAGTATTATTATTCAAAACCCAAATGAAGAACCATTTATACATGTATACAATTAAAAGGAAAGAATTTGTTCGCGACTAATGACGAGTTAACAGTAGTCAAGAGCAAATTCTTTCTTTATAATAAAATAGTTTAGAGAAAATCATACATTGTGATAACATATTGAAAGCAGTTACGTATCCTGTATGAAATGAAGAACAGGATTGTAATCGCTTTCTATTAATAGAGCTGTCGTAAATAATATGTAACGAACATTGAATTTAATGAAAAAAGTATTTATTATTCATGAATAACATGATATATTTATGTCGTTCGGGGGATCTCATTTTTCAAAGAGGTCTGATGTCTAACGAGCATGCTTAAAATCGTTAACGCTTATTTAATTTCGTCATTAAATGACAGCTATTACGTCTTAATTAAAGGCAGTGACGTAAACAAGAAGTAGACAAGTTTTATACTTAGAGAGACTTTTTGAAATTTAACTTTAGGATAAGCGTTTTGTCTTAATTTTGTTACGTCGAAAATGATGATCATTTATGTACGATTGTTAAGCGTTTTCACTTATGAGAAAAAAGGGGGAAATACAAAGATGAAAAAGTGGTTACGTACGTTAACAATGACTGTTGCAGCAGTTGTCGCTCTTTCTGCTTGTGGTGCTGGTGAAGAAGAGCCTGAAACAACAGAGGATGCAGCTCCATCTGAAGAGCCTGCTGGTGAAAATGCAGATTTTACTGTTTCAATGGTAACAGATGTTGGTGGGATCGATGACAAATCATTTAACCAATCTGCGTGGGAAGGTCTTTCTGCATTCGGTCAAGAGATGGGTCTAGAAGAAGGAACTGGTTATCGTTACTTACAATCAGCAACAATGGATGATTTCGAACCGAATATTCGTACTCTTGTTCGTGAGGAATCTGACCTTGTTTGGGGTATTGGTTTCTTAATGGAAGATGCAGTACGTACAATTGCTGAGCAAGTTGAAGACGCACAAATTGCGATCGTTGATACAGTTGTTTTAGATGCTGAAGGTAACCCATATGAAAATGTAGCGAATGTAACATTTAAAGAACATGAAGGATCCTTCCTTGTTGGCGTTATAGCTGGCTTGCAAACAGAAGGAAATAAAGTAGGTTTCATTGGTGGCGTGGAGAGTGAATTAATTAAGAAATTCGAAAATGGATTTAAAGCAGGCGTAAAGGCTGTTAATCCAGATGCTGAAATTTTGACTCAATATGCTGAAAGCTTCAATGATGCAACTCGTGGACAACAAATTGCAAACAATATGTATGGCCAAGGAGCAGATATTATTTATCATGCTGCTGGTGGTGCAGGTAATGGACTATTTACTGAAGCGATTAACCGTGCTCGTAACGGAGAAGTCGTATGGGCAATTGGTGTAGACCGTGACCAGCATGAAGAAGGTATGTACGGTGAAGAGTCCGTTACATTAACGTCAATGGTAAAGCGCGTAGACACAGCTGTATACCTTGTTTCTGAACGTACAATGAATGGCGATTTCCCAGGTGGAGAAGTTCTTGAGTATGGTTTAGAAGAAGATGCAGTTGGAATTGCACCAACAACAGATAATGTGACGGAAGAAGCTCTTGCTGCTGTAGAAGAATATAAAGCACAGATTCAAGCTGGTGAGATTTCTGTACCGCAAACAGATGATGAATATGAAGAGTATCTTTCCTCCCTATAAGAAATAAAATTCTTAAAATCGCTCACAAAACGTGGGTTTCATGCAGGGTGACTCATAAGGGTCTGACCTCGGCTAGTCTTCACAATATGTTGTGCGTGTTAAGTAAATTCCGCCGGGTATTGCGTTACTAGTGGTCAGAACTTTCATAGTGAGTCACCCTTTTCTAATAGAAATGAGAAGAGAATAGATTAGGGTATCGGTACTATAGAAGATAAGACATGGAGGCAAAAGGGACAATGACGGATTGCTGTTTGCCCAATCCATCATTGCCTCTTTTTTTCTAATAGAAAAGATTAAAATCATGATACCTTTCTGAAGTGATTTAAAAAAGGCCAAATTTTCCTAACAACCCATTAAGCTCGAATAAATACCAGGTCATTAAAGATGGTTCTAGCAAAGAAGTAAGGAGTGAAAGAGAATGAGCTATGTTATTGAAATGAATAACATCCGCAAAGAATTTCCAGGGATTGTTGCAAATGATAATATTACGCTCCAAGTGAAAAAAGGAGAAATTCATGCGCTCCTTGGTGAAAATGGTGCCGGTAAGTCCACGTTAATGAATGTTCTTTTTGGACTGTATCAGCCAGAGAAAGGTGAAATTGTTGTTCGGGGTGAAAAAGTGAAAATTACAGACCCTAATGTCGCAAATCGTCTGGGCATTGGAATGGTGCACCAGCATTTTATGCTTGTGGAGAAGTTTAGCGTAACGGAAAATATCATTTTAGGAAATGAACCTAGTAAAGGCGGACGAATTAATATAAAAAAAGCCGCAAAAGAAGTTGAAGATATTTCTAATCGCTACGGTTTAAAAGTAGATCCATATGCGAAAATTGAAGATATTTCAGTAGGAATGCAGCAACGCGTTGAGATTTTAAAAACGCTTTATCGTGGCGCTGATATTCTTATTTTTGATGAGCCTACTGCTGTTCTAACACCTCAAGAAATTCAAGAGCTTATTAGTATTATGAAAACGTTAGTGGCTGAAGGGAAATCGATTATTCTTATTACGCATAAATTAAAAGAAATTATGTCTGTTTGTGACCGCTGTACCGTTATTCGTCGAGGAAAAGGGATCGGCACCGTTGATGTCAGTGAAACGGATGTAGACAAATTGGCAGCGATGATGGTTGGACGAGAAGTGAATTTTGAGGTAGAAAAAAGTCCAGCAGAGCCTAAGGATGTTGTCCTAGCAGTGAAAGATTTGACGGTTAAAGGGTCTCGAGGCGTTCATGCTGTCAACAATCTTAACATTGAAATGAAATCAGGAGAAATTATTGGTCTTGCTGGAGTAGAAGGAAATGGGCAAACGGAATTGATTGAAGCGATTACCGGACTACGTAAAGCTGATTCTGGTACGATTACGTTAAACGGAAAGGATATTACCAATTTAAAGCCCCGTAAAGTTACGGAGTCTGGTATTGGCCACATTCCAGAGGATCGTCATAAGCACGGTCTTGTTCTCGATTTTGCAATTGGTGAAAATATTGTACTACAAACTTATTACCAACAACCATATTCTAAAAATGGGATCTTAAACTATCCAGAAATTTATAAAAAGGCACGACAACTAATTGAAGATTTTGATGTGCGGACACCTAGTGAATATACGGAAGCTCGTGCCTTGTCAGGTGGAAATCAGCAGAAAGCGATTATTGCTCGCGAAGTTGATCGCTCTCCAGATTTCTTAATTGCAGCTCAGCCAACTCGTGGATTAGATGTTGGGGCAATTGAATCGATTCATAAACGACTCATTCAAGAGCGTGATAAAGGGAAAGCGGTCTTGCTGATGTCGCTTGAACTTGATGAAATTTTAAATGTGAGTGATCGTATTGCTGTTATGTATGAGGGAGAGATTGTCGCGATTGTTGATGCGTCTAGCACGAATGAACAAGAGCTTGGACTCCTAATGGCCGGCGGTAAGAAAGAGAAAGAAGGTGAAGCAAAGTGATAGCGAAATGGCTTCCTAAAGGGAGAGTACTATCGTTAGTTGTTCCATTAATAGCTGTAACACTTGGGGCAATTATTGGCGCTATTATCATGCTTATTAGTGGTTATAACCCTATCTTAGGTTATTCGGCATTACTAAGAGGAATTTTTGGCGATACGTATTATATTGGTGAGACGATTCGGACAATGACGCCTTTAATTCTTGCTGGGTTAGCGGTTGCCTTTGCTTTTCGGACTGGGCTTTTAAACATCGGGGTTGAAGGTCAATTGATTGTTGGCTGGCTGGCATCGGTCTACGTCGGAATTGCCCTAGAATTACCGAAGTTCATTCATTTACCAGTAGCGATTCTAGCTGGTGCTTTAGCTGGTGCACTGTGGGGTTTCATTCCAGGACTATTAAAAGCACGCTTTAAAGTCCATGAAGTTATTGTCACGATTATGATGAACTATATCGCTTTGTATACGGCAAATGCGATTATTCGTGCCTATTTGTTTGTGCCAGGAGAACGGACGGATTCGATTTCACCGACAGCATCTTTAGCATCTCCATTTTTACAATCATTGACCGATTATTCACGTCTTCATTTTGGCTTTATTGTGGCTATTATCGGGTGTCTAATCATGTGGTTTATCCTCTGGAGAACATCGAAAGGGTATGAGCTAAGAGCGGTTGGTTTTAATCAACACGCTTCACAATATGCAGGAATGAGTGTTGAGAAGAATATTGTTTTATCGATGGTCATTTCTGGTGGTTTTGCTGGTGTCGCAGGTGCGATGGAGGGACTAGGCACTTACGGGTATATGAGCATTCTTTCAGGTTTCTCAGGCGTCGGATTTGACGGTATCGCAGTTGCCCTTCTTGGTGCAAATACGGCTGTTGGTGTTGCGATTGCTTCCTTCTTATTTGGTGGATTAAAAGTTGGAGCATTGAACATGCAGTCACAAGCTGGAGTGCCGACAGAGCTGGTTGATATTGTCATTGCCCTTATTATTTTCTTTGTGGCATCTAGCTATATTATTCGCTGGGTGATAAATCGTGTGAAAAAGGAGGATGTATGATGGACTTTATGCAAATTATAGCGCTCGTGATTCCAGCAGCGATTTACTTAGCAGCTCCACTCATCCTAACAGCACTCGGTGGACTATTTAGTGAGCGTTCAGGTGTCGTCAACATTGGTCTTGAAGGTTTAATGGTCATGGGGGCTTTCACTAGTATTGTCGTGACATTAACCTTGGAAGGAATGGGTCTCGGAGGGGCTTCGACATGGCTCGCCTTATTAGCGGCGGTCATCATTGGTGCGATATTCTCACTGTTTCATGCTGTCGCTTCGATTAGCTTTCGTGCCGATCAAATAGTCAGTGGCGTCGCCTTGAACTTCCTAGCTGTTGGTTTGTGTGTCTTTTTAGTTCGTCTGTTCTACAATAAAGGGCAGACCGATTATATTCAAAACCGCGTTTATCGTTTTGATGTACCTGTTTTAAGTGACATTCCTATTATCGGTCCGCTTTTCTTTTCAAGCGCTTATATTACGTCGTATATTGCGATTATCTTGGCGCTCGTTGTCTATTTCGTTGTCTTCTTTACACCATTTGGCCTTCGCCTCCGTTCTGTTGGCGAGCATCCAATGGCAGCAGATACAATGGGGATTAATGTCAATAAAATGCGTTATATTGGTGTCATGCTTAGTGGTGCCTTCGCTGGTCTTGGGGGGGCAGTATTCGCGGTCACATTCTCAGGGAACTTTTCAGGTACAACGATTCTTGGGCAAGGGTTTATGGCACTAGCTGCCTTAATCTTTGGGAAATGGCATCCGCTTGGTGCAATGGGGGCAGCGCTTTTCTTTGGATTAGCTCAGGCATTAAGTATTACAGGACAACAAATTCCGTTGCTTGCAAATGTTCCGCCAGTCTTTTTACTGATTGCTCCTTACGTCTTAACGATTCTTGCTCTTGCTGGATTTGTCGGACGTGCGGAAGGACCAAAAGCAATCGGAAAACCGTATATAAAAGGATCTCGTTAAGCAACCCTTTATATAACCAAGCCTTTCATGACATCTCCATGTTGTGAGAGGCTTTTCTCATGGAATCAGAAAGGGTGATTATCACGGTCATGTTCTGAATGAAAAAAAGACTATGAATGTTGATGATAAGCCACGTTTTTTTTAACAAAATACTATCTTTTTTATTCAGAATTGTAAGCGTTTCATTCGGCTGGCTTTGTTGCCTATAGTAGTGGAATTTGGTATCATAAGAATATTGTCAAAATGCTCGAATTTTCTCGGAGGTGAATGAAGAATGTCCCGAATCCAAGTAGACCAAGTGAAGCATGTTGCGAATTTAGCACGACTTGCGATCACTGATGAAGAAGCAGAAATGTTCACAGAACAACTTGATGCGATTATTACATTTGCAGAACAGTTGAATGAACTAGATACAACAGGTGTTGAGCCGACTTCTCATGTTCTTGATATGAAGAATGTATTACGTGAGGACAAGGCAGGAAAAGGCTTACCGATTGAAGATGTATTAAAAAACGCGCCAGATCATGAAGATGGACAAATTCGTGTTCCATCAATTCTAGAATAGTAGGAGGAATCACTTCATGTCATTATTTGACCATAAGATGTCAGAGTTACATACAATGCTTCAAAACAAAGAAGTGAAAGTGTCTGACCTAGTTGACGAATCATATAAACGTATTGCAGAAGTAGACGATAAAGTAAAAGCGTTTGTTACATTAAACGAAGAAAAGGCGCGCGCTCATGCTGCAGAGCTAGACGAAGCACTTAGCTCAAATGCTGAACGCGGGCTTTTATTTGGTATGCCAATTGGTGTAAAAGATAATATTGTGACGAAGGATCTTCGTACAACTTGTTCAAGTCGAATTTTGGAAAACTTTAATCCAATTTATGATGCTACTGTTGTACAAAAGCTTCAAGCTGCACAAGCGATTACAATTGGAAAACTAAATATGGATGAATTTGCAATGGGTTCTTCAACTGAGAACTCTGCATTTCAAGAAACGAAAAATCCATGGAATCTTAGACTATGTTCCAGGTGGCTCTAGTGGTGGTTCAGCTGCAGCGGTTGCAGCTGGAGAAGTTCCATTCTCATTAGGATCTGATACAGGTGGTTCCATCCGTCAGCCAGCTGCTTATTGTGGTGTTGTTGGATTAAAACCTACATATGGACGCGTATCTCGTTATGGGCTTGTTGCATTTGCATCTTCACTTGATCAAATTGGTCCAATTACACGAACGTTGAAGACAATGCATACTTACTTCAAGCGATTACAGGTGTAGATCCAATGGATTCAACATCAGCAAATGTGGAAGTTCCAGACTTCCTTTCTGCTCTTAACAGGAGATGTAAAAGGATTAAAGATTGCTGTTCCGAAAGAATACTTAGGAGAAGGTGTCAAGAAGAAGTGAAGCAATCTGTCTTAGATGCATTAAAAGTACTTGAAGGACTAGGAGCAACATGGGAAGAGGTTTCTCTTCCACATTCAAATATGCTCTTGCAACGTACTATTTACTATCTTCTTCTGAAGCATCAGCGAACCTTTCACGTTTTGATGGTGTACGTTATGGTTACCGTACAGATAATGCAGAAAACTTGATTGAAATGTACAAGCAAACACGCGCTGAAGGCTTTGGTGACGAAGTGAAGCGTCGTATTATGCTTGGAACATTTGCATTAAGCTCTGGTTATTATGATGCTTATTATAAAAAAGCACAACAAGTTCGTACATTAATCAAACAAGACTTTGAAAAGGTATTTGAAAAATATGATGTCATTATTGGACCAACAACGCCAACACCAGCATTTAAAATTGGTGAAAAGACAAATGATCCATTAACAATGTATGCAAATGATATTTTAACGATTCCAGTGAATCTTGCAGGTGTACCTGGAATTTCTGTTCCATGTGGATTTCAAAATGGTCTTCCACTTGGTTTGCAAATTATTGGTAAACATTTTGATGAAAGCACAGTTTACCGTGTTGCTCATGCGTTTGAGCAAGCAACTGATTATCATACACAAAAACCAACACTGTAAGGAGGGAAAAAACGATGAATTTTGAAACAATTATTGGACTTGAAGTCCACGTTGAGTTAAAAACAGATTCGAAAATTTTCTCAGCTAGTCCGAATCATTTCGGAGCAGATCCAAACACGAACACAAGTGTCATTGACTTAGGCTATCCAGGCGTATTGCCTGTGTTAAATAAATAGGCTGTAGAATTTGCAATGAAAGCGGCAATGGCCTTAAATTGTGAAGTTGCAACAGACACAAAATTTGACCGTAAAAACTATTTCTATCCAGATAATCCAAAAGCTTATCAAATTTCTCAATTTGATAAGCCAATCGGTGAGCATGGCTGGATTGAAATTGAAGTAGAAGGTAAGAAGAAGCGTATTGGTATTACTCGTCTTCATCTTAGAAGAAGATGCAGGGAAATTGACGCATTCAGGTGATGGTTACTCGCTTGTTGACTTTAACCGTCAAGGAACACCTCTTATTGAGATCGTTTCAGAGCCAGATATTCGTACACCAGAAGAAGCATATGCATATCTTGAAAAGTTAAAATCAATCATTCAATATACAGGTGTATCTGATTGTAAAATGGAAGAAGGCTCACTTCGTTGTGATGCGAATATTTCACTTCGTCCAGTTGGACAAGAAAAGTTCGGTACAAAAGCAGAGCTTAAAGAACTTAAACTCCTTTAACTTTGTTCGTAAAGGACTTGAGTATGAAGAAAAGCGTCAAGAACAAGTTCTTCTTTCTGGTGGTGTTATTGAGCAGGAAACACGTCGCTATGATGAAGCAGCGAATAAAACGATCTTAATGCGTGTAAAAGAAGGATCTGATGATTATCGTTACTTCCCTGAGCCAGATCTAGTTGCTCTTCATATTGATGATGAGTGGAAAGATCGCATTCGTGCTGAAATTCCAGAGCTTCCAGATGCTCGTAAGAAGCGTTATGTTGAAGAGCTTGGCTTCCGGCATATGATGCAATGGTCTTAACATTGACAAAGGAAATGTCTGATTTCTTTGAAGAAACGATTGCAAGCAAGGTGCTGATGCGAAGCTAGCATCCAACTGGTTAATGGGTGAAGTATCTGCTTATTTAAATGCAGAACAAAAAGAACTTCAAGATGTAGCTCTTAACACCTGAAGGTCTTGCAGAAATGATTCAACTGATTGAAAAAGGACGATTTCATCGAAAATTGCGAAGAAAGTATTCAAAGAGTTAATTGAAAAAGGTGGAGATCCAGAACAAATCGTGAAAGACAAAGGCCTTGTTCAAATTTCGGATGAAGGTGAGCTTCGTAAAATGGTCACAGAAGTTCTTGATAACAATCCGCAATCGATTGAAGATTACAAGAACGGTAAAGACCGTGCGATTGGCTTCTTAGTTGGTCAAATTATGAAAGCTACAAAAGGGAAAGCAAATCCGCCAATGGTTAATAAACTATTACTTGAAGAAATCGCTAAGCGTTAATAACATGAACGTCTTTCTCCAAAAATGGAGAGAGGCGTTTTTTTAACGAGTAGAGCAGAATGCAATAGAATGGATTCATAAGCAAAACGAGTGTTGTTTCCTATTATTTTGATGTACAATACAAGCAGATGAACAATGACAAAAAGTGGATGAGAAATCAATTAATGAAATAGGGGATGCGAAATGAAAAGAGCTCGTCTCATTTATAATCCAACGTCTGGACGTGAACAAATACGTAAAAACTTAGCTTATGTGCTTGAACGACTTGAAAAAGCTGGCTATGAAACATCTGCTCATGCAACAACAGGTGAAGGATGTGCGAAAAGAGCTGCACGAAAGCAGGAGAGAATGGATATGATTTAGTGATTGCAGCAGGTGGGGATGGCACGATTTTTGAAGTGGTAAATGGTCTTGCTGATTTAGAAAAAAGACCGATGCTTGGCTTAATTCCTGCTGGGACAACGAATGATTTTGCGCGGGCTCTTGGGATTCCACGAGATATTGAAAAGGCATGTGACGTTTTATGTGGTAGATCATGTTGAACCAATTGATATTGGTAAAGTCGATGATCGATATTTTATTAATATTGCTGCAGGTGGAACATTAACGGAGCTTACATATGAAGTTCCAAGTAAGCTTAAAACAGCAGTTGGTCAGCTTGCTTATTATATAAAAGGAATTGAGAAGCTTCCCCAAGTTACTCCGACGAATGTAAAGATTGAATACGATGGAAAACTTTTTGAAGGTGAAATTATGATGTTTCTCATTTCAAATACCAACTCAGTTGGTGGATTTGAGAAACTAGCTCCAGAGGCGTCTATCCAAGATGGAATGTTTGATTTTATTATTGTCAAAAAGCTTTCCTTCCCAGAGTTCCTCCATTTAGGCTACTCTGGCGTTACGTGGCGAGCATTTAAATCATGAAAAAGTCATGTATGTACAAGCGAATCGGATCAAAGTACAAGTTGAAGGCAAGATGCAACTGAACCTTGATGGCGAATATGGTGGGACACTCCCAGCCGAATTCGTGAATATGTATCAACATTTTCAAATGCTCACACCGAAAGAGAGAAAACGTAAATCCTAGAAAAAGCTGACTCAGTATACAAGCCTGCTCTAATAATAAGTGCTCTATGAAAGAAGATGGAGAGAACGGATTATAGGGTAGGTGAAAAATGGGTCAGCTTTTTGTTTTGTTAAAAGATCGTGGTACATTTGAAATTATCTCGTCCTTTTTTCAAGAGAGTATCATGTAAAAGATCATCAATATAGAGAAGTGGCTGTTTTTACGTGTGTCGATAGCTTTTTTTCTTCACCTGCTTTTAAGCTAGAAAACAAATCAACGAATCTATCGAGCGAAGAGTTAATTGTTGTGATTATGGGTGTTAATGCGATTAAAAAAAGAAGACGTTCAAATAATGGGGCAGGTCCAAGTGGGAATTAAGATGATATTATTGAGGTTATTTATTGTTGGATAATGCTCATTTGTCGTATTTTTGGGGATCTTTTTCATTCAACTATTGAACGCTGGTGTTATGATTGGTGGAGTGCTCTATATCATTAGGCAAATCCAAAGGAGGTAGAAATGACAGCATGTAAGCTACAAGAAGTACGAGACATGAACTAAATTTTGCTCATGTCTCGTGCCTGTTAATAGGTGTATGATTTTCTAACTGGAAGCTCGTCATCAGATGCTTTCTCCTCTAGTAATGGTAATGCTATGGTTACCTTTGTGCCGTCTTCTCCATTCTCAAAACGAATCGTTCCTTTATGCTCTTGGATGATTCTTTGTGAAATTGATAATCCTAAACCAGTTCCACCTTCTTTTGTCGAAAAGAAAGGTTCGCCCATTCTTCCTATGATGGATACTGGAATACCTGGACCGTTGTCTGTCACTTCAATGACTACCTCATGATCATTGTAAGCATTGACTTCGATATCAATTTTCCCTTTTTCTTTACAAACTGCCTCTATCGCATTTTTTAAGACATTAATTAGAACTTGTTTTATTTGTGATGCATCAACAGATACATGAGTTTTTGGTGTTTTTAACGAAAGGGTAATCTCTACATTATGAAGAGTTGCCTCGCTTTCGATAAATTCAATCGTGTCATTAACGATTTGTTTTAAGTCTTGATCTACTCGCTTAGGAGCTGTTGGTTGTGTTACGAGTAAGAAATCGCTTACTAAATCATTCATTCGATCTAATTCACCTAAGACAATATCACGATAGTGTTCCTCTTTTTTATTTTCAAATAAGAGCTGCACGAAGCCACGAACAGATTGCATAGGATTACGTAATTCATGCGCTAGTCCTGCAGATAGCTGACCAAGCAAGGCTAATTTTTCGAGCCTTATTAATTTATCATTATATTCATCATAACTTGATCTTGTTGCATTTTCTAATATAACGGAGACAATGGATGATAGTCTTTCAATGGCTTCTATTTCTTGCTCGTTAAATGCATAAGGTTCTGGATCGATTGCGCAAACCGTTCCAAACATTTTGCCATTTGATAAATAGACGGGCATGCCTAGATAAGACCCGATATTTGCGTCATAAATGGCATCCAATATATTTGCTCTCGCATCTTGTTTTGTATCATTTATGATTAACGGTTCCCGACCGTTAGTAGGAATAAGGTGTCATATAGAATGATCTTTTGGTAATTCTATACCCTCAGGCAAATCACTTCCATTTTGGTTGAACACTTTTATCACTTTAAACGTTTCCTCAATATGGCTGACGAAAAGTGTCCTTGACCCTATTAATTTGCTTGTAAACCACAAAATATCTTCTAATGCCTTATCATATCGAGCTGTCACACAATCACCCCCCTCACCAATCTAATTGAGTACAAAGATGAATCAATGAATTTAAGATAAGTATGTACCAATCGATGCCAAAACAGCGCATCTCCTTTTATGTTATCATCCTATTAACAAAAATGCCCTATAATTTAATCGACAAACTTCGAATAATATTTGACCGATAGGGGTTGATCTGTTTACTCTTAACTTACTAAACTTTATAATGAATAAATAGAAAATGGCAAACTTATTGAAAAGTAAGGACGCAAAGCTAGAGGGACTAACGGGAAACCTATGTCAGCCAGTTGCCTGTGAAAATGAACTCCTTAACATGTAGTTTTCATTTGGCGCCAATTTGATAAGGAGTGAGTCAAAAATGGAATTAAAAGAACCTGAGCTTAAAAACATTTTGCAAAAATTTGATAACATGATTATGGAAGTTCCAGATGAAAAGCGGTCTATACCTGAATTTAAGCAATTTATTACGACATTCTTAAGAACGAAAACGAAAGAAGTGACATTACCAGTCGCAGATGTAATGGCCATAATGAAAAAAAAGAAACCTTTCGTATTTGCAGCGATTCGGAATCAATATAGTCATAATGTCATGTTTAATGTCGTAACACATATTGATGTTGACTATTATGAAGCATATAAAAGGTTAAACGATTTAAAACAGAAACTATGTATCATTAAAAAATATTAAAGATGATAATAGAGCGGCGTTTCTACAATGTAGAAGCGTTTTTTAGTGTGTAAAAAAAAGCTACCGTCATTTGGAATATTTTCGTGGTTAATCTGTCACAATAACGTTGTTGTTACTAAAACTAAGGAGGTTTAACCAATGTCACTCACACCGTATGATCCATTTAGACAACTGACTAGTATGAGAAAGGATTTCGACCGTCTTTTTTCTGATTTTCCATCCATTTTTGCTATGGAACAAAATATGGGTGGAATTAGAGTCGATGTTCATGAAACAGATACTGAAGTAATAGCTTCTTGTGATCTTCCTGGGCTTGAAAAGAAAGAAGATGTAAATATTAATATTGAAAATAATACCTTAAGCATTAGCGGAGCTATTAATAGAACGAATGAGGTCAAGGAAGAGCATATGCATAGGCAAGAACGTTTTGTCGGTCGTTTTCACAGAGCGGTCTCACTTCCAAATCCTGTATCGCATGAAGGTGTAAAAGCATCGTATAAAAATGGTGTTCTTGAAATTAGAATGCCTAAATTAATGAAAGACGATCGCAAAAAGATTGATGTGGAGTTTCATTAATAGGTAGTAAACAATACGAACACCGCCTGGATGAGATGAGGCGGTGTTCGTATTGTTTAAATGATGACCAATAACCAACTAATTCTAATTGCCGAAGAGTAAGTTGAATTGTTATCTTTTATGGTACAATAGCTACCATGAATAGATCAAAAAGGACGGAATAGAATGACAAAACAACTACCTGTACAAAAAAATGAGCAGCTTCAGGTAACAATTGAAGATTTAACACACGAAGGCGCAGGCGTTGCTAAGGTAAATGGTTATACACTATTTGTACCAAAGGCTCTGCCAGGTGAAGTTGTTGACATAAAAGTGACCAAAACGAACAAAGGCTATGGCTTTGCTCGTCTCCTTAATATTGAAACGGAAAGCGAAGATCGAGCCGAACCCCCATGCCCGATTTATAACCAATGTGGTGGCTGTCAAATACAACACCTAAACTACGAGGCTCAGCTTATTGTAAAGCAAAAGCAAGTTCAGGACGTGCTTGAGCGCATTGGTGGATTAAAAGGTGCGCTAGTTCACCCAACTCTTGGCATGGACAACCCATGGCGTTATCGCAATAAAGCTCAAGTTCCTGTCGGTGAAAATGAAAATGGCTTAATTGCAGGCTTTTATCAAGAGCGTAGTCACCGCATTATCAGTATGGATCAATGCTTAATACAGCACGAAGAAAACGACGAAATCATTCGCGTTGTCAAAAAGCATAGCGAAAAAATACGGGATCCGTGGTTATGATGAAGAAAAGCACCGTGGCACGCTTCGGCATATCGTTGCAAGACATGGTAAGCAGACTGGCGAAATCATGGTCGTCCTCGTGACAAGAGGAAAAGAATTACCGAATAAGAAAAACATCATTGAAGCGATCCGTAATCAGATCCCAAATGTGAAATCGATTGTGCAAAACATCAATCCAAAGCGTACAAACGTCATCTTCGGTGAAGAGACACATGTTCTTTGGGGCGATGAATACATTCATGATTACATTGGCGATATTAAATTCGCTATTTCCGCCCGCTCTTTTTATCAGGTCAACCCAGAACAGACGAAGGTTCTTTATGATAAGGCGCTTGAATATGCAAACCTAACGGGGAATGAAACAGTAATCGATGCTTATTGCGGAATTGGGACAATCTCTCTATTTCTTGCCCAACGTGCCAAACATGTATACGGAGTAGAAATTGTTCCCGATGCCATTGCTGATGCCAAGCGTAACGCTGAACTAAATGGAATTAAAAATGTAGACTTTGCTGTCGGTGAAGCGGAAAACGTGATGCCGTGGTGGTACGCCCAAGGCATTCGCCCTGATGTCATAGTCGTGGACCCACCGCGAAAAGGCTGTGACGAAAAGCTGCTTGAAACGATCCTTGCTATGAAGCCACAACGTGTTGTCTATGTCTCCTGCAATCCAGCAACCCTTGCACGTGATTTGAAGGAGCTTGATGAAGGAGGATACGAGACAAAGGAAGTACAGCCAGTCGATATGTTTGCGCATAGTACGCACGTGGAGACGGTAGTGAAGCTTGAAAGAAAACACGGCATAAAATAGGGTATAACCTACTTATCATGTAACAATATGATGTGTTATTAGAAAAGATGATATGTTCCCTCATATAGCAGAAGCTGTGTGAGGGAATCGTATTTTATTAGGATCATTATTTGGAGAAACAATAGGACTAACAGAAGGAGAAGACGATGAACAATTATAAATTAACCATTCAATATGATGGTGGACGCTATAAGGGCTGGCAGCGGCTCGGTAATGGCGAAAATACCATTCAAGGAAAAATAGAAAATGTATTAACAGAAATGGTAGGGGAAAAAATCGAAATCATTGGTATGCAGCAGAACAGATGCCGGTGTACATGCTCTTGCTCAAATAGCCAATTTTAAGATCAGTGAGAATCTGGCTGAATCTGAAATTAAGAATATATTTGAATAAATATTTACCCCAGGATATTAGCGTTACGGAGGTTACGTTAGTTCCTGAGCGTTTTCATGCCCGGTATAATGCGAAGGATAAAACCTATTTGTATAAGATCTGGAACGAGGAACATACAAATCCTTTCATGCGAAAGTACAGTATGCATGTTGAGAAAAAGCTGGATATCACAAGAATGAAAAAAGCATGTCAATATTTTATTAGGTGAACATGATTTTACTGCTTTTTCAAATGCAAAGTCTAAGAAAAAGTCCATGGTGCGTGAAATACTATTCTATTGATATAGAAGAAAATAGCTGGCTTCATCCAAATTCAGAGTGCGCGGTAATGGATTTCTTTATAATATGGTTAGAAAGATGGTCGGAACGTTGATAGAAGTTGGGTTGGGTGAAATACAGATGCTGAGCAGATACCAAGCATTTTACATTCACAAAGAACGAAATCAAGCGGGTTTCTGCGGAGGCAGGTGGGCTGTACTTGGAAAAGATTGATTTTTAGAGACTGGGAGAATTGGGGGCGAAACTGAAATTAGGTAAGATTAAATTTTAAGTGAGCATCTACACTGAGCTGTGTGGGTGCTTTTTGGTGTTAAATAGGAAGCTATCGGCTGTTAATAGTTAACGCTAATAACGGAGAACAGGTGAAACCTTTTTTATCATTTTGATGTAAAAACAGTATATATGTAACTGAACTCAGAAACAGAAAATAAGATGTAAGAGGGTGTTTAGAGTATTTAGCACCCAACTTCAAGTGACACATGCAACTGTTCCAGCAGAAGTAAGAAAAGAGATGAGTATTTCAAATATATTTTACACTATCAGTCGGACTTGAAGCATGGGACGATATTTGGAATGACTTAAAGCGGGCTTTGGATTCAATATGATTAAATGGTTTGTATTGCTGACGGAATATCATCATATATGTTTAGATATTTTTTCGAAATAATTAGCAGCACTTCTTGTGTTTCATGATATACTTTTAAACAGGTTAAAATGTTAACGGAATTGAAAAGCAACAGCCAGCTTGAAAAATAGCTTGGAGGTTGGGAGAGATTATTTGATTTTCCCCTTTTTAAATATCTCTGATTTTAGTCGGAGGATAGCACTCGAAAGCGATGAGGTGAATCGTTTTAGTGGAATTCACTTTTAAATGTCTCGATTCAGATATTTTTTTTCGAAATGTGTTGTCAAATGAGTTTTGATATGTTAAGTTATTAAACGTCGCCTCAGTTAAAAAGTCTGTAGCTGTTAGAAGTTGTCGAATTCAGCTTTGACGATTATGGTAGTTGGACTGATGACTAATGCGATATTTGATTGTTCTCGAAAGCAGGACAATTTAAGGATTATCAATTTTGGGGCCTTAGCTCAGCTGGGAGAGCGCCTGCCTTGCACGCAGGAGGTCAGCGGTTCGATCCCGCTAGGCTCCACCAAAATTATTATATTATGGCGGTGTAGCTCAGCTGGCTAGAGCGTACGGTTCATACCCGTGAGGTCGTGGGTTCGACTCCCTCCGCCGCTATTAAGTAAGGATCCTTAGCTCAGTTGGTCAGAGCGGTCGGCTCATAACCGATTGGTCGTAGGTTCGAGTCCTACAGGATCCACCAGGGAAAGATATTTGGAGGAATACCCAAGTCTGGCTGAAGGGATCGGTCTTGAAAACCGACAGGCGGGTCAAACCGCGCGGGGGTTCGAATCCCTCTTCCTCCTCCATTTTAAACTTACATAAATAGCGAAATGGTGTTTTTGAAAATGACGTGTGGTGGAGCGACGAGCGATTCAACATTGGATTTGCTACGAGTAACATCGACAAATGAGTCATTATTGAACTAGCTTGTAGAGAAAGAAGCCCTCTACAGTGGGGAAATATCTCCGATTACTTTTATAACGACGCGGGGTGGAGCAGTCTGGCAGCTCGTCGGGCTCATAACCCGAAGGTCGGCGGTTCAAATCCGTCCCCCGCAACCAAAATGGTCCGGTAGTTCAGTTGGTTAGAATGCCTGCCTGTCACGCAGGAGGTCGCGGGTTCGAGTCCCGTCCGGACCGCCATTTCCTTTTAATATAAAGGAAGAGAAATGAGTAATTAGGAGATATGAAAAGTCGAGCGTGTTTATTCCCGTGAACAGTACAGACTTGAAATAGACAAAGAAGTTACGTAGTTTATGTTCATTTATAATGGCTTGGTAGCTCAGTCGGTAGAGCAATGGACTGAAAATCCATGTGTCGGCGGTTCGATTCCGTCCCAAGCCACCATTGTTTTTAAATAAAGTGGCGGTTGTGGCGAAGTGGTTAACGCACCGGATTGTGATTCCGGCATTCGTGGGTTCAATTCCCATCAGCCGCCCCATCTTTAAAAATATATTGGGCTATCGCCAAGCGGTAAGGCAACGGATTTTGATTCCGTCATGCGTTGGTTCGAATCCAGCTAGCCCAGCCATACGCGGAAGTAGTTCAGTGGTAGAACACCACCTTGCCAAGGTGGGGGTCGCGAGTTCGAATCTCGTCTTCCGCTTTTAGTAAAAGTCCTGCCGGGGTGGTGGAATTGGCAGACACACAGGACTTAAAATCCTGCGGTAGGTGACTACCGTGCCGGTTCAAGTCCGGCCCTCGGCATCATTATTATAATATGTGCCCTTAGCTCAGCTGGATAGAGCGTTTGACTACGAATCAAAAGGTCGGGAGTTCGAATCTCTCAGGGCACGCCATTTTTATTACGGGAAGTAGCTCAGCTTGGTAGAGCACCTGGTTTGGGACCAGGGGGTCGCATGTTCAAATCGTGTCGTCCCGACCATCATTTTTATATGCGGGTGTAGTTTAATGGTAGAACTTCAGCCTTCCAAGCTGATAGCGTGGGTTCGATTCCCATCACCCGCTCCAAAAGGGGCCTATAGCTCAGCTGGTTAGAGCGCACGCCTGATAAGCGTGAGGTCGGTGGTTCGAGTCCACTTAGGCCCACCATGTTCCACATAGCTCAGTGGTAGAGCTATCGGCTGTTAACCGATCGGTCGTAGGTTCGAGTCCTACCTGTGGAGCCATTTTATTGGCCCGTTGGTCAAGCGGTTAAGACACCGCCCTTTCACGGCGGTAACACGGGTTCGAATCCCGTACGGGTCATCTTTATTAGCAGGATACGCATTAGCATATCCTGTACTTCGGAGGATTAGCTCAGCTGGGAGAGCACCTGCCTTACAAGCAGGGGGTCGGCGGTTCGATCCCGTCATCCTCCACCATTTAAGAGCCATTAGCTCAGTTGGTAGAGCATCTGACTTTTAATCAGAGGGTCGAAGGTTCGAGTCCTTCATGGCTCACCATTTTCATATTTGCGGGTGTGGCGGAATTGGCAGACGCGCTAGACTTAGGATCTAGTGTCTTATGACGTGGGGGTTCAAGTCCCTTCACCCGCACCATTTATTTCAATAAATTTGTTTTGAAAAAAGTTTTAAAAAACTATTGCATAAAACGAATTATTGTTATATGATATTACTTGTCGTCAACAAGCGACACAGAGTTCTTTGAAAACTGAACAAAAGCCAAGCGAAATAGAGATACATGATATCTCGTCAATGATGAAGAAGTATCGTTAGCGATACATTTTGAGCTAATGGATTTTTCAAAAGGTGACCGACTAAGTTCAGCAACGTCCTGTTGCAACGTCGGCATTCGCACATCCATGTGCAACACTTTTATGGAGAGTTTGATCCTGGCTCAGGACGAACGCTGGCGGCGTGCCTAATACATGCAAGTCGAGCGGATCTTTGGGAGCTTGCTCCCAGAGATTAGCGGCGGACGGGTGAGTAACACGTGGGCAACCTGCCTGTAGACTGGGATAACATCGAGAAATCGATGCTAATACCGGATAAACCTTTCTTCTCATGGAGGAAGGTTAAAAGTTGGGATTACTAACACTACAGGATGGGCCCGCGGCGCATTAGCTAGTTGGTAAGGTAATGGCTTACCAAGGCGACGATGCGTAGCCGACCTGAGAGGGTGATCGGCCACACTGGGACTGAGACACGGCCCAGACTCCTACGGGAGGCAGCAGTAGGGAATCTTCCGCAATGGACGAAAGTCTGACGGAGCAACGCCGCGTGAGTGATGAAGGTTTTCGGATCGTAAAGCTCTGTTGTTAGGGAAGAACAAGTGCCGTTCAAATAGGTCGGCACCTTGACGGTACCTAACCAGAAAGCCACGGCTAACTACGTGCCAGCAGCCGCGGTAATACGTAGGTGGCAAGCGTTGTCCGGAATTATTGGGCGTAAAGCGCGCGCAGGCGGTCTTTTAAGTCTGATGTGAAAGCCCCCGGCTCAACCGGGGAGGGTCATTGGAAACTGGGAGACTTGAGTACAGAAGAGGAGAGTGGAATTCCACGTGTAGCGGTGAAATGCGTAGATATGTGGAGGAACACCAGTGGCGAAGGCGACTCTCTGGTCTGTAACTGACGCTGAGGCGCGAAAGCGTGGGGAGCAAACAGGATTAGATACCCTGGTAGTCCACGCCGTAAACGATGAGTGCTAGGTGTTAGGGGTTTCGATGCCCTTAGTGCCGAAGTTAACACATTAAGCACTCCGCCTGGGG
>CAWIQZ010000008.1:0-44050 GCA_963838465.1 uncultured Bacillaceae bacterium
ATGTAATTGCAAAGAGATCCGAAGGTTATCTGCAGCAATTTGGTTAAGTTAGAAAGGGCGCACGGTGAATGCCTTGGCACTAGGAGCCGACGAAGGACGTGACGAACGACGAAACGCCTCGGGGAGCTGTAAGTAAGCTTTGATCCGAGGATATCCGAATGGGGGAACCCACCATCCGTAATGGGATGGTACCCGTATCTGAATACATAGGATACGCGGAGGCAGACCTGGGGAACTGAAACATCTAAGTACCCAGAGGAAGAGAAAGCAAATGCGATTTCCTTAGTAGCGGCGAGCGAAACGGAAACAGCCCAAACCAAGAGGCTTGCCTCTTGGGGTTGTAGGACGTCTCACATGGAGTAAGAAAAGAAGAGCATAGGCGAAGCGATCTGGAAAGATCCATCATAGAGGGTAACAATCCCGTAGCCAAAATGCCCTTCTCTCCGAGACGGATCCTGAGTACGGCGGGACACGTGAAACCCCGTCGGAATCCGGGAGGACCATCTCCCAAGGCTAAATACTCCCTAGTGACCGATAGTGAACCAGTACCGTGAGGGAAAGGTGAAAAGCACCCCGGAAGGGGAGTGAAAGAGATCCTGAAACCGTGTGCCTACAACTAGTTGGAGCCCGTTAATGGGTGACAGCGTGCCTTTTGTAGAATGAACCGGCGAGTTACGATGTCGTGCAAGGTTAAGCTTATATAGCGGAGCCGTAGCGAAAGCGAGTCTTAATAGGGCGCATGAGTACGCCGTCGTAGACCCGAAACCGTGTGATCTACCCATGTCCAGGGTGAAGTTCAGGTAACACTGAATGGAGGCCCGAACCCACGCACGTTGAAAAGTGCGGGGATGAGGTGTGGGTAGGGGTGAAATGCCAATCGAACTCGGAAATAGCTGGTTCTCCCCGAAATAGCTTTAGGGCTAGCCTCGAGGTGAGAGTTTTGGAGGTAGAGCACTGATTGGACTAGGGGTCCCCACAGGATTACCGAATTCAGTCAAACTCCGAATGCCAAAAACTTATCCTCGGGAGTCAGACTGCGAGTGCTAAGATCCGTAGTCAAGAGGGAAACAGCCCAGACCATCAGCTAAGGTCCCAAAGTATACGTTAAGTGGAAAAGGATGTGGAGTTGCCCAGACAACCAGGATGTTGGCTTAGAAGCAGCCACCATTTAAAGAGTGCGTAATAGCTCACTGGTCGAGTGACTCTGCGCCGAAAATGTACCGGGGCTAAACGTATCACCGAAGCTATGGATTGACACCGTTGGTGTCAGTGGTAGGGGAGCGTTCTAAGTGCAGCGAAGTCAGACCGAGAGGACTGGTGGAGCGCTTAGAAGTGAGAATGCCGGTATGAGTAGCGAAAAGAGGGGTGAGAATCCCCTCCGTCGAAAGCCCAAGGTTTCCTGAGGAAGGCTCGTCCGCTCAGGGTCAGTCGGGACCTAAGCCGAGGCCGAAAGGCGTAGGCGATGGACAACAGGTTGAAATTCCTGTACCACCTCCTCACCGTTTGAGTAATGGGGGGACGCAGAAAGGTAGGGTAAGCGCGCTGATGGATATGCGCGTCCAAGCAGTTAGGCTGAGAAGTAGGCAAATCCGCTTCTCATAAAAGGCTGAGCTGTGATGGCGAGGGAAATGAAGTACCGAAGTTCCTGATCCTACACTGCCAAGAAAAGCCTCTAGCGAGGTGAGAGGTGCCCGTACCGCAAACCGACACAGGTAGGCGAGAAGAGAATTCTAAGACGCTCGGGAGAACTCTCGTTAAGGAACTCGGCAAAATGACCCCGTAACTTCGGGAGAAGGGGTGCTCTATTAGGGTGCAAGCCCGAGAGAGCCGCAGTGAAAAGATCCAAGCGACTGTTTAGCAAAAACACAGGTCTCTGCGAAGCCGCAAGGCGAAGTATAGGGGCTGACACCTGCCCGGTGCTGGAAGGTTAAGAGGAGGGGTTATCCCTTACGGGAGAAGCTCTGAATTGAAGCCCCAGTAAACGGCGGCCGTAACTATAACGGTCCTAAGGTAGCGAAATTCCTTGTCGGGTAAGTTCCGACCCGCACGAATGGTGTAACGATTTGGATACTGTCTCAACGAGAGACCCGGTGAAATTATAGTACCTGTGAAGATGCAGGTTACCCGCGACAGGACGGAAAGACCCCATGGAGCTTTACTGTAGCTTGATATTGGATGTTGGTACAGTTTGTACAGGATAGGTAGGAGCCTTGGAAACCGGAGCGCCAGCTTCGGTGGAGGCGTCGGTGGGATACTACCCTGACTGTGCTGACATTCTAACCTCGAGCCGTGATCCGGTTCAGGGACAGTGTCAGGTGGGCAGTTTGACTGGGGCGGTCGCCTCCTAAACAGTAACGGAGGCGCCCAAAGGTTCCCTCAGAATGGTTGGAAATCATTCGTAGAGTGCAAAGGCATAAGGGAGCTTGACTGCGAGACCTACAAGTCGAGCAGGGACGAAAGTCGGGCTTAGTGATCCGGTGGTTCCGCATGGAAGGGCCATCGCTCAACGGATAAAAGCTACCCTGGGGATAACAGGCTTATCTCCCCCAAGAGTCCACATCGACGGGGAGGTTTGGCACCTCGATGTCGGCTCATCGCATCCTGGGGCTGAAGTAGGTCCCAAGGGTTGGGCTGTTCGCCCATTAAAGCGGTACGCGAGCTGGGTTCAGAACGTCGTGAGACAGTTCGGTCCCTATCCGTCGCGGGCGTAGGAAATTTGAGAGGAGCTGTCCTTAGTACGAGAGGACCGGGATGGACACACCGCTGGTGTACCAGTTGTTCCGCCAGGAGCATCGCTGGGTAGCTACGTGTGGACGGGATAAGTGCTGAAAGCATCTAAGCATGAAGCCCCCCTCAAGATGAGATTTCCCATGGAGTTAATCCAGTAAGACCCCTTAGAGATGATGAGGTTGATAGGTCTGGTGTGGAAGCGTGGCGACACGTGGAGCTGACAGATACTAATCGGTCGAGGACTTATCCAAAAAAATTCTTGATACATTGTTTCTGACATCACGATGAAAGGTGACTTCGCTAAGTGCGTTCACGTCCTGTGAACAACGCCAAGTACCTACGTCGTGAGGCATTATCTAGTTTTGAGAGAATCCATTCTTTCAACATAGTTGAACAAAGAGAATCTTTATCTCACGTTCAAACAAATAGTCTGGTGGCGATAGCGAAGAGGCCACACCCGTTCCCATGCCGAACACGGTCGTTAAGCTCTTTTGCGCCGATGGTAGTTGGGGGCTTCCCCCTGTGAGAGTAGGACGTTGCCGGGCGATTAAAGCACAATCCAATTGGGTTGTGCTTTTTTAGTGCGCCCAGCATGGGTGCAATCTATAGGGTGAGAGTCCCGAGCCGTGAAGGCAGAAGTAACGGCTAGCTTAACACAAGGGTGTCCATGGTGACAATGATTGCTCAAGGTGTTGAAGAGCTCTCGTCTGAAGGAGCAGTATCTTCTGAAGAAAAAGCCGATGTAGCAGTATGAATGAGCTTCATTGAACTAGCGTCATGTCCCCCTGTAAGACGAAGCTTATTTCTTTTCGTAAGCTACATGAGTTTATTTTTGAAGCAGCGTCGTAATCATCATTCCTAATGGCGAGCAAGTGATGAGGTCGAGGCACTTAAAAGCATTCCATCATGGAGGGCCTTTTTAATGCATAAATTTATAGATGTATCTAACTAAAGCTCGCAAGTTGATTTGTTCTGCTGACCTCCTATTTTAAGAGGATAGAGGTTGACCAAATGAAAAAATTTCACTTGGATAGGCACAAAAGATACTTAAATAGAATAGAGTGAAAAAGAAGAGACGTTTAAAAATGTGATGGACAGCCGATAATGATGGCAGGGGTGATGGAGTGTTGAAAACCAGAATCATGCACATACGGCTAACAAATGTTTGTGTCATCTGTAAAGAGAATAAACAAGAAGGAATTCATATCGTTCATGCTTTTTTCTGTACCAATTGTGAAGAAGAAATTGTAAAATCAGATGTCAAAACTCGAGTGTACGATAACTATGTGAAAAAGGTAAAGACTGCTTCTACATTTCTATATGATTAAAAAATAATCTGTCTTAAGTAAGAAGAAAACGCTATGAATAGTAAATTTCATAAATATGAACGAAAAACCTAGTCAACTCCTTCTCTATTTATAGTTGCTAGGTTTTTTCATATATTGATGAACAAGTAATACATAAACAGATAAGGAAGGTATCTCGTTCTAACTTGCATAGCTAATATTGGTATAATAGACAAATGGACAAGTTTGTTTATTAGTGATATACAAACACCTTACAGGAGGGACGAGCGTATCTTGCAACATAAAAATGTACCTTTAATTGAAGCAATCAAAGAACATCAACAGAAAAGCAAAGCTTCCTTTCATGTGCCAGGACATAAAAATGGTCTCTATTTTCATGAAAGCTTACATAATGACTTTAGAAATGTACTGCCTTATGATGTAACAGAATTAGAAGGTTTGGATGATTTACATGCTCCCTCAGGACCTATAAAAGATGCCCAACGTAAGGCTGCACAGCTTTACGGGGCAGAAGAAACATTCTTTTTGGTAGGTGGAACAACCGTTGGCAATTTGGCGATGGTTTATGCCTTATTTGAACCTGGAGATGTCGTTTTTATTCAACGGAATAGTCACAAATCCGTTTTTCATGCGGCACAAATTGCTGGCGTTACCCCGATTCTTCTTACACCAGAGTATGATGTAGTGTCAGGTCTGCCGATGGGAATTAATGGTGAGATATTACAGAAAGCAATAGCTCTTTATCCAGAAGCGCAGGGATTGCTACTAACATATCCAAACTATTTCGGGGTTAGTATAGATGTTTTACCGACGATTGAACTCGCAAAACAACACGATCTGCTTGTGTTAGTTGATGAAGCACATGCGCCTCATTATTGTTTAGGACGTCCGTTTCCACCATCGACTTTAGCCCTTGGTGCAGATGCTGTTGTTCAATCGGCTCATAAAATGCTCCCTGCTTTAACGATGAGTTCCTTTTTACATATTGGATCGGCTCTTTCAAACGACCAACAGCAATGTCTTAAAGAAGCACTAACGATGTTTCAATCGAGCAGTCCATCTTACTTATTAATGGCTTCTCTTGATGGTGCTAGAGCTTATGTCGACTCATTAGACGATCAAATATTAAAGCGTATTCTTGCAGGAGTTGAGGAGCTAAAGCAAGAATTAGCTACTATAGACCAAATCAAAGTAATGAATTGGGATGAAGAAAGGTACCATTCTGATCCATTAAAAGTTACAATTAAATCAACAACAACCTTAACAGGATATGAACTGCAAAAGCTTTTCTATGAAGTAGGTCTCTTTCCTGAAATGGCTGATGAGAAACATGTTTTACTCGTACTTGGATTAGGGACATCTTCTATTGGGAAAGATGCATTGGAAAGGTTAAAAGAACTTCTTTCACCTTATCAAATTGTTGTAGAGAAGAATGATCAATTATTGACGAGACAAGAAAATGAGATTAGTAAGCTTCATGTTTTCCCTAGTAAAATCCGATCTTTACCTAAAAAGGCAGTTCCTCTTTCGGATGCAAATGGATTGATCGCGGCAGAAACTCTTATTCCATATCCACCAGGTGTTCCTTTAGTATTAGCAGGAGAAAAAATAAATCAAGGGTTACTTATGAAGATTAAACAATTAAAGCAGGCGGGAGCAAGATTTCAGGGGCATGAGGAAGGGTTTGAAACGGTTTTCGTTATTGATTCGGAGGAGAAAGAATGAATAAAGGGTATTTTATTACAGTTGAAGGCGGCGAAGGAGCTGGTAAGACAAGTGTCTTAGATCGAGTGGAATCTGCTCTTAAAGAGGAAGGGTATTCAGTGCTACGGACGAGAGAGCCTGGTGGCATTCGAATTTCTGAAAAGATTCGTACGGTTATTTTAGATGTTGATCATACTGAAATGGATCGTCGTACAGAGGCGTTGCTCTATGCAGCCGCTCGTCGCCAGCATTTAGTCGAAAAGGTTATTCCAGCATTAAATGAGGGAAATATTGTTCTTTGTGACCGTTTTGTTGATAGTAGCTTGGTGTATCAGGGTTATGCAAGAGGAATTGGTTTTGAAGAAGTGAAAGCTATTAATGAATTTGCCATTGAAGGGTATATGCCTGATTTAACGCTATACTTTGATGTTGATCCAAAAGTTGGACTTACGCGTATTCAGGCAGATAATGACCGTGAAATAAATCGACTAGATCAGGAAAAAATGCAGTTCCATAAACGTGTACACGAAGGTTATAAAATGGTTCTTGATCAGTTTGGTCATCGGATGAAACGCATTGATGCAAATCAAACATTTGATGATGTTTATAAAGATGCGTTGCAGCAAATCAATTTGTTTTTACAATCTAAAAAGATAAATTGAAGCATTATACCAAGGCACTTACGCTTGCATATTCTATTGATAAAGGAGCTGATGCAGATGAAATTAATTATGGCAGTTGTTCAAGATAAGGATAGTAACCGCCTGTCGGATGCCTTAGTAAAGGCTAATTATCGTGCTACAAAACTAGCTAGTACAGGAGGATTTTTGAAGGCTGGTAATACGACCTTTTTAATTGGAACAGAGAATGAGCATGTCGAAAATGTCATGTCTATCATTAAAGAAAATTGCCAAAGTCGCAATCAGCTTGTTGCACCAATATCACCGATGGGCGGAAATGCCGATTCATATGTTCCTTATCCTGTTGAGGTACAGGTTGGTGGGGCAACTGTCTTTGTCTTACCAGTTGAGAGATTTGAGCAATTTTAAAGGTGTGTAGATAAATGGATTCATGGGAGCAATTAAAAGAAATACAACCGAGAGTCGTGCAGTTACTTATGAAGACAATGGAAAAGGATCGTCTTGCTCATGCTTATTTGTTTGAGGGGAGCAGGGGAACAGGAAAAAAACGAGTAGCTCTTCAACTAGCGAAGAGCTTCTTTTGTCGAAATATAGAACATGTAGAGGCTTGTCAAACATGCAGTGATTGCAAACGAATTGAAAACGGGAATCATCCAGATGTTCATATCATTGAACCTGATGGACAATCGATTAAGAAGCATCAGGTAGAGTATTTGCAAAAGGAATTTACGTATCGAGGGGTTGAATCGGACAAGAAGGTCTACATCGTAAATCATGCTGACTTAATGACGGCAAGTGCAGCTAATAGTCTCCTGAAATTTTTGGAGGAGCCGACATCACCTACGCTCGCGTTATTATTAACAGAACAAGGTCAGAAAATATTGCCGACGATCCAATCGCGTAGTCAACTGCTGACCTTTGCACCGCTATCAAGACAATTATTTTTAGACAAGCTTGAAAAAGAAGGGAATTCTAGTGTGATTTCCAGTTTATTAGCTAGTTTAACAACAAGTTACGAGGAAGCGATGCACTTAATAGAAGGGGATTGGATTGCACAAGCACGAAGCGTAGTGATACAATTGATGGAAGAGCTTTATAATAGACCAAATCAAGTTCTTTTCACGCTGCAAGAGAAGTGGTTACCTCTTTTTAAAGAAAGATGGCAGCAAGAAATGGGTCTAGATATGATCCTCTTATGGTTAAGAGATCTGATGTATACAAAGGTCGGAAAGGTTGATTCCATCACCTTTATTGACCAAAAAAAAGAATTTGAACAACATGCGCTCTTAAGCTCGCAGGATCGATTGAGCCAAAAGATGTCTTCAGTCCTTGAGGCGAAAAGGCATCTTATCGCCAATGTGAATCCTCAGCTATTAATGGAGAAGCTGTTGCTTAATATACAGGAGGGATAGAAGATTGCATCAAGTTGTGGGCGTTCGCTTTAAGAAAGCGGGCAAAATCTATTATTTCTCCCCTGGTACGTTTCAGTTGGAGAAAGGGGAAACAGTAATTGTTGAGACATCACGAGGCGTTGAATATGGTCGGGTTGTCATTGGAACAAAATCTGTTGGCGAAAATGATGTTGTTCTCCCATTAAAGCAAGTGATCAGAATCGCAACAGAAGAAAGACAAGTTAACTGTTCAAGAAAATCTTGATGCTGCAAAGAAGGCGTTTGATGTTTGTACGCAGAAGATTACAGAGCATGAGCTCGATATGAAGCTTGTCGATGTTGAATATACATTTGATCGAAATAAGGTTTTGTTTTACTTTACAGCGGATGGCCGAATTGATTTTAGAGAGCTAGTAAAGGACCTAGCAGCGATTTTTCGTACGAGAATTGAATTGCGTCAAATTGGGGTTCGTGATGAAGCAAAAATGCTTGGTGGTATTGGACCATGTGGACGAGTGCTCTGCTGCTCTTCGTTTCTAGGAGACTTTGAACCAGTTTCGATTAAGATGGCAAAAGATCAGAATCTTATCCTTAAACCCTGCGAAAATTTCAGGTTTATGTGGTCGACTAATGTGCTGCTTGAAATACGAGAATGATATGTATGAATCAGCAAAGCAAGAGCTTCCTGATATTGGAAAACGTATTCAGACTCCTCATGGAAAAGGGAAAGTGATCGGGCTTAATTTATTAGAACGTCTTATTCAAGTTGAATTGTCTGATGGAGAACGCGTGCTCGAATTTACGATGGATGAGTTAATGAATAAAGAAGTTGTGTCGACAGAAGCCGCAGAATAATGAGGTGGGAGCAGCGTGGACAAAAAGGCAATTTTTACACAGGTGAGCCAACTTGAAGAACGGCTAGGTGAGCTGCATCATGAATTGCGCGGATTAAAAGATCAGCTTGCCTATTTAATAGAAGAAAACCATGCCCTGCGCATTGAAAATGAGAATCTCCGTAAACGTCTTGAGTCGCAAGATGAGAATCAAGTGGAGAAAGGGTCAAATAAGCAATCGCGTGCTAAAAAGTCGTTTATCGGTGAAGGTTATGATAATTTAGCGAGGCTGTACCAAGAAGGCTTCCACGTCTGTAATACGCACTACGGAAGTATTCGTTCAGATGGAGATGATTGCTTGTTCTGCCTATCATTTTTGCATCAAAAATAATGGGCTGACAGTTACGGGGACAGACCTTTCGTGCAAATCGAGAGGTCTGTTCTTTCTTTTAATAAATATTCAAGGAGTGCACGGGAACAGTGGAATTATTAGATGATGAGAGACTAGACTATATTGCAGGAACAGAATTAAAGGTGATCCAAAGCCCAACTGTGTTTTCATTTTCCATTGATGCGATTTTGTTAGCGCGCTTTGTCCGTGTTCCGATCCAAAAGGGACGCATTCTTGATCTATGTACGGGGAACGGGGTGGTCCCACTAATTCTTTCGACAAGGACGAAGGCTGAATTAATTGGAATTGAAATTCAAAACAGGCTAGTTCATATAGCCGAGCGAACAGTGGAATTGAACGAATTAAATGAACGAATACGGTTGGTTTGTGCTGATTTGAATCATCTGCCTGATGATATCGTTCGGTCATCGTTCGATGTGGTTACATGCAATCCTCCTTACTTTGAAACGGTGACCGAAGAAGAACGGAATCGCAATTTACATTTGGCGATTGCTCGTCATGAAATTCATTGTACACTTGAAGATGTCATTCGGGTATGTAGTCAATATGTAAAGCAAAAGGGGAAAGTGGCGCTTGTTCATCGGCCTGAACGATTAACCGATATTTTGACTCTCATGCGTTCCTATCGTATTGAACCAAAGCGAATCCAGTTTATTTATCCGAAAGCAGGAAAAGAAGCCAATATGGTCCTCGTTGAAGGGATCAAAGATGGAAAATCAGGAGTCACTTGTCTTGAGCCATTAACTGTATACAATGAAAACGGTGAATATACGAGTCAGTTCCATGAGGTGTATATTGGACGATGAATCATTTTATTTATATTCTCGAATGTAAGGATGGTACATGGTATACCGGATATACCACCGATGTTGAAAGAAGACTGAAGATGCATGAACAAGGGAAAGGGGCAAAGTACACACGGGGGAGAGGTCCATTTTCACTTGTATATCAAAAAGCGTATCAGACGAAAACAGAAGCATTGCGAGCTGAATATGATTTGAAGCAGCTAAAGCGTAAACAAAAAGAAGAATTTGTGGCCAGAAAGGAAAACCAAGATGAAACAACAAAATAGTTTTTTAGATGAAGGAACAGAAGGTGTTCTTTATCTTGTCCCCACTCCAATTGGAAACCTTGAAGATATGACCTATCGTGCGGTTCGGATTTTAAAGGAAGCAGATCTTGATTGCAGCAGAAGATACGAGACAGACAATGAAGCTACTGCGTCATTTTGAGATCGAAGCATCACTTGTCAGTTATCATGAACATAACAAGGACAAGGCTGGACCATCTCTAATCGAGCACATCAAAGAATGGAAAAGTGGTTGCCCTCGTTAGTGATGCGGGCATGCCTGCTATTTCTGATCCCGGTCAAGAGTTAGTTCGTGAGGCAATAGAGGAAGATATCCGTGTGATAGCTCTGCCTGGTGCTAATGCTGCGCTGACTAGTCTCATTGCTTCTGGACTACCGACTTATCAATTTCAGTTCATTGGGTTTTTACCACGGCAAAATAAACAAAGGCTCGAGCTGTTAGAGCAAGTAAAGCAAAGCACGGCAACATTGCTGTTCTATGAATCCCCGCATCGTTTAAAGGAAGCATTGCAAGCTATGTTTCAGGTACTCGGTAATCGCCAGGTGAGCATTTGTCGGGAATTAACGAAGAAGTTTGAAGAATATCAGCGAGGGACTCTTGAAGAAGCGATTGAGTGGTGTGAAGCATGGAATGATTAAAGGTGAGTTTTGTATAGTCGTAGAAGGGCGTACAGAGGAGGAGCAAGCTGATAAATGGTGGGATTCATTATCAGAGATTCAACACGTTAACCATTATATTGAATTAGGTATGTCGTCAAAGGATGCCATTAAGCAAGTAGCACGGGAGCGTAACGTTTCAAAAAGAGATGTTTATGCAGCTTATCATCAAACGTAAGAAAGAATGTAAACGCTACATGTTCATACAAAAAAAGGATCTGGAAAACTAGATCCTTTTTAACAATTATGATTTTGATTAAGCTTGTGTTGTACGAGAAAGGTAATCTTGAAGATCTTTAATGATTTCTTGTGCACCTTGTGGGCTAAGAATGATTTTGCCGTTTGCAATTGATAAGATTATCATCAGATACTTCACCAGTGATTTGGCAAGTCATGTTTGGCTTGTACTTTTTCAAGATGATACGATCATTATCAACATAGATTTCAAGTGCATCCTTTTCAGCAATATCTAAGTGTACGACGAAGCTCAATTGGAATAACTACACGTCCTAATTCATCAACTTTACGAACAATACCTGTGGATTTCATTCTAAATCGTCTCCTCTCAGACTAATACATATTTATTTTTGTGTGTCATTATTCGACATTTTTCTATCTGAACTAAGAATACCAGTGTTTCCAAAACAAGTCAATTACTTTTTTCTGTATTTTCATGATAAAACAAGGAAATTTTTTCTTTTTAAAAATACTAATAAAATGCTAATAAAACGGTAATTTTGATGTGAGGTGAAAAAGAATGTTGAAATTTCTCCAGAATTAGTAGAAAAAATTAAGGAAATAAATGGTGAATTTGCAGAAAAATATACCAATCATTCAACAGATGAAAAAAAGATAATTCGACAAAAATTGCAGGAATCTGGCAGCTGAAATTCGACAAATACAACGTTTTTCGACAGAAGATTTGTCGAAATGGTTAAATGGACGTGAGGTAGCAGCGGTCGATGGATCTGTTAATCAAACAAAAGGAGAACCTCCTCATCTCCTTTATTTATTTCAAGCATTAGCGAAAACAACGACAGGTCATATGAGTGTTTGACCAGCCGATATTTACGCACCTTTAATTGATGACAAAAGCAGAAGAAGAGCGGCAGTAAATTGGAGAGCTCATATTTTAGCAAAACTTGAATTAGAGGTGCTTATCAGCTAATTGAAGAAAGTGATATTGCGCTTATGTTGATGGATGGTGCTTTGTATCATTACCGCATTGATGCTCCAGATGAGTGGGAACAGACTAAGAAGAAAAGCCTTGGAACAAAAGGTTCTATTAGTTGGGGTCTCAGAAGAGATTACAACAGAGAACTTGGTGAAATTAGATGCATTTGCCAACTATCGGAAGCGGCCACACACATATGATCGAGATCTTCTGTTTGGCGTATTAGCACAGGAAGAAATGCTTTATATAGAACAATTCAAAAAAAAGCAGGATTTCAGTCCGTTTGGATGAGATTAAGTTCAGACCCAGCCATTACTGGATTTGATATATTAGAAGAACAAGCTCATATGAAAGATGGGTAGCCAGTCTTTTATTAACATTAACGCCACGATATGGTAGAGGCATTCCATTATGGCTTGATTATGTTGACCGTGAAGTGAGAGTAACAGATAAACTCGTCGAAGCACTTGTTGAACAATATATTGATCCAGAAATCAGACAACGATTTTTTGTGAAAAAGCGCAATCTATAGAAGAGGCCTTATTAAAAGAGTAGAAGTGAGGCAGAATTAATGCAAATAGTTGGTGTAACAACCCAGCATGAGGTGTATGTCGCCTCAAAGACACATAAATTTCGAATGAATGAAATGCTTGTGATAGAAGATGAGGCACTTATATCAGCCAAAAGGTGAAGTAGTCGAAACATTTTCCTATAACCGTTATATTCCAATGGGGTTTGATAAAGGTATTGTAGATGATCAAGTGCTAAAAACATTAGAACATATTGGCTATGATATCGGTGCAGATGATATTCATTTAGCGAAGGTGCGTTTATTTGAAGAAGCGGTTCAACCGATTCAAACAGGAGCAAAGGTGAGACATCCTGAATTTGATGAAATCTCTTCATTATTAGTTAAAGCAAAACCCGAGGAAGGGCTGATTCTTGGTGAAGTGAAATCAACTGATTTTATTGATCCAACACTTCCTGAATCGTTAAAAGGATTGCTTCATATTCAAGATCATGACGGGATTACGAGAGCAAAATGGGGTGCCATTTATTTTTGATATTAGAGCGATGCAGCAATATCCGCATATTGGGGTATTTGGTGGATCTGGTTCGGGGAAATCATTTGGTTTACGTGTGATGCTAGAAGAGTTAATGAAACTTCACATTCCAACATTAGTATTTGATCCACATTTTGAAATGAATTTTGCTGCACAAGCGAAGGGAGTAACTGAGGTAAATTCGTATCAAGATCGTTATATTGTTGTACAAATTGGTCAAGATGTTGGCGTCGATTTTTCTGCGCTTATCGACTAGAGATGTAGAGCGATTGTTGTCGGCTGCTGGTTCATTAACTGAATCGATGGTTAATGTCATTCAAACGATTCATAAGCGAAAGGATAGTTATCAGTCTTTTAGTGATCGAGTGGCCAATTTAGCAGAGGCATTGAATTTGGAAAGCAAAAAGTAGAAGCAATGCTTCATGATGCGAGGGATGTCACGAGAAGAGATTGCACGCTATGATACATTTAAGAAGTTATTAGATCAATTTGGCAGCTTGCCACTTGCCTCGGTTAAGGGAATTCAATGGCGTGTGAATCGGCTTTATCAAGCTGGTTTATTTCAACAAAATATTCGTGCGATTGAACAAGGCATTCATGCTGGTCAGCTAGTTGTTGTTCAAGGCGCTGTTTGGTTACTTCAAGTATTTTCAAGCTATGTCATTGGTGCTCTTATATGGAAAGAGACGAACGTATAAGGATGCGAAGCTCAGCAACAGCAAGGAGAATTTTTCCCGCCTTTTGTCGATTGTGACAGATGAAGCTCATAACTTTGCGCCAAAAGGATATGATGCGCCTGCTAAATCCGTTTTAAAGGAAATTGCGCAAGAAGGGAGGAAGTACGGAGTGTTTCTCATTTTTGCGACGCAGCGCCCGACATTACTTGATGAAACGATTACCGCACAGTTGAATTCGAAGTTTGTTTTTCGAACTGTACGAGGAACAGATATTCAAACAATTAAAGAAGAAACTGATTTAACTCATGATGAAGGGAAACGGCTCCCTTATCTTCGTTCTGGTGATGTATTTGTTTCCTCGGCTATTATGGGAAGAACGATGGCAGTTCGAATCAGGCTTGCGCATTCAGCTAGTCCACATACATTAAATCCATTTGATGAGTTGAAAGAAATGAATACAACAAAGATCAGATCGTTATAGAAGCACTTGATCCTCATCTTCCCATTAGCTGAAATGAGTATAATGAATCATCTGACGAATTAAACGAAGAGCGCAAAAAAGCTGGGATGTGCAGACGTGGAAACAGGAGCTTAGAACGCTTAAGTAAGAAGGGATAATTAAAAAAGAAAAAACACCATTTGCCACGCTTTATGACGCGACCTTGACAGTAGATCGGACTAGGGATTCGGTATATTTTGGGTAGATTTGAAGGTATAAATGTGAAGTAGAATAGATGATGACATCCGATGAAGGGATAAGTACGGTCATTTGATCTATAGGTAGCGCGTGCTATGTAGAGAGCCGGGAGTAGCTGGAAACCGGTATAGAACGAGGTTGGAAAATGGTCCTGGGAGGAATTCGTTTTCGAGTGTGTATGATGATGTAAGGGAGTGACGTAGCTGGCGTTAACAGAGGAAGTCAAACTGACTTCATGAGCCTTTTTGCTGTGAAGTGAAAAGGGAAGTTGGGTGGTACCACGTGAGATATGCTCTCGTCCCGATGCGGATGAGGGCTTTTTGTATGCAAAAAAAGAGGAGGAATGAAGTGACAGAACAAAAAAAGACATTTTATTTAACAACACCAATTTATTATCCGAGTGATAAGCTTCATATCGGGCATGCTTATACGACGGTGGCTGGTGATGCGATGGCACGTTATAAGCGCTTGCGTGGCTATGATGTTCGCTATTTAACAGGAACAGATGAACATGGACAAAAAATTGAAAAAAAAGCGGCAGAAAAAGGACAAACACCGCAGCAGTTTATCGATGAAATTGTCGCTGGTATTCAAGTCTTTGGAAAAAATTGATATTTCTTATGATGACTTTATTCGTACAACAGAAGAACGTCATAAAAAAGTCGTTGCGCAAATTTTTGAGCGTCTGCTTGCACAAGGAGATATTTACTTAGATGAGTATGAAGGTTGGTATTCGATTCCTGATGAAACGTTCTACACAGAACGTCAACTAGTTGATCCGATTAAAAATGAAGACTGGGAAGATTATTGGTGGAAAAAGCCCAGATAGTGGCCATCCGGTTGAAAAAGTTCGTGAGCAATCTTATTTCTTTCAGAATGAGCAAATATGCGGATCGTCTCTTGAAGTTTTATGAAGAAAATCCAACGTTCATTCAGCCAGAATCACGAAAAAATGAAATGATTAATAATTTTATTAAACCAGGACTAGAAGACTTAGCTGTATCGCGAACATCTTTTAAATGGGGTGTTCAAGTTCCGAGCAATCCTAAGCATGTTGTCTATGTTTGGATTGATGCGCTATCGAACTATATTACAGCACTTGGATATGGCAGTGAGGATGAACGAGCTTTATCAAAAATATTGGCCAGCAGATGTTCACCTTGTAGGAAAAGAAATTGTTCGTTTCCACACGATTTATTGGCCAATCATGTTGATGGCACTAGATTTGCCATTACCGAAAAAAGTATTTGGCCATGGTTGGTTGCTGATGAAAGATGGAAAGATGTCGAAATCAAAAGGAAATGTTGTTGACCCGGTACCATTGATTGATCGTTACGGATTAGATGCGCTTGCGTTATTATCTTCTTCGCGAAGTTCCATTTGGCTCTGATGGTGTGTTTACACCAGAAGGATTTGTTGAACGTGTGAATTATGATCTAGCGAATGATTTGGTAATTTATTAAATCGTACAGTAGCGATGATTAACAAATATTTTGATGGTGAGATTCCTGCTTATGTGAAAGATGCAACTCCTTTTGATGCGAGCTTAGTTGATTTAGTTCAGTGCAACGGTGGTGAAAGTAGAAGAAGCAATGGAAGAAATGGAGTTTTCCGTTGCGTTAACGGCTATTTGGCAGATTAGTTAGTCGTACAAATAAATACATTGATGAAACACAACCATGGATGCTAGCAAAGGATGAGACGAAAAAGAAGAACTTGGCTCTGTTATGTATCATTTAGCTGAATCGTTGCGTTATGTTTCGATTATGATTCAACCATTTATGACGGAAACACCAAAACGATTTGGGCACAGCTCGGGCTGATGAAGAGGTAACAGACTTGGGATATCTCTTGCAAGCATTTGCCAAAATCCCTGCTGGCACAAAGGTTGAAAAAGGAGAACCAATCTTCCCACGTCTTGACATGGAAGAGGAAGTGGCTATATTGTCGAGTAAATGGGTGGAACAAAGAAGCAGCTCCGACAGAAGAAAGAAGATACCTGAAGTACCATGAAGAATGAAATAACAATTGATGATTTTACAAAAGTTGAGCTTCATGTTGCGGAAGTGTTGAAAGCAGAACCAGTACCAGGAGCAGATCGTTTGTTAAAAATACAATTAGATCTTGGATTTGAACAACGTCAAGTGGTATCTGGTATAGCAAAATATTATTCTCCAGAAGATCTTGTTGGAAAAAAAGTGATTTGTGTGACAAATTTAAAGCCAGTTAAACTACGTGGAGAACTTTCTCAAGGAATGATTTTGGCAGGTTCAAAAGGAAAGAAGCTTGCAACTAGCAACGATAGATGGTAGTTTGCCAAATGGGGCGCAAGTAAAATAAGATGAAAGTGAGGGAGAGATCCAGATTCTCTCCTTTCATTCTTATGAAATTATATCTTGATATAATAATATTGATCAATAGAGAGGACAGGAAAAATTATGTTATTTGATACACATGTACATTTAAATGCAGATCAATTTGAGGAAGATTTGGAAGAAGTTATTACTCGTGCTAAAGAAGCAGGAGTTGAGAAGATGGTTGTTGTAGGATTTGATGAGAAAACGATTAATCGTGCTTTGAGCTTAATTGAAACGATATGACATTCTTATATGCAGCAGTTGGTTGGCACCCTGTTGATGCGATTGATATGAAAGACGAGCATTTAGATTGGTTAGAGGAATTAGCGTCACATCCTAAAGTGGTGGCTCTTAGGAGAAATGGGCTTGATTATCATTGGGATAAGTCGCCAAAAGAAGTTCAAAAAGAAGTATTTCGTAAGCAAATTCGATTAGCTAAAAAAGTGAAATTGCCGATTATGATCCATAATCGTGACGCTGATCAGGACATTGTTGATATTCTAAAAGAAGAAGAGGCGCAGTGAAGTCGGTGGGATTATGCACTGTTTTGGTGGGAGTGTGGAAATTGCAAAGCAATGTTTGGAATGAATTTCTATATTTCACTTGGGGGCCCTGTTACGTTTAAAAATGCAAAGCGACCAAAACAAGTGGCAAAAGAAATTCCGCTTGATCGTTTGTTAATTGAAACGGACTGTCCATATTTGGCCCCGCATCCTTATCGTGGAAAACGAAATGAACCTGCTTATGTCAAGCTTGTGGCAGAGCAAATCGCTGAACTAAGAGAGATCAGATATGAGGAAGTTGCGAGAGCAAACAACCGAAAATGCAAAAAAACTTTTTGGCATATATTGATAGCGAATTTTGACGAGATGTGACGAAGCTTGTCTAAGTTCATTCTTTCATTCGAAATAGTTCTACAAAGCCTTTGTCTGCATAGAGTGGACGTGTCGAGAAGTTTTTGTTTTCAATGCTTGCTTACTTCATGGATAATGAGGACAATGCGGGAGAAGTAAAAATGAAAAAGTTGACAAAGGGAGGTACAGTGTTTATAATTCGGACGTTGAGAAGGAGGAATGCATGACATGGAAGCAAACATGAGCCAATTTCTTCCCGTCAATGGGTTTTGGAAAGAAGGTTGGTTATCTCCGTCATAAGTCTCATTCTCTTCGTAGGCGTAATTACTTACGCTGTATACGAGACGACAAAGGCAACAGTAACAGTCTCCATTGATGGTGAAGAAGTTACGGTGCAAACACATGCATCAACAGTTGCTGATTTGATGAAGGAGCAAGAATGGAATGTCCATGAATATGATCAAGTTGAACCTGGATTAGACACAGAGATTACAGGCAATATGAATATAACTTGGGACACGGCAAAGCAAGTCTTTGTGACAGTCAAACGTCACGAACGATCGGTATGGACAACCGCAGAAAACGTTGAAGCAACTCATAGATGAACTAGATATTGAATTACAAGAAGCGATGATTTGATTGAACCAGCATTGGATGAGGACATTTCAGATGAAATGAATCTAACCTATGAATCTGCCTTTCAGGTTGAGCTTACTAGTGACGGTGAACAACAGGAATTATGGACAACTTCGACGACTGTCGCTGACTTTTTAGAGAGAGAGAATGTTTCATTAGGAGAACTAGATCGAGTCGAGCCAGCGCTTAGAAGAAGGCATAGACGAAGAAACAGAAATTCGAGTGATACGTGTAGAAAAAGTCACCGATGTGGTGGAAGAGGCCGTTGCATTTGGAACGGTGACCCGCAAAGATGATGAATTAGCGAACTGGTAAAGAAAAGGTCGTTCAATCAGGTGAAGAGGGTCGGGTCAATAAGCACTATGAAGTCGTTCTTGAAGATGGAAAAGAAGTTTCTCGTGAGCTTGTTAAAACAGAAACGGTTAAAGAAAGTACAGACTGAGATTGTAGCGGTTGGAACACGACCAACTGCAACGAATGTATCTCGTGGTTCAAAGTCCAACTCAATCGTCCAGAAGCATCAAAGTAGCGGTCGAACGTTGACTGTGACGGCTACAGCTTATACAGCTGCGATGTAGTGGTTGTAGTGGGGTAACCGCAACAGGGATTAATCTTAAATAATAATCGTAATATGAAAGTCATAGCTGTAGACCCAAGTGTCATTCCCTTGGATCACGTGTTCATGTTGAAGGATACGGTACGGCCATTGCAGGAGATACAGGTGGCGCGATTCGTGGCAATAAAATTGATGTCCATGTTCCGACAAAGGCAGAGGCTAAGCGTTGGGGACGTAAGCAAGTTAAAATTACAATCTTTAATTAAGGTTTTCTAGGCACAGAGTGGGATTTCCGCTCTGTGTTTTTTTTTTTGATTATAAGTATTTATCTATTTACGTAATACAGGCTAAAATAGAATGAGCATATGAGTTAGGAGTTAAGGATGAAAATAAAAGAGGTAATTGTTGTTGAAGGAAAAGATGACACAGTGGCGATAAAAAGAGCTGTTGAAGCGGATACAATTGAAACGAATGGGTCAGCAGTAAATAAAAGTGTGCTTGCCCAAATTGAACTAGCCCAGAAGCGTAGAGGGGTTATTATTTTGACAGATCCAGATTATCCAGGAGAGCGGATTCGTCGTATTGTCAGTCAACATGTGCCAGCATGTAAGCATGCGTTTTTACCAAAAGAGGAAGCAATCTCAAAAAACGGAGATGACCTTGGTGTGGAAAATGCTACTCCAGAAGCGATCCGTGAGGCGTTGATGCATGCGAAACAAGAAGATGATCATCATCCTGAAGATTGTCTCATGGCAAGACTTACATGCTGCGGGGCTTGATTGCAGGTCCACTGCCAAAAAAAGACGTGAACGATTAGGGATCTTACTTCAAATTGGCTATGCGAACGGAAAACAATTTCATAAGAGATTACAAACATTTCGAATTACAGCAGAAGAATTTTCAGAAGCTGTCGAGCGTGTGTTTGAGGAGGAAGAATAACAATGACAAAAGATATTGCGACACCAGTACGAACAAAAGAGATTCTAAATAAATATGGGTTTAGCTTTAAGAAGAGCTTAGGACAAAATTTCCTAATTGATACGAATGTTTTTCGAAATATTGTTGATGCTGCTAATATTGGCGAAACATCAGGTGTGATCGAAATTGGTCCAGGAATTGGTGCATTAACTGAGCAACTTGCTAAAAAAGCGAAGCAAGTTGTCTCATTTGAAATTGATCAACGCTTGTTACCTGTGTTGGAAGAAACGTTGGCGCCTTATTCGAAATGTTGAAGATTATTCATTCAGATGTGTTGAAGGCAAATATTCAAGAAACGATTGATGAGAATTTTAAAGACATTGAAGATCTGATGGTTGTTGCGAATTTACCTTATTACGTAACAACACCAATTTTAATGAAATTGCTTGAAGAGAAGTTGCCGATTCGAGGGATTGTCGTGATGATCCAGGCTGAAGTGGCTGATCGGATTGCCGCCAAGCCTGGAACAAAGGAATATGGCGCTCTTTCAATTGCGGCTCAATACTATGCGCAAGCTGAGAAAGTCATGACGGTACCAGCTACGTGTCTTTGTTCCACAGCCTCGTGTTGATTCAGCGGTATTACGTTTAACGATTCGTGAAAAACCAGCTGTAGAGGTTCAAGATGAAGCATATTTCTTCAAAGTGTTTCATGCGAGTTTTGCCAATCGGCGTAAGACAATTTTAAATAATCTTAGTTCATAATCTAGGTCCAAAGGAAAAGAAAGATGAAATTAATTGGCGCTAGCGAGAAGCTGAAATTGATCCTGCGACGAGGGGAGACATTGTCACTAGAAGAGTTTGCACGTCTAAGTGATTCTCTTTTAAAAAGATTAAAGGTATCCTAGCACGTTAACCCTCCTTGCCACATAGTTTAAGTGGAGAGGAGGCGTGACAATGAAGCTAAAAAAAGGAGATATCGTTGCTCGCCTTTCCTATCAGTGCGATCTGTTATTTAGGATAGTAGCATTGCATCAGATTACGTAGAACTTGTAGGGGAGGACATGCGTCTAATTGCTGATGCTCCTATTGATGATGTTGTGATCGTCACAGAAAAAGAGCGAGCAGCGCATCGAGAAAGAAGGCGAAGACATTGGAAGAAGATTCATACCTACTCTTTAGACAAGATGCTAAGCTGATGAAACAGCGAAGTGATTATGAAGTGACTTCTGGATATACAAATGAATCAAGCTATTTCGAACTGCGTGGACGTGTGCTCCACATAGATGGTGATGGCTTGTACTTACGTAAGTGTACGGATTTATACGAGAAATTAGGCGTGCCTGTCTACGGAGTCCATTTACATGAAAAAGAGATGCCAGAACAAATTGGTTCGTTACTAGAAATGGTACATCCTGATATTGTTGTGGTGACTGGACATGATGCTTATTTAAAATCGAAAGGCAGTGAACGAGACCTAAAAGCATATCGTCATACAAAATATTTTGCCGAGTGTGTAAGGATTGCTAGAAAACATACATGGCATCGAGATGAATTAATTATTTTTGCGGGAGCTTGTCAATCGCATTTTGAAACATTAATTAAAGCTGGCGCTAATTTTGCTAGTTCCCCAGAGCGTGTAAATATTCATGCGCTTGACCCCGTTTATATCGCATCAAGAATTAGTCTTACATCATTCATGGATCGAATCAGTCTCTCTGGTGTATTACGGAATACGATTACAGGGGAGACGGGATTAGGTGGGATTGAAACAAAAGGTGTGATGAGACGAGGCATGCCAATGAAATATGAATAGCAAATGACGTGCTCTCGCTTATCGAGAAAAGCACGTCTATTTTTGTTAGAGATTCAAAATGAATTTTTCTATACATACTATCTCAAAACAAGGCCATACTAAACAAGAATGATGCATATAGCGATAAATAGATATTATTGTCGAAACAATTGACAAGATTATTGTCTGCTTGTTATAATTTTAAATTTATTTGACGGATTTCGGGTTTTATGCTATACTACATATAGAGTGAGGTGGGATGTATTAATGGCAAAAACGTTGATAGACATTAAACGAGCATTAGATGCTAATGTTGGTAAGAGAATTACAATCAAGGCAAATGGTGGTCGTCGGAAAACGTCAGAGCGTTCTGGTCTCCTCGAAGAAACATACCCGTCAGTTTTCATCGTGAAATTAGATGAACATCAAAATGCATTCGAGCGAGTGTCTTACAGTTATGCTGATATTTTTACAGAAACGGTTGAACTTATGCTTTGTGAGGATGGCGTTGAATCGACTGTTCTTAAAGCATAATGAGCAATTGGATATACAACAAATATGACCTCCTGTTGTTAAATTCAGGGGGTCATATTTGTTTTTGAACGGCAAATACTATCTACTGTCATGGTTATGCTTAATTTTTAAAAAGAAGGAGTTGTGATGACATGAGTAGAAGACGGGGAGTCATGTCAGACCGTTTAAAAGAAGAGCTAGCAAAAGAGCTTGGATTTTATGACATCGTTCAGAAAGAAGGATGGGGAGGCATTCGTTCAAGGGATGCTGGTAATATGGTCAAACGGGCGGTTGAAATCGCCGAACAACAGCTCATAAAACAACAAAAATAAAAAGCGAATCATGATAAAGGCTATCCCAGAAGGGCGAAAAACAATCGTACTATTGGTAAATGGCTTTGAGGATGACTTAAAGGTCAAAAAGGACCCTTTAAGTCATCCTCTTTTTCATTTCTAATTGGAACTTAGACGAAAAATCGAGTAGTTGTGGTATGTTAGTTGGACAAGTGATAAAATAACCTAAGCAAATGGAAATGACAGAAGGTGATTTTAGTGAGATGTTCAGTAAAGGCACCAGCAAAAATCAACTTATCGCTAGATGCACTAAGTAAGCGACCGGATGGGTATCATGAAGTTGAAATGATTATGACGATGGTTGATTTAGCTGACCGAATTGATTTAACAGAAACAAATGACGATAGAATTACAGTTGATGTATCAGAAGGGTTTGTTCCAAATGATCATCGTAATTTAGCCTATCAGGCAGCTGATTTGTTAAAAAAGAGGTTTAATGTAAAAAAAGGTGTGTCCATTTATATTACGAAGAGAATCCCTGTTGCTGCAGGATTAGCAGGTGGAAGTAGTGATGCTGCGGCAACACTCAAAGGATTAAATCAGCTATGGCAATTAGGGCTGACACAAGACGAGCTTGCGGAGCTAGGTGCAGAAATCGGGTCTGATGTCTCATTTTGTGTGTACGGGGGAACAGCACTAGCTACAGGGCGCGGAGAAATCATTCAGCAAATTGCTTCTCCACCACCATGCTGGGTTATTTTAGCCAAGCCTCCTACTAGGTGTTTCAACAGCAGATGTGTACAAGCGTTTAAATCTCCAAGATGTTCAACGTGCGAATACAAAAGAGATGATCCGTGCGATTGAAGAGCAAAATTTTAATGGAATTTGTCAATAATCTCCACAACGTTCTTGGAATCAGTGACACTAGAGATGTATCCAGAGGTTCGAAATATTAAAGAACAGATGATTCGCTTTGGCGCGGATGGAGTGCTTATGAGCGGTAGTGGACCAACGGTGTTCGGTCTTGTTGAACATGAATCAAGATTGAACCGAGTGTACAATGGTTTACGTGGCTTCTGTCAAGATGTCTATGCTGTTCGCTTATTCGTTCAGCAGATACTTGCTAAAAACCGGACAAAAATGTTATGTTATAGGAAAATATTCGGTTTTGGTGGGGGTAGCATGAAAAAGCTTAAACGAAGCGGTCGTCTTGTCGATATGACCTATTACTTGTTCCAGCATCCACATGAAGTTATTTCCCTAACTCATTTCTCGGAACGATATCGGTCTGCAAAGTCTTCCATTAGTGAGGACCTTGTTATCGTCAAGGAAATTTTTGAAGATGAAGGATATGGCACACTCCTAACGATTTCAGGTGCAAGTGGTGGAGTGAAATTTATCCCTCGTATTCATCATGAACAAGCCCAGGAATTTGTCGATGAACTTATTAAACAGTTAGCTGTCCCGGAACGGATTCTTCCTGGCGGTTATTTGTACATGATGGATTTACTTGGAAGCCCTAAATTTATTCAGCATGTCGGTCGAGTATTTGCTTCCGTTTTAGCAAATAAAAAAATTGATGCGGTGATGACGGTGGCTACAAAAGGAATTCCTCTTGCCTATGCTGTTGGACAATATTTAAATGTCCCAGTTAGTATTGTGCGACGAGATCATTTAGTGACAGAAGGGTCAATGGTTAGCATTAATTATGTGTCTGGTTCATCCAAGCGGATTCAAACAATGACGCTTGCTCGTCGGAGTCTCGCTCCTGGATCTCGTGTCTTTATTGTCGATGACTTTATGAAGGCTGGTGGAACGATTCGTGGAATGATGGACCTCCTTGAAGAATTTCAAGCAGAACTTGTTGGAATTGGCGTCCTTGTTGAATCGGTTGGAGCTGAGGAGCGACTTGTCGATGAATATATGTCGATTACAAGATTGTCCGAGGTGAATGTCCGAGATCGAACGATAACGGTAGAAGCGAGGAAATCTGTTAGACTTATTACAAACAATGAAATTGGAGGATGATGACAAATGAAAACAATTTACACAAAAAATGCCCCAGATGCAATTGGACCTTATTCCCAAGGGATTGTAGTCAATAATCTTTTTTATAGCTCTGGTCAAATTCCCCTTACTGCTGAAGGTGAACTTGTTCAAGGAACAGTCGAAGAACAAACACATCAGGTTTTTAAAAATCTTCAAGCTGTTTTGGCTGAGGCTGGAGCTTCACTTGAAACGGTTGTAAAAGCAACAGTTTTCATTAAGAATATGAATGACTTCCCATTAATCAATGAGGTGTACGGCAATACTTTAGTACTCATAAACCTGCTCGTTCTTGTGTTGAGGTAGCGCGCCTTCCTAAAGATGTTCTTGTAGAAATCGAAGTCATTGCATTAGTGAAAGCATAATAGAAAAAGGTTCCTAACTTGTTTAGGGCCTTTTTGCTTTATATTGATAGCTCTATGTAGGTTGTTAAGAACAGATTGTTGAAAAAGTTAAAAATTTTTTTAGTAATAAAGAAGGAATTACCATCTTAATAGAGAATTATTATAGCATGATAAATCATTCTATAGGTGGTGAACAACATGCAGGTAACAGATGTGAGATTACGTCGAGTCAATACAGAAGGACGGATGCGTGCAATTGCTTCAATTACAATTGATCATGAATTCGTCGTTCATGATATTCGTGTAATTGATGGAAATAATGGCTTATTTGTCGCGATGCCAAGTAAGCGAACGCCTGATGGGGAATTCCGTGATATTGCTCATCCAATTTCTTCGCAAACGAGAGAAAAGATTCAAACGGCTGTGTTAGCGGAGTATGAAGAGCTGGCGAGTTTGAAGAAGTTGAATATGAAGAAGCGGGTGCTTCTTAGAAAGGAAAGGAGTTCCACTTAAGCATAGTGGTTCTTTTCTTTTTTGAATACTAAATGTGTTTAAAGAGTTCTTGTAGCTTCAGTTGTTCAAAAGCTGCATATCCATGATAAACATGACGTCCTTGAAAAGATCACGGTTTTAGGATATATTCGTAAGGGAAAAAGGAACACCTGGAGGGAAATCATGAGTAATCGTTATGCGGTTATATTAGCAGCAGGGCAAGGAACACGAATGAAATCCAAAATTATATAAAGTCTTCACCCTGTATGTGGAAAGCCAATGGTTCAGCATGTCGTTGATCAAGTATCAGCTTAGGCTTTAGAAAAGGTTGACCATCGTGGGTACGGGGCAGAAAAGGTACAAGAACAATTAGGTGATCAAGTGATTATGCTAGTGCAAGAAGAACAACTTGGTACAGCTCATGCTGTCATGCAAGCGAAACCATTCTTAAAAGATAAGAAAGGGGTGACCGTTGTTATTTGTGGTGATACGCCATTTGTTAACAGCGGAAACATTGAGAAGCTTGCTTACATCATCATGCAAAAGAAGAGCAAAGGCAACAATTTTAACAGCGATAGCAGAGGATCCAACAGGATATGGACGAATTATTCGTAATGACGAGGGGCTTGTTGAACGAATTGTTGAGCATAAAGATGCAACAGAGGAACGAACGTACTGTCAGAGAAATCAATACAGGAACATATTGTTTTGATAATAAAGCGTTATTTGAAGCGTTAAAAAAAGTTTCAAATGATAATGTGCAAGGAGAATATTACTTACCAGATGTGATTGAAATACTTAAAGAATAGCGGTGAAACGGTTGCAGCTTATCAAACTGCTATTTTGAAGAAACACTAGGTGTAAATGACCGTGTTGCATTATCGCAAGCGGAAAAGATTATGAAGACAACGTATTAATGAAAATTGGATGCGTCAATGGTGTAACAATTATTGATCCAGATCATACGTATATTTCGACAGATGCTACAATTGGTCAAGATACGGTTACTTTACCCAGGACGTTATCATTCAAGGACGAACACGAAATTGGATCAGAATGCGTAATTGGACCAAATACGGAAATTAAAGATAGTTCGATTGGTGATCAAACAGTTATTCGTCAATCAGTTGTACATGATAGTGAAATTGGCAATGAGGTTACGATTGGTCCATTTGCGCATATTCGACCACATTCATATATTCGTGATGAAGTTCGAATTGGGAATTTTGTTGAAATTAAAAAGTCGTCGTTTGGAAAAGGAAGTAAAGCCTCTCACTTAAGTTATATTGGTGATGCTGAAGTTGGAGCAGATGTAAATTTTGGCTGTGGATCTATAACGGTAAATTATGATGGGAAAAATAAATTTAAACGAAAATTGAAGATGGGGCATTTATTGGTTGTAATTCTAATTTAATTGCTCCTGTTACAGTTGGAAAGAATGCTCTATGTTGCAGCTGGTTCAACGATAACAGACGATGTCCCTGGAGAAGCTCTTATCGATAGCTCGTGCACGGCAAGTGAATAAAGAAAATTATCGTAAAAAATTAAATAATCTGCTAATAAGAATAATCTATTGGAGGGTCTATCATAGATGGCTAAATATTGTGATCCAAATTTAAAAGTATTTACACTTAATTCCAATAAAGCCTTGCTCAAGAAATTGCAGAAGCATATTGGTGTAGAACTGGGGAAATGTTCGGTTACTCGTTTTAGTGATGGAGAAGTTCAAATTAATATTGAAGAAAGTATTCGTGGTTGTGATGTTTATGTTAATTCAATCAACTAGTGCTCCTGTAAATGAGCATATTATGGAATTATTAATTATGATTGATGCATTAAAACGTGCATCTGCAAAAACAATTAATATTGTAATGCCTTATTATGGCTATGCACGTCAAGATCGTAAAGCGCGTGCACGTGAGCCAATTACAGCTAAGCTAGTTGCAAATCTTATTGAAACAGCAGGAGCAACACGTGTGATTACACTTGATCTCATGCTACCGCAAATTCAAGGTTTCTTCGATATTCCTGATTGATCAATTAATGGGTGTGCCAATTTTAGCTGATTATTTTAAAGACAAAGCAATTAGATGATATTGTCATTGTCTCTCCTGACCATGGTGGTGTAATACGTGCACGTAAAATGGCAGATCGACTTAAAAGCGCCAATTGCGATTATTGATAAACGTCGTCCAAGTCCAAATGTTGCTGAAGTGATGAATATCGTTGGTAATATTGAAGGAAAAACGGCGATTATTAATTGATGATATTATCGATACAGCTGGAACGATCACATTAGCAGCAAATGCTCTTAGTTGAAAATGGAGCAAAAGAAGTGTATGCTTGTTGTACACACCCAGTTTTATCTGGACCTGCAATTGAACGAATTGAAAATTCAAAAATTAAAGAACTTGTCGTAACAAATTCAATTCCATTAGATGAAGAAAAAGAAGATTGACAAAAGTAACAGAGCTTTCTGTTGCGCCATTAATGGGTGAAGCAATTATTCGTGTCCATGAGAATGCAATCAGTAAGTACGTTATTTGATTAAGAAACATCCTTGGTACATTGGAACATGCTATTAAAAAAAGGTTTAAAACATCTGATTAGGGGAATACAAGATATGGATACTTGAAAACTAATTAGAGGTGATATACATGGCAACCGTTCTGAAAGCTAATCCACGTACCGATCTTAAAGGTTCAGCAACAAGAAAGATTCGCAAAGATGGATATGTTCCTGCTATTTTATACGGAAACAAAATTGAGAGCCAGCCTGTTGCAGTTGAAGGGGTTGAGCTGTTAAAAACAGTGAGAGCTGTTGGGAAAAATGGTCTGTTCTCTCTTGATGTTGAAGGAAAGAAAAAGCATCAAGTGATGATCCATGAAATTCAAACGGACCCACTTAAGGGCGAGTACACGCATATTGATTTCTTTGAAGTTGATATGACGTCTAAAATTGATGTAGATGTACCTGTTCGATTAGCAGGTGAAGCACCAGGGGCAAAAGAAGGTGGGATTGTTTCACACTTGCTATACGAAATAACAGTCAATTGCTTACCTTCTGAAATACCTGAAGAGATCGAGGTAGATATTTCAAACTTGAATATTGGTGATTCGATTCAAGTAGCGGATATTCGTTCACAGGTTTCAGTTGATGTAGTAAGTGAAGATGAAGAAACGATTGTAACGATTCAGGCTCCAGCTGCAGAAGTTGAACCAGAGCAATTGGAAGGGAAAGAATCTGAACCAGAAGTCCTTGGTGAAAAGCAATCAGAAGAATAAAACTGCGTATTAAAAAGGTATAACCAAAAGGTTATACCTTTTTAGACAGATAAAGTATACACTCGATGATGTCTAGTGCAAGCAGTCTAGCCGCTTGTGCTTTTCATTATGGTCATATGGCAAGGAGAGGTTTAAGTGAAACTAGTTGTAGGTCTCGGCAATCCAGGTGAGAAGTATGCTGGTACTAGACATAATATTGGATTTGATTGCATTGATCATTGTGCCAAGGAAATGAATATAGAGCTTAACGAGGCAAAATTTAAAGGTATTTTTGGGAAAGGAATGGTAAGTGGAGAGAAAGTCATTCTTCTCAAACCATTAACATTCATGAACCTCTCAGGAGAATCTGTAAGACCTTTAATGGATTATTATGATATTAAAATAGAAGATCTGGTTGTGATTTATGATGATATGGATTTACCAACAGGGAAAATTCGCCTTAGGCAAAAAGGAAGTGCAGGCGGACACAACGGGATCAAGTCACTTATTGCACATTTAGGAACACAAGAGTTTAATCGAATCCGTGTTGGTGTCGACAGACCTCAAAATGGCGAATCGGTTATAAATCACGTGTTAGGGACTTATCGTCCTGATGAACGAGATGCGGTAAATGAGTCGATTTTAAAAACCTCAAAAGCGGTTGAAGCATGGATGTCTAAACCATTTCTTCAGGTGATGAATCAGTTTAATTGATGTGTATAGAGCTTCCCTTTGCTGTTCATACTATGAAAATAATTAAGTAGAGGGAGGCGCATACAATGGCTATTCATTATGAATGCCGTCATTGCCATGCTAAGTTGGGGGCTATTAGTCATCAAGTCGGATTCACAATCATTAGGCTTTCATCATTTGACAAGCACAGAACGTACGGACATGTTGACATATGCTGCTAATGGTGATATACATGTGAATGTTATATGTGAGGATTGTCATGAATCGCTCACACGAAATCCTGATTTTTATGAACTAGATAAGATTATTCAATAAGTACATGAGGTCAGAAGCTTTGGTTGATTAACCAAAGCGTTTTTCTGTTGCAACTCTCAGCTTTATCATGATGTAGCAGGATTCTAGCCTTCTAGCAAGAATAGAAGTACAGAGCGATTATTTATTAGATGAATAAAAAGAAGATAGACATAAACCATAACTTAATTGAGTAGCATTACTCAAAGAAAAGGTGTAGGAATAACAGGGGGAACAGCATGATAGGATTGCAGCAATATTTTCGATCAAACGATGAGATAAAAGCGGTTTCAAATAGTCTTGAAACGAATATGAAGGAACAACTTATTTCTGGACTGAGCAGGATCAGCGAGAACGTTATTTATATCCTCGCTATATTTGGAGACTGCTCGTTCAAAACTGGTCATTACTCATAACTTATATCAAGCTCAAAAGCTATATGATGATTTAATCGATTTTTTAGGTGAGGATCAAGTTCTCCTCTATCCAGTAAATGAGCTTATTTCTGCAGAAATTGCGATTGCAAGCCCTGAGATGAAAGCTCAGCGTATTGATGTTTTAAATAAGCTTGTCCAATCTGATTCGTTTAAAGGGATTGTGATTGCGCCATTGGCGGGAGTTCGCCGTCAGCTTCCCCCAGTAGAAGTTTGGAAAAACTATCAGCTTCATTTAGAAGTCGGAATGGACATTGGTGATATAGAGACGATCTTGAAAAAACTTGTTGTGATGGGATTTCAAAGAGTTGATATGGTCGCATCCCCAGGTGAAGTGAGTGTGCGAGGTGGGATTATCGACCTTTATCCACTTACAGAGCCAGATCCGATTCGAATTGAGCTTTTTGATACGGAGATTGATTCGATTCGAACATTTCAAGTAGAAAACCAACGTTCGAAAGAAGAGCGTCAATCTGTTGTTCTTGGTCCAGCTCAAGAAGTATTGTTAGATCGTACACATTATTCTCAAGCGGCTACACGATTATCTGAAGGACTTTCAGCTACGTTAAAGAAAGTAAAGGCGAAAGAAACGAAAGAAAAATTGTCACAAAATATTTCCTATGAAATCGGACAGCTAAAGCAAGGTTCAACATTCCAAGGAATGTACAAATACATGTCTCTTTATTATGAAGGCGAGCATTCATTGCTTTCTTATCTTTCTAATGACACGGTTATGGTGATTGATGAAATATCGAGAGTGAAGGAAATAGCCGACAATTTGGATAAAGAAGAGGCTGAATGGAGTACAGCATTACTTGAACAAGGAGAAATTGTTCACGATGTCTCGATGTCTGTTCCAGTATTTGAGCAGATGAAACAAATGCCTCAGCCGATTTTGTATTTATCACTCTTTTTAAAGCATGTGACAGCGACAAATCCAGAAAATGTATTAAGTATAGCGTGTAAATCGATGCAACAATTTCATGGTCAAATGGAGCTACTTCAATCCGAAGTGAAAAGATGGCAAAAAGCGGGTCAAGCGGTTGTCTTCATCGCTGGTTCAAAAGATCGTGCCAACCGTCTTTCTTTAAATTTAGAAGATGAGGGTATCGATACACGGATTGTTGAGCGGGCAACGCAGCTTACGCCAGGCCATGTTCATATTATGGTTGGTAATCTTCAAAGTGGTTTTGAACTTCCAACAAGTAAACTCGTTGTGCTTACGGAGGAAGAAGTATTTGCAAAGAAGCAGACGAAGAGACCACAAAGAAAGCAAACGTTATCCAATGCAGAGCGGATCAAAAGCTACTCAGAGCTTAAGGTCGGCGATTTAATCGTTCATACAAACCATGGGATCGGGAAATACCTTGGCGTTGAGACATTAGAGATCAATGGTCTTCATAAAGATTATCTTCATTTACGATATAAAGGTAATGATAAGCTTTATGTACCTGTTGAACAAATTGATCAAGTTCAAAAATATGTCGGCTCTGAAGAGAAAGGATCCCAAAATTTATGCACTTGGCGGAAATGATTGGAAAAAGGTTAAGAAAAAGGTTCAGTCGTCTGTTGAGGATATAGCTGATGATTTGATTAAACTTTATGCAGAGCGTGAAGCAAGTAAGGGCTTTGCCTTTTCTGAAGATGGGCCTGAACAAGCTGAATTTGAAGCATCGTTTCCATATCAAGAAACAGAGGATCAAATTAGAGCAATTGCAGAAATTAAGCAGGATATGGAAATGCCACGTCCGATGGATCGCTTGCTTTGTGGTGATGTTGGATATGGAAAGACAGAGGTTGCCATTCGTGCAGCGTTTAAAGCGATTATGGATGGAAAACAAGTTGCTATTTTAGTTCCAACAACGATCTTAGCGCAGCAACACTATGAAACGATTAAGGAAAGATTCGCTGAGCACCCAATTCAATATTGGGGTTTTAAGTCGTTTTCGTTCTAGAAAGGAGCAAACTGAAACATTAAAAGGATTAAAAGCTGGCTCAGTTGATCTATTGTCGGGACCCATCGTCTTTTATCAAAGGATGTTGTTTTTAAAGATTTAGGACTGCTTATTGTTGATGAAGAACAACGCTTTGGGGTTACACATAAAGAAAAAATTAAACAGATAAAGGCTAATATTGATGTTTTGACATTAACAGCAACTCCGATTCCACGAACGTTGCATATGTCCATGCTTGGTGTTCGAGATTTATCGGTTATTGAGACACCGCCAGAAAATCGTTTTCCTGTGCAAACGTATGTAGTGGAATATAATGCGGCACTCGTTCGTGAAGCGATTGAACGAGAGATGACACGTGGGGGGCAGGTTTACTTTCTTATATAATCGTGTAGAAGATATTGAGCGGATGACGGAACAAATGTCGATGCTTGTGCCAGATGCGCGAATTAGTTATGCTCACGGTCAAATGAATGAGCGTGAATTAGAAACAATTATGCTTGATTTTCTAGAAGGTAATAGCGATGTGCTTGTGACTACAACGATTATTGAAACAGGGGTAGATATTCCGAATGTGAATACGTTAATTATCTATGATGCAGATAAGATGGGTCTTTCACAGCTCTATCAAATTCGTGGTCGTGTTGGGCGCTCGAATCGTGTTGCATACGCATATTTCACTTATCAACGTGATAAAGTGTTGACTGAAGTGGCAGAGAAACGTCTGCAAGCAATTAAAGAATTTACCGAGCTAGGTTCTGGCTTTAAAATTGCAATGCGTGACTTAACAATTCGTGGAGCGGGAAATTTATTAGGGGCACAGCAACATGGATTTATTGAATCTGTTGGGTTTGATTTGTATTCACAAATGCTAAAAGAAGCGATTGAAGAACGAAAAGGGGATAAACCGAAAGAGCCACCTTTCCAAGTCGAATTGGATGTTAAAGTCGATGCCTATATTCCAGAATCGTATATACAAGATGCCAAACAAAAAATTGAAATGTATAAACGATTTAAAGGTGCAGAATTTGTAAGTGATATTACGGATTTGAAGGATGAGATGTTTGATCGCTTTGGTGAGTATCCGAAGCAAGTAGACTTTCTTCTCCGCCTAACAACGATTAAGCTTCTCGCTAATGAAGAAAAAATTGAACAGATCGTTGAAACAAAAGATGAAGTTGCTATTTTAATATCTGCTGAAGCCTCTAAGCTAATGGACGGAGCAAAATTATTTGAAATCGCACATGGACTCGGGCGAGAAGTAGCGCTTGGAAGTGCAGGAGAAAAGATTAAGTTTTCGATTAAAACAAAAGCATTCAGTGATGAGCAGATACTAGCAACGATTGAACAAATTATTCACGGTATACAAAAAGCGAAAAAAGAAGTTAACGTATAACTTGATATGATTGTGCCTTGCTTGCATCTAAGTGATGGTAAAATTCGGTTGTTTTAGTACTCCAAACAAATTGAAACATTGGTGAATAGTTCTTTTTTAAAGAAAGATAAGAACTATAATCAATTCTCATTTACTCCATCAAGCGAATACATTATTAGAAAGTGAGGCTAGACAACATGAAAGCTACAGGTATCGTACGCCGTATTGATGATTTAGGTCGTGTTGTAATCCCAAAAGAAATTAGAAGAACGCTTAGAATCCGTGAAGGAGATCCGCTTGAGATATTTGTCGATCGTGACGGAGAAGTTATTCTTAAGAAGTACTCACCTATTTCTGAGCTTGGTGATTTTGCTAAGGAATATGCAGAAGCCTTGTATGACAGTTTAAACCATTACGTTTTAATTGCTGATCGCGATACATTTATTGCCGTTGCTGGCGCTCCAAAGAAAGAATATACGAATAAAAGCATTGGTGAAATTGTCGAAACAGTAATGGATGAACGAAAAACACGAGTAGAGACAAGTCCAGGGGAACATAATCTTGTTGGAGATCATATCGATCAAATGAAAGGGTTTGTCATTGCGCCTATTATTGCAAGTGGTGACCCAATTGGCGCTGTTGTCTTATTTAGCAAAGAGCAAGAACTATCTGGAGCACTGGAACAGAAACTCGCAGAAACAGCAGCGAGCTTCCTTGCACGTCAAATGGAATCATAACCACAAGAAGCTCGTCTGCTCGCTGTGAGAGACGAGTTTTTTCGATCCTTTAATTAAACCTACTCACGTTCTAAGGGGCAAGAAAGCTTGGCTACACCTATCCTCTTACTTGGCGTACGGTAAGTTATTGCGTATGATAGGGAAAGGCAAAGAAAAGCGAGGCGAACAAATCGTGCAAGTTCGAACGAATAAGGCTATACCAGTTTGGCAAGGAGTCTTGATTTTATCTATTGCTGCCCTATTTGCAAAAATCCTTAGTGCAGTTTACCGTATTCCATATCAAAATATGTCAGGTGACATGGGGTTTTATGTGTATCAACAAATTTATCCGCTTTACGGGATTGTGATGATACTTGCGATGTATGGCTTTCCAGTTGTTCTCTCAAAATACCGAGCGGAGTTACTCTCATCTGGTAAAGACTTCGAGGCGAAGCAAATAACGAGCCTGCTTTTCTATAGCTTGCTTATCTTTGTTGCCATTACATGGGGCTTAATATACATATTAGCAGATGTCATTGCATCAGTTATGGGAGACCAGCAATTAGCTGATCCTATTCGGGCAATGAGTTATATATTATTTTTATTACCGTTTTTAAGCGTTGGTAGGGGCTTTCATCAAGGCAATGGTGAGTTAGTACCAACAGCTGTTTCACATGTATCCGAACAATTAGTGCGCGTCGCATTGATTTTAGGATTTACATATTTTTTTATCAAATCGGGCTTTGATGCCTATCAAATCGGTGCGGGTGCAGCGTATGGCTCGATTTTCGGTGGGGTCGCTGGAGTTGGTGTGTTACTCATAATGACGAAGGGCGCCTGGGTAAAGCAACTCATTAGGCCAAACCAACTCAATGTCACAATGTTTAAACAAAACATTGGGCTATTTAAACAAAGTGGATTTATTTGTCTAAGTGCTCTTGTGTTTGTTTTGTTTCAATTACTTGATGCTTTTTCGGTTATCCGTCTCTTGCAATGGCAAGGATTAGGTGCAATGGAGGCATTTGTTGCAAAAGGTGTATATGATCGCGGTCAGCCGTTGTTGCAACTTGGTACAGTGTTAACGACAACACTTTCATTGGCACTTGTCCCAATGCTCACAAAAGCGGTGGCAGAGAACAATTTGGTGCAAGCAAAGTATTATCAGCACCTTTCGTACCGACTAACACTTGTTGTCGGAGGAGCAGCAACGATTGGGTTAATGGTGATTATTGAACCGACCAATTATATGTTATTTACTAATACAGTTGGTTCTGATGTGCTTAGAATTATGGCGCTGGCGATCGTCTTTAGTTCTTTTTTTGTGACACAAGCAGCCATTTTACAAGGTTATCAATTAGCGCAATATCCAGCACGAGCTGTTGTGCTTGGCTTTTTCATAAAAGGATTAGGAAATCTCCTCTTTATCCCTCTCTACGGAACAATTGGGGCCTCGTGGTCAACAGTAGTGGCGCTTTGTCTTATGGTCTTTTATCTTTTTATGGTGATGCAACGTAGACAGTTGCTGTTTTTTGGACCAATTAAAACGTATTTTATAATAAGTGGATTGTTAGCTGTAATGGGTGTTGTCACATGGTTGTGGAAAACGGGGTTTGTCAATATCGTCAATGAGTCAAGTAGAGGAATTGACACGATTGTTGCCCTAACGTCTGTCGGTATTGGAGCGTTAATCGTGGTAGCTTGCTTATTTACTTGGCCTATTTTTACAGAAGACGAGTGGGAGACGATTCCAAAGGTAAGAAAGATTAGAATGATGTTGAAAAGGAGAGGGTGACCGTGAAAAAAATAATGATTATTGGATTAGGTGCTGGTGACTTAGAGCAGATGCCATTAGGTGTCTACCGTCATCTGAAGGAACAAAATAAGGTCTATGTTCGTACAAATGACCATCCTGCGGTTTCTGAGCTGATAAATGAAGGTGTAAGCTTCGAGTCGTTTGATGAAGTTTATGAACAACATGACGATTTTGAATCTGTGTATAATGAAATTGTGCAAATATTGGTCGACAAAGCTGAAGGTGAGGCAATTACTTATGCGGTACCAGGGCATCCTTTAGTAGCCGAGCGAACGATCCAGCTGTTGTTAAACAGGTCAGAGCAAGAAGAGTTAGAGCTTGTCTTTTTAGGCGGACAAAGCTTTTTGGATGCTATGTATACATCGCTTCGCATTGATCCAATTGAAGGATGTCAAATTGTTGATGGGACAGCTCTAAGGCGAGATGATCTATCGTTGAACCAGCATATCATTATTGTTCAAGTTTATGATGCGATGATCGCTTCAGACGTAAAGTTGACATTAATGGAGCGTCTCCCTGATGATTATGAGGTGACAATTGCAACAGCTGTCGGTTCTAAGGAAGAACAACTGACACGTGTTCCTCTTTTTGAGTTGGACCGAGTAACAACATTAAATAATTTAACTGCTGTGTATGTTCCGCCTGTACAGGAAGAAGAGCTTTTATATGGTGAATTTGCGAAGCTTCGCGAAGTCATTGCAACGCTTAGAGGACCAGGTGGCTGTCCGTGGGATCAAAAGCAAACCCATCAATCATTAAAGAAGTACTTATTGGAAGAAGCATATGAAGTGTTAGAGGCTATTGATGAAGAAGATGATGAGCATTTGATTGAGGAACTAGGCGATATTTTACTTCAAGTGATGCTTCATGCGCAGATTGGAGAAGATGAAGGCTTTTTCTCAGTCCGCGATGTGATCGAGGGTGTCACAGAAAAAATGATTCGTCGTCATCCACATGTCTTTGGCGAACTAACAGTTAATGACGCTGACGAGGTCGTCACAAATTGGGATGACATTAAGAAGCAAGAAAAGGGCAACACCGATGATGATTCCATACTTGCAACGATACCTAAAGGGCTTCCTGCTCTAATGGAAGCGACCAAATTGCAGAAAAAAGCTGCGAAGGTCGGGTTTGACTGGGAAGATGCAGCTCCGATATGGATGAAGCTTCAAGAGGAAATTGGCGAGTTCATGCTTGAAGTGAAGGTGAACAGTGAAGAAAACATGCACAAGGAGTTCGGGGACATTTTATTTGTGCTTGTTAATCTTGCCCGTTATTATAAAATTGATGCTGAAGACGCGTTGCTTAGTACGAATCGAAAATTTATGAGACGTTTCCGCTACATTGAGGAAACATCAAGACAAGAGGGTAAAATTTTAACAGAGATGACTCTGAGTGAGCTTGATCAAAAGTGGGAGCAAGTGAAGCAATTAGAAAAATAGGGGGAATAGTGGATGCGTTTAGATAAATTTTTGAAAGTATCACGATTGATTAAAAGACGTACATTGGCTAAGGAAGTATGTGATCAAGGGCGCATTGCCATTAATGGGCAAGTTGCTAAAGCAGGTTCGACTGTGAAGGCAGGTGATGAACTTGTAATTCGTTTTGGGCAAAAATTAGTAACGGTTCGAATTGATGACATCCGTGAAATGGTTCGAAAAGATGAAGCGAGTTCAATGTATACAATTGTGAGCGAGGATCCAGTTTCGTAAAAGTCCAAAATAGAACGAGCCTATCTAGTCTAGTGTAGGGCTTGTTCTATTTTTTTCCCTCCTTTCATACACTGCTATGAGAGCAAAAGGAGGAGGGGTTATGAATGGACCAGCCATTTGAATTTGGTACACCAATGGGACGAGAGAGAAAAAATAACGATCATGATATAACGTTAAAAGGGCGAAGACAGCTTGATATTACAGGTGTGAAACAAGTTGAAAGCTTTGATAATGAAGAATTTCTTCTAGAGACAGTAATGGGTTTTCTATCTGTTCGTGGTCAGAATTTGCATATGAAAAATTTAAATGTTGAGCAAGGAATCGTTTCTATCGAGGGAAAGGTTTTTGATCTTGTTTATTTAGAACAAGGTCAGCAAGATAAATCCAAAGGCTTCTTTGGGAAGTTATTCAAGTGAGCCTAACGATTCAACTTTATACGATGCTATCAATGGCTGCCATGGGGGTCTATATTGGAGCAGCTATTGATACGTATAGTCGATTCACAAAGAAAAGAAAAACCTTTCACTTCCTTGTTGCTTGTAATGATCTATTGTTTTGGCTCATACAGGCATTGGTTGTTTTTTATGTTTTATTACAATCAAATCATGGAGACATTCGTTTTTATATTTTTTTAGCATTAATATGTGGATACGCAGCTTATCAGGCGCTATTTCGTAGGATTTACCAAACCCTGCTAGAGCGATTCATCCAATTTGTTATTCATATGTATCGATTCATCGTTAAGCTTGTGATCTTATTCTTTATTAAACCAATTAAGTTCATATTGAAACTCCTTTATTCCTTATGTATGATGGTAGTGACAGGATGTTTAACAGTCTTACTGTTTTTCATTCGTCTTATCTTAAAACCAATTTATTTCGTATTCTCGTTATTTTATAAGTGGACAGGACTGCATAAGCAAGTTGAGAAAATAAAACCAATTTTACGAAAAATAAAGGATTTTATTAGCTCAATGAAGAAAAGAAAAGAATAAGCGGGGTGATAAAATGATCACAAATCGTTCATCTAGAGTACGAGAAATGGATAAAACCTACATTAAACAGCGAGAACAAGAGCTTGAAATTCAAGCAAAAAAGCGTAGAGGATTAATAAGACGCTTAAGTGCTTTAGCTATTATTGCTTTTACTCTAGGGTGCATTGGTTTGGTGACAATTTATTCCCAAGCAGGAGCGCTTGAAGCTAAGCGAGAAGAAAAACTTGTGCTTGATGAGCAGTTACGCCAGCTGAAAATGGAGGAACAACGCTTGCAACAGGATATAAAGAATTATAATGATCTTGATTATATTGCTGAAATTGCAAGACGTGATTACTATCTTTCAAAACCAGGCGAAACATTGTTTAAATTACCTGAATCATCATCAGATTGACACGTTTTTTCCCATTTAGGTATAATATAAAAAATGAACATTTTCAGATTTCTTAAGGAGGATCTATTTTTTCATGTCAATCGAAGTAGGCAGCAAGTTACAGGGTAAGGTTACAGGAATTACTCATTTCGGTGCGTTTGTGGAGCTGCCGGGTGGTTCTACTGGCCTTGTACACATCAGCGAAGTAGCTGACAATTATGTTAAGGATATTAATGAAGTTTTGAAGGTTGGAGACGAGGTTCTTGTTAAGGTCGTCAATGTAGAACAGGATGGTAAGATTGGATTATCGATTCGTAAGGCACAAGATCGTCCGGATCGCCCTGAACGTCCAGCGCGTCCTAGTCGTCCTGAAGGATCATGGTCGCCCTAGTCGCCCGTTTAACTCGCAACGTCCTAATCGCCCACAAGGTGGAGGTGGAGGTCGAGGACCAAGACCAAATCAAGCAAGACCGACTGTCTCTTTTGAAGACAAGATGAGCCGTTTTTTAAAGGACAGTGAAGAACGTATTTCTACCTTAAAACGACAAACAGAATCTAAACGTGGGGGTCGAGGCGCCCGTCGAGGATAGCTTGCTGCTCCCTTTGAGAATAAATGAGAAAGAGGTAAGTGCGCTCACTTACCTCTTTTATTATTTTTCTGATATACTCTTGACTAATTGTTGAAATATGAGTATTATAATATTTGTCGCAAATGATATGGCGGTGTAGCTCAGCTGGCTAGAGCGTACGGTTCATACCCGTGAGGTCGTGGGTTCGACTCCCTCCGCCGCTACCAATACTTACATACCAACCTACATTCAATGAAATTGAATGTAGGTTTTTTCGTTTATTTAAAATAAAACGTTTTTTCATCCTCACTTTTCCGCACACTATGCAATTATCTTTCATAAAAGGAGCCGCTCCGCAGTCTACTTCTGCGCTCTATAGCTACCACTATATATTGAAGCCGAAACAAGTCGAAAGGTTTATCTGGATCTTGTTGTTATTTTGACAAAAATTGAGAGTGGCTTCTGCTTATAATGAAGTCACGACTTTAATGAGGGTGGTGGCAGGTAATGATTCGGAAGGGAATGAAAGCATGGGAGGAGACAGCTGAACAAGGTGTAATGATAAAAACAAAGTGGACAAGCTGGATCCGATCAGTAAGTAAAAAAACGTCAGCAGTTATTCACACGGCTTTTTATCAATATGGTTTGCTTGTAGCAATCGTTGGTTTTTTGCTTGGAAGAGCAATGATTTTGTCAGAGCTCACTCCATTTGTTTTACCATACTTAGCCGCTGTATATATGCTCAAACGAGAACGGGCGGGAATTGCAGCTCTTTCATTAGTAGCAGGTGCACTGTCGAGTTATCATGGACAACTTGTTTTTGTCATATTGGCTATTGTTACGTATATCCTCATTCAAAAAGCTGTTGCGAAATTTGTGATTAACAAGACAGCTGCGATCCCGTATACCGTATTTGCAGCAAGTCTTGTGACACGCTTAAGTCTTGTGTTCGCAGGAGAAGGAATCATTTCGAACTATGCATTAATGATGGCAACGGTTGAGGCTGGGCTTAGTTTTATTTTAACAATGATTTTCTTACAAAGTGTTCCGCTCGTGACAGCTAGAAAGATTCAACAGCCATTACGGAATGAAGAAATTATTTGTTTAATTATTTTACTAGCCTCTGTCATGACAGGAACAGTTGGCTGGGTGATTTATGATATGACAGTGGAGCATGTGCTTGCGAGATACTTAGTGCTACTATTTGCTTTTGTTGGTGGAGCGGCAATTGGATCGACAGTTGGTGTTGTGACTGGATTAATTTTAAGTTTAGCAAGTGTTGCTAGTCTCTATCAAATGAGCTTGCTCGCCTTTGCCGGTCTTCTTGGCGGATTATTAAAAGAAGGGAAAAAAATTGGCGTAGGGGTCGGTTTACTTGTCGGTACGCTATTAATTGGATTATACGGCGAGGGTCAGGCACAAGTGACTGTTACATTACTAGAGTCGTTGGCTGCCATACTCGTCTTCTTTCTAACACCAAAGAGTCTGATTAGTAAGCTTGCCCGCTATATTCCAGGAACGATAGAATACTCAAAGGAACAGCAGCAATATTTGCGAAAAATCCGTGATGTAACGGCCGGCCGAGTTGAACAATTCTCAACGTTATTTCAAACTCTTTCAAATAGTTTTCAAACACCACCTCAGACAGTAGAAGGAGATGAGGAGGAAAGGGAGGTTGATTATTTCCTGAGCAATGTTACTGAGAAGACGTGTCAGACTTGTTTTAAAAAAGAACGTTGTTGGGTTCAGAACTTTACTAAAACCTATGATTCTATGCAACGAATTATGACTGAAACAGAGAGGTATGGTGAAGTGAAGGATCACTTTTTATTAACAGAGTGGAAAAATCATTGTATTAGACCAGAAAAAGTTATTCAAGCGATCACGCAGGAACACGGGGCACATCAGGCAAATCAACAATTAAAGCGACAAGTGCTTGAAAGTAGAAAGCTAGTTGCGGATCAACTCCTCGGTGTCTCTCGTGTAATGGGTGACTTTGCAAAGGAAATTCAAAAAGAAGAAGCAAGCACACCACTATCAAGAGGAACAAATGCTAGAAGCTCTTCGTGGAGTTGGTCTTGAGATTGGTCATATTGATATTATACCTCTTAGAGAAGGGAAATATTGAAATAGAGATGAGTGTCTCAGCTGATAACGGACATGGTCAAAGTGAAAAAATCATTGCGCCAATGTTATCTGATTTAGTGAGAGAGACGGTGGTCGTGAAAAAGGAAGAGGCTAACTTTTATCCAAATGGGTATAGTCATGTATCATTTGGTTCAGCAAAGAAGTTTGTCGTTGATACAGGAGTTGCACATGTGGCCAAAGGTGGTGCGTGGGTCTCAGGTGATTGTTATTCAACGATTGAGCTTAGGTTCTGGGAAATATGCGATTGCTATCAGTGATGGGATGGGCAATGGAGAGCGTGCTCATCTTGAAAGCAACGAAACTCTACAGCTTCTCCAAAAAGTTTTCCAATCTGGCATCGAGGAAACAGTAGCCATTAAATCGGTTAATTCTGTTCTCTCATTACGAACAACAGATGAAATTTTTTCAACACTCGATTTAGCCATGATCGACTTGCAGGATGCCTCAACTAAATTCCTAAAAATTGGGTCAATTCCTAGCTTTATTAAAAGAGGGAAAACAAGTATGAAGGTTGAAGCAAGTAACTTGCCAATGGGGATGATTCCAAGAATTTGATGTCGATGTTGTCAGTGAGCAATTAAAAGCTGGTGATCTTCTTATTATGATGAGCGATGGTATTTATGATGCCCCGAAGCATGTTGAGAATAAGGAAATATGGATGAAGCGGTTATTAACCGAGTTCAAGACAGATGACCCACAGGAAGTGGCCGATGTGATTCTTGAAAAATTATCAGGTCTGAGCATGGTGTCATAGATGACGATATGACGGTCATTGTTTCAAAAATAAAGCGCAATACACCGAAATGGGCAGCGATCCCTCTGTATAAATCACCGAAAATAAATAGGAAGAAAACGCAAAGAGCTGCTTCATTTTCGTAAAATAAGTGACGATGTATAAAACCTCTCAAGCTAGTGAATGATGGTAACATTCAGACTACTTGGAGGAGACACGAGATGAGTAAAGGGACAGTTAAAGCAAATTTTATTATTAACGGATGGTCATTCTAATCAAGGTGAAGATCCGATAGCGATTGCAGCATTTGCTAGAGAACAAGGTATCACGGTCAATGTGATTGGTGTTATGGATGATAATTATTTAAATGAGCAAGGAATTGAAGAAATAGAGGCTATTGCGCTGGCTGGTGGAGGTGTGAGTCAAGTTGTTTATGCCAAACAATTAGCACAAACCGTACAAATGGTCACAAGAAAGGCAATGACTCAAACGATTCATGGCGTTGTAAACAGAGAGTTCAACTCAAATATTAGGTCAACATCAAGAGATGGAAAATCTCTCGCCTGCTAAACGTGGTCAGGTAATGGAGGTTGTCGATGAGCTGGGAGAAACCATGAATTTAGACGTGCTGATTCTTGTTGACACGAGTGCAAGTATGAGAAACAAGTTACCGATGGTGCAAGAAGCGTTAACAGACTTATCTATTAGTCTGACATCAAGAATGGGAGCAAATCGTTTTGCGCTTTATTCTTTCCCAGGTAAAAAAAAAGATATTGATAAATTGCTTGATTGGTCACCTCAACTAGGTTCACTACAGGGATCTTCCAAAAGCTATCATCTGGTGGCATTACGCCGACAGGACCTGCGTTGCAAGGAGCTCTGCAGAAGTTCTCGAAGTCTGGTTCAAGAAGGAGTTTGATGGCTGGTGATGAAGAACAGCTATTCGAAGAATCAGGAATGTAAGCTTAGTATCAGGGAGTAAAATCCTTGGGAAGTGGCATGGCAAGCCGTATAAAATTGTTAGAACACTTGGAGCAGGGGCTACAGGGACGGTTTATTTAGCAGAATCAGCTAGCGGACTTGTTGCGATAAAAGTAGGTTCAGATAGTATGTCTATCACGTCAGAAGTCAACGTTTTAAAGCACTTCTCTAAGGTTCAAGGACAAGTTCTTGGGCCTTCTTTGCTTGATGTTGATGATATCGTCTACCAGGAGGAACGTTTCCTTTTTATGTGATGGAATATCTCAAAGGTAACAGCGTTAACTGATTATATGCAAAACCGTGGAGTTGAGTGGTTAGGAATTTTAATGATTCAATTGCTTGGAGATTTACATCACCTGCACAAAGCAGGCTGGGTATTTGGAGATTTGAAACCAGATAATGTGCTCGTTGATTGGACCACCTGCTAAAATTACGGTGGATTGACGTCGGTGGAACGACCCTTATCGGACGTTCCATTAAGGAGTATACAGAGTTTTTTGATCGTGGATATTGGGGATTAGGGTCAAGAAAAGCAGAACCAAGTTATGATTTATTTGCAGTAGCCATGATGATGATTAATTGCGCTTATCCAAAACGTTTTGAAAAACAAGAGAAAAAACGTGGGAGCAATTAAAAAGAAAAGTGGAGGAACAACCATTTTTACTCCCATATCGTGATGTGATTGCACGTGCTTTGCAAGGTAAGTTTGACGATGCGAAGGTAATGAGGAAAGAAATGATGAAGGCCATCTCGAACATCTCAAGCTCACAACAGGCAACTAGTAAAAACAATAAAAAATCAAACGAAAAAAAGAAAACACAAA
>CAWIQZ010000009.1:0-75124 GCA_963838465.1 uncultured Bacillaceae bacterium
ATGCACCACCTGTCACTTTGTCCCCCGAAGGGGAAAGCCCTATCTCTAGGGTGGTCAAAGGATGTCAAGACCTGGTAAGGTTCTTCGCGTTGCTTCGAATTAAACCACATGCTCCACTGCTTGTGCGGGCCCCCGTCAATTCCTTTGAGTTTCAACCTTGCGGTCGTACTCCCCAGGCGGAGTGCTTAATGTGTTAACTTCGGCACTAAGGGCATCGAAACCCCTAACACCTAGCACTCATCGTTTACGGCGTGGACTACCAGGGTATCTAATCCTGTTTGCTCCCCACGCTTTCGCGCCTCAGCGTCAGTTACAGACCAGAGAGTCGCCTTCGCCACTGGTGTTCCTCCACATATCTACGCATTTCACCGCTACACGTGGAATTCCACTCTCCTCTTCTGTACTCAAGTCTCCCAGTTTCCAATGACCCTCCCCGGTTGAGCCGGGGGCTTTCACATCAGACTTAAAAGACCGCCTGCGCGCGCTTTACGCCCAATAATTCCGGACAACGCTTGCCACCTACGTATTACCGCGGCTGCTGGCACGTAGTTAGCCGTGGCTTTCTGGTTAGGTACCGTCAAGGTGCCGACCTATTCGAACGGCACTTGTTCTTCCCTAACAACAGAGCTTTACGATCCGAAAACCTTCATCACTCACGCGGCGTTGCTCCGTCAGACTTTCGTCCATTGCGGAAGATTCCCTACTGCTGCCTCCCGTAGGAGTCTGGGCCGTGTCTCAGTCCCAGTGTGGCCGATCACCCTCTCAGGTCGGCTACGCATCGTCGCCTTGGTAAGCCGTTACCTTACCAACTAGCTAATGCGCCGCGGGCCCATCCTGTAGTGATAGCCGGAGCCATCTTTTACCCTTCCTCCATGAGGAGAAAGGGGTTATCCGGTATTAGCACCGATTTCTCGATGTTATCCCAGTCTACAGGGCAGGTTGCCCACGTGTTACTCACCCGTCCGCCGCTAATCTCTGGGAGCAAGCTCCCTTTGATTCGCTCGACTTGCATGTATTAGGCACGCCGCCAGCGTTCGTCCTGAGCCAGGATCAAACTCTCCATAAAAGTGTTTGATAATGCTCAAAATGTATCGCTAACGATACTTCTTAAAAATTGACGAGATATCATGTATCTCTATTTCGCTTGGCTTTTGTTCAGTTTTCAAAGAACTCTGTGTCGTTTAATGGCGACTTGATTATCTTATCAAATCTCACTCGCGACGTCAACATCTTTTTTTAAGAATGTTTTTTCGTCTGCGGCGACAAGAAATAATATACCATGATAATGTCACAGAGCGCAACCCCTTTTTAAAAAAATTTTATTAAATCTATAAACAATCCTTTTTAACAAGTAAAAGCATTACTCACCCTTAACTCGAACATTACTATAACATTATACGATTCAACTTTTTCTGTCTTCTAAATAAGAGACGATTTAATCACAATCCCCGCTCGCACCCACCTATATTAAATGAAGAATTGTTTGACCACTATGAGTAACACTACTCCTGGAACTCCTAATATTCCAGATACGGCTGCTGTCACTCCATTAATCGGAATATGGAAATCAATAAGTGTTCCAAATGCATTAATAAAAAAGAGCATTAAAGCACCAACGATAAACTTAATGGCCATATTACCAATGAAACGAATTGGTTTCATCGGAGCGCCAACAATCAATAAGATGAAAATTAAGCCAGTTAAAATAGATAGGAGAACTATAGGATCCACATCATCACCCCTTACGCTTGTCTTATTTAAGAGATATGCACCAAATAAAAAAAAAGAACAAACTGCATACTACAGTTCATTCTTATTTGCTCGGCGTTGTCTAGCTTCTCTTAATAGAAAAGAATAGAGTGATTCTGTTATGTTCTTTCGTTGCAAAACATCATCAGATGGATCAACACTTCGCATGATAAGCTGCTTTTGACTATCCAAACGTCGTTTATGCTCCTCTATCTGCACCATTAAACGACCATTTTCAAGCCTTCTCAACTTTTGTTTTTTTCGAAATAACATACCATCAATCCCACCTTACAGCTCTCTACGTCCCTCTATCGCTCTAGAAAGCGTCACTTCATCTGCATATTCCAGATCTCCACCAACCGGTAAGCCGTGCGCAATTCGAGTAACTTTAATTCCAGTCGGCTTTACTAATCTCGAAATGTACATTGCGGTTGCTTCTCCCTCAATCGTTGGGTTCGTTGCAATAATCACTTCTTGTATCGTATCATCTTGAAGACGTTTAAGAAGCTCAGGGATTTTAATATCTTCCGGTCCTACTCCATCCATCGGTGAGATTGCACCATGGAGCACATGGTATTTACCACGATATTCTTTCATTTTCTCCATCGCAATGACATCTTTTGCATCTTGTAGCACACAAATGATCGTTTGATCACGATGGGTATCCTCACAAATCCGACACGGATCGGAATCGGTAATATTGTGGCAGACCGAACAATAAGTAAGATTACGCTTCGCATTGACTAATGCCTTAGCGAAATCGAGAACATCATCTTCCTTCATATCTAATACAAAAAAAGCCAGGCGACTCGCCGTCTTTGGTCCAATACCTGGCAACTTCATGAATCCATCAATTAATTTCGCAATCGGTTCAGGATATTGCACCTTTTCCCCTCCTAGAACATTCCAGGCATATTCATTCCTTTTGTGAATTTACCCATATCTTGCTCAACAAGCTCATCCACTTTCTTTAATGCTTCATTCATTGCAGCTAAAATCAAATCTTGAAGCATCTCAGCATCATCTGGGTCGATAACATCTTCTGAGATTTTAATATCTAAAATACGCTTATCTCCACTCGCGATGACCGTAACCATTCCGCCACCCGCAGTTGCTTCAACTGTTTTTTCCTTTAGCTCTTCCTGCGCTTTCAGCATTTGCTTCTGCATTTTTTGCATTTGTTTCATCATATTACCCATATTTTTCATTATAAAAGCCTCCTTCGTCATTATCCATCTATTATTTCAATTAGTTCTTCCCCTACAAGCTTAACCGCTTCATCAATCAAGGCGCTATCCTCTGCTTGAATAGGATTTGAACCACGTTGTTCACTAACAAACTCTTCTCTTACTTTTTCCCAATGATGTTGAAGAAGTGTAACGAATGCCGTTTGCTCTTGAAGGGTTTCATGAAGAATCTGCTCAAGCACAACGCGAAACTTCGTATCCATCATATCACGATGCATTTCATTTTGGAACGCCAAAACAACTGTCGAACTAGAAGAAGCAACAGGCTTACTATCACTTAGCCAGGCATGAGCAGGAACATTTTGCGTTTTGATCCGTTCCATCACTTCCCCCCATTTAGAGGTCACCACTTGTAAGCTTTTCTTATCGGCCTCTTTCAAAATCTCCTTCACTTTAGCCGTCTGGACCCTAGCTTGCGCAGGAGCTTTCTGAGGTTTACGACGTGCTTGAGGGTGTGGTCTGCTCTTTCGATTGAGTGACTTGCATGCCGTTATCTTTTAAACTTTGAAGTGTCTTTTCAAGAGTTTGTACCTTAGCTTTCAACTGCTCGACTTCAGTTGTAGATACAACTGAAGTACCAGTATTCTCAGGGACACGAGTGATTCGTTGATTGACAAGCTTAATCAATGCTAGCTCAAGAAAAATTTTCGGATGAGCTGACCACTTCATCTCCTGTTGACTTGCATTTAATGATTCAATTGTCGCATATAACCAATGAATATCTGTCTCAGTGGCAAGTTGCTTGAATTCTTCATCTACCTTTGCTCGCTCCAGCATATCTTCAGCTTGAGGCGCATTTTTATAAAGCAACATATCCCTAAAATAATAGATCACGTCTTCAATAAAACGAAGTGGATCTTTGCCATCCTGTAATAATTGATCAAGGCGTTGCAACACACTTACTGTATCCCCTTGATGAATAGAGGCAACTACCTCTGTTAGTGACTGCTGCGAAACTGCACCGGTAACAGCGAGAACATCATCTAATTGAAGGCTGTCATCTGCAAATGAAATCGCTTGATCGAGCAAGCTTAACGCATCGCGCATCCCACCTTCAGCTGCACGTGCAATCATCGATAACGCTTCCTCTTCAGCTGAAACCTGATCATGCTCTAGAATATGCGATAATCTTGAAACAATTGCTTGATTTGTAATTCGTTTAAAATCAAAGCGCTGACATCGTCGAAATAATCGTTAGTGGAATTTTATGAGGCTCTGTTGTTGCTAAAATAAACAAAACATGACTCGGTGGCTCTTCAAGCGTTTTTAACAACGCATTAAAGGCGCCTGTCGATAACATATGTACTTCATCAATAATATAAACTTTATAACGCACTTCACTCGGGGCAAACTTAACTTTATCACGAATATCACGAATTTCATCGACACCATTATTGGAAGCTGCATCAATTTCAATCACATCTGCAATTGATCCAGACGTAATACCTAGACAGGCTGCACATTCATTACAAGGCTCAGCAACAGGTGCCTTTTCACAATTGATTGCTTTAGCAATAATTTTAGCAGCACTTGTTTTCCCTGTACCACGCGGACCCGAGAACAGATAGGCATGGGATAGTTTTTCTTGTAGCAGAGCATTTTGCAGCGTTTTCGTAATGTGCTCTTGTCCAACAACATCCTTAAGCTGTTGCGGTCTCCAAACACGATATAATGCTTGATAACCCACTCCCACTTCCTCCTTCTACTATTATCATCTACATTCTATTATAACGCATTTAGCATGATCATTTTCAAAGGTTTAATTCATTCACAATAATAACAAAACAACTCACCGCTACACGATAGTTGCTTTTATATAAAATAATACCGTGCACCTTCTGTCGATAATGCCACCAAAGCGTTACTTAAGCAGTTAGCTCGGCCCAGGCACTCCTGCGGCACATGGAAGAGTCCACTTACTGCTGCTTCCTTCCGGACCTGACAGGGTTCATGGGTTTCCATTGCGTAGGACCCAAGCGTCAACACCACTTACTTAAGGCAGACCCTACAGTGACAAAACCTCGAGAAGGGATTCAGCCTCGCTAGAGCGGATTGCGAGTACAGGGCACCGCTACCTCCCCACCTAGCACGGCAAACTTAATAATATCATTAGGCGTCTGTTTCCGACGCATTTTCAAGTATAGATTGTTTTAATCAAAAATGCAACAGTAAGAAAATAGGAAATCACGACTTTTAACCGCTCTCTTTTTTCTCTTTTTACGCTCTCGAAGCTGTCGAAAAAATAAAGTAAGCTTCGCGCTAGACTCTTCTTCTAGACAACCCGCAACGATGTTTGTCCGGTGGTTAAAACGTGGCTCATCAAGTAGGTTCATAAGCGTGCCCGCACACCCAGCCTTTGGATCATTAGCTCCGAATACAACGGTCTCAATCCGCGATTGAACAATCGCCCCAGCACACATTGGACAAGGCTCAAGGGTGACATATAATGTACAGCCTGTTAACCTCCAGCTACCTAGCTTGTCACACGCGTCTTTAATCGCGATCAGCTCTGCATGAGCGAGCGCTTGTTGATCCGCCTCTCTGCGATTATGAGCAGCCGCAATGACTTCTCCATTATGAACGACTACAGCCCCAATCGGCACCTCGCCGATAGCTTCCGCTTTATCCGCTTCAAGTAGGGCAAGGTTCATCCACTTCTCATGATTATCCATAGCTTAACCACTCCCATTCCAAACGAGCATTTTTTCATCATATGTTCAATAAAAAACAAAAAACACTACCACAGAGGGTAGTGTGACATTTTCAATATGGAGGAGGAAGAGGGATTCGAACCCCCGCGCGGTTTGACCCGCCTGTCGGTTTTCAAGACCGATCCCTTCAGCCGGACTTGGGTATTCCTCCGAGTTATCTTGCTGACAAGAAATAATATATCAAACCTCGGCAATGAACGCAAGTTGTTTTGTAAAAATTTTTTAAATCATCGAGAACGGCGCCTTGATTTCATCCGTTCTACTTAGTAAAAAAGGGCTGACTCAAAATCCTAAGAGTCAGCCTCTTCCTTCCTATATTATTGCTCTAGTGTTACATCATGAAGCATAAGAATTTGTGTTGGATGCTGCCATAGACCTTGAACTTTATCACTTACACCAAGTAGGTATTCTTGATGGTGAATATAAAGCATTGGTGCTTCGTCAACAAGAATTTCTTGAGCTTCTTTATAAAGAGCTAAGCGTTCATCTGGATCCGGATTTTGACGAGCTTGAACTAAAAGCTCATCAAGCTCAGGGTTACTGATAAATGTACGGTTTCCTGGCTCACCAAAGTTTTCTGAGTGGAACAATGGATACATACCATAATCGGCATCACCAGTTACAGTTGTCCAACCAAGAACAAACATGTCATGGTCACCATTTGCCGTTTGCTCTAGATAAGCTCCCCATTCTACAACTTCGAGCTCAACATTAACACCAATTTCTTCTAATTGAGCTTGAACATAAGTCGCAGCATCAATACGCTCACGATTATCATTCGTCCAAAGTGTAGTTGAGAAACCATCTGGATATCCAGCTTCTTCAAGTAAATCTTTCGCAGCTTCTGGATCATATTCTAAACCAGAATACACTATCATCGAAACCAAATACTTCTGGAGCAATCGGACCAATCAGCAGGAATACCAGCTCCATCATAGATACCTTCAATAATTCCATCTTTATCAATTGCCATTGAAATGGCTTGACGAACAAGCTTGTTATCGAAAGGTTCTTTTTGAGCGTTAAAGCCAATATATGATAACGCTACACTTGGCTGACGGTTTACATACATGCCGTCCGTACCTTCTACACGAGAAACATCTGCCGGACTTAATGGGTCAGCGATATGAGCAAGCACCTGTTTCAAGTTCAGCAATACGAGTAAGATCTTCTGGAACAACTTTAAACGTTACAGAATCAAGCTTCGCAGGCTCTCCCCAGTAATCGTCATTACGAACAAGGACGATTTCAGTCCCAGGGCTCCAGCTTTCAAATTTGAAATAACCTGTCCCAATAGGACCTGCACTAATTGTGCTACCAGGTTCTTCACCTTCTGCCATTGCAGCATAATCAGCTTCGATTAACTCAGCAGAAATCATACCACCACCATTATGCGCAAGGTGAGCAGGAAGTGGAGCGAATGGATATTCTGTTACAAATTGTACAGTATAAGGATCAACGACTTCAACTTCAGTAATCATGTCATATAGGAAAGAACGCGGTGAAGCAACTTCCGGATCAAGAATGCGCTCAATGTTTGCTTTAACAACATCAGCATTAAATTCAGATCCATCATGGAATGTTACTCCTTCACGAAGTTTAAATTCCCAAGTTGTTTCATCAATTGCTTCCCAGCTTTCAGCAAGACCTGGTTGAAGCTCCATGTTTTCATCTTGTACAACAAGTGCTTCATAAATGTTGTAAGCAACATTACTAGATGGTGTATCATTTGAACCATGCGGATCAATCGCTACTGCATCTGATAACTGTGCAATGACTAAATCGCCACCTTCAGCAGCCCTCAGTAGCTTCTTCAGTACCTTCGCCAGTTTCATCTTCAGCTGGCGCTGTCCGTGTTGTCTGGCTCACTTGCACATGCAGCTAATACAAACGTAAGCATCAATGCAAGAACCAGTGTAAAAAGTGAATTTTTTGATATTTTCACCGGTAAACCCCCCTATAATATTTTATTATTCACAACAAACCAATATCAATATAACTTAACTTTCCAAAAAAAACAAGAAAATTTTACTCATTTTTACACTTTGACGCGTTTGCATAGTAAAGAAATACAGTAAATACACAACAATCTTAAAATTCGATAATTTTAAATCATTTGAAGACTCTTAAACTCTTAATTATATCAAAAGAATATTTTACACATTGTAAAAACGCTAGGACATGATATAATCAAACGTTGTAGAATAGTTAATGAATTATTCCAAAATTTAAATCATTTCGAGAAAGGATGTAAGGTATGAGCGAAGAGACAATAAATAATGCTTCAATGTCAATGCCAGCTCCAATGTCAAGCCCACCTCCGAATCCACGAATTCAGAGCTGGAAGAACTTCTATAAGAAACTTCGAAAGAATAAAGCAGCGATGGTAGGTGGCTTCCTCGTTATTTTCTTTATTATAGTAGCCATTATCGGTCCCTATTTTACGCCTTATGAACCGAACGCACAAAATCATGTAAATAAGCTTGCTGGTCCATCAGCAGAGCATTGGTTTGGTACGGACCATCATGGTCGTGATATTTTTAGTCGAATCATTCATGGTATGTCAATTACGTTTTATGTCGGGTTGCTTTCTGTTATGATCGGTGCTGCATTCGGGATTTTCTTGGAATCATTTCGGGATATTACGGAAAACGTGTTGATGCCGTAATTATGCGTTGTATGGATGTGTTACTTGCCTTTCCTGGTATCTTACTTGCCTTGGCAATTGTTAGTGTTTTAGGTGGTAGTTTAAATAATGTTATTATTGCCGTTGGTATCTTCTCGATTCCTGTCTTTGCTCGAATTGTTCGTGGCTCTACTCTTGCCGTTAGAAAGCTAGAATATATAGATGCTGTCAAGGCACTTGGAGCAAGTGATGGGCGAATCATTTTCAAACATATTTTACCGAATGTTACTTCACCTCTTATTGTTCAGGCCACGTTAAGTATTGCAACTTCGATTCTCACAGCGAGCGGACTTTCTTTCTTAGGAATGGGAGCTCAGCCTCCAACTCCTGAATGGGGGGCGATGCTAAGTGATGGACGTAACTACATGTGGGATGCCCCGCACGTTGCCTTTTTCCCTGGAGTTGCCATTGTGATTGTTGTACTCGCGTTTAATATTTTTGGTGATGGGTTAAGAGATGCACTTGATCCTAAAACGAGAAACTAGAAAAGAGGTGCAGGATATTGTTTACTTTTATCGTACGTCGTCTTATTCAGACGATACCCGTTTTAATTGGTGTGACTATTCTTACGTTTAGTTTAATGCACCTCATTCCTGGTGACCCAGCTCAAATATTGGCAGGTGAGAGTGCTTCTCCTCAGCAAATTGAACAAATGCGTGATCGTCTCGGTCTAAATGAACCGATTCCCGTTCAATATTTTACGTACGTCGGAAATGCGATTCAAGGAGATCTTGGTAATTCGATTCGTAGTGGTCGTGACGTAACAACTGAAATATCCGGACGATTTTGGGTGACCGTCGAACTCGCTGTCTATAGTACGATTTTGAGTGTCTTTATGGGCTTAATTGCTGGTATTATTTCAGCAACAAAGCGCTATACATTGACAGATGTTATCATTATGATTATTGCCTTATTTGGCTTATCTATGCCAAACTTTTGGCTTGGCTTAATGTTGATCCAATGGTTTGCGATTGGATTTGATATAGGACCTATTAACACCGGCTGGTTTTCGGCCTCTGGTTGGGGTACTTGGCAGCAAGTTGTCTTACCTGTTTTCACACTTGGAACAGCTGGAGCTGCTATTGTTGCCCGTATGACGCGGTCAAGCATGCTTGAGGTCATTGACCAAGATTACATTCGAACGGCACGTGCTAAAGGTGTAAAAGAGCGCGTTGTTATTTATCGCCATGCCCTTAAAAATGCTTTAATCCCAGTTGTAACAGTTGTTGGGCTACAATTTGGTGCCTTACTTGGTGGTGCGGTTCTAACAGAAACGGTCTTTGCCATAAATGGACTCGGTCGTCTTATTATTGATGCGATCCGTGCTCGTGACTTCCCTGTTGTACAAGGAACTGTACTCGTGTTTTCGCTCCTTTTTGTTCTTGTAAACTTATTTGTTGATATTGCGTATCGCTTCTTAAATAAACGAATTGATTTAGATTAAGAGATATCTTAGTAAAATCTAGAAAGGTGGGAATGCTCGTGACGAATCTCGTTAACGACAACCAGCCTATTCTTGAAGTTCGTGACCTCCGTACATCATTTTTCACGGGAAACTTTGAGGTGAAGGCTGTCGATGGCGTCAACTTTTCTGTTCCAAAAGGAAAAACACTTGGGATTGTTGGAGAATCTGGTTCTGGGAAAAGTATCACATCCCTCTCCATTCTTCGTTTAATCCAAGAACCAGGAAAGATCGTTGGCGGCGAAGTATTATTTAAAGGTGAAAACCTAGTCAATAAAAGTGAAGCTCAAATGAGAAAGATTCGTGGAAACGAAATCTCAATGATTTTTCAAGAGCCGATGACCTCTCTTAATCCGGTTTATACGGTTGGACAACAGATTGGTGAATCGTTTCAAATTCATGAAGGTGTTAGTAAGAAGAAATCCATTGAACGCTCGATTGAGATGCTTAAATTAGTCGGTATTCCGTCACCTGAAAAACGGGTCCATCAATACCCACATGAGCTATCAGGTGGAATGCGTCAACGTGTCATGATCGCAATGGCCCTTGCCTGTAATCCGGAATTACTCATTGCCGATGAACCGACAACCGCCCTTGATGTGACGATCCAAGCACAAATTCTCGACTTAATGAAAGAATTACAAGATCGTCTTGGTATGTCGATTATTATGATTACGCATGACCTAGGTGTAGTTGCTGAGACGTGCGATTACGTAGCTGTAATGTATTGTGGAAAAGTAATTGAATATGCTCATGTCAATGAGTTATTTAAGAACCCACGTCATCCATATACAGTTGGTCTATTAAACTCATTACCACGTCATGACATTGACCTTGAAGATGAGGAGCTTTCTGTTATTAGAGGTTCGGTTCCAAATCCTACTGATATGCCAAAAGGCTGTCGCTTCTCTCCTCGTTGCCCTCATGCAAGTGATATCTGTCGCGACCGTCTTCCTAACCTAGAAGAAGACGAAAATGGTAATCAAATTCGCTGTTGGATTTACTCAGACGAGTGGGATGGCGATCCGGAGGTGAACGTGTATGCAGAAAGAACTACTTAAAGTCAATGAATTAAAACAGTACTTCCCTATAAAAGGTGGTTTACTTGGACGTACCGTAAATCATGTTAAAGCGGTTGATGGTGTGTCATTTACCGTTTACGAAGGTGAGACTGTCAGTATTGTTGGAGAATCTGGCTGTGGGAAGTCAACGACAGGACGGGCAATCCTCCGTCTGGATGAGCCTACATCAGGCGAGATTGTTTTTGAAGGCGAAGATTTGCTCTCATTAAATAAATCTCAAATGCGCAAGAAACGTAAAGATTTGCAAATTATTTTCCAAGATCCATATGCGTCTATTAACCCTCGTCAAACCGTACGTCAAGTATTAGAGGAAGCAATGGCCATTCAAAATGTTGTTCCTCGTGAACAACGTGCTGATAAAGTTCGTGAATTAATGGAAACGGTCGGTCTTGGCGCTCATCAGGCTGATCGATTTCCACATGAATTCAGTGGTGGTCAACGTCAACGTATTGGGATTGCTCGTGCGCTATCTGTGGATCCGAAGCTGATTATTTGTGATGAAGCTGTTTCAGCCTTGGACGTATCGATTCAAGCACAAGTCATCAATTTATTAAAAAAATTACAACGTGAATTCCAATTAACCTATCTCTTTATTTCACATGATCTTGGTGTCGTTCGTCATATTTCCGATCGCGTTATCGTCATGTACCTTGGTCGAATTATTGAGATTGGTGATAAAACATCAGTGTTTGATAACCCGCAACACCCGTATACGAAGGCTTTACTATCTGCTATTCCTGTACCAGACCCGACTCATAAAAACGAACGAATCCTTTTAAAAGGGGACGTTCCCTCTCCAATTAATCCACCTGAGGGATGTCGCTTCCATACTCGCTGTCCATTTGCGACAGACAAGTGTAAAACGGAAACACCTGAGTTACGTGGTGAGGATTATATGAAAGAAGGTCATTTAGCAGCATGTCATTATATGGAAGAAATTGTATCAGGAGTGCATAAACCTAATTATTAAGATTAGAAAACTTGGCTTATCGCTAAGCTTTACTAGTGAAAGCCTTAGTTGTCCTTATCCTTTACCCAAAGAATGTAGGAACTTGGCGTTGTTTACCGAACGTGAACTGTTTAGGTAAATTTTCTTAAAGTGCAAAAAACCCACCGTTGCGGTGGGTTTTTTCTATTTCCTACTTTTCAGGATTAATCTTTTCGACATTACCCATATAAGGTCTTAATACAGTGGGAATCACAATAGACCCATCTTCCTCCTGATAGTTCTCTAGAATCGCAGCGACAGTTCGTCCAATCGCTAAACCAGAACCATTAAGGGTATGAACAAATTCAGGCTTTGCCTTTGGTTCAGGACGATATTTAATGTTGGCACGACGCGCTTGGAAATCCTCGAAGTTACTGCAAGATGAAATTTCTCGGTAAGACTCATAGCTTGGAATCCATACTTCAATATCGTATTTCTTAGCAGCTGTAAAGCCAAGATCAGCTGTACACATGCTTAAGACACGATACGGTAATTCAAGCAACTGTAAAACCTTCTCTGCATGCCCTGTAAGCAGATCTAATGTCTCATAAGACTCTTCAGGCTTCACAAAGCGTACCAGTTCGACTTTATTAAACTGATGCTGACGAATAAGCCCTCTCGTATCTCGTCCAGCAGAACCTGCCTCAGAGCGGAAATTAGCACTATACGCCGTATAGGCAATCGGTAATTGCTCAGCAGCTAGTATCTCATCCCGATGAAGGTTTGTCACTGGAACTTCTGCTGTTGGAATTAAGAAATAATCTTCTTCCTTGATTTTAAATGCATCCTCTTCAAACTTTGGAAGTTGCCCTGTTCCGATCATACTTTTACGATTAACCATGTAAGGAGGAAGGACTTCTGTGTATCCGTGCTGATCTTGATGGAGATCCATCATGAAGTTAATTAAAGAGCGCTCTAGACGTGCCCCAAGCCCTTTATAAAAGACAAACCGACTTCCAGTAACCTTAGCTGCTCGTTCAAAGTCAACAATATCTAGATCAGCTGCCAGGTCCCAATGGGGCTTTGCTTCAAATGCAAATGAACGGACATTCCCCCATTTACGCACTTCTACATTATCATCTTCCGTTTCACCAACAGGAACACTCTCATGCGGCACATTTGGAATCGTCAGCAAAATACCTTCTAATGCTTCCTCTACTTGGCGCAGATCTTCATCAAGTGACTTAATTTTTTCCGAAACTTCCTTTGTTTCTTTAATTAAATGATCTGCATCCTTCTTTTCACGTTTAAGCTGGGCTACTTCCTGTGATACTTGATTTCGTCTGCTTTTTAGTTCCTCAACCTCGACAATAATAGCTCGACGCTTTTCATCTAATTCTTCAAAACGGTCAAGACCAGAAATATCCTCGCCTCTTGTTGTTAGCCTTGCTTTTATGTCTGCAAAATCCTTACGTAATCGCTTTATATCTAACATTCGTTGTCCTCCTCTTATATACTCGTTCTTATTTTAGCAAATAATGGAGCAAGAAAAAAAGCCCTCACCCCTTCTATATAAAAAAGAAGGGACGAGAGCACCCGCGTTACCACCCTTGTTGCATAAATGATCGATTCATCTATCATCTCATACCACTCTAGCACATAACGGTTGCTAGCCGGGAAAGTTTCAATTCGCTTCACTCTCCACTCCAAGGTGGATTCATTGCAATCTCTGACTGGTTCACACCTACCACCAGCTCTCTGAACAGAGGGATGCAACTACTATTCCTTATCAACGTATTCATTCTTTATGCGGTTGTTTTGCTATCTTCTTTCGCTTCCTCTACCATCGAAACAAAAAACTGATGAAAACGGTGATCATCTGTGAGCTCTGGATGGAAGGAGCATGCTAAAAAGCGACCTTGTCTTGCCGCAACAATTTCCTCACCGTACTTTGAAAGCACTTCGACATCTTCACCAACTTCAACAATAAGCGGTGCACGGATAAAGACAGCGCGAATGTCTTCACCAACACCCGTTACATGTAAATCTGCCTCAAAGCTTTCACGTTGACGTCCAAATGCATTACGCTGTACCTTCATGTTAATAACTGAAAGATGACCTGTCTCACGGTCAACAATTTGATCAGCCATTAAGATCAGACCGGCGCATGTTCCAAACATCGGCTTACCGTCTGCTGCAAATTGCTTAAGCGGTTCGTAAAAGCCATAAAGATCAATCAGGCGACGCATCGTTGTGCTTTCACCACCAGGTAGAACGAGGCCATCTAAATCAGCTAACTGTTCAACCTTCTTAACAACCACTACTTCTGTTGTAGGAGCTTCTAAGCATTTCACATGCTCCCTTACAGCTCCCTGCAATGCCAATACTCCGATTTTAACCATTGTACATCCTTTCTATAAGAAAAGCGCAACTTCGCTGTACAGCCGTGTTGGGCGCTTGTAAGCGAAGTTGCAATATTGGAACGAATTAACGTACCGAATATCCGTTTCTTATTCTTTCAAAGAACTTACCAGCCACGCTCTTGCATGCGCTCTGTAGGATTAAGAGTAGAAATTTCAATACCTTTCATTGCCGTACCAAGACCTTTTGAAAGTTCAGCAATTAAAGCATAGTCTTCATAATGAGTCGTTGCTTCGACAATTGCACGTGCAAACTTCTCTGGGTTGTCTGATTTGAAGATACCAGAACCGACAAAGACACCGTCTGCACCTAACTGCATCATCAATGCAGCATCTGCAGGAGTCGCAATACCGCCAGCTGCAAAGTTTACAACAGGTAATTTACCTGTTTCCTTAATTTCTAATAAAAGCTCAAAAGATGCACCAAGATTCTTCGCTTCGGTCATTAATTCATCCGTAGACATTGTCGTTACTTTACGAATTTGACCTTGAATCATACGCATATGGCGCACAGCCTCTACGATATTACCTGTACCAGGCTCACCTTTTGTACGGATCATGGAAGCTCCTTCACTAATACGACGAGAAGCTTCACCTAAATCACGCGCTCCACATACAAATGGTACAGTGAAATCACGCTTATAAAGATGGAAAACCTCATCAGCAGGTGTTAATACTTCACTCTCATCAAGGTAATCCACGCCCATCGCTTCAAGTATACGAGCTTCAACAATATGTCCAATACGTGCTTTCGCCATAACTGGAATCGATACTGCGTTTAATACATCTTCCACAATTGTTGGATCAGCCATACGTGCAACGCCGCCCGCTGCACGAATATCAGCTGGTACACGCTCAAGTGCCATAACCGCTACAGCCCCTGCAGCTTCTGCAATTTTAGCTTGTTCTGCATTGATAACGTCCATGATGACGCCACCTTTTTGCATCTCTGCCATTCCACGTTTTACTCGATCAGTCCCCGTTTGACTCATGAATATTTCCTCCTATACCGTTCATCTTCATTGGTTTTGTTTATCCATTATTAGTATACCTTAAAAATGGAGAGATTCGCATAAATTTTCAGTTAAAATTTTAGTATAGAACCTAAGAAATGTGAAAGTATCATGTCCTGCTGCACCTGCTACTTAAAAGGCTGCACTGAAACGACCGTGCTAGACTCTCTCACGCAGTTAGATGCATGAACTAGACACACTCCTCATGAATTATGAAAACCAGCCTTTCACTGTATCGGCCACACCATTCCAAACGCCAGAAAAGAATCCGCCAATGGCACGCATCGTCATCGAAAACCAGCCTGCCCTCTCTACTGCCGTTTCTGTTACAACTGGTACTTCTTCTCGCTGAGTTGAATATAAGAATTCAGCTGGATTTTCTCCTTCATATACTAGTACTAAGGAACCAACCTCTTGTCCTGCTTCAATTGGGGCCTCAAGCTCACCATCTGCATTCAATAGGTTTTCATCTACGATTAGTTCTGTTGAATAAAGTTCCTCTTCACCATTCTTCACAGTCGTTGAGAGAGGAGCCGAACTTGAGATCGTCACTTCATGTTCCTTACCAGCTGCTACAGGAAGTTGTCCTTCTCCCTCAGGAGCAAACCCTTCTTCGATCAATTCAATGTGAGTAAAGTTATTGAAACCATAATCAAGTAATTTTCTTGTTTCCTGCAAAACGAGCATCTCGAGAATTCGTGCGCATGACAACTGAAACAAAACGCATTCCATTACGCTCAGCTGTACCCGTAAAGGCATTTCCGGCTTCGGACGTATAACCTGTCTTCAAACCGTCAATCCCTTCATAATCATGCTGTGGACGAATACCAGGCAGCATCCAATTCCAATTCTCCATTGTTATAACTTCATCAGGACCAGCTTGAAAATCAAGCATCGGTATACTTGCTGTTTCAAGTACTTCTGGATAATCTCTCAGCAAAGAATAAGCAAGCTTTGCTGTAGCACGTGCAGACATCATATTTTCAGCTGTCTCGCCTGTGCCATCAGGATGATTTCCTTGTAAATCACTATTATTTAGTCCTGTAGAATTTACAAATTCATAATCCTCAAGTTCTAATTCAGCAGCTTTGTCATTCATCATCTTAACAAATGCCGTTTCAGAGCCTGCTATTAACTCTGCTATAGCAATCGTTGATGCATTGGCAGAATAAATGGCAACAGACTCATAGAGTTGCTTCACCGTATAAGTCCCATCTTGTCTAAGCGGAACATTTGATAATGCTGTCTGTAATGATAGACTTCGAACGAAATCACTAATAGGCACTTGTTGATCCCATGAAATTCTACCTTCATCAATTGCTTCTAAAATGAGATATTCACTCATCATTTTCGTCATACTAGCTGTTGGGAGAATTTGATCAATATTTTTTTGAAATAAAATTTTACCTGTTTTCGCATCGACAAGAATCGCCGACTCCGCTTCTAAATCAAATGCAGCCTCTGCTGTTTGAGGCTTCCCTAAAAATGTTGTAACCATCACCATCGCAAGTATGATTAATAGCGATCGTTTTACTAATTGCTGTTTCACCCTTACACCTCCACACCTTTTTCACATAGAGGTTATTTTATCATAAGAAATGATAAAAAAATAGATAGAGAAGACCCTATCCATTTTTCCATTATTTGTTCAATTATAATGAGTAATTTGGTGCTTCCTTCGTAATTTGAACATCGTGTGGATGACTTTCACGAAGTCCAGCACCCGTTATGCGAATAAATTGCCCATTTTCTCTAAGATCATCTAATGTCGGTGTTCCGCAATAACCCATTCCTGCGCGAATACCCCCTAATAATTGGTGAACGGTATCATGCAATGGTCCTTTGTAAGGGATGCGACCTTCAATTCCCTCTGGAACTAATTTCTGTTCATTCTCTTGGAAGTAGCGATCCTTACTTCCTTTCTCCATAGCGCCCAGAGAACCCATTCCACGGTACACTTTAAATTGACGTCCTTGATAGATTTCACGCTCACCAGGGCTCTCTGTGACACCCGCTAGTAGACTTCCGAGCATAACAGCATGTCCTCCTGCTGCAAGAGCCTTGACGATGTCACCAGAGTATTTAATCCCGCCATCTGCAATAATCGGGATACCGTGCTTCGCAGCTTCTGTCGCACAATCGTAAACAGCTGTAATTTGCGGTACACCTATACCTGCAACAATACGAGTTGTACAAATTGAACCAGGACCAATTCCGACTTTAACTACACTGGCCCCTGCTTCAATCAAATCACGCGTTGCTTCAGCTGTGGCCACGTTTCCAGCAATAATCGTTAAGTCTGGATAGGTATTTCGCACTTCCCTAACTTTATCTAGTACTCCTTTTGAATGACCATGGGCCGTATCAATGACAATTGCATCGACTCCCGCTTCTACTAAAGCCGCAATTCGAGCATCGGCATCAGCTGAAACTCCAATTGCTGCACCTACAACAAGACGTCCTTGTGAATCTTTTGCAGAATTAGGGAACTCGATTACTTTTTCGATATCTTTAATTGTAATTAATCCTTTTAATACACCATCTTCATCTACAAGCGGAAGCTTTTCTATTTTATATTTCTGTAGAATTTTCTCTGCTTCTTCTAATGTCGTCCCTACTGGTGCGGTCACAAGGTCTTTTTTTGTCATAACCTCATCAATTTGAATCGAATAATCTTCAATGAATCGAAGGTCACGATTTGTTAAAATACCAACTAATTTTAATTCCTCATCAACAATTGGCACACCGGAAATACGAAATTTCCCCATTAAATGTTCAGCATCAAACACTTGTCTCTCTGCCGTTAAGTAGAATGGGTTTGTGATAACTCCACTTTCTGAACGTTTGACACGGTCAACATGCTCAGCTTGTTCTTCGATAGACATGTTCTTATGAATAATCCCTAGACCGCCTTCACGAGCCATTGCAATTGCCATTTCAGCTTCCGTAACAGTATCCATCCCGGCACTGATTAAAGGCATGTTCAACTGCAGGTTTTCACTCAATTTTGTTTTGACTGAAACATCACGCGGCAATATTTCCGATTTTGCTGGTACGAGAAGGACATCATCAAAGGTAAGCCCTTCCTTTTGAAATTTATTTCCCCACATATATACTCATCCTCCCAAAATCCTATAATATGTTCGCTAAAATATTATTAGTAGCTTATCAATTGGGCAAACTACTGTCAAGAATCGTTGTAATGTGTGATTTTTTAGAATTAACAGAACTTTAGGAGGGACAGAATGAATACAAAGCTTTCAAATATATTTCTCCCTTATCTTTCAGCGACTTATACAAGAAAATATTTAACAGATCGATATAATAAGCATAAAATTTTACAGCCTAAATCAAAAAGCTATCAAGTGAGTTATTCCTTTATGTATCATCTGCAACATGGACAACTTTATATGGAACAAGCTATTCTGTCTCCAACTGAGTTAAAGCCTGTTCTTCTCTTTTATGGTCTTATTCAATTAATAAAAGGTTGCATTTTATCGCTCAATCCAAACTATCCAGAAAATAGTCAAGTATTAGCTCATGGCGTTTCCACTCGTAAACGAAAAAAATCAAGCTATTGCTTTTTAGAAGATGAAGTAAAAGCTCAGAAAAATGGACTTTTTCCATACTTTTTAGACAAAATGTTTCACATGAAACATCGTGAAGGTGAGACCTATCAAATGTTGACACTGCTACGTCATATTGCTGATATGCATCCGCTATTTTCACAATTGCATCAGCAAGATCTCTCTTATAAAGGTCAACTTGAGCATGGACATTTATTATTTCCTTCAGCTGTTCTCGATTCTTATCACATGACTCCTAATCGTTTTGAACAATATTTAGAAGCATTTCAGCATAGCGGATATAATCATAAAATGAGGATTGTCGAGAAGAATAATCAACTTCAAATCCCTCTGCTCTCCATTCCCTGTTCATCATTCTCTCCACCATGGCTATTCAAAGAAAATGGGACTGTTCATTTATTAAAACATAGAGAGGATACAGAGGCGTGTGACTTACCTGAGCTGGCCATTCATTATTTGCTCCTCTATAACCTCAGTATGATTTCACGATATGAAGCCGAGTGGTGGGGCGAACTAATTCATACCTTTGACGGGACCGATCTGCCCTTTATTTTGCAATATTTAATGATCGCTGAAAATAAAATCCCAACAATAATCTCTCAAATTTTAAAATAGAGAAGAGAAAAATAATGCTACTCTTGCTCTCATTTACTTTCGTCCTTTCTTACTTTTCTCTTCAACCTTTTCTTTCATTCTCTCTCCCTTTCGCACCGATCTTAACAATAGAATTATGTCTTATTGTGCAGCAACTTAACGTGCTTTGTTCACCATTTGTCTTCCACTCCATATTTACCGCTATGTTCGATAAGGAAAAGAGGATGGTTTACAGGCAGGAAGCTAGCCTCGGTCTTTTTTATGCTTAGCATTATCCTTTGCTGCTCATCTTTCTTCTACAGAAAAGATGAGCACGATTTCATTCCATTCTAAAAAGAGATTCATTTTTTTATACAATACTAAAAAGCACAACCCAATTGGATTGTGCTTTATCGCCCGGCAACGTCCTGGCTCACCATTTCTCTTCTACAGGGAAGTTTGATCATGTTGCTATTTCAAGAAGTCCCTCACGTTGCTTTACGAAGAGAAACGAGCTCGTCTCACAGGGGGACATGATGTACGTTCAATAAGCTTATTCAGATGCTTCCATCGGCTTATTCAATGAAGACTGCTGCTCCTTTGGACCAGAGCTCTTCAGCGTCCTTGAATAATTTTATGCACACAAAAAAGACAACCCTATCGGATTGTATTTTATCGCCCGGCAACGTCCTACTCTCACAGGGGGAAGCCCCCAACTACCATCGGCGCAAAAGAGCTTAACGACCGTGTTCGGCATGGGAACGGGTGTGGCCTCTTCGCTATCGCCACCAAGCTTACAACTTGAATCTGCTTCTATGCTAGCTTGCGACGAGTAATCGCAGGAGCAGACAAGTATCTTTATTTAGTTGAAAGAATGGATTCTCTCAAAACTAGATAATGCGCAAGAAACATGTTGTCAAGAATATATTTGGATAAGTCCTCGACCGATTAGTATCTGTCAGCTCCACGTGTCGCCACGCTTCCACACCAGACCTATCAACCTCATCATCTCTAAGGGGTCTTACTGGATTAACTCCATGGGAAATCTCATCTTGAGGGGGGCTTCATGCTTAGATGCTTTCAGCACTTATCCCGTCCACACGTAGCTACCCAGCTATGCTCCTGGCGGAACAACTGGTACACCAGCGGTGTGTCCATCCCGGTCCTCTCGTACTAAGGACAGCTCCTCTCAAATTTCCTGCGCCCGCGACGGATAGGGACCGAACTGTCTCACGACGTTCTGAACCCAGCTCGCGTACCGCTTTAATGGGCGAACAGCCCAACCCTTGGGACCTACTTCAGCCCCAGGATGCGATGAGCCGACATCGAGGTGCCAAACCTCCCCGTCGATGTGGACTCTTGGGGGAGATAAGCCTGTTATCCCCAGGGTAGCTTTTATCCGTTGAGCGATGGCCCTTCCATGCGGAACCACCGGATCACTAAGCCCGACTTTCGTCCCTGCTCGACTTGTAGGTCTCGCAGTCAAGCTCCCTTATGCCTTTGCACTCTACGAATGATTTCCAACCATTCTGAGGGAACCTTTGGGCGCCTCCGTTACTGTTTAGGAGGCGACCGCCCCAGTCAAACTGCCCACCTGACACTGTCCCTGAACCGGATCACGGCTCGAGGTTAGAATGTCAGCACAGTCAGGGTAGTATCCCACCGACGCCTCCACCGAAGCTGGCGCTCCGGTTTCCAAGGCTCCTACCTATCCTGTACAAACTGTACCAACATCCAATATCAAGCTACAGTAAAGCTCCATGGGGTCTTTCCGTCCTGTCGCGGGTAACCTGCATCTTCACAGGTACTATAATTTCACCGGGTCTCTCGTTGAGACAGTATCCAAATCGTTACACCATTCGTGCGGGTCGGAACTTACCCGACAAGGAATTTCGCTACCTTAGGACCGTTATAGTTACGGCCGCCGTTTACTGGGGCTTCAATTCAGAGCTTCTCCTTACGGATAACCCCTCCTCTTAACCTTCCAGCACCGGGCAGGTGTCAGCCCCTATACTTCGCCTTGCGGCTTCGCAGAGACCTGTGTTTTTGCTAAACAGTCGCTTGGATCTTTTCACTGCGGCTCTCTCGGGCTTGCACCCTAATAGAGCACCCCTTCTCCCGAAGTTACGGGGTCATTTTGCCGAGTTCCTTAACGAGAGTTCTCCCGAGCGTCTTAGAATTCTCTTCTCGCCTACCTGTGTCGGTTTGCGGTACGGGCACCTCTCACCTCGCTAGAGGCTTTTCTTGGCAGTGTAGGATCAGGAACTTCGGTACTATGATTTCCCTCGCCATCACAGCTCAGCCTTATATGAGAAGCGGATTTGCCTACTTCTCAGCCTAACTGCTTGGACGCGCATATCCATCAGCGCGCTTACCCTACCTTTCTGCGTCCCCCCATTACTCAAACGGTGAGGAGGTGGTACAGGAATTTCCACCTGTTGTCCATCGCCTACGCCTTTCGGCCTCGGCTTAGGTCCCGACTGACCCTGAGCGGACGAGCCTTCCTCAGGAAACCTTGGGCTTTCGACGGAGGGGATTCTCACCCCTCTTTTCGCTACTCATACCGGCATTCTCACTTCTAAGCGCTCCACCAGTCCTCTCGGTCTGACTTCGCTGCACTTAGAACGCTCCCCTACCACTGACACCATATGGTGTCAATCCATAGCTTCGGTGATACGTTTAGCCCCGGTACATTTTCGGCGCAGAGTCACTCGACCAGTGAGCTATTACGCACTCTTTAAATGGTGGCTGCTTCTAAGCCAACATCCTGGTTGTCTGGGCAACTCCACATCCTTTTCCACTTAACGTATACTTTGGGACCTTAGCTGATGGTCTGGGCTGTTTCCCTCTTGACTACGGATCTTAGCACTCGCAGTCTGACTCCCGAGGATAAGTTTTTGGCATTCGGAGTTTGACTGAATTCGGTAATCCTGTGGGGACCCCTAGTCCAATCAGTGCTCTACCTCCAAAACTCTCACCTCGAGGCTAGCCCTAAAGCTATTTCGGGGAGAACCAGCTATTTCCGAGTTCGATTGGCATTTCACCCCTACCCACACCTCATCCCCGCACTTTTCAACGTGCGTGGGTTCGGGCCTCCATTCAGTGTTACCTGAACTTCACCCTGGACATGGGTAGATCACACGGTTTCGGGTCTACGACGGCGTACTCATTCGCCCTATTCAGACTCGCTTTCGCTACGGCTCCGCTATGTAAGCTTAACCTTGCACGACATCGTAACTCGCCGGTTCATTCTACAAAAGGCACGCTGTCACCCATTAACGGGCTTCAACTAGTTGTAGGCACACGGTTTCAGGATCTCTTTCACTCCCCTTCCGGGGTGCTTTTCACCTTTCCCTCACGGTACTGGTTCACTATCGGTCACTAGGGAGTATTTAGCCTTGGGAGATGGTCCTCCCGGATTCCGACGGGGTTTCACGTGTCCCGCCGTACTCAGGATCCGTCTCGGAGAGAAGGGCATTTCAGCTACGGGATTGTTACCCTCTATGATGGATCTTTCCAGATCGCTTCGCTTATGCTCTTCTTTTCTTACTCCGTATGAGACGTCCTACAACCCCAAGAGGCAAGCCTCTTGGTTTGGGCTGTTTCCGTTTCGCTCGCCGCTACTCAGGAAATCGCATTTGCTTTCTCTTCCTCTGGGTACTTAGATGTTTCAGTTCCCCAGGTCTGCCTCCTCGTATCCTATGTATTCAGATACGGGTACCATCCCATTACGGATGATGGGTTCCCCCATTCGGATATCCTCGGATCAAAGCTTACTTACAGCTCCCCGAGGCGTTTCGTCGTTCGTCACGTCCTTCTTCGGCTCCTAGTGCCAAGGCATTCACCGTGCGCCCTTCATAACTTAACCAAATTGCTACAGATAACCTTCGCATCTCTTCGTCAGCTTCGTGCTTCTCGGTCATGTCACGTAGATAACTACGCTCCATTCCTCGAACACTTGCTTTCTCGATCTGCTTGGTTCTCTTTGCAATTACATTTTGGCTGCAGATCCTCTTCGCATTTCTTCGTCAGCTTCGTGGCTCTCAGTCATGTTACATACGGGTGTACGCTCCATTCTTTCGACCACTTGCTTCCTCGAACTGCTCGAAGCTCTTTGCCAAAAACGATCACTTATATAAGGTCGTTTTGAATTCTTGACGTTCGTTCGATCTTCTCTTATAAAACATAAGATTCCGATGAACTACTAATGTTTCTCTTGCATTATCTAGTTTTCAAAGAACACTTTGGAGAGATCTCCATCAACTACTCGATCAATCACTCATGTCACTTAGTTATGCTCCTATTCATATGGACGCGAATAGATTCTCTCTCAAAACTGAACTAAAAGACCAAAGCGTCAAATGACCGAAGTCATACTATCGACTAGAGTAAAAACTCCATAGAAAGGAGGTGATCCAGCCGCACCTTCCGATACGGCTACCTTGTTACGACTTCACCCCAATCATCTGTCCCACCTTAGGCGGCTAGCTCCAAAAGGTTACCCCACCGACTTCGGGTGTTACAAACTCTCGTGGTGTGACGGGCGGTGTGTACAAGGCCCGGGAACGTATTCACCGCGGCATGCTGATCCGCGATTACTAGCAATTCCGGCTTCATGTAGGCGAGTTGCAGCCTACAATCCGAACTGAGAATGGCTTTATGGGATTCGCTCAACCTCGCGGTTTTGCAGCCCTTTGTACCATCCATTGTAGCACGTGTGTAGCCCAGGTCATAAGGGGCATGATGATTTGACGTCATCCCCACCTTCCTCCGGTTTGTCACCGGCAGTCACCTTAGAGTGCCCAACTGAATGCTGGCAACTAAGATCAAGGGTTGCGCTCGTTGCGGGACTTAACCCAACATCTCACGACACGAGCTGACGACAACCATGCACCACCTGTCACTTTGTCCCCCGAAGGGGAAAGCCCTATCTCTAGGGTGGTCAAAGGATGTCAAGACCTGGTAAGGTTCTTCGCGTTGCTTCGAATTAAACCACATGCTCCACTGCTTGTGCGGGCCCCCGTCAATTCCTTTGAGTTTCAACCTTGCGGTCGTACTCCCCAGGCGGAGTGCTTAATGTGTTAACTTCGGCACTAAGGGCATCGAAACCCCTAACACCTAGCACTCATCGTTTACGGCGTGGACTACCAGGGTATCTAATCCTGTTTGCTCCCCACGCTTTCGCGCCTCAGCGTCAGTTACAGACCAGAGAGTCGCCTTCGCCACTGGTGTTCCTCCACATATCTACGCATTTCACCGCTACACGTGGAATTCCACTCTCCTCTTCTGTACTCAAGTCTCCCAGTTTCCAATGACCCTCCCCGGTTGAGCCGGGGGCTTTCACATCAGACTTAAAAGACCGCCTGCGCGCGCTTTACGCCCAATAATTCCGGACAACGCTTGCCACCTACGTATTACCGCGGCTGCTGGCACGTAGTTAGCCGTGGCTTTCTGGTTAGGTACCGTCAAGGTGCCGACCTATTCGAACGGCACTTGTTCTTCCCTAACAACAGAGCTTTACGATCCGAAAACCTTCATCACTCACGCGGCGTTGCTCCGTCAGACTTTCGTCCATTGCGGAAGATTCCCTACTGCTGCCTCCCGTAGGAGTCTGGGCCGTGTCTCAGTCCCAGTGTGGCCGATCACCCTCTCAGGTCGGCTACGCATCGTCGCCTTGGTAAGCCGTTACCTTACCAACTAGCTAATGCGCCGCGGGCCCATCCTGTAGTGATAGCCGGAGCCATCTTTTACCCTTCCTCCATGAGGAGAAAGAGGTTATCCGGTATTAGCACCGATTTCTCGATGTTATCCCAGTCTACAGGGCAGGTTGCCCACGTGTTACTCACCCGTCCGCCGCTAATCTCTGGGAGCAAGCTCCCTTTGATTCGCTCGACTTGCATGTATTAGGCACGCCGCCAGCGTTCGTCCTGAGCCAGGATCAAACTCTCCATAAAAGTGTTTGATAATGCTCAACATGTATCGCTAACGATACTTCTTAAAAATTGACGAGATATCATGTATCTCTATTTCGCTTGGCTTTTGTTCAGTTTTCAAAGAACTCTGTGTCGTTTAATGGCGACTTGATTATCTTATCAAATCTCACTCGCGACGTCAACATCTTTTTTTAAGAATGTTTTTTCGTCTGCGGCGACAAGAAATAATATACCATGATATAAACTATTAATGCAAGTATTTTTTAAAAAAATTATAGAATTTCTTCAATGTGAAGAGTTACTTCCTGTTTCAACTGAATGATTTGACCATTAGAACTCAATTTAACCATAGGCCTTGTTGGAGTTTGTTGGTCGAAGAAGATAATTTCAGCCTCTTCACCAGATGTTAATCGTACTCGGTTGCCAACAGACATTTGAATCAGACTTTGCATGAGTGCCTCAACCACTTTCAAATCAAACTTTCCAAATTGCTCTTTCGATATTTCCTCAAGCACTCGATAAGGTGAATGCTTTGAACGGTAATAACGCTCAGATGTCATAGCATGATAGACATCGGCTACTGCAACAACTTGGCTAAATAAGTGGATTTTCTGAGCATCTGCTCCGAGCGGGTAACCACTTCCATCATACCGTTCATGATGCTGAAGTACCGCAAGTAAGACTGAATCTGTGACACCAGTAACACCCTTTAACATCTTATAGCTATGAATCGGATGCTTTTTCACATCCTCATATTCAATTGCTGTTAAAGGTCCATTCTTTTTTAATATAGTAGGTGATAATTTAGCCATACCGGCATCTGCTAATGCACCACTGAATCCAATTTGGTACCAGTCACCTTTAGGATACTGCAGCTTATTACCAAGATACGCTGATAAGATGCCGACGTAGACAGAATGATGAAACAAATAATCTTCTTTATTACTGTAGTGATGAAGATGCAATAAATCATTTTGATGATGAACAATTTGCTCAAATAAAGGGATTAAAATCTTGCGGACAGCAAACATTTCGACTGGATTACCAGCTTGCCAAGATTGAAAAAGCTTCTTAAACTTCTTAACAGCCTCAAGATACTCATAAACAAATTCTAGTGTTTCAACTTCAGCTTCCTCTTTTTCGTTTTGTTCTTCCTCTTCTAAGATTTCAAGTGGCTCAAATTTTTCTCCATTTGCTAGAATAGGTTTAACATCGACTGATTTGATAAGGAATGCGTCTAAAATAGCCAAGTGCTCTTCATTAAGGATCGTATTTTCCTTGATGATCGGAAAATCCGTTAAGCTTTGCACATCTTTAGCCGTGATACATCCATTTTGAAGTTGCGTTGGTCTTACTTTCATATGCCTTCCCTCTTTTCCTAATCTCCACATCAACAATCTATTATTATTTATTATACGCTAGCGATAAAAGCAAATAAAGAACCCAAAAAAGATACTAAAAAGAACGCCCCGTTTAGATGAAACTTAAAAGTAAAATGATCGTTAAGCTTTCCCCTTTTAGAGGATTTAAATTAGCTTAACGCGTTAGAAAGCTTGGCTTATCACCAAGCTTTAATGGCGAAAGCCTTAGTTGCACTCCTACTTTAACCCTTTGCCTACAGGACGTGAGCGAACTTAGCGAAGTTTATCTTAGTTAAACTTTCTTAAAGGATAAAAAAGGAAGAGAAAGCATTTGCCCTCTCTTCCTATCATCATTTTATTCCTCTTCTGGCTTCTGCTTGTTCCTCTGGATCTAATTCAGTTTCTGGCTCTTCCGTCACTTGCTCACTTGTAACATCGACTTCTTCATGCTCGTCGTCCATTTCTTCTTCATCTTCAATATCAACTCTCGCAACAGTAGCCACTTCTTCTCCTTCGTTCACACGAATGAGCGTAACCCCTTGCGTATTACGACCTGTCGTTGATATTCCATCGACCTGTGTCCGAATAATGACACCACTCACTGTAATAATCATAATATCATGTTCAGACGACACGACTTTTAAGGAAACAAGCGGTCCATTCTTTTCGGTAATATTACATGTCTTAATCCCTTTACCACCACGATTTTGAATACGGTATTCTTCAATCGGCGTTCGTTTACCATATCCTTTTTCAGTGACGATTAAGATATCTTGGCCTTCAATAATCATATCCATCCCAACAACACAGTCATCTTTTGAGAGTGAAATACCTCTTACTCCAGCTGCCGTTCTTCCCATTAATCGTACATCATTCTCATGAAAACGAATCGACATACCCTGTTTCGTCCCAATGATCAGCTCTTGGTTCCCATCTGTTAAACGTACACCATGAAGCTCATCTTCATCACGAAGAGTAATCGCAAACAAACCACCACGACGAATATTGGCAAATGACGAAAGCTCCGTTCGTTTAGCAACTCCGTATTTCGTCAAGAAGAATAAATAAGCATCATCTTTAAATTCCTCAATTGGAATCACCGTACTAATATATTCCCCTGGCTCAATTTGCAGGAGGTTAATAATCGGAATCCCTTTTGCCGTTCTTCCCAGATCAGGAATTTCATAGCCTTTTAACCGATAAACCTTCCCCTTATTTGTAAAGAAAAGGATCGTGTGATGAGAATTCGTTGTAAATAGATGTTGAACAAAGTCATTATCATTCGTTCCCATCCCTTGAATTCCTTTACCACCACGCTTTTGATTACGATAAGTAGAAATAGGCAGTCGCTTGATATAACCATGATGCGTAATCGTAATCGCAATATTTTGGCGCGGGATTAAATCTTCGTCTTCAAGATGCTCTTCACTAAGTGAGATTTCTGTACGACGTTGATCATTGAATTTTGCCTTGATCTCCGTTAACTCTTCCCGGATGATTTCAAGAACCTTCTCACCATCAGCTAAAATAGCCTTTAATTCAGCAATTCTTACCATTAACTCATTATACTCGCTTTCAATCTTATCACGCTCTAAACCTGTCAGACGCTGCAAACGCATATCTAAAATAGCCTGTGCTTGCTCATAGCTAAGTTCAAAACGCTCCATTAAACCATTTCGAGCTATTTCTGTTGTTTGCGAAGCACGAATGAGGCTAATTACTTCATCCAAGTGATCAAGAGCAATTCGCAACCCTTCAAGAATATGAGCACGCGCCTCTGCCTTGCGAAGTTCAAAAGCAGTTCTGCGACGAATGACCTCAACTTGATGATCCAAGTAGTGCTCAAGACACTCTTTCAATGTTAACACTTTTGGTTGACCACCGACGAGTGCCAGTAAATTAATCCCGAAGCTCGACTGAAGAGCTGTTTGCTTATAGAGGTTATTAAGAAGAACATTGGCATTTGCGTCACGTCTTAACTCAATCACAATTCGCATACCCGTACGATCCGACTCATCACGCAAATCAGTGATACCATCTATCTTCTTTTCTCTTACTAATTCAGCAATCTTTTCAATTAATCTTGCTTTGTTTACTTGGTAAGGAAGCTCATCCACAAGAATACGTGTCTTACCGTTATGTTCTTCGATCCTAGTCTTCGCTCTGAGCGTAATGGAACCACGCCCTGTTTGGTAAGCCTTTCGAATACCAGAACGGCCAAGTATTTCAGCCCCTGTTGGGAAATCAGGACCTGGGATGTATTCCATTAATTCTTGAATCGTTAAATCAGGGTTGTGAGATAGCGCAAGAACACCATCAATAATCTCACCTAATTGATGGGGAGGAATATTCGTTGCCATTCCAACCGCAATCCCTGATGCCCCGTTTACAAGGAGATTCGGAAATCTGGCAGGGAGAACAATCGGCTCCGTTTCTGATCCATCATAGTTATCTTGATAATCAATAGTATCCTTGTTGATATCACGAACAAGCTCCATTGAAATTTTAGACATTCGCGCTTCTGTATAACGCATTGCCGCTGCGGCATCCCCATCAACAGAACCGAAATTACCATGTCCATCAATGAGCATATAGCGAAAACTGAAATCTTGTGCCATACGAACCATCGTTTCATAAACAGCCGAATCACCATGAGGGTGATACTTCCCGATAACCTCACCAACAATACGAGCGGACTTTTTATAAGCCTTATCTGGCGTCATCCCTAATTCATTCATCGCATATAAAATACGACGATGCACTGGCTTCAAACCATCCCTTACATCCGGGAGAGCACGACTGACGATGACACTCATCGCATAGTCCATAAATGAAGATTGCATTTCTTGACTAATGTTTATTTCTTTTACTCTAGATTGATCTTGCTCAGCCATTAATTATAAACCTCCATTTCCAAGCCTAGATATCAAGATTCTTGACATACTGTGCATTCTCTTGAATGAAATCACGGCGTGGTTCTACACGGTCACCCATGAGAATTTCAAATATTTCGTCTGCCTTTATCGCGTCTTCTAATGTCACTTGAAGCAGCGTCCGATACTCTGGATCCATTGTTGTTTCCCAAAGTTGAGTCGGGTTCATTTCACCAAGCCCTTTATAGCGTTGAATGCCCAGCTTACTTCGATCTGCCACATCTTTCAATGCTACTTCTAATTCTTTATCACTATAGACGTAATTAATTTCACGTCCTTGTGTTAGTTTATAGAGTGGAGGCTGCGCAATATAAATGTATCCACTCTCAATTAAAGGACGCATATAACGGTAGAAGAATGTCAGAATCAGCGTCCGAATATGGGCGCCATCAACATCGGCATCTGTCATGATAATGATTTTATGATAACGCGCCTTCTCAATATCAAATTCATCCGAGATTCCCGTCCCGAGTGCTGTAATAATGGCCCGTATTTCATTATTAGCTAGAATTTTATCCAATCTCGCTTTTTCGACATTAATAATTTTCCCTCGTAATGGGAGGATCGCTTGGAAATGACGATCTCGTCCTTGCTTAGCGGAACCACCAGCTGAGTCACCCTCAACGATATAAACTTCACTAATCGTTGCATCTTTTGATGAACAATCTGCTAATTTACCTGGCAGAGAGCTAACTTCAAGCGCACTTTTTCTCCGTGTTAACTCACGTGCTTTCTTTGCCGCTTCACGGGCCCGCGACGCCATTAAACCTTTTTCAATGATCTTCCTAGCAACTTGCGGATTTTCACTTAAAAAACGTGAAAAATGCTCACTAAAAAGGGAATCGGTAATCGTTCTTGCCTCACTGTTCCCAAGTTTCGTTTTCGTTTGCCCCTCGAATTGAGGATCTGGGATTTTCACAGAAATGATCGCTGTTAACCCCTCTCTCACATCTTCTCCGGTCAAATTAGGGTCATTGTCCTTAAACAAACCATTCTTTCGTGCATAGTCATTGATCACACGCGTCAAGCCTGTTTTAAACCCAGATTCATGCGTGCCACCTTCATGCGTATTAATATTATTCGCAAATGAATAGATATTGCTTACATAGCTGTCATTATATTGTACAGCGACTTCAACAGTTAAACCGTCTTTTTCACTTTCAATATGAATGGGATCCTCATGTAGTACCTCTTTTGTTCTGTTTAAATGCTGAACAAATGAGGCAATTCCACCTTCATAGTGATACTTCGCTTCCTTGCCACCTTCACGCTTGTCGTTAATCATAATCGTTAACCCTTTATTTAAAAACGCTAATTCGCGTAGACGTGATGCAAGCGTGTCATAATCGTACACCGTTGTTTCTTTGAAAATTTCCGTGTCAGGCTTAAAGTGAATAATCGTACCTGTCTTTTCCGTTTCACCGATAATGTCCAAGTCTGCAGCAGGTGCTCCAAAATGATATTTCTGATAATGGATTTTCTGTTCACGATGAACTTCAATTTCCAATGTTGAAGACAGAGCATTTACAACAGATGCTCCAACACCATGCAAGCCACCAGAGACTTTATAACCGCCGCCTCCGAATTTCCCACCAGCATGAAGAACGGTCATAATGACTTCGACAGCTGGACGACCCATTTTTTCATGAATGCCAACCGGTACTCCACGTCCGTTATCTTCAACGGTAATACTGTTATCCTCTTCAATTGTCACCTGAATGGTATCACAATGCCCCGCCATCGCTTCATCAATACTATTGTCAACAATTTCCCAGACAAGATGATGTAATCCCCGTGCGCTTGTTGATCCAATATACATTCCAGGACGCTTTCTGACCGCTTCTAATCCTTCTAAGACTTGAATTTGGCTTTCATCATAGGATTGTTGCTCAGAATGTTGTTCATTCGTCACTTTGTTCACCTTCATTCTCAATTATCTATCATGGTATTCATCATGCATTTCTATATGATCAGCTGATTCTTCCCTTGCTCTTACGAATCAATGTCTTTTTCTTTTTCTACTGGCTGCTCTGTTAATGACTTCCCTTGAGCTCGTCGATTTAACGTTAAGGAAGAGACCGGTGAGTAATAAATTTCATCATTTGTCACAACGATCGACTTAATGTAATCCGCGGAAATAACCGTCTTAGCTTTACGCTTCTCCTCTGCTTTTAGATAGAGATTGGTTACAGATGATAATTCTTGTACATCGCGATTTAATATGGCAATGATATCTTTGGAACGGATAATGACATCTCCACCTAAATGAATAAACAAATCGTTCACCGCCTCGTCTACTTTGTCTTAATGATCCCTTCGGACACATCGAAAATAGTCGCCTGTTCCAACGTTTGATGATCAATCCCTTCAACACTTGTCGTCGTCACAAACGTTTGGACTCGATTTTGAATCGTATGAAGAAGATGCGATTGACGATAATCATCTAGCTCTGACAAAACGTCGTCTAATAAAAGAATGGGATATTCACCAATTTCTGAGTAAATTAATTCAATCTCTGCTAGTTTAACAGCAAGTGCCGTTGTACGCTGCTGACCTTGAGACCCAAATGTTTGTACATCGCGTTCATTCACTATGAAACCAAGGTCATCTCTTTGCGGTCCAAATAGTGTGACTCCCCGTTGGATTTCACGAGCCCGCTTTTTGGCATAGACTTGATAGAATTCTTCTTTTATTTTCGACAAATCCATCTCTTCTAATACGTTAGCAGATGGCAAATAACGAATTTCAAGCTCTTCTTTCCCTCTGCTAATCTCATAATGAATTTCTCGTGCCCATCTTTGCAGACGTTGCACAAATCCAAATCGTCGACTCGTCACTTCTGCAGCTAACACAATAAGCTGTTCCGTCAAAATATCAAGCATATCAGAGGAACCTTTTCCAATTTGGAGGTCTTTTAGCAGATGGTTACGTTGAAGAAGAACTTTATGATAGAGTCCTAAATGGTGTAAGTAAACTCGACTAATCTGACCAAGCTCCATATCTAAAAACCTTCTTCGAACTTGCGGACTGCCCTTCACAAGGTTTAAATCCTCTGGTGCAAACATGACAACATTTGCTGCACCGACGTATTCACTCAGCTTTTTCTGCTCTAGCCCGTTCACTTTCCCTTTCTTACCTTTTACAGAAAGAATCAGTTCCATTTCCAGTTGACCTGTTTTTTTCGTGAATTGACCTTGAATACGCGCAAATTCTTCTCCCCAACTAATAAGTTCCTTGTCTTTTGACGTTCGATGAGATTTAGCAAGAGCAAGAACATAGATCGCTTCAAGGACATTTGTCTTCCCTTGTGCATTTTCTCCAAGGAAGACATTCACATGATGGCCAAACGATAATTCCGCCTTTGCATAATTACGGAATTGCCGGAGATTAAGCTGTTTTAAATACAAAAGGGATTCCCCCTAGTTCGCCACAATTTCATATTTCGTCCCATCCGCAATGGTTAGAACATCGCCCGGTACAAGTTTTTTACCACGACGATTTTCTTCCTCACCATTGATATAAACAACATGTTCAGCAAGATACCACTTAGCCATCCCACCTGTATCGATGACTCCTACTTCTTTCAAAACTTGTCCTAGTGTTATGTAAGCTGTTGAAATGACGATTTGTTCCACTTTCATCACTCTTTCTTTTTGATCCCTTTACGTATCAAAGGGAAGACAGCAACTCACCTATATGATTTGCTGTCTTCTCTTCTTACGTCATTTGATTATCATACTCTATATTGTACTAAACGAGTGCGAACAAGCCAAGTCCTATTGTAACACCTTTCAAAGATTAATACGTACGAACTGGTGAGAAAAGGTGCAAATAGTTGTCATGATCAATCGGCCGAATGATAAACGGACTCATTGCACCAGTAAAAACAATATGAATCTCTTCGCTGTCGATTACCTTCAATGCATCAATGACATTTTTCCCGTTAAAGGAAATGCGCATATCTTCTCCCTGCATATCCGTTATCTCGATACGCTCTGTTACTTTACCAACTTCTGGAGAAATAGATGTTATTTCAACTTGACCACCCTCTAATGTCTTTAAATTTATGACATTATTCTTTCCTTCTCTTGAAAGAAGCAGTGCTCGTTCAAGCGTGTGCAGAAACGGTTTTGTTTTAAGCTTAAAAGACGTTTTCGATTGAGTTGGAATCATACTCTTTGTCACAGGATATTTCCCTTCAAGCAATCGCGAAAAGAATAAAAGGTTTTTTATTTTGAATAATATTTGATTTTCCGTCACAACGACATCAATTAAATCATTTGTATCCTCAATAATTTTACTAAGCTCATTTAAGCTTTTTCCTGGTATAACGACATTTGAAAATGATAGTGATTCATCATTCTTTTCAATCATTGCTTTCCGCATTGCTAACCGATGACTATCTGTAGCAGTACAGATCAATCCTTCCGCTTCCGTTTCTAGGTTTACACCTGTCAACACCGGGCGTGTTTCCTGAGTGGACACTGCAAAGACAGTCTGACGGATCATATTTTTAAGCATATCTTGAGGAAGGCGGAATAATAGCTCCTCCTCTAACTGAGGCAAGCGCGGATATTCTTCTGGATCAAGTCCGTTTAAGTTAAAGACGGAAGAACCAGAGCGAATGGTTGTCGCAAATTGATCTTGAACAATTAACTCGATTTCTTGACCGGGTAGTTTTTTAACAATCTCCGCAAAAAAACGAGCTTGCAAAACAATACTACCAGTTTCCTCAATTGTCACGATTTCAGTTTCAGCATCTTCTTTTGGAATAAAGGTTTCAATCGAGACATCAGAGTCACTTCCAGTCAAGGTAATTCCTTCATGATCAGCAACGATCTTGATCCCTGTTAAGATCGGAATCGTTGTTCTAGAAGATACAGCTTTTGCTACGTGTTGAACATCGTGAACAAAACGGTCACGGTTAATAGAAAATCGCATTCGTCAAAACTCCTTAAATGATATATTTATGTTTTAAAAAGATAGTAGTAATAGTAATAGGGCTTGTGGATTTGTGGATAACTAAAGAAAAGCAAAAAAGAGCAGCCTATCCACATGTGGGCAACGTGTTGATAGGCGTGCGCTCGTTATGCACAATGTGCACAATGGTTTTAGATAGTCGTTACGAGGTCCGTAATTGATCCATAAGCTCTTGAATCTTCTCTTGAAACTCTTGATCGTTAGCGAGTAATTTGGAGATCTTTTCATGAGCATGAATGACAGTCGTATGATCTCTTCCTCCAAACTCACTTCCGATTTTAGGTAGTGAAGAATCTGTTAACTCTCTTGATAAATACATCGCAATTTGTCTTGGGAAAGCAACTGATTTCGTTCGTTTCTTCGCTTTGAAATCTTCTAATTTTAGATGATAATGTTCCCCTATGAGCTTCTGAATATCAGTGATCGTTAGAATCTTAGGCTTTGAATTAGGGATGATATCTTTTAATGCTTCAGCTGCTAAATCAGCATTCATGTCCTGATTAATTAATGATGAGTAAGCAACAACACGAATTAATGCCCCTTCCAATTCACGGATGTTTGTATCAATTTGATTGGCAATATAGAGCATCACTTCATTAGGAATATCGAGGTTCTCTGCTTTTGCTTTTTTACGTAGGATCGCGATCCTTGTTTCCAGATCTGGCGGTGTAATATCGGTAATTAATCCCCACTCGAATCGTGAACGTAGTCGATCTTCGAGCGTCGGAATTTCTTTTGGTGGTCGATCGCTAGAAATGACAATTTGTTTAGATTCCTCGTGAAGAGCATTAAATGTATGAAAAAATTCCTCCTGGGTTTGTTCTTTACCAGCTAAAAATTGAATATCATCAATAAGGAGAACATCAACATTTCGATATTTATTGCGAAAATGAACGGCTTTATTATCGCGGATGGCGTTAATAAATTCATTTGTGAATTTTTCAGAAGACAAATACACCACTTTTGCATTTGGATTATGGTCCATAACATAATGACCAATCGCATGCATGAGATGCGTCTTCCCAAGTCCAACACCACCGTAAATAAAAAGGGGATTATAGGCCTTGGCTGGTGCTTCTGCAACAGCTAAAGAGGCAGCATGAGCAAAACGATTGCCTGATCCGATAACAAATGTATCAAATGTGTATTTATCATTTAGCATCGTTTTCGTAGAATGATTGGTTTGTCCACCTTCGTGTTGCGCTCTTTTCTTTGGGGGAGGATCTAAGATAAAGTCTTCCTCCATATCGTGTTGAGGTATGACAAATTTTGGCTTTAATCTCGTACCCGTTAGTTGTTCAATAGTATCGGATGTAAGGTCAGCATAGTGATCTTCTAGCCAATCACGAGCAAATTCATTAGGTGCTGTTACGATAATGACATCGTTTTGAATGTCATTGGCCTTTGTGGCTTTTAACCATGTCTCAAAACTAGGCTTGCTTACTTTTTTCTCGATTTTAGCAAGTGCCTGGTTCCATAAATCATGGATATTCTCCAAAAGTTTCGCCTCCTTTATTGTTTCTTTTCAATACCAAACAAGCATCCAAAACATGTTAAAGGTTAAATTAGTATGCTTCTGTTAAAAGGAGAAAGCATACTAGAAAGCTATAATGTAAAACCTTTGTACAAGCCCTTGGATGCACCGTATAAATATGCATATGCACAGTAAATGTGCAAAAGATATAATATAGTAGAAAAACGTCGAATTAACAATTCTGAACAAGTTGTGGAAAAAAGACTTCACAATGAATTCAAGGATGTCCACAATGTTACCCACAGACTGTGGACAAAAAGTCATGTATTTCCCTTGTCCACGAGTGAAAACAATTTAATCATAGCAAAAAAAGACTTGAGTCGCAATGGTTTGTTGTATTTATCCACATAACACATCATGTTGTGTCTGAAATTTATCCACAGCACAAGATATGTGAATAAGTTGTCGATAAAACTGCGGATGAGTCGAAAGGTGTCAGTAAGTTATTATCCACAGGCTGAAAAAGAGAAGTTGGTTAAATCTTTGTTAAAGGAGACTTCGTGAAAAAAGAGAGCAGGATCGAAACTATTTAAAAGGTTTCTTGACAACTGCACCTTATGTTCCTTATAATTTACAAGAATGTCTTTCGAATAGTATATCCTCAGGGAGGTGTAATAAATGGGAAAACCAACATTCCAACCGAATAATCGTAAGCGTAAAAAGGTACACGGTTTCCGTGCACGTATGAGCACTAAAAACGGCCGTAAAGTATTAGCTCGTCGTCGTCGCAAGGGAAGAAAAGTATTATCAGCATAGGCCACTGAATGTCAGTGGTCTTTTTCTTCTATGCTATGGGGGCGGAGCATAGTGTGCCAGGTCGTTTTTTTCTATTAATTAATGATAAAAATGTGTTTTAAACGTATGGATTGAAATTAGAAAGTAAAAAAGCACTAGATCGCAGTTAGCATGTTGAGGAGTGTAAAGGTTGAAAAAAGAGCAGCGGATAAAAAAAAATGAAGAATTTTCGCAAGTATTTAAGCAAGGTCATTCCGTTGCGAATCGACAGTTCGTTCTCTATGTGTTACCAAAAGAGGGACAAGTAATATTCCGACTTGGGTTATCTGTTAGTAAGCGAGTCGGAAATGCTGTAACACGAAACCGGGTGAAGCGTTACATTCGTGAAGTGTTCCACTCCCAAAAAGATCTATTGGAAGCAAATGTTGATTATGTGGTTATTGCGAGAAAACCAGCGGCAACTATGAACTTAGTAGAAGTAGAACAAAGTTTGCTTCATGTGATGAGAAAGGCTCGAATACTTAAGAAAAAGTCGCATTCTTCTAAAAAGTAGAACGTAAAGAGAGACAATCTGTTCTTTAATGAACCGAGCTTATATATATGAGATGAATTAAAAAGAGGGACAAGGAGGAGAACGTGTGCTCAAAAAATTTGGCTTAGCTGCCATGATGGTGGGGCTTCTTGTCATTATGACAGGGTGCTTTAACATTGAGGAACCAATAACTGAAAATAGTGAAGGATTTTGGAATTCGTATCTTGTTTACCCATTATCGTGGGTCATTATTTATTTTGCTGATCTATTTAATGATAATTTCGGTTTAGCTATTGTTGTGGTTACAATCTTACTCCGTATTTTAATCTTGCCATTAATGATTAAACAGACGAAGAGTGCAAAAGCGATGCAAGCAATTCAACCAGAAATGGCGAAGCTTCGTGAAAAGTATAGTGCGAAAGACCAAAAGACCCAGCAAAAGCTACAGCAGGAAATGATGGGAATGTTCCAAGAAAAAGGGGTTAATCCTTTAGCGGGTTGTTTACCGTTAGTGATCCAAATGCCTATTCTTCTTGCTTTTTACCATGCGATCATGAGAACAGATGAAATCGGCGGTCATTCATTTTTATGGTTTGCACTAGATGCACCGGATCCTATTTTCTTGCTTCCGATTATTGCAGGGATTACAACATTCATTCAGCAGAAAATGATGATGGTAACAGATAATCCACAGATGAAAATTTTATTGTACATGATGCCGATTATGATCTTTGTTTTTGCAATATTCTTCCCAGCAGCGCTTACACTGTACTGGGTAGTAGGTAACATCTTTATGATTGTGCAGACCTATTTTATTACAGGACCAAATGTCGGAAAAGCGAATACGGCTGAAGTTAGTGCTAATAAGGGAGGCAAAAAGAAGTGACTTATTTGACCGTATCAGGGAAAACGATTGACGAGGCAATTGCAAAAGCAGTCAACGAATTACAAACAACAAGTGAACGACTTTCTTATCGTGTTGTCCAAGAACCTCAAAAAGGGTTTTTCGGTATTTTTGGTTCAAAGCCTGCAATGATTGAAGCTCATGTTTTACCTGATCCTGTCGAATTAGCTCATACCTTTTTGGGAAAAACTGTTTCGTTAATGGGATTTCATGCGACGATTACGAAAAGTGTTCAACGTCAGCATACTCGATTCGAACTCTCTGGTGAACAAGAATTAGGACGACTTATTGGCAAAAGAGGTCAAACGCTTGAATCCCTTGAGTATTTAACTAACCTTGTCGCAAATCGTCAGGACGGATCATATACGAGAATCGAGCTTGATGCCGAAAACTATCGTGAGCGTCGGAAGCAAACACTGGAACAGTTAGCGCTGCGAGTTGCGAATAAAGTAGGGACGACGCAAGAACCTGTTCCTCTTGAACCAATGAATGCACTTGAACGTAAAATTATTCATACAGCTCTTCAGCATACGTCAGGTATTAAGACATTATCTGAAGGAAAGGGAGCAAAACGACATATTGTTATTTTGCCAGATTCTGCGTTCTAGAAGTGAAATCCTCTATCAACTTACGATAGAGGATTTTCTTTGACTAATCAGAGAGTCTAAACATCATGGTACCTTTGTAACATTAGTAAATGCTATATAATAGCCATATTTTCTTAGGGTGGTTTCGTTCATAGCAATTCATCTGTTGCTATGCTATTCTAATCTTTTAGAGATAAGAGTGATTTTTGGTTTATACTGATCATCAATATGGACGATACTAGAGTGACTGCATAGTAGCTAGCTCTCTAAAATAGAGATTTTTATGAATGGAACGATTTGAAAAGATAAGGAGGTGAATCGACATGGAATTTGATACAATTGCAGCGATATCAACTGCATTGGGAGAAGGGGCTATTGGCATCGTTCGCCTTAGTGGAGATGACGCAATCGCAATTGCTGATAAGATTTATCAAGGGAAAGATTCTCTTTCTGAGGTGCCGTCTCATACAATTGTGTACGGTCATATTATTGATTTTGCAACCAATGAGCGAGTAGAGGAAGCGATGGTTTCTGTTATGCGTGCACCGCGGACCTTTACTCGAGAAGATGTTGTTGAAATAAACTGCCACGGAGGCTTATTGTCAGTGAACCGTGTGCTTGGGCTAGCCCTAAAATATGGAGCGCGTCTTGCGGAGCCTGGAGAGTTCACGAAGCGAGCGTTTCTTAATGGAAGAATTGATCTTTCTCAAGCTGAGGGAGTGATGGATTTAATTCGCGCAAAGACAGATCGGGCAATGAATGTCGCCTTAAATCAAGTAGAAGGAAAGCTCTCAAAAAGAGTAGAGATTTTACGTCAAGCTTTGCTTGAGACGGTTGCGCATGTTGAGGTAAACATCGACTATCCAGAATATGATGCTGAAACGATGACGCATGAGATTCTGCGAGAAAAAGCCGACTTTGTCATTGGTGAAATGAACAAGTTGCTCTCGACGGCTTCACAAGGAAAAATTTTACGTGAAGGGCTGTCTACGGTGATTATTGGTCGTCCGAATGTTGGGAAATCATCGTTGCTAAACAGCCTTGTCCATGAAAATAAGGCGATTGTGACTGATGTTCCTGGGACGACACGCGATGTGATTGAGGAGTATGTCAATGTCCGCGGTGTTCCTTTAAGGCTAGTCGATACAGCTGGTATTAGAGAAACAGAGGATATTGTCGAACGAATTGGTGTGGAACGATCAAGGAAAGTATTAAAAGAAGCTGATTTAATCTTACTTGTTCTCAATTATGGAGAGCAACTGTCTCCAGAGGACGAGGCGTTATTTGAAGCTGTTCAGGAAATGAATGTAATTGTGATCGTCAATAAGACTGATGTTGATCAGCAAATCGATTTAGAGCGCGTGCAAGAGCTTGCTGATAAACGTCCTTTAGTAACAACGTCTCTTCTTCGTGATGAAGGGGTCGAGCAGTTAGAACAAGCCATCTCTGAACTGTTCTTTGAAGGTGGATTAGAAGGGGCAGATGTTACGTATGTCTCCAATACTCGTCACATTGCTTTGCTCGAACAGGCAAAAGCAACCATTCAAGATGCTCTTGCAGCGATTGATATGGGTGTGCCAATTGATCTTGTTCAAATTGATATCACAAGAACGTGGGAATTGCTTGGAGAGATCATTGGAGAAAGTGTCCAAGAGAGCTTAATTGATCAATTGTTCTCCCAATTTTGTCTCGGAAAATAGATGGAAGATGAATAAAATAAGGAGGTTATGAACATGAGTTATCATGGTGGTGATTTTGATGTCATCGTTATTGGCGCTGGTCATGCAGGTGTAGAAGCAGGTCTTGCATCCGCTCGTATGGGAGCAAATACGTTAATGCTGACATTGAATCTCGATGCTGTTGCCTTTATGCCATGCAATCCTTCTGTAGGTGGTCCTGCAAAAGGAATCGTTGTCCGTGAAATTGATGCGCTTGGCGGCGAAATGGGACGTAATATTGATAAAACCCATATTCAAATGCGCATGCTGAACACAGGAAAGGGACCTGCTGTACGGGCACTGCGTGCGCAAGCAGATAAATTCCTTTATCAGCATGAAATGAAGAAGACGATTGAAGAACAAGATAATCTTTTACTTCGTCAAGGAATGGTTGAGCGTTTGATTGTAGAGGACGGGATCTGCAAAGGTGTTGAAACAAATACAGGTGCAACCTATCGTGCAAAAGCAGTCGTTATTACAACAGGAACCTATCTAAGAGGAAAAATCATTTTAGGTGAGCTTGCGTATGAAAGTGGTCCAAATAATATGCAGCCATCTGTGCAGCTATCCTACCACCTTCAAGAATTAGGGTTTGAGATGGTTCGTTTTAAAACAGGAACACCACCTCGTGTTAATGGGAACACGATTGATTATTCACAAACTGAAATTCAGCCAGGAGATGAGAAGCCGCGTGCTTTTTCATATGAGACGACGAAATATATTACTGACCAGCTTCCATGTTGGTTAACCTATACAGCTGAAGAAACGCATCAAATCATTAACAACAACTTGGGGCGTTCGCCGATGTACTCTGGTATGATTGAAGGAACTGGTCCACGTTATTGTCCGTCAATTGAAGATAAGATTGTTCGTTTTAACGATAAACCACGTCATCAAATTTTTCTTGAGCCAGAAGGAAGAAATACGTCTGAGGTCTATGTACAAGGGTTATCAACAAGCTTACCTGAAGACGTGCAGTTAGATATTTTAAAGTCTATTCCGGGCTTGCAAAATGTTCGTATGATGCGACCGGGATATGCGATTGAGTATGATGCGATTGTTCCGACTCAGCTTTGGCCAACACTTGAAACGAAGAAAGTTTCAGGTCTGTTCACGGCTGGGCAAATAAACGGAACATCTGGCTATGAAGAAGCGGCAGGACAAGGCATTATGGCAGGGATTAATGCTGCGCTCAAAGCACAAGACAAAGAAGGTCTGATTCTTGACCGCTCTGAAGCATACATCGGTGTTTTAATCGATGACCTTGTTACAAAGGGAACCAATGAGCCATACCGTTTGTTGACGTCACGTGCCGAATACCGTCTTCTTTTACGTCATGACAATGCAGACTTACGATTAACAGAAACGGGTCATCGCATTGGATTAATTACAGAGGAGCGTTATGAGCGTTTCTTGCATAAAAAAGAGCTTATTGCGAAGGAAAAGAAACGTTTAGAAGGCATTATTGTGAAACCAACTGAACAACTAGCGCAATTGTTAGCTGAGGTCGGTTCAGCTCCGCTGCAAGAGGCTGTGCGAGCAACCATGCTTTTGAAACGTCCAGAATTAACATATAACGATGTCGCAAAGGTCATTGATGCACCTATGGATGAGTTAAATGAAGATATCACTGAACAAGTTGAAATTCAAGTGAAGTATGAAGGGTATATCGAAAAGCAATTGCAACAAGTGGATCGTTCAAAGAAAATGGAAAACAAAAAAATTCCTGAAGACCTTGATTACTTTGCGATTAACGGTTTAGCATCTGAAGCTAAGCAAAAGTTGAGCCAAGTGCGTCCATTATCTGTCGGTCAAGCATCACGGGTATCAGGTGTAAATCCAGCAGATATTTCGATTCTTTTGGTCTATCTAGAACAAGGAAGACTAGCGAAAATCCAATAAATGAAGACGGAGAGTCGGTATGAGTAAAAAACAGTTTATTCCTCTTTTGAAAGAAAGAGGAATAACCCTTAGTGAAAAACAAGAACAACAATTTGATACGTATTTTCAAGTCCTAGTTGAGTGGAATGAAAAGATGAATCTCACAGCGATTACAGACGAAGATGAGGTTTATTTGAAGCATTTTTATGATTCCATTTCAGCTAGCTTCTATTATGATTTTCAGCCTGGCCAGCGTTTAATTGATGTCGGAGCAGGTGCAGGTTTTCCGAGTATCCCCTTAAAAATTCTTTTTCCTGAGATACATGTCAGTATTGTTGACTCATTAAAAAAACGAATTCATTTTCTTGAGCATCTTGCCACGCAGTTAGAGCTGGAAGGCATTTCATTCTTTCATGATCGAGCAGAAACATTTGGTCAAAATATACAGCACCGTGAAAAATACGACATCGTGACGGCACGTGCTGTTGCAAGAATGTCTGTGTTGGCTGAGTTATGCTTGCCATTGGCAAAGATAAATGGTGATTTTATTGCAATGAAGGGTGCAGGGACATCAGATGAATTAACAGTGGCCAATAAGGCTATTCATTTGCTCGGTGGATCGGTTGTAGCAAATCATGCATTTATTTTACCGATCGAAAAAAGTGAGCGTCATATCGTACAAATCCGAAAAGAAAAAGCAACTCCGAAAAAATATCCTAGAAAACCAGGAACACCGAATAAAACGCCCTTATAGGTCATGTTTCACGTGGAACATGACCCTCTTTTTGAAGAAGAGAGTTGGATATTTTACTTGACGGTGCAAGGTGGGAAGGATATAAAAGAACTAGGGATAAAAGCAGGACCTAAACAACGGATGTCGAATCTAGAAAGACGGTTACTATCAGAAGGTGGTGTCAGGCGATGAAGCAACCGTTTTCACGCCTTTTTGGCTTTAATGATAAGCAGGCAGAGGCTGAAGTGAGCGGAAACGAAGAAGTAAGACAACTTGCATTGAAAGATATCATTCCAAATCGATTTCAGCCTAGGACAGTTTTTGATCAAGAACGAATTGAAGAATTGGCTCAAACGATTCGAACACATGGGGTTATTCAGCCAATTGTTGTCCGAGAGCGTGAAGGCAAGTTTGAAATCATTGCTGGTGAGAGAAGATGGCGTGCAGTCACGTCACTTGGCTGGGAAACGATTCCTGCACTAGTGAAGGAGTTTAATGATTCGCAAACGGCTTCAATTGCCTTGATTGAAAACCTTCAACGGGAAGGATTAACAGCAATTGAAGAAGCAATTGCTTATGCAAAGCTTATTGAAATTCATGGGCTAACACAGGAAAGCTTAGCGCAACGACTAGGGAAAGGACAATCCACCGTTGCGAACAAACTAAGATTATTGAACTTACCTAAGAGCGTTCAGCAGGCTATTTTAGAGCGGCATATTTCTGAACGTCATGCACGTGCTTTGTTAGCTCTTAAGAATGAAGAGGCTCAAACTAAGCTATTGGCGGAAATTGTTGAAAAGCATCTCAATGTTAAACAAACAGAAGAACGCATTAAGCATCTTGTTGAAGGGTTACCTAACCAAAAGAAAAAAACAACACGTAAATCTTATTCGAAAGATATGCGTATTGCGATGAATACGATTCGTCAATCGGTCGATATGGTATTGAAAAGTGGTCTGCATGTTGATACAGATGAAGAAGAGCATGAGGAATTTTATCAATTTACGATTCGGATTCCGAAGAAATGAGGATGTCTCATAAGAGTCTGACCCAAGTAGTGAACACCAAATGGAGTGTACTACGGGTCAGACACTTTGATTTTGAGGCATCCTCATTTTTTTCCCTCACATAACTTTCTAAAAACGTATAACTAAAATTGTGTTAAAATAAAAGATGAATTGTGAATGTTTGGACGGAAAGTAGGTGACAGTGTGGCAAAAATTATTGCTGTAGCAAATCAAAAAGGTGGCGTCGGTAAGACAACGACGGCTGTCAATCTAAGTGCTTGTTTAGCTCATATAGGGAAAAGAGTTTTGCTGGTTGATATTGATCCTCAAGGGAACGCGACTAGTGGGGTTGGGGTGGAAAAAGGTGATGTCGATGAATGCATTTATGACATTCTTGTCGAAGATGTTGAAGCCACCCAAGTAATAAGATCAACATCGGTTGAACGTTTAGATGTGTTACCTTCTACTATCCAGTTATCTGGAGCGGAGATTGAACTTGTTCCGACAATCTCTCGGGAAGTTCGTTTGAAGCGAGCGCTTGCTAGTGTTTCAGCCAATTACGATTATATTTTTATTGATTGTCCACCGTCATTAGGCTTATTAACCATTAATGCATTAACAGCTTCAGATTCTGTGCTTATTCCGGTACAATGCGAATATTATGCACTCGAAGGATTAAGTCAGCTATTAAATACAGTTCGTCTTGTACAAAAACACTTGAATACAGATCTTGAAATTGAAGGTGTGTTACTAACGATGCTCGATGCTAGGACGAACCTTGGCATTCAAGTTATAGAAGAAGTGAAGAAATATTTCCGTGAAAAGGTCTTTGATACGATTATTCCTCGAAATGTTCGATTAGGAGAAGCCCCAAGTCATGGAAAACCAATTATTATTTATGATGCCAAGTCCCGTGGAGCAGAAGTATATGTAGATTTAGCAAAGGAAGTGGTGGAGAGTGGCGAAAGGGTTAGGTAAAGGATTGAAGGCGTTTTTCCCTGACCAATCAGATGACATGGAAGATAAGGTAGAGCAGATTTCGATAACCGATTTACGTTCTAATCCTTATCAGCCACGAAAATCATTCTCTGAGGAAGCCATTGCTGAACTTGCTGATTCCATTTCCCAGCATGGTATTCTTCAGCCGATTATTGCTAGAAAAAGTATCAAGGGCTACGAAATTGTCGTAGGGGAGCGTCGTTTCCGTGCTGCGCAAGAGGCAGGCTTAACGGAAGTACCTGTTGTTGTAAAAAATTTTGATGAAGAGAAAATGATGGAGTTGGCCTTAATTGAAAATCTCCAACGGGAAGATCTCAATCCAATCGAGGAAGCGACAGCATATGAAAAATTAATGGGACATCTGTCTTTGACACAAGAGCAGCTAGCCAAGCGAATGGGGAAGAGTCGCCCTCATATCGCGAATCATTTACGTTTATTACAGCTTCCAGTTGTCGTTCAACAATTTATTTCAGATGGAAAGCTTTCAATGGGTCATGGTCGAGCTTTACTAGGACTAAAGAATAAAGAGAAGCTATCCGTTCTTCTTGAAAAAGTATTACAAGAAAAACTAAGTGTCCGTGAAATTGAGGCTTTAGTCAATCAACTAAATGAACATGTTCCACGTGAAACAAAGCGAAAGAAAGTCACTCTTTCCCCTTTTTTGCAAGCGAGACAGGATGTACTGCGAACTCGACTTGGAACGTCGGTTGCGATTAAGCCCGGCAAGAGAAAAGGGAAAATTGAGATTGATTACTTCTCTGAAGAAGATTTAGAACGAATTGTTCAATTGTTACATTCCGATGAAACGGTATAAGCTTGAAAAGGCTGGCTCAAAACCTACGTTCTGACCTACAGACGCTCATATTGTTAAGCGAATTGGCGATATGATGCATACGTTTTTCTAAGGGGACAGACGGATGAGTCAGCTTTTTTTGTTTCTATGAATCTATTCCTTACAGACTTAGTGATTAATTAAAAGAAAAAGATGTAAACTAAGCGTAGAGAGAGGCAGGGAGAAAAATGATTTATTTTGACCATGCAGCGTCTTCGTATCCGAAACCAAAGGCAGTAGGAGAAGCGGTAAGTGAAGCTATAAATAGCTACAGTGCTAATCCTGGGAGAGGCGGTCATGCATTAGCTGAACGTGCCCGATCTGTTGTTGAAGAGACAAGGAGAAAGATTGCAGAGTTATTTGGTGCCCCAGGAAGTAAGCATATTTGGTTTTATCAAAATGCAACGATGGCGCTTAATCAAGCACTGCTTGGCTTTCCGTTTCAAAAAGGCGATCATGTTGTTACGACAATGTTTGAACATAATTCAATCATACGGCCACTTGAAAAGCTTAGAGAAGATAAAGGAATAACCGTTACATATGTACAGCCAAATGAAGAGGGGTTGATAACCGCCGAAGCATTTAAACGGGCATGTACAGATAAGACGAAAATGTTTGCGATTACACATGCTTCAAATGTTACTGGGGCATGTGTACCTATTTCTGAGCTCGCAGCGATCGCCAAAGAAAAAGAGATTATTGTCTTACTAGATGCCTCGCAAACAGCAGGAACACTCCCTATAAATATAGAAAAAGACGGAATTGATTTACTTGCATTCGCTGGACATAAATCATTGCTCGGACCCCAGGGAACTGGTGTATTAATTAGCCGAAAGGATTATCAATTACAGCCTTTACTAGTTGGAGGAACGGGTAGTTATTCGGAGTTACCATATCAACCAACGATATGGCCAGATCGTTATGAGGCAGGGACTTTAAATACACCAGGTATTGCAGGACTTTTAGCTGGAATTGAGGAAGTTGTTGCAATGGGAATAGAGTCGATTTATACTCATGAACAAAAATTGATGACATTATTTCTCGATGAAGTCAAATCCATTAAAGGATTGACTTGCTATGGACCAAAGGATGTATCAAAGAGGGTAGCTGTATTACCATTTCAGTTAGAAGGAATCGGTAGTCACGAGCTTGCCATTATCCTCGATGAGCACTATAGCATTGCTGTTCGAGCAGGTCTTCATTGCGCACCAAAAACGCATCAAGCGTTGCAAACGAGTGATTCTGGCCTTGTTCGAGTGAGTTTCGGGCCTTATAATACAGCCGAAGAAGTGAAAAGTCTTGTACAAGCTTTAATAGAGATTCAGGAAGCATTTGTGTAAATGAGGAGATAAGAGAGAATGGTTTTAACGGGTACGCTTGTGAATGGTTTAGCGATTATTATCGCCTCGTTGATTGGACTATTAGTCAGATATATACCTGAACAAATGAAAACGACAATTATGCAAGGGATTGCTCTTGCTGTCGTCGTTCTTGGCATTGGGATGGGACTAAAGAGCGAACAATTTCTGATTGTCATCGGCAGTCTCGTCATCGGTGGTTTAATAGGTGAGAAGCTTGATATCGAAGGGCGTTTAAACCACTTAGGGGCTTGGATAGAAACAAGAGTCGGGTCAAAGGAAGATGGAACGGTTGCCAAAGCCTTCGTGACAACGACACTTATTTATGTCGTAGGTGCTATGGCCGTCCTTGGAGCACTCGATAGTGGTTTGCGCGGTGATCACTCTGTTTTATATACGAAGTCGATGCTCGATGGATTTTCAGCGATTATTTTCACTTCGACATTAGGGATTGGTGTGATCTTCTCAGCAATTCCCGTTATGATCTATCAAGGTGGGATTGCGTTAATGGCGACACAGATCAATCAATATGTACCAGAAGCCTTAATGGATGCCTTTATTATAGAAATGACTGCAACTGGCGGTGTGATGATTATTGCGATCGGCTTAAATATCTTAGGAATTGTTCATATCCGCGTTGCCAACTTACTCCCAAGTATTGTTGTCGTAGCTGGAATTGTAACAGCGATATATTTTATATCATAAGCGACTCGATTAGGTATCGTAGAAAGAAAAAAGAAACGCTCATGTAGACGTTACTGTCACATTGGCGTTTCTTTTTTTGAGCGAAGAAGCAGTTGTGGAGATTTTGCTTTTAGGGAATGAAAAAGGGAAGGTGAGATCACTTTTTCTGGAAGATTTAAATCTGCTTTTGTAATGGAAGCTGTAATTGTTTTTGCCATTTGCATGACCGTATGAAGGCGAGTATTTTGCAGGACGAAATATTCCATCATCCCTCCAATATTTACAATACCTGTTATGTGGATGTTGCCAACTGCTGGAAGTTGTTTCTGCACTGCTGCACCAGGTTGAACAGGACCTTCAGCTAAGGAGATTTTACCGACACTTGTTAAGCGACCAAGACAAGCGTCAATAGCGAGAATGAAAGAATGAGGGTGGTTGGCTCTAATCGTATTTAAGCGTTCTTGAAGATTCACTGCATGCACGGGATTTTCTAATGTGCCATACACTTTAAATCGTCGTAACAGCTGTTGCTCAAGCATTGTTCCAATTAAAGGTCCTAATGAATCACCAGTAGAACGATCTGTACCGATACATACGATAATCAGGTCGTGTTTCACATATCCTTCTGTCATTTTCTGTAATTGTTGCGCTAGTAGGTCAACGGCATCTTCATCCTCCATATGAACACGTAAGGGAGAAGTTATTTTTCCAAACAGACGATGGTTTGTACTCATATCATCGCCTCCTTTACCATAGTAGTAACAGTATACGGAACATTTTTCCTTTCTATACATAAAGAGTTGGTAATGTGTTGAAATGACGGAATGGGGAGAGGATTGCATGTGGGTGAATGGATTAAAATGGATGTTCCTCATTATTGGTACAATGATTGGGGCTGGTTACGCTTCAGGGCGCGAATTATGGGAGTTTTTTGGTGCGGAAAGTGGACTAGCAATCATTCTTTTTACAGTATTATTTACGATCTGCTGTAGCGTCATTATGACGATTAGCCATACTCGAAGATCTAAGCATTATTTACCAGTTCTCCATGTGTTAATGGGGAAGCGCTTATCGAAGCTGTATGATGTGATGATTATTCTTTATTTGTTTTCAACAACTGTCATTATGCTAGCAGGTGGTGGAGCGACACTAGAGGTTATTAACTTTCCTTATTGGCTCGGAATTGTGATTATTGGTAGTCTTGTTGTTCTGTTGTTTGTTTGGGATACAAAAGGAATGACTGCAATGAACGCCTTTATTATTCCCATACTCATTGTGTGCTTGGTCGGTATCTTGCTAGCGTTTCAATCGTTAAAAGGCTTTCCGATTCGCTTTCCGGTTGCAGAACAGCATAATTGGCCAGCCGCATTAACATTTACGGCGCTTAATATTCTTCCGTTAATCGCTGTATTAGCTGCTATAGGAAATGAGATCAAGCATAAAGGTGAGGTCTGGATTGCAAGCATCGGAAGTGGGTTTATATTGGGGGCAATCTCCTATCTCTATAATGAGTCTTTGCTTCAAGTAGCAGGAGATATTATGCTTTATGAAATACCATTATTCGCTATTTTGAAGCACTACCCATATTATATGATGCTGATTATGTCAGCCTTATTATGGCTAGCTATTTATACGACAGCAGCTGCAGGAATATTTGGATTACTATCTCGTACACGAGATTGGCTAAGGGGACCTGCTTGGTTACTGGCTCTCTTGTTCATTGCGATGATGGCTCCATTGACAACTTTTGGATTTTCTTCACTTATATCGGTTCTTTATCCTTTATATGGCATTTTAAATTTGTATGTATTAGCTGCTATTTTGCTATATCCGATTCTTCACCATCGCTCCATCTCTTGAACCATGCTGTTTTATTCCCTAGACCCTGTCGTTTCGTGTATAATACTAGCATAGAAGCGTAAGAGGGAAGGAGGCACGTATGCATGGCAGAGAAGGAATATGCGCTGCATGATGTTGTCGAGATGAAAAAGCAGCATCCATGTGGAGAGAATCGCTGGAAGATTATTAGAATGGGAATGGACGTACGGATTAAATGTCTCGGATGTCAGCATAGTGTCATGCTACCTCGTAAGGAATTTACGAAGAAAATGAAAAAAGTACTGGAGCACGCATCCGAATAATAGAACGCAGGCAATGAAGAGACGGTGTCTCGTCCTTCATTGCCTTGTCTTTTGTGAATGGAATTACTATAATTGGTATGGTTATGACTGAATGAATAAGAAGATGTCAATGAAAATAGAATGAAGGAAGTGAGCCATAATGGCCTTAACAGCTGGAATCGTTGGGTTACCGAATGTTGGTAAGTCGACTTTATTTAATGCAATTACACAAGCTGGAGCAGAATCTGCTAACTATCCTTTTTGTACAATCGATCCAAATGTAGGAATTGTCGAAGTTCCTGATGATCGCTTGCAAAAATTAACGGAGCTAGTAGAACCGAAGAAAACAGTCCCAACAGCTTTTGAATTTACTGATATTGCGGGAATTGTAAAAGGTGCAAGTAAAGGAGAAGGACTAGGAAATAAGTTTCTTATCTCATATTCGTCAAGTTGATGCCATTTCTCATGTTGTTCGTTGTTTTGCAGATGACAATATTACGCACGTATCTGGAAAAGTTGATCCGATTGACTGATATTGAAACTATTAATCTGGAATTAATACTTAGCAGACTTTGAATCGGTTGAAAAGCGAATTGACTCGTGTTGCGAAACTAGCAAAACAAAAGATAAAGATGCTGTAGCTGAGCTGGAAGTACTTGAACTTTTAAGAGAAGCATTTGAAGAAGAAAAACCAGCACGTAGCATCGAATTTACAGAAGAACAACAAAAAATTGTCAAAGCAGCTTCATCTCTTAACGATCAAGCCTGTTCTATATGTAGCAAATGTAAGTGAAGAAGATTTAGCTGATCATCAGAAGATAATGAGTATGTCAAGCAAGTGAAAGAATTTGCTGCGTGCTGAGAATAGTGAAGTAATCGTTGTTTGTGCGAAGATTGAAGAAGAAATTGCTGAGCTTGAAGGCGAAGAAAAAGCAAATGTTCCTTGAAGAGCTTGGCATTGAAGAATCAGGTATTAGACCAATTAATTCGTGCTGCTTATGATTTACTTAGGATTAGCTACATACTTTACTGCAGGTGTTCAAGAAGTACGTGCATGGACGTTCCGAAAAGGGATGAAAGCTCCCCAATGTGCAGGAATTATTCATACTGATTTTGAACGAGGCTTTATTCGTGCTGAAACTGTTTCGTATGAAGATTTAGTTGAGGCTGGTTCAATGACGGCTGCCAAGGAAGCAGGAAAAGTACGTCTTGAAGGAAAAGAGTATATTGTCCAAGATGGCGATGTTATGCATTTCCGTTTCAATGTATAGATAGAAAAAAGAAAAAGTAGAATGGCTAGAGGCTATCCTGCTTTTTTCTCTTAATGATATTGAGAAAAACGATTCTCAAAAATGCCTTGCGGTGCAAGGGAGATTATGATACAATCATTAAATGCGAGTGAAATGACTCATTTGGATGAGTTTTGCTCCTTGCTCCGTACTGGAGCCGTTAGACCAAAAGGAGGTGACAGGGATGAGAAAGTACGAAATTATGTACATCATCCGCTCCAAATATAGAAGAAGAAGCAACAAAAGAATCGTTGAACGTTTCAATGGTGTTTTAACAGACAAATGGTGCTGAAATCGACAAGGTGAAAGAGATGGGGTAAGCGTCGTCTAGCATATGAAATCAACGATTTCCGTGAAGGTTACTACATGCTATTAAATGTACAATGCTAGCCAGAAGCGATTGCAGAATTTAACCGTTTAGCTAAAATTAGCGAAGATATTATTCGTCATATCGTTGTTACAAAAGACGAAGAATAATAATTGATATGTAGGGAGGGGTATCGGATGATCAATCGTGTCGTGCTTGTTGGACGTTTAACGAAGAGACCCAGAACTGCGTTATACACCAAATGGAGTAGCAGTAGCGAACTTTACGTTCGCTGTAAACCGCACATTTACGAATCAAGCAAGGTGAACGTGAGGCAGATTTTATTAACTGTGTCGTCTGGCGAAAACCAGCTGAAAATGTAGCCAACTATTTGAAAAAAGGTAGTTTAGCTGGTGTTGATGGCCGAATTCAAACAAGAAGCTATGATAACAAGATGGCAAACGTGTATATGTAACAGAAGTTGTAGCAGAAAGTGTTCAATTCCTAGAGCCACGAAGTGGTGCAAACCAACGGGCAAGGAAATGATCAATTATGGCGGACCCGGTTCAATGGGTAGCAACGATTATGGAAAGCAGCAGAACCAAAACAGCTCATCTGGCGAATTTCAACAATGATCCATTTGCAAATGATGGAAAACCAATTGATATTTCCGATGATGATTTGCCGTTCTGACGTCCTCTCTTGCCCATGCTAAAACAACAATGTGTGTTAGATAAAATCTACTTGAAAGGAGTGCTGTCAAATGGCTCGTCGTGGTCGTCCAAAGCGTCGTAAGGTTTGTTTCTTCACAGTAAACAAAATTACGAAAATCGATTACAAAGACATTGATCTTCTAAAGCGTTTCATTTCTGAGCGTGGTAAAATCTTACCTCGTCGTGTAACTGGAACATCTGCGAAATATCAACGTCGTCTTACAATTGCAATTAAGCGTGCTCGTCAAATCGCTTTATTGCCTTATGTGAATGATGTAAACTAATAAATCTTGAGACACGGTGGAATTTATCCCATCGTGTCTTTTTGTGTGCCCAGCAAGGGTGCCTGTGGTGACGTAGGATCTGAAGGAAGCGGGCGGCAAATTTCCGGTCTGAGGAACACGAACTTCATATAAGGCTAGGTATTATTGGATAATTTTGCCAACCAAGACAAAGCCCTTTCTGCCAAAGGTGATACAGAGTAAATGAAGCAGATAGATGGAAGGAAAGATTGTACTTTTACCTGGGGAGGTCTGACTGATAAGCCGAGCACACTAGGTAATCCAGAGTTTGGAAATTACGGGCGAATCTCTGTGAACAAGGGTAAGAACTCTACCTGAATAATGAGTATTTAACTGGTTTAAAACGAAATCTTGATAGGATTCGTGCAGAATTAGAATAGGTTTCAAAACCAACACCTCAATCGCTCTTAGTAAGGAAATAAATTACTTCACCTATTATGTTGTCGTTTTCTAAAAGTCAAGTAAGGATTGATGTTTTTTATGACCATATTTCAATACTTTATTTCCAGTTTGAAATGAAGGTCAATAGAAAAATTCCCCCTAAAAATAGGAGGGATAAAATAAATCGATTCAAGAAAGTCCTTGAACCACAAGGCTTGGCGAATGCCAAGAGTCTATTTATTTATGTCCTTGAAAACCCCTGGCTATGCCGGGGGTTCCAGAGAGCTTCAAGCGTGGTAATAAAAAAACCTCACTTCATGGTAGGATAAAGTTGGTTTCCCGACCACTTCATCTCACCAAAGAAGGAGGTATGCCCTGTGAAGGACATGAACAGTTTAGCACACACAACATGGAATTGTAAGTATCATGTAGTCTTTGCTCCGAAGTACAGAAGGCAGATCATATATGGAAAATATAAAAAGAGCATCGGTCAAATTATAAGAGATTTATGTGAACGAAAAGGTGATGATCCATGAAGCAAATGCTTGTCCAGATCATAGAGCTTGTCCATGATGGTCCTGTAAGGGAACGGCTGATCGATCCGCGATTTGTCATGGTAGAAGACCGAGCTTATTTTAAAATAAAACGAATCGATCCATTCGTTGTTGATCAGCAACACTTTGTCATCCGTGACATCACCTTTCAACTCGGAACGACGCAATCTCGTTCCAAGGAGCGCCATCGGGTCGTGGATATTATAGACGATAAGAGACGTGAGATTCATGTAGTCACTAACCTCATGAACGTAGCGCCAGAAGTTATGGCTGACATGTATAAGGCACGACTGAAAATGCCGTCTTCAACCAACTATTCGCTGCTCTTATCACCTATGTTTTACTAAAATGGATCTATACAAAAACAGCAGAAGGACGGGTTTTTTAACGATTATCATTCGATTCTTTTCAACGGGAACTGCTAGATCACAATTTACCGATTGATTGGCATTCTGAAATGGCTTATTTTTTGAAAAACTATCAAACATTCCAAAGGATAGTTCTGTATAATTATGGATAATCAACACTCGTGTTATAATAATACAATATTATGATTAATCGTTAGTTAGGAGGAAATAATTAGAGATGAATAATGTTAATAAATTAAGGATGCTAGATCGAAGCAGTCCAATTCCTTTGCATTATCAATTACGTCAAATTATTCGTGACGAAGTTTTAAATGGGGATCTAGTACTGGATGAGAAGGGGAAAATCCCTACAGAAGGCATGTTGGCTGAGCGTTTTAAAGTTAGTAGAATTACTGTTAAAAACGCTATTAGAAATCTAGTAGAGGAAGGGTTACTGCACCGAGTAAGAGGGAAAGGGACATTTATAAAGAAAACAAATGAAGTTGAAAAGTGGGTAGGTCGTTTGTTAGGATTTTCAGAAATGATTTCTGCTTCTGGGTTTAAACCTAGTGCTAAACTCATTTATCAAGGATTAAATCATAACTTGCCTGAACTGGTGAAAAAAAATCTTAAAATGGAACATGGTTGGGAATATAAACGTATCCGTTATGCAGATGATATTCCAATTGCGATTGAACACTCCTATTATCCACCGAGTATCGGCAAAGACCTGACTAACTTGGAGGATTTAGATTCCATATTTAGTTACAGGTTTTTGGAGGAAAAATTCGGTATTACTTTGTATGACGGAGAACAGAGTATAAGTGCAGTCAATGCTAGTAAAGAGGAAGCTGAAACTCTTGAGATTACAGAAGGAGGAAGTCTTCTTTATATGGAGCGAGTAACTTATTCGGCTCAGAAAAAACCAATTGTTTACTGTAAAGCTGTTTTTAATCCGAAATATTTTCAATATGTTGTTTACTTACAAAGATAAATCTGGTGATAGCAAAGAATTTTGTACATCTGAATTACGTAAATTGCGCAATCGAAATTAGGTTTTTATACTTGAAAATTGGATTTTTGGATAAATATGTATCTCTATTAAATCATTAGAATTTTCGTTTGAGTATTGCTTTTTTGTTTAGGGGGTGGACTGCATTGTATTGCTTTTGTGCAGCCACTCACAACGGAAATCTTACTTATCCTCATTTATGCTGACCACTCGTTAATAGAATACGTTCTTTGGCTTTACAAATATGATGTGATGGGTAGCTCTGCTTGGCATCTTAGTAAATGAAGTCCTTGATAAAACGATTTTTAGATTATCCATAAAAAACAACGACAAAACTGAACACCATTTTCAGTGAAGTTATTATTGACAAGTTAGATTTATTTCAGTATCTTTGGAATATAATGTTATAACATTATATTCTATATGGAAGGTGTGAACTTTAATTTGGAACAAGAAAAGCCAATTATAGCAATTACTATAGGAGAGGCAGCAGGAATAGGTCCTGAAATCATATTGAAAGCATTGATTGACGGGATTATATTCGATTACTGTCGACCCCTTATTATTGGGGATTATGGAGTTGTTGAAAAGTGCAAAAATTCTTTGGGTATTAATTTGAACTTTAACATTATTAAGGAAGTAGAGGAGGCTGTTTGGGACGTAGAGCAAGTTAATTTTATTAATCTAAATAACATACCGCTAGAAAAATTTGTAATCGGAAAACCGAATGCGCTTACAGGAAAAGCAATGATTGATTATACTAAATTAGCTGTTAAATTAGCTGTCGAAAAGAAAGTACATGGGGCAGTGGGATGTCCTCACAGTAAAAAAGCAGCTGAGGAAGCTGGATATCATTTTGACGGATACCCAAATATGATCGCAACTATGACTGGGAGTGAAAATCCATTTCTGATGCTTTGTTCCGAGAAAATAAGGATAGCTAATGTTACCTTGCATGTATCCTTAAAAGAAGCAATAAATATGATTAAAAAAGAACTGATTTTAAATTGTATCAACGAAGTTGATATTGCGGTAAAAGGTTTAGGTATTCATCAACCTAAGATTGCCGTAGCTGGGTTGAATCCACATGCTGGTGAAGATCGAATGTTTGGGGATGAAGATGCGGATGAAATTAAACCTGCAGTTACCGCCGCTAGGGAGCTAGGCATCGATGCTGTAGGACCTATAGCAAGCGATTTGTTATTTTCTGGGTTTGAAGATGGAAATTATGATGCTTATATAGCTATGTATCATGACCAGGCACATATTCCTTCCAAAATGTTGGCTACTAAAACGGTAGCTGTTGCAATCGGTGTGCCAGTCAATTGGGCTACTGTTAATCATGGGTGTGCCCTTGATATTGCTTGGCAGGGGGTAGCTGATCCTGAGAAGATTATTGAGGTTATTAAAGTGGTGAGTCAGAGAAGTAACATGGACATGCAGTTAAACAAAGCTAATTGATTAGTACATGGTAATCTTTTAAAATATGGTTCTCCTTAACGAACTGTACTTGACATTGGAAGAAGATTCTTCACTAGCGTTATAGGTGAAGACACTAAAAAAATCATAAAGGAAGATCTGTTTGTATGAAAAGTTAATTATAGCGATCTTTTCCAAGTTTTGATTTAGCGAACAATGTCAACATCTTGAAAGTGGTTGGATTCTAACAGTTCTGCCTAAGTTACAGAGTTATGTTTGTCTTTAATGCTTTCAGCGATGTTCGGGATATAGTCCTCTATTGACGAGCGTTAAAAATATTCTGAAAATACTTTTTTATCAAAAAATAAGGAGATGACATTGAGTATGAGAAATAGTAAAAGCATATTTATTTTTGTGACTGCCCTTTTATTGGGGTTAGTAATTGTAGGATGTGGAAGCCAATCAGAAACATCCACTTCTGGTGAACCAGTAACTGAGGGAGAACCATTAGGAGACATTAATTACCCTGAGAGAGAAATCCGGGTAATTGTTCCTTACAGTCCCGGTGGGAGCAGCGATTTAGTGGCCAGAAAAGTCGCTCAAATTGTTAACGAAAATGATTTGCTGCCCAAACCAATGGTTGTCATTAATTTAGAAGGCGGGAGATCGTTAGAAGGGCTAGAGGAGGTCTTAAATGCAGACCCCGATGGATACACTTTACTGTTGCACCAAAATAACTTTAATGTGATGAAAGCGCTGGATCAACTTCCAATGTCTTACAAAGATTACACAATGATTGGGCAAGTGGTGGAAAGTCCGTTGGTGATTATGGGTGGGCAAAAATTTGATACTATTGATGAATATATCGAGGCAGCTCGTCAAGATCCTGGTTCGGTAACGGCTGGGGTTCCAGCTATTGGTGGATTTTCTCACTTCGCATTGGAATATTTTGTAAATGAACTTGATGATAACGCTATCATTCGTTCAATTGGATTCCAAGGTGGCGGGGATGCATTACGGGCTCAATTAGGTGGCGAAGTAGATTTAAGACCAGGCCTTAGCCCTGAAGCGGCTAACTATGCAGAGACAGAGGAACTTCAAACGTTACTTTCGTTGACTCAAGAAAAAATACCACAGTCACCTGATACACCAACGTTAAGAGATCTTGGTATTGAAAATGAATTTTATATGAGAAGTGGATTTTTTGCTCCTCCAGGCACACCTCGAGAAATTGTTGATACCTTAGCAGATACATTTAGAACTGTAACCGAGCATCAAGAATTTATCGGATTTTTCGATGAACAATGGTCAACTGCGAAGTTTATTCCTGCAGATGAGTGGGATGAAATTTTTGCCGAAGATCTTGAACTTTATATTGAAATTGCTAAAGGGATTAATTAGACACTTAAGTTATTAGCAAACTACGATCATAGAGCTATCTGATGATAGCTCTATGATTTTATCAGATAGATTAGAGGTGATATTATGGACAAAAATTATAGCATACCGCTCTTTCTATTATTTTTTGGTGTAGGATTGATTATGGCTACTTGGAATTCATTAAAAGATTCTCAAGCTTTTAAACAAGAAATATTAAGCAGTCAAGACTACCCAATAGCAGTCGCTCTGATTTTAGTAATTCTTGCTATTGTGAGCTTAATTACTATAAAAAATTCTAGAAAGACTGACGGGAATGAAAAAAATCAAGCTGGGGAAGAAACGAAACCAATGGATAAATCTATCAAGAAAAAAACAATTTATGTGATGATTTCTTCACTTATCTTTGTCCTTGGAGTCACTAGCCTTGGTTATTTTGTTTCCACATTTTTCTTTGTTGCTTTTCTCATTTTTCTCTTAAAAGATTGGAAGGAATTATTGTTTTCTATTACTTTTAGCTTAATAATGACCACATTTTTATACATTATGTTTAATGTTATGGGTGTTTACTTCCCAAATACCATGTTATTTTAATGAATGGGTGATATTGATGAATTATTCAATGTACATTGATGCTATACATGCCATCTTTACGAGTTATATCTTTTTTTATATTGTAGTTGGTACATTATTAGGTGTTATATTTGGTGCAATTCCCGGGTTAACAGCAACACTAGCAGTTGTTATTCTGATTCCTTTTACCTATGGCCTTGATCCTGTAACAGGGATGTCTATGTTAATGGGTGCCTATATCGGTGGGGTGTCAGGTGGACTAGTTTCCGCTATTCTGATTGGGATTCCAGGGACTTCAAGCAGTGTTACAACGGTATTTGACGGCTATCCAATGGCCCAAAAAGGTTTAGGTGGAAAGGCACTAGGCACCGGAATTGTTGCTAACGTAATAGGCTCTCTGATCGGTATTGCTTGTCTTGTTATTTTCGCTCCTCAATTAGCCAAAATTGCCCTATCTTTTGGATCTTATGAGTATACAATGCTTGTATTATTTGCTTTCCTAACCGTTGTTGGAGTTTCGGGTGGGAAATTATCCAAAGGGGTTTTGATGGTGGTGTTCGGTCTCTGTATCGGAACACTAGGTCTTGACCATGTGAATGGGGAACTTAGAGCGACTTTTGGCTTGGAATTTCTTAAAGGAGGGGTTTCTGCAATTCCTGCCATGATTGGATTACTCGTTTTATCAACAGTTTTTAAAGAATTGGAGAAAGATATTAGTTCAAGCATTATTCCAAAAGTGAAAGTGAACATGCGAAATGTACATCCTTCTTGGAAAGAATTAAAAGAATCTTCATTTAACTTTGTGCGTTCGGGTGGTATAGGGGTATTCATTGGATTACTACCTGGTATAGGCGGTACTTTGGCTAACTTTGTTGCTTATGACCGAGCCAAAAAGGCAAGTAAAGATCCAGAAAGCTTCGGAAAAGGAAATTTACAAGGTATCGTTGCTTCTGAAACAGCTAATAATGCAGTAATTGGTGCGGCTCTAATCCCTTTATTAGCGTTTGGAATTCCTGGAGATGCTGTTTCCGCGATGTTATTAGGTGGATTACAAATACAAGGTATTCAACCTGGACCATTAATTTTTCGAGATCAGCCCGATCTGGTGGTGGGGATCTTTGTATCCTTGTTTCTTGCTGTGATGGTAATGTATCTATTAATGATATGCGGTATTAAATTTTTTCAAAAATTATTGTCAGTCAAAAAAATATATTTATTGCCATTAGTTTTGGTTATGGGTATTGCAGGAAGTTACAATATTAGTTATCGCATTTCAGATATCTGGGTAGTCGTTCTTTTTGGGATCATCGGATATTTACTTCTGAAATTTGATTATCCAATTATTCCATTGGTTATTAGTCTGCTTTTGGGTCCGATTTTGGAGAGTAACTTAAGGATATCTTTAATGTATAGTAATGGGAGCTTGATCCCGTTTTTTACAAGACCTTTTTCTCTCAGCATATTTGTTATGATTCTTTTAACAATTTTCTTTATTATTCGCAAAAGAAAAGCGGTAGGTGAAGTTAATGATCTTTAATAACAGTAACTATTTTGAAAGGAGTTTGCTTCATGATAAGTCAACATGTTGTGAAATATGTTGAAGGCCAGAGACTACCTCTGGATTGCATGAACCAAGATATGAGGTAGTCTAAAGAATAGAATATACAATATTGAGATGCTGGATTATTACCTTTTGTTAAGCTAACATGAAGCGCTAGCTTAACAAAAGTTTTTTTATGTCCTTGAAAACCCCTGGATAGGGGTGTCTATTTTGAAAAATGACCGATTTTGGCTATACTTCGTCCAGAATGGGATTTGACAAATCTAATGAAACTCGTTCCAGCGAGTGATCACGGTATCACATTCACTAGGTTGGTTTAGATGAACCTAGTATGATCAAGAGGCTTGGATTTTTGTCCGTTGGCTCTTACTCTAAAATATTAAAAATCAGAAAAATTGATATTATTAAGAGAAATATCTCCCTAAAATAAAAACAGAAAAATTAAATAATTAAAAATAGTTGAAAAATAAAGACTTTAGTATTATAATAAAAATACATAAGTAGCCATCAAAATTTAAGCAAATGGAGATTAATATGATAAATGAATTTAACTTAACTACTATATTATTTTCAGGTGTAGCTAAAGTACCTCAAAATGCTCCTTATTACAGTCAAAAGCAAGAAGTAAGTTGTATCATAGAAGTAGACATGGAGAATGGAAAAATTGTAAATTGTGAATTTGGTAAATTGAAAGCGCTAACAAATGATTTTCTTAAGCGTCTAGTTGTCGGTTACACAATACAAGAAGGAATGGAACCTCTTTATCAAGAGATTCACAAACGTTGCAATATGATTATGAAAAATTCAATCATTAAAACGTTGGATATTTGCTATCATAAGTATCTTGAATATGAAACCAAACAACAAAAGAATAATCGCTAAAAAAGTGCAGTTATTTCTGCTCAAGGAGGATACCCACTCCATAACCGCAGAAACATGACAGAGCCTTTGGAATTACGATTCCAGTAGCTCTGTCATGTTTTTTTTTGAACATTAATTGATAGGAGGGAGAAGTAGCAAATGAAAACATTTGTAGTCGGAAAAGCTAATGAATTTAAAGAAGGACAGCAAATAGCTGTTCAAGCAGGGAAACGAGTGATATCAGTATTTCGAATGGAAGGGGAATTTTATGCGGTTAACAACACGTGTCCCCATAAAGGCGCTTCACTTTGTGAAGGAATTATTGACAAAGAACGGAAAGTAGTACGATGTCCATGGCACCTGTGGAATTGGTCACTTGAAACGGGGTGTCTCGAAGCAAATGTTAAAGATAGGATACCTACCTATAAAACGGAAGTAGTAGATGGTGAGATATTGTTATATGTAAACTAATTTAAGAGGAGGGTTTATTAATGGAACAACCTACTGTATTAAATGCAGAGCAAGTTAAACCAGATCCGATACATCCAAAAGCTAGAGAAATGACAGTCATTGACACTGATTTTCATTTCACGCCCGAATTTTCTTCTATTCAGAAGTACTTACCAGAGCCTTTTAAAACAGTGATGAAAAGTATGCCTTTGACAGGAGCAGATTATGATGCGAGATATGCAATTGCATTGGAAGACACGGGGTTAAATGTACAAGGAAAAGTTCAAACCGCACAGGATATTTTAAAGGCAATTGATTATAATGCGGTGGATACTGTCATTATTGATCCTGGGCTGCGCCCTGTTTCTTTTTATAATGAGCCATTAATTACTGCTGTTGCTCAAGCCTATAACGATTACTTAATTAATGAAGTATTTCCTGTGAGTAATCGCATTAAAGGGTCAATTATGATTAACCAACGAGATCCGATGGCTGCAGCTCATGAAATTCAGCGAGTTGGTCATTACTCTAATTTTGTTGGAGTGTATGGAGAGTTTGGCGCAACAGAGCAAATTGGAACCGTAAATTACGATCCACTTTATGATGCACTTGATGAATTTGACCTCCCATTGATTTTACACGCATCAGGTTTTTGGCCACAAAGGTCTCCATTAGCTAACGGTACAAGAACTTGGGCTGAAATGATCGGTATTTCTTGGCCGGCTTTTGCTTCGGCGTATATGGGGAGCATGATATTTCAGGGAGTATTCGATAAATACCCGCATCAAAAAGTGTTGATACAAGAAGGTGGGCTTTGGTGGATTATTGATTTTATGTTAAGAATGGATGAGTTTTACTTGGATCATCCAAATGATATTCAGTTAGTTGAACGAAAACTAGCTGTGGGAGAAAAGTTTTTGAACAAAATGCCAAGTGAATATATTCTAGAACACTTTCGTTTTTCTACTCAACCAATGAGTAAGCCTAAAAATGCAAAGCATTTTAGGAATTTACTAGAGATGTGTCATGCTGACAAACTGTTGCTTTATTCATCTGATTGGCCGCATGCAACTTATGATCCACCAAACTGGGTAGTTGAGTCAAAAGTTATCCCGGAAGAGATGCAGAAAAGAATATTAAGCGAAAATGCTAAAGAATTATTTACTAGACTATAAGAAAGGGTGAAAAGGATGAAAAAAGAAATAGATGACGTAGCACCCTCTCTCTCTCAATTAGATAAAGAGAAATTTTATAGCGATCTTGAAAAAGCAGGATTAGGTGCATTTTGGGAAGTTATTCCCTCTGTAAAAAAAAAGAAAGAGATTCCCCGTATATGGCGTTGGGATGAAGTTTATCCGCTTTTAATGAAAGCTGGAGAAATAGTTCAACCTGGTGAAGGGGCAGAAAGACGCGTCTTGCTTTGTTCCCACCCTGAAAATAAAGCGTCATCAACTCCTAGTTTGACGGCTTCGGTTCAATTGGTTCAGCCTGGTGAAGTCGCGTCTTCACACCGTCATACCATGACAGCAATTCGTTTTATATTAAGTGGGAATGGTGCTTTTACAGATGTGGAGGGAGAACGAATTTTCGTTGAAGAGTATGACCTTGTGGTTACTCCTTCCTGGACTTGGCACGACCACGGGAATGAAACAAATAAGCCAGTCATTTGGTTAGATGGGTTGGATGCCCCAATCGTAAGAAGTCTTCAAGCTGACTTTTTTGAGCAGGATGAAGAAAAACAACAAGAGATTTCAAAAATAAGAGATTACACAAGAAAAAAGGTCGGTGACCATTGGCTACGTCCAACACAATCATCTTTGAATGGGACGGTATTACCGATGGTTTATCGATGGAAGGAAGTCTATCCAACACTTCTTAGTCAGTTAGAAGAAGAGGAAGATCCATTCGATGGAGTGATACTGGAATATATAAATCCTATCAGCGGGGAACCGACAACTACTACGTTAGGATGCTATATTCAGCTTCTTCGACCTGGTATATCCACACAAACTCATCGTCACATGGGAAGCACAGTATATCAAGTAGTAAAAGGAAGCGGTTACACGACTATAGATGGGGAGAAGCAAGAATGGAAAGAGGGGGATATTTGGACTCTTCCTTCGTGGAGTTGGCATTCTCACGTAAATGGCAGTATGGATGAGGTAATTTTATTTTCTTATACTGAAGCTCCAGTCTTAAAGCAATTAGGTCTGTATAGGTATGAACAATTAGACAATGAGAAATAAGGAGGAAAAAAATGATTGCTAACTTACCTGAAGGTATTATAACACCGTTAATTACTCCTTTTAAGGAAAATGGAGAAGTTGACTTTGAGATGACAAAGGCTCTTGTAAGATTCAATATGGAAGCATGTGTTCAGGGATTGTTCATTCTTGGCTCTGCGGGACAGGGACCGGTTATGAATCCGGACGAACGTCGCATGTTTCTGGAAACAGTTATGGAAGTGGTAGAGGAAAAGATGCCAGTGATTGCCCATGTCGGTACCGCAGATTCGTATACTGGTCGTGAATTAGCAAGGCATGCTAAGCAAGTGGGAGTCAATAGCATAGCGATTGTACCCCCATATTACTATTCAGACCATACGCCTTATGAAGTAATAGCTCACTATTACGAAATTGCAGAAGGAGCAGTAGATTTACCAATTGTTGTCTATGATAATCCACGTTACACAGGGATTCCTATGACCCCTAAAGTGGTAGAGGAACTCCATAAGGAGCTTCCACAGGTATTGGGTATCAAGCCTGCTTTCTCAGGACTAGAACAAATGCTAGGTTACATGAAATTAATTCCGGAAATAAAAGTATACTCTGCATCTACAGAATATTTAGCTTCTGGAGTACCTCTTGGTATTGCTGGAACTGTAAATCCACCTATGAGTTTTTTTCCGGAAATTTGTCTCGAAGTATGGGAGGCACTAGAACAAAAAAAATACGCAGAGGCCTTTACTTTACAAGAAAAAGTTAATGCAATCCGTACGGTTGTATCGAAATACTTAGCGCAATATGGTCGAGGTATCTTCAAGGAAATTATGCATTTACGAGGTTTTGATGTTAAGCGTTACCCTCGTTGGACTACGCATGCATTTTCTCCTGAAGAAAAGCAGAAAATTTATCAGGAACTAAAGAGTGTGGGGGCAGATGTTTATTTTGCCATCGGACAACAATGAAGCTGAACTGGAACAGGAGGTAAGACTTTTGAAAATGGAATTAAAGACTGAACTACTAGAAACAAAAATGCTTATTAATGGCAAATTGGTCGAGTCGTATAGCGGAAAAAGAGCAAATTCTATTAATCCGGCTAATGGAGAAGTAATTGGAAGTGCTCCTTTATCAGATCAGAAAGATGTGGATGAGGCTGTTCGAAGTGCTAAGAAGGCTTTTCTTGCGTGGGCTACATTGTCAGTAGCGGAAAGAGCAAAATATTTGCGTACAATCGCCACTGTCATTAGGGAAAGGCAAGAAGAGATCGCTGAGATTGAAGCTAAAGATACGGGTAACACCATTCGATTGGTACGAGGTGATGTGGAAAAAAGTGCTGCCACTCTTGAGTATTATGCTGGAATTGGATTTGAAATGATTGGTAGGACTGTTCCAGGCAAGGCGGGTAATTTACATTTATCAACACGCGAACCCTATGGGGTAGTTGGCCGGATTGTAGCATTTAATCACCCATTTTTGTTTTCTGCAGCACGAATGGCCGCTCCATTAATGGCGGGAAATACCATAGTAATCAAACCTGCTGAACAGTCTCCTCTTTCAGCAGGGATTTTATCAGAAATTCTGCACGATATCCTTCCTCCAGGTGTAGTTAACGTTGTGAACGGAGACGGCAAAGTAGGTGAAGCAATCGTAACAAATCCTGGTATCTTAAGGGTTGCGTTTACCGGTTCGGTTGCCACTGGTTTAAAGGTTCAGCAATCAATTGTCAATACAGGAAAAATAAAAAACGTCACTTTAGAGTTAGGTGGAAAAAATCCGTTTATCCTTTTTCCAGATGCTGATTGGGGAAAAGCGGTAACGGCTGCAGTAGACGGCATGAACTTTAATTGGCAAGGCCAATCTTGTGGTTCTACTAGCCGTTTAATGGTACATGAATCTCTCTATGAAGAAACCGTCAAAGAAATCGGAAAAAGAGTAGCTAAGATCCGGTTAGGTAATCCATTAGACGAGAATACTGAAATGGAACCGATTAACTCAGAAGCTCATTATTCTCGAATAAAGCACTTTATTGATGAAGGTATTAAGGAAAATGCTACCCTAGTATACGGTGGACAACGTCCGGAAGAAATGGAGAGGGGTTATTGGATACAGCCTACGGTCTTTGCTGATGTAAACCCATCTATGAAAATAGCGAAAGAAGAAATATTTGGTCCAGTTTTATCGATAATGAAATGGAGAGAAGAAGACGAAGTCATCAAGATGGCTAACGATAGTGATTATGGATTAACTGCGGCGATATGGACACAAAATGTTCAAACTGCAGTAAGAGTCGCTCAAAAATTAGAGAATGGTTATATTTGGATAAATGGCACTTCAAATCATTACCCTCAGCTACCATTTGGAGGCTATAAACAAAGTGGTCTCGGTAGGGAAGAAGGGATTGAAGAGTTATATAGTTATACACAATTAAAATCAATTCACTTTATTCAGTAAAAATTAACTGGAAAGTGGATTAGGTAACCAAATAGATACGGATTATATTTTATGCTACCGAGCTAGTTTGGTAGCTTTGATAATATCTAAAAAATTAAAAGTGTTAAACAATATAAGTCCTGAATAGTGGATTTTTATTAAGTACAATTCAAAGTCGTGATCACGCTTGTATTGAATTTTTAAGTTGAAAATCTTACTGCTTACTTAAAAATAAAAAAGGAGGGACTAATCATGAAATATTTTTTAACCTTTATGATAGCTAATTTGTTTCTAGCAATATTTCTTGTAGGATGTGGCCAAGTAACACAAAATAGCGCGAGTCCGGCAAGTCAAAGTTCAGACGGTTCTGGAAATGAGGAAGGTGAGGTTATAGAAATATCTGGTCCATCTTACTATGGGGACACATCCAAGTGGTAGTTTGATTAATATGATTGGTATGTCAATTGCGTCAATAGCTTCTGATGGAAATATGAAAATCAATATTTCTCCTTATGGGGGACAAGTCAGTGGCTTCCAGAAATGGAGGATGGTTTTGTCCATTTAGGAATAGAGAGTTCGCATGGGCCCCAGTGGGCATATGAGGGCTTAAACGAATATCCCTCACCCAATAAATTTTTACGAATTGTCTCTGGTGGGGTAACTCCTATTTATAACGGCCTATTAGTGCATGCTAACTCTAACATTCAGTCTGTGGAAGATATAAAAGGAAAGAACGTTCCTACAGGTTTTGGTTCTCAAGTAGCCAGTCATATTTCAACACAGGCTGCTCTGGCAACAGGAGGACTTGTGGAAGAAGATATTAACCCGGTACCCGTTACTAGTATTACGGATGCAATCGAATTATTTAAAGATGGTGTGATTGATGTTATATTATTGCCTACTAGCAGTTCGGATGTAAGAGAATTAGATGCTGGAATTGGGGTGCGTTATTTAGATTTGAACAACTCTGATGAAGCTATCGAAGCGTTAAGGGGATTTTTACCAGGAGCAACCATTCTCCCTGCTCAAGAAGGGAGTCCTGGATTAAAAGAAGAAACTAATTTGCTTGCAATGGCATTTATGCTGGTGGGTCACAAAGATATACCAAATGAACTAATTACTTCGTTGCTGACTGTTTTGTGGGATAGTGAGGAGCAGCTTCAAGAAACATTTCCTGCTATGGAGGGTTGGGTAAAGGAGAGACAGGTACCCGAGGATCCGTCATTAATAACAGCTCCATATCACGAAGCTTCTATTAATTTCTATAAAGAAAAAGGATTGTGGTCTGAAGAACACGACAAAAGACAACAGGAACTTCTTTCAAACTAACTTTTTTATTAAGTTGAGGTGATACTATGTCCCAAAAAGAAATTTCTCAGGAACAAGGGATAAATTTTCGAAATTTAAATAAAAATTGGAAAATAATACAGTCATTTCTTCTTGCGTTTGTCAGTTTTCTTGCAATAGCGAACATAATGCGTTTACCTTCTTATATTGGTATTCAATATTATGAACAGCAATTATTAGCTTTATTTATGGGGATTTTACTATGTGTTACCTTCCTTAGCGTAGCACCAACACGAAAAAGTAATCAGAAGAATATCCCATGGTATGATCAATTGCTTGCTATGTTAAGCCTGTGCCTTGGTGGTTACTTGTCTTATTTCTACCCATCTTTTTCACAATCGCTTTCATCTGTGACGCTTGATAAGCTTATATTTGCTTCTTTAGCAGTTATACTAATTCTCGAAGCGGTAAGAAGGTTTTTTGGTTGGGTACTTACAACGATTCCGCTTGCTTTTATAGCCTATATGTTAGTGGCAGATCAAGTACCTACTCTGTTTCAAGGAAGGGCTATGCCTTTCGATCGTGGGATCATCTATTTGTTTCTCGATCCCAATGGCATGCTTGGTATTGTATTGCGAATGGTCGCTACTATTGTGTTAGTCTTCATTATTTTTGGTCATGCACTGATTCAACTAGGTGCTGGGAAAGCTTTAACAGATTTTGCTTTAGCGATTATGGGGGGCTGGCGTGGCGGTGCTGCGAAATCCGCTATATTAATGTCAAGTTTATTTGGTAGTATATCTGGTAGTCCAGTAGCGAATGTTACAGTAACGGGTCCATTTACTATACCACTAATGAAAAAAACAGGTTATCCTTTGACAAAGGCTGCTGCTGTAGAAGCAGTTGCTTCGACCGGAGGGTTGATTATGCCACCGGTCATGGGTACAACTGCTTTCATTATGGCTGAATTTCTTGGGAGACCATATTCAGAGATTGCTATTGCTGCCATTATACCCGCGCTTTTATTTTACGTATCACTTTTTATTCAGGTAGATATGGAATCCGCTCGATATCAAATTAAAGGTTTATCAACTTCTGACAGGCCCTCGATAAGTGAAAATATTAAAAAAATGTGGGTATTCTTTATTCCAATGGGGACGCTTATTATACTGATGTTTGGATTGAATATGCGTGCCACAATGGCTGGAATGTATACTTTAGCTGTTATTGTGTTTCTTAGTTGGTTAATCCCTAAACGCCGTATCGGTTTTAAGACTACCTATAACATATTAGTAAAATCGGGTCATTCGATTCTCCAAATAGGAGTTATTGCCGCCGCAGTTGGCTTCATCATGGGCTCAGTAAATATCACAGGCTTAAGTATGAACCTTTCTCGGATTTTACTAGAGGTAGGGGGAGGTAATTTATTTCTAATTTTGCTTATGACCGCAGTTACAGCTATTATTTTAGGAATGGGCATGCCCTCTACCCCTGTTTATGTAACTTTAGCTGTTGTACTTGCCCCGTCTTTAGTTGCGGCTGGTGTTGAGCCACTTGCTGCTCATATGTTTTTGTTTTATTACGGGATTCTTTCATTTGTGACTCCCCCTGTGGCGATTTCTAGCTATGCAGCGGCAGCGGTTGCTCAAACAAATGCTCTGCAAGTCGGCTGACAGGAATGCGCTTTTCCGGGATGTTGTATATCCTACCTTGGATTTTTATTTATGTACCTGAGCTGCTTATTCTTGATTCTCAGCCTTTGAACGTGACTTTCGTCATAATTGCTTGTCTGTTAGCGACATTAACCACCAGTTTTGTACTAGGAGTGGATGTAGGTCAGCTTTCAACCGCTCAACGCTTTAGTATGGCTACTACATCCTTTTGTTTTTGGATGGCGACCTTCTATTTATCAGCAAAAGGCCCTCTTGTACAAGTATTAGGATATCGACCGGAATGGGCGATCGTCTTGATAGGGGTAGGTATGTTGATTTGGGTTAGAGTGATAATATCGAAAATGTCCCATAAAAAAGTGAAAACTATGAATGTGAGTATCAAGTAGTATGGGTGTTTTGTTTTCTTTAATCACAGCCTTATTTTATGGACTAACAAATGTATATAGTCGAAAAGCTTCAAAAACAATAGCTGGTATGGAGGCCATCGCTCTTACTATAACCTTGAATGTAGTAATCTTTGTGCCAATTGGATTAAGTGTAAAAGTTATTAGTGGCACTCCATGGCCAAACAGCTTAACCTTACTTCTTTTTTTCATTTAGGATTATTCAGTGTGTTTTTGGGGAGATGGGGTCTATATATATCTTTATCATTAATTGGACCTTCTAGGGCAAGCATGATAAAAAATTTCTCCCCAGTTTTCACCATTTTCTTAGCTTTTTTTATTTTTGGTCAATGGCCTGATTTTATTCCCTTATTAGGTATTTGGATCATTTTATGTGGGTTATGGGTGCTTGCCAAAACAGCAAATAATAAAAGAATTAAACAAAGCCCCGATAATTCATGGAATCGCAAAGAATGGAACAAAGGAGTTATGCTGGGCTTGATGGTGGCTCTAATGTTTTCAATATCGGATATACTGCGAGCGCTTTCCGTAAGTAGCAAGCCTGAATTTATCGTAGGTGCGGCTTTTTCTATTCTCGGGGGTTGGTTTGGAATGGCTACTATACTTCTAGTAAAAGGGCGTTTCATTTCCATTTATTCGCAGTATAAAACATACTTAAATAAAGATTTAATTTTAGCTTCTGTTTATGCAGGGGCTGCTCAGGTTACCACTTTTATAGCTGTTAGCTACTTGTTTGTGCCATATGTTAGTGCCCTGATCGCTACAAGCCCTTTTATGACAGCGCTTTTTAGTCGATTGTTATCAAAAAATGATGAAAACTTTGGGTTGTTCTTTTGGATAAGTATGAGTCTAATGATTAGTGGGGCTATGCTCATAAGTATTTTTTCTTAATACCTTTAAAATTATGACCCAATCGTCTATTATTTCACGAATTTACGGAATATAGACGGATGTAAAGATAGATATGTTTAATGAAATGAGATTAGCTGCACGAATTCAAAAGCCAGCACATGGAACCAACAGCAATGGACGCAAAAACGGTTCTTCGCATGGCAATAATTAATGGGGCAAAAGCGATTGGAATGGATGATAAGATAGAAAGCATAGAAGTAGGTAAAAAAGCAGATCTCGCCATCTTAAATTTAAACGATATAAATATCCTGCTTTCGACGTTGATCCAATCTCAAGAATTGTTTATTCTGCGACAAGAGCTGACGTTGAAACCACGATCATTAAAAGGCAAAATCGTCATGGAAGACCGAATTTTTAAAACACTTGAGAAAGAAATAGTTTTGAAGGAAGCCAACAATTCAACTAAACGATTAATAAGGAGAATACCTTCTTTATCCTAAAGAAGAAATGTTCAATGAAATGATTTGTGACAAAACAAAACACAGCGGAAAATCCACTGTGTTTTTTCTTATGATTGGTTTACAATAAGAAGGGATTATTCATTTTAAAAGAACTTGATTATGCACATCGTTCGTAAGGAGAAAAAGATGAATGTTTTAATTGCATTAGCGCTAATCGTTTGTATTGCAGCACTTGTCATTACATTGGCTATTACGAAAACGACAGATACTAATTATGGTAGCAATCGGAGTATTAAGAATCTTTCTGTTATTTATCTTATTGTCATCCCGGTCATTGCGATTGTGATCGTCATTTTTTGGGTGATCTTTAATTAGGTATGGTGACTCCCCTTTGATGGAGAAAAAGAATGAAGTATCCAGAACATGTAAAAGCCTCCTAAGAGCAGTCAATGCCATGAGAGGCTTTTATCCTTCCTTATAGCTTTACAATCGTACGCCCTCTCACTTCCGCTTTTAAAATTTTTGCTAATGTATGAGGAAGTTCCTCTAAGGTTACCTCTTGACCAATCTCGTCTAAGAGCAGATCGGGTTTTAAATCTGAACCGAGGCGGCTCCATAGTGGCTTGCGAATCTCCATTGGGCAAAAAACAGAATCAATCCCGAGTAAGTTTATACCACGGAGAATGAATGGAAACACAGTTGTTGGTAATTGAATCCCGCCTGTTAGGCCACTGACTGCAACAGAGCCTTGAGGCTTGATTGTACTAAGGACATAGGCAAGTGATTTTCCACCGACGGCATCAACAGCTGCTTGCCAACGCGGCTTGTCTAGCGGGCGGATTTTCTCTGGTACGAGTTCATCGCGGTGAATGATCTCTTTAGCGCCAAGTGCATACAAATAGTCATGCTCTGATTTTTTACCTGTACTTGCAACGACATGGTAACCTCGCTTTGCAAGCATGGCGACTGCGAGACTGCCGACACCACCCGTTGCGCCTGTTACGAGCACAGCTCCGCCTTCAGGTGTCACGCCATTTTCTTCAAGTCGGTGGATGGAAAGAGCAGCCGTAAATCCTGCTGTTCCAAAGGCCATCGCTTCTTTTAACGTTAACCCTTCTGGAAGTGGCACGACCCAGTCACCTAGTACGCGTGCATATTCGCTATAGCCACCAAAATGTGCGACACCGAGATCGTAGCTTGTGACGATGACTTCTTGACCTTCAGCATAACGAGAGTCAGAGGAGGAAGTAATCGTTCCTGCTAAATCAATGCCTGGGATAAATGGATAGCTTTTGACAATGTTGCCGTTTGGAATGGAAGCGAGACCATCCTTGTAATTGACACTCGAATAGGCGACGCGAATCGTGACATCTCCTTCTGGTAAATCATCGAAAGACAGCTTTTTCACCTCTACAGACGTCTCTTCACCTACTTTATCAACAACTAATGCACGAAATTTATTCATTTTACATTCCCACCTTTCTCTTGTGATTGCTTTAATTGTACTAAAATTATTCTGACTGGTCAAAATGATATTCGAATGTTCAGACTTCATATATTTGTTTTATAATGGATGGAAGGAAGGGTGGTTCGGGTGAAAAAACGTGCAACAGAACGACGGGAACAAATTTTGAAAGCAACCTTTCAAGCTGTCGTAGACAAAGGGTACGAAGGAGTCACTCTACAGGATATTGCTGACTATGCGGCGTATGAGCAAGGGTGTGACAAATTATTACTTTGAAAATAAGGAAGATGTCTTTGCTCACTTGCTTGAATGGCTTACGTCAAAAATATATGAAAGAGAAATGAGCTCGATTGAAAAAGAAAAAACAGCTCTTGCTCAATTACAAGCATACTTGGATCATGTCTTTGCGAGTCCAGCAGAGAATCGGCAGTTTTATCGTGTATACCTTGATTTTTTGTCGCAAGTAAAAGGGAATGTTAGATATCAGCAAGTGAATCAGCATTTTTATCAAAATTGTTGGGGTATCGGTAGGTCAATTGCTGAGTTGGGAACAAAAGAAGGGACATTCATCGTTAAGAATGCTGAAATGACAGCAAAGCTTATGCGTGGGGTGATTGATGGTATGCTTATTCAATGGCTCATGCAGGATCTAGACGAACTCCACCAGCCGTATAAAGAGATGTGCTTAGAAGGCATTCTGACGTTGCTGCATTATCAAAAGGAGGATTAAAAAATGAAACGTGTCGTTGTGTCATGAAGCGGAGGGAAGGATTGCTGTTTTGCCCTTGATAAAGTGTGGCGGCAAGGCCTTGAGGTAGCTGGTTTACTTGTGACAGCACCAAAGGAACAAGAAACTTCCTTTGGGCATGGTTTGGCCATTGAACGGATTGAAGCACAGGCGAAAGCACTCGGTTTACCCCTTTATGTTGTTCATTGTACGTATGATAGCTATACTGATGATTTTGTTACTAAATTGAAGGAATTAAAAGCGCAAGAGATAACAGGAGTTGTGTTTGGCGATCTGTACCTTGATGGGCATCGCGAATGGGGAGAGAAGGTCGCTGCTGAGGTAGGAATGGATGCTCTTTACCCACTGTGGATGGAGCAGGAGGAAAGCGCGGAAGCCTTAGATGAGTTTGTTGACTCAGGCTATGAAGCGATTATTTGTCGGCTTCGTCCTGAGTTGCTAAATAAAGATTGGCTTGGGAAAAGAGTTGATAAGCGGTTTGCAAAGCGATAAACAACACTCTCAATATGCCCAATGGGTGAAGCGGGAGAATATCATACATATGTCATTGATGGGCCATTGTTTACGAAGAGAATCGAGATCAAAAAGGCAGTGGCAAGGGAAATGGAAACGACTTTTTTATATGATATTTTCGAAGTGGGATTAGCTGAAAAAGAATAGCCATATAAAAATCAATTTTATTCACTAGAGGATGCTTTAATTTTCCGAGTAAGTACGCTAAAATAGACAAGGATATGGGAAAGTATCAAACAATGTGAAAACAGTGATATTAACTTGTTAGAAAGAAAAAAGAGGTGGGTGCGTGAAGGATACAAGAACGTTAACAGAAGGTGCAATACTTGCCTCTGTATTTGCGATTATATTATTGATATCGACTTATGTGCCGCTAGTCGGTATCGTAACCGTTTGGGCGCTTCCGTTGCCATTTGTCTTATATGTACTCCGAAGAGGGTTGAAGCCAGGGCTGATGCTTTGGGGTGTATCCTTATTTTTAGCTTTTCTTATAGGTGGATTACCTACTGTTCCATCGGCATTCATTTTTGGAAGTGCCGGATTAGTCATTGGCGAATTATATCGTCGTAAGTTATCTGGCTTCTCTGTTTTGATTGGAGCTGGCTTAACATATACTTTAAATATGTTACTCGTTTTCCTTGGTCTTGTGCTGATATTAGGTGAGAACCCAATGCAAATGGCTGCACAATTGACGAGGGAGCAGATTGAGTTTGCTGAATCGACATGGGGAGCATTTGGAGAGGGATCAGGACAATCACTCGAACAGATGTATGGAGTGATTGATCAACTTATTTACTTAGCTCCTGTTATGATTGTTGGGCTAGGTGTTTCTCTTGCTTTGCTCACCTTGCTTTTAAGCTATTTCTTACTACGTCGCTTAGGTCATGAGGTGAAGGGACTTCCTCCTTTTCGTGAATGGCAATTCCCGAAAGCCTTTTTATGGTACTATTTAATTGTTTTGGTATTAGCCATGATCGGTGCCGAAGAAGGAACAACGTTATTTGTGATTATATGGAACCTCTTTCCACTATTGGAGGTCGTACTAGCTGTACAAGGGTTTGCGTTTATGTTTTATTATTGTCATCATAAAAAGATATCAAAAGCGGTACCGATCCTTCTCATTGTTGCGGCGATTGTCATATCTCCATTGCTGTATCTAGTTCGAATTCTAGGAATTATTGATTTGGGCTTTGATTTGCGTAAGCGTATCACAAGCCAGAAAAAATAGGAGCTGACATTATGCCTAAGTTCTTAATGAAACGGTGGCACGGTTACCACGTCATAACCATGTTTAGTTTTACAATTGTTTTTATGAGCATCCTTACATGGTATCAATGGCAAGTAGGCATTATTGGTTTTTTTATAATAGGTGTGTTAGCGATTTATTTTGCACAAGCAAAAGTGTCGTTTGAACGTGATTTAGAAGATTATGTGATGACACTTACCTATCGAGTTAACAAAGCTGGAGAAGAAGCTGTTACGAAAATGCCCATTGGTATTCTGTTGTATAATAAAGAAAAGAAAATTCAGTGGGTCAATCCATTTATTACGTCATTCCTAGAAGAAGATCTTATGAATAAGAGTCTTGAAGACGTAAATGAAGAAATTAGCGAGATGCTTGAAGGTGAACTTGA